>JAUCCN010000007.1:0-61273 GCA_034676185.1 Patescibacteria group bacterium | reverse complement strand
GCAAATATGGAATATGAAAAAGCTGCTGAGCTAAGAGATGAAATAATAGAACTCAAAAGGGGACTAAAAAAATAAAGATGAAATTTCATCTTTATTTTTTTAGTTTTTTACACAATAGAGGAGTGCTACATATGGTTGCATATTATCAGGAGCTGTTCCTCATCAAGATATAGAAATTCATCAAGAAACTGTTCCGATAAAACTTTGAGTTGGTCATACAGTAATATCCGCAGTTGTTCCTGCTGGAGCATATATATTAGCAGCACCTGGACCAGTTGCTCCACCTACTAAAAGAGATCAAGTATTTAAAGTTCAGCTTCCAAGAGTATTAGAACTTCCTATTTTTAAGTCTCAAGTTACATTTACTGCTAGATTATGAGTTGCAGATATTGCAGGAGCACTTTTTTCCCCTCAAATATTTCCAAGAGTAGTATTACTTCCAGCTCCATTTCATACTCAAATAATTGTTCTTCAAATAGCATCATTATAAGCTGACCAACCTGTTGGACAAGTAGATAAATTAAATGCCATTACTGCTCCAGAAGGAATTCCAGATTGTACACTTGCAACGAGTTCATTCCATTTTTGGTAATCAAGTTTATCTCAAGGAGATGCAGTAAGTCCATTCCAAGCTTGAATAGATAATGTAGTGAGTCCTACTATTAAAGCCGTTGAAAGTAAATATTTACTTACATTTTGTTTATTTGTATTTCACATAGTAAAAATATTAAAAAAATAAATTATTAATTATAAAGAACATGCTCAAAATATACTTCCAGAAGTATTTTCTTCTCAAAATATACAATCTTCTAAGATAGTATTATTTTCTTCATCTTCTGGAAAATTTCATTTATATTTTTCTCAAAAAATAGTTTTTCATACAGTATTGAGATTATATCAAAGCTTAGAGTATATTTCTTTATTTTCTTCAAATTGTTCTGGAGTTTCTGGACGAATGATTCAAGTAATACTTAACGCAGGTTTTCCAGTGACAAGTTGCAAAATTTTTTGAGTATTTGAATTTTGACTATTCGCATTATCTATTGGATATGGAAGATTATCAGATGTGTCTGCTATAAAAAATACACTCCCAGTTAAAAATATAGTTCATGTATTGCTAAATATTAAAGAGGGGATATTATAAATAGTATTATTTTTTATAATGAGTCACTGATAATTTCCATTCACTTTTGCTTGATAATTTGTATTCGCATAAGTAATTGGAAAAATATTGTACGAAATATTATTTTCTAATACAGTGGCTATTTGGTAATATTTTTGATTATAATTTATTCAGTAGATATAATTATTACTTGTTTTTGGGTCAAGAGGTATGGTATTCATATTGATCACTTTTGAGATATTATTTTTTATGAGTCAAACATAAGTAAGCTCTACTTCTTCTCAATTATTTATATAAATTCCAGTTCCATATGTGTCTTCTGGGAGTGGATAATTACTTGCTTTTATTTGATAGAGATCGAGTCATTTTTGTATATTTGATAGAGTTGCTATTCTATTTCCATCTCTGGCATTTCCTGCATAGTTTTTAAAAGATACAAAAGCTATTGTTGCTAAAATTGCGAGAATGGTTATAACTATGATAAGTTCAACCAAGGTAAAACCTCCAGTTTTACCTAAAAGATTTTTGCAAAAATATTTTTCATTTATTTGTTGTTTATTCATATTTTTTTATTAAAAAGTAAATTTTCCATATTATAAGTAAAATAATTTAAAAATCAATTTCTTAGAAGAGGAATTATTTTTTATAAAAAATTTTGTTTTTTAATGAAAGTTTCTATAATTTTTGTATGAAATATTTTTTAAATAATTATCATGAAATACATACAAGTTCAAATAGAGGATATTTTTATAAATGATTTTTTAAATTATAAAAAAGAAATACTTTCTCAAGATCAAAAACTTTTAGATAAAACTTGAGCTTGAAATGATTTTCTAGGTTGGTTTGATGTTGAAAATATTATTTCAAAAGAAGAAATTGAAAAAATTAAAAATACAGCAAAAAAATTCCAAAATTTTGAAAAAGTAGTTGTTATATGAATTTGAGGTTCATATCTTTGAGCAAAAGCAGTTTTAGAAGCATTAAAATCAAATTTTATAGAAGAAAAAATTATTTTTACTTGATTTCAATTGGATACAAATTATTTAAAAGATTTAGTGAATTATTTAGAAAATAAAAATTACTGAATTATTGTTATTTCAAAATCTGGAACTACACTAGAGCCAGCTTTGAGTTTTAGAATGCTTTTATCTCATTTACAAAAAAAATATTCTAAAGAGGAAGTTTCTAAAAGAGTAGTGGCAATTACTGATAAAAATAAATGAGTTTTAAAAGAATTTTCTGACAAATTTTGATTTCAAACTTTTGTGATTCCTGATGATATTTGAGGAAGATATAGTGTGTTTACTCCGGTAGGACTTTTACCAATTGCTATTGCTTGATATGATATTGATCAAATTTTAAAATGAGCTTCTGAGATGCAAAAATATTTAGATGAAGAGAAAGATATTTTAAAAAATCCAGCATTTTTATATGCTGGAATAAGAAATATTTTACTTCAAAAATGAAAAAAGATTGAAATTTTAGCAAGTTTTGATTTTTCAATGAAATATATTGCTGAATGGTGGAAACAACTTTTTTGAGAAAGTGAATGAAAGGATGGAAAATGAATTTTTCCTTCAAGCTTGAATTATTCAACAGATTTACACTCAATGTGACAATTGGTACAAGATGGGCAAAGAAATCTTTTTGAAACTTTTTTAATAGTGAAAAATGAAAATATACATTTAGATATCCCATTGGTAGAAAATGATGATGATAGACTTAATTTTCTTGCTTGAAAAACATTTTCTTTTGTAAATAATTCTGCTTTAGAATGAACGATACAAGCTCATAGAGAATGATGAGTTCCAGTTATAAAAATTCTCATTCCTGAAATAAATGAATATTATCTTGGGCAACTTTTATATTTTTTCCAAAGATCTTGCTCTATAAGCGCTTATTTACTTTGAGTAAATCCATTTAATCAACCTTGAGTAGAAGCATACAAAAAACATATGATGGAAAATATAAAAATTCAGAAATAAAAAAAGACCAAGTTTCCTAGGTCTTTAAAAATGTGGTTGTTGGTTCATCTGTGTTGATGATATTCACGACGATGATGGTGGTGATGATGTCTCTGGTGTCGTTGAGGCTGTTGAATGATGATTTGTCTTTCAACAATGACTGGACGAGAACGAGTGATCACTTGTCGCTCAATTACAATTGGGCGATGAACAACAATACCAGTTTCTTCATACACATTTCTTCTGGCATGAGTAGTAACTACCACGCAACCAGAGAGAGAAATGAGTAAAAGAATTCCTAAAAGGATCTTTCTCATGACATTCTCCTTTGTAAAAATCAATGAGATATTTTTATTATAAATAAAAATATTATTTGTCAATAATTTCTCTTTTACAAAAACATTCAAATTCTATTTCTCTTGTTTTAGGAGGAGAGGGAAGACCTAGAATGTCTTCTACTGCTTGTATAATTTCAGGAGTAAAGTGTTTTTTCAGTTCCATAATTGAAAGAAGTACTTGTGTATCTACAAAACCAATTCCTTCATTTTTTATTTGTTCTTCTAAAAAATCTATTTTAGTTTTCATATTTTCTTTTATATACTAATTTCATTTGGTTTTAGGTCTAAACTGCTTGCAAATTCTGTTTTGATTTCATTTAAAATTCATTCTAATATTTCCATACTTTCAATCGTTACGAGTCTTTTTCTATAAGCTGATACTCAAGGAAAACCTTTTAAATATTGTACTAAATGTTTTCTGATATCAAGAGTTGCTTTTTTTTCTCATTTTGAAAGTAATAATGCATTTGCATGAAAACTCATGGTTTCAAGGATTTCTCTGAGAGTTGGTTCGTATCATCCTGGAACAAAACACCAAGGATTTCCAAAACTTCCTCTTCCAACCATAAATCAATCGAGTTTTACTTCTCCATCTGGAGAATAAATTTTTGCCATTCCATCATCAAAATTTTTGATATCACCATTACAAATTACAGGAATAGAAACATTTTTTTTGAGTTCATAAATTTGTGTAAAATCAGCAAATCCAGTATAAGCTTGTTTTGCTGTTCTTCCATGAACAGTGATAAGTCAAGCTCCAGCACTTTCCAGTCATTTTACAAAATCTATTAATGTTTCAGCTCCATTCCATCCAAGACGAGTTTTTACAGAAATCGGAAGGTGAGTTGCTTTATTGAGAGTTTCAACGATTTCAAAAGCAGTATCACGATTAATGATTAAACCAGAACCGTGTCAGCTACTTACCACTTTTTTTGCAGGACATCACATATTTACATCAATTCAAGCAACATTATATCTTTCAATAATTTTTGCAGCTTTTGCAAACATTTCTGGATCTTTTCAAAATATTTGTATGATAAGAGGTTTTTCAATATCTTGATGTGGTAAAACGCTATCTGCTAAAAATCTTGAATGCACAAGTCCATCAGCAGAATAAAATTCACTTACACACATTATATTTGGATTTACTTTTTTATTGACTTGTCTATAAGCACTATCTGTGTAACCATCCATCGGAGCAAGGAAGGCTATTGGTCATTGTGAAGCCAAATTTTTCCAAAAATCTTTCATTTTCTTATTATTAAATTTAATATAAAAGAGATTATATTGATTTTTTTTATTTTACAATTTTTATATTTCAAAACATTTTAAGTAAAGTCAAACAGTTTTTCTTCACTTCTTTAAAAAATTGTGGTAGAATATTTAAGTAAAAGATTTAGTATTAATAATGAAAGTATGTCAGAATCAATTTTTACTGAAAAAAAGAAATATTCTAAAGCAATAAAAGATTATTATCATTTCAAAACAAAAAATAGAGCGACTGGTTTAATTTTACTGAGTGATGAAAATTCTATTGATTTTTTACTTGATGGTTTAGAGGTATTATCTTGTGATTTTGTTATAAAAACCAAAAAAGAGTTTGCTCAGAAATTAAATGTTGTTGCTTCAAGTGATATAAAAAAAGATTTACTGTTATGATTTGATTTTGTAGTAAGTGATAACGAAGTAGAATGACTTTGAGAATATTTTAAACTTTGAGTAGTTCCGATTCTCCCAAGTAATAATCATTTATCAGGAATTTTGCGTGAATTTGATCCACTTCAAAGTGAAGGAAATAGTTTTTTTTATTTGAGTGAAAATAAATGGTCAATATATGCTTCTATTATCAGATATTTAGAAAATTATAAATTTCCATATGATAATAGAAATTTAGTAAAAAATGTAGTAAGTATTTAATAAATATAATAAAATTACGCTTATGAATATAGAAAGTTTGAATACAATATCTCAAAAACCAACTTTCCATTGATCTATAGTACAACAAACATCACAAAAAGTACATAATATATTAGATAAAGAGGATTTTGAACTTTTATTTTTGGATTTATTGGATGAAATTTTACCAGAACCGATAGAAATAAATGAATATTGAGATGAAATATATAAATCAGTAAAATGTAACTTTTGAGTAAATGGGCATTATAAAATTGAAATTAAATCAGGAGTTATTTCTATAGAGATGATTCAAATGCCAACAAAATGAGTAGAAGCAATGTTGAGTATTATTAGATATGCTTACGAAAATGGACTTACCAAAATTAAATGAGAAGCTAATCCTCAAAAAAAACATTCATCAGATATGAATAGAAGAGTAAGATTATTAGTATCATTTTATACATCTTTTTGATGTAAACCAGAACTTTATTCTAAAACTGGGGGAAAATACATGGTAATGAATTTATCTGAACCAGGATTATTAGAAGTTCTTTATAAGAAAACAAAAATATTTCAAGAAACTTGAAAATGGCCAATTCTTTATACAAAATAATTATTTTTATTTAAGATAAATTTAAATTTTTCTTAATGCTAGATTTTTTGCAATTTTTTTAATATTTTCTGTTGCCTCCAGAAGAGCTGTATGTGCTTTATATAATCTATTTAAAACAATAATAGGATCTTCTCATTTATCAAGGGCATGTTTGTAAGAAACTTTATTCATACTTGAGAAAGATGAATCATTTCTAATAACATCCTCTGCTTGTAATTTTTTTAAAACTGAAAGAGGATTTTCTCATTTATTAAGAGCTTGTCTATAAGGAGTTTTATCAATATTTGGAAAATGTGTATGACTTCTGATAATATTTTCTGCTTTTAATGCTTCTAAAACCAGATCAGGATTAGCTCATTTATCAAGTGCTCTGATATAGCGAGCTTTGTTTACATTTGGAAAACTCAAATCACTTCTGATGATATCTTCTGGACTTATTTCTGCATTGATAGAGACAGGAAAATTTTTAGATGACATGAAAATAAATTAACCATTAAATTGTTTAATATTATACCATAAAATAATTTTTGTCAAAAAATAAATATTTTTAAAAATCTCTTGACTTACACAAAAAAAAATATAAAAGTGAATATAAAATTTAGTATTAGCTTTTTTATATGGCAAAAAATCTTGTGATAGTGGAGTCTCCAGCAAAAGGGAAAACGATAGAAAAATTCTTATGAAGTGATTTTAAGGTAGTAGCATCAATGTGACATATCAGAGATTTGCCAGAAAAAACACTTGGAATTGATATAGAAAATGGATTTACACCAGAATATGGAGTAACAGAAGAAAAGAAAAAAACAGTTGATGGACTTTTGAAACTTGCAAAAACTCACCCAAGCATCTGGATAGCAACGGATGAGGACCGCGAATGAGAAGCGATTGGTTGGCATCTTTGTCATATTTTAGGACTTGATCCTGAAAATGTAAGAAGAATTGTATTTCATGAAATTACCAAAGAAGCCATTACTCACTCTATCAAAAATCCAAGAAATATTGATGTAAATCTTGTAGATGCACAACAAGCAAGAAGATTACTTGATCGTTTGGTTTGATACAAAGTTTCACCAATTTTATGGAAAAAAATCAGAAAATGACTTTCTGCTTGAAGAGTACAATCAGTTGCTGTAAAACTTATTGTTGAAAAAGAAAGAGAAATCAAAAATTTTAAACCAGAAGAATCTTGGAAAATAATTGCAGAACTTGAATACAATAAATCAAAATTCAAAACTCTTTTCACTAAACTTGATGGAAAAAATAAAAATTTTAAATCTATCGAAGATATACAAAAATTTCTTCATATTTTGTTTCAAGAATTACCAGAAGTAAAAGAAACAAAAAATAAACAAGGAAATACAGAACTTACTATTTCACAAATTCTCAATTTTAAACTCAATTCTGTTGAGAAAAAAGATTCAAAAAGAAGTCCAGGAGCACCTTTTACGACTTCAACTTTACAACAAGAAGCTTCAAGAAAATTTGGTTTTGGAGTAAAACAAACGATGATGATTGCTCAAAAATTATATGAATGAGTAGATTTATGAAATGGAGAAAGAACGGGGCTTATTACTTATATGAGAACTGATAGTGTAAATCTTTCTGAAAATGCACTTGGTCAAGCTGGAAAACTTATTGAAGAAAAATTTGGAAAAGATTATTTAAAAATTAGAAAATATAAAACAAAAGCAGCAGGAGCACAAGAGGCGCACGAGGCAATTCGTCCAACTTATCTTTCAACAACTCCTGAAAGTTTAACATCAATTTTAGATCCACAAGCATTAAAACTCTATACTCTTATCTGGAAAAGAACACTTGCGAGTCAAATGAGTGATGCAATCGTAGAAGTAACGACGTTTAATTTTTCTCCTACAGGAAAGGAAAATCAGGAATGGATTACCAAATGAGAAGTGCTAAAATTTGATTGATTTATGACACTTTATGTAGAATCAAGCGATGATGAAGAAGAAGATTCAGAAAATGCTGTACTTCCAAGTATCGAAGTAGGAACACTTATTCCATCAAAAAATATTGTTTCAACTCAAAGCTTTTCAAGACCACCAGCAAGATATACAGAAGCTTCACTCGTAAAAAAACTAGAAAGTGAATGAATCGGAAGACCTTCAACATATGCACCAACTATTTCAACCATTATCGATAGATGATATGTAGAAAAAGTAGAAAAAAAATATTTATCACCAACTGAAATTGCATTTGTAGTAAATGATTTCTTAGAAGAATATTTCAAAGAAATGATGGATTATAAATTTACAAAAAATGTAGAAGAAGAATTCGATGAAGTAGCAGAATGAAAAGTAAAATTTCAAAAAATGCTTGAAAAATTTTGGGTTTGAACTCTGAAAAAAGATATAGAAAATGCAGGGGAGAATGCAGAAAAAGTAATTGAAAAAGTATGAAAAGCTTGTCCAAAATGTTGACAAGATTTGATTTATAGATTTTCAAAAGCTGGGAAATTCATCGGATGTTCAGGATATCCAGAATGTGATTATATCGAACAACCAAAAGAAGAAGCTGATAAATTAGCTGGATTAAGAGCAAAATACGAATGAAAACCTTGTCCAGATGGAATTGAGGGAACTATTGTTGTAAAAACTGGAAGATTTGGACCATTTCTTGCATCGAGCGAATATCCAAGAGTAAAATGGATAGGAAAGATTGTTTCAGAAAAAGATGAAACTTTAGAGCAAATTTTAAGAGAAAAATGACTTTTAGTAGATGCTGAAACAGGAGAAGAACTTGTTGTTAAAAATTCAAAAAGAGGACAATTTCTTGCTGCAAAAAATTATCCTGCTGTGAAAATAGCAAAAAATATTCCAAAAGATGTTTGGGATGAACTCAAAAAAAGAACAGAAACTGAGGAAGAATAAAATATATTTTTAGATTATGATACATTTTTTATGGAAAGTGTCTTTCTGGACACATATCATGAGATGAAGTCTTGTTTTAGCTATATTATGGGCCATTTACGAGGCAAACTGGGCAATTCTATTTGTTGTTTTATTGACATTAGGATTGACCTATATTCATCTGATTTTTAAGAGATACAATATTATTATTCCACAAATATTTCAATTTGTGATAATATTTTTTATTTATGCTTCACTTTTTTTGTGAGATATTAATGAATTTTATTATATTTTTCCTTGGTGGGATATTGTGCTGCATAGTTTTGCAGGATTGGCTCTTTGATTTATTGGTTTTTTGATTCCATATATTTTTTATAAAACAAGGGAATTCAAAGCTCCTCCACTTATGATTGTAATTTTTGGTTTTTGTTTTGCTGTGACTCTTGGAACTCTTTGGGAGATTACAGAATTCATGATGGATAGTATTTTCACTCTTGATATGCAAAAAGCAAGAAATCTTGGAATTATGGATGGAACTTTTGATTCTAGGCTTTGAGTAAAAGATACGATGAATGATTTAATACTCGATAGTTTGGGAGCATTGATAGCTTCAGTATTTGGATATTTATATCTGATTTGATGAGAAAAAGGGAAAGTTTATAAGAAATTAATTGAACTTTTTGAAAAATCGAATAATTGGTTTGAACATTCAAAGGAAAAATTTTTGGGGAAATAAAAAAATATCTTACAATGTAAGATATTTTTTTTAGTATTTAGATTTTAGTGATTTTTTCACTGCAACTTTATAAAGAAAACGAGTTATAAAGTTTTGATTAAATAGTTTTGATTGTTCTTTTATACTTCATTTTAATCATATTTCTATGAGTCTTTTGGTTTGTTTTGTCATAATGTTTTTTTAAGAAATAAGTTTAACTTTTTAGTTCATCTATAATTTTATAAATTTCTGTGTATGGTAGTTTTTCTTTTAAATCAATTTTTCATTGACTTTCATTTAATTTCTCTAACTTTTTTGCATTTTCATAAGCAACATTTATTTTATTTCCAATAATTTCTCTATAAAATTTTATATTACAGAAAGCCTCTCATTTTTTATATTTTTTTCAATAAATTTTATTTATTAATTCTGTATAATTTCAACTTTCCTTTATATGTAAATCAAAATGTAATAAAACCCATAACTCAAAATCTAAATTTGAAGTAATAATAGTTATATTTTCATCTTCAAATTTAGATTTTATAAAATTTATTTCTTCTTTTGAATATCTGTCTAAATCAATTAAAATAAATATTTTTGATTTTGTTTCTTGAAAATTATCTAAAGAATATCAGGTTTTTATATATAAACTTTTTCGTGAAAAATTTAACTTATTTATACTTGAAGAAGAAAGAGTTTTTATTTTTTCAATTTTTCTAATATTACATCAAGATATTCATTTATATTCATTAAAATAACATATTTCACTTTCTCACTCACAGAAAAGAAAAAATGTTTTGTTTAATTTTAATCATTTTTTTCTTCTCATAGTTTGAAATTTTGAAGTAAAATAGAAAAATCTTTTATATTTGGAATTCCTCAAAAAGCTCAATTATTATACATTTTCTTTACATCATTTTCACTTCTAATGTTATAGTCATAGAGTGTTTCAAAACTTGTATTTCCAAATTTATCTTTTTTTGTAAGTCAAATTTGTTCTTTTTTAAACATTGATAAATCCATTAACTCAATATTGTGAGTTGTAAAAATAAATTGGTATTTTTTATTTAATTTATTATTATGAATTAGTTTAAAAATATTTTGTAAAATATGTAAATGTAGGTTTGTTTCTATTTCATCAATAATCAAAATTCATCACTCTAAAATAGTTTCAATAATAGGTCAAAGTATTTTAAAAAGCTTTTGTGTTCCATCTGATTCATTTTCTAAATCAAAATAAACTATTTCTCAATTTTCATAATTTTTATGTCAAAACTCAATTCTTGTAGCTCTTTCTTCCCAAAAGGCTTTTTGTATATCTTCAAATTTATCTAAAAATTCTTTTGGTAAATTTTTCTTAGTGATTTTTATATCATCAATATTAATATCAGCAGATTTTAAAAATTCAATAACGAATTGTTTATTATTTTCGTTTTTTTGTAATTCCATTAATTTTGCACTATAAGGCATTGAAATATCTTTAAAAATAATATTCATATTTCTAAAAAAATAATCAATTGGTTTTTCTCCTAGTTTTCAATTCCATTGTGATAATACAGCAATAACAGAAGAATCATATCTCACTTTTTCTTTTCATTTCTTTAATTCTTTTTCAAATCATTTTCAAGCTTTTATTTCAAGATCTTTTCTTGTAAAAATATTCTCAGACTTTCATTTTTTTACTTCATATAAATTCTCTGATAATATTTTGTTTTTTAGAATTTCAAAATTATAAATGTATTCTTTTTCATCAATAAAAAAATAAATTTCAAAAAAACTTGGTTCATTTTTTGAATTTGTATCAAGTAAAAATGGAGTACTTTCTTCTAAAAATCATTTTTTATCAGAATATAAAGCAATATCTTGAATAAAATCTAAAGCTTTTAAAATATTTGTTTTTCAACTCGCATTTGCTCAGTATATTAGTACACTTTTCATAAGAGTTGCTTTTCATATCGAGAATACATTTCATTTTTTATTTCAGTAGTTTGAAGATTCAAAGTTTATTTCAGTTTCTTTTTGAAATGAAAGAAAATTCCTTACTTTTAAATATTTTAGCATATATTGTGCAATTATTTAGTACAATTGTATTTATATTATAATAAAATTTAGAAATAATTCAAATATTTATGTAATATTTTTACATAAACTTATAAATAAATTTGACAATTTTTATTTTGGTATATAATCTGTGACAGCACTATAGGTGCAAAAATTTAAAATTCTTTGTTTTTTTATCAACACATTGTTTTGAAACCATATAGTATTTTGATTTTTGTATAGTAGTGTTTACAATTATTTTGTAACAACTTAGTTTATGATTAAGACTACTAAAAATGCCTCTTGAGAGATCCCAGGAGGCTAGCAAAACAAAAAATATTATATGGTTTTTTTGCTCTTAATTGGTACGAGCATTATATGATATTTTTATGGATTTCAAGTTTTATTTGATAAATATTAAAAAAGATGATTACTTGAAAGAGAATTGTTAATGTTAAACCTCATTTAGAAAGGTTTGAAACTTGAGAAATATTGTATATTTCTATAAAATATAGTGACAAAATTAAAAATAAATTATTGGAAATATGATTTAATAAAATAGAAGAATGATTTTCTATTCTTCCCAGATATAAAGGCAAAGCAAGCAATATAAATTCAGATTGATTTGAAAAAGTTAGAAAAGATTTACCAAAAATAGAGTATATTCACGAGCTACCATACTCACTAAAAGATTTTTGATGACATTTACATGAATGAATTAACTATATTCCAAGATTAAAATATCAAAGAGAATTAATAGATGCTATGTGAATATATCTTAACATAGAAAGTAAAAATTGAGAATTAATGATAATATCCGACCCTATTGATAATAAGGTTGAAAATGAGTTTAAATTTAAAAATACAATAAATTTATTTTTAGAAATTTTTTGAGAAGCAAATATAACAAATGATACTTTTGAGATATTTACAAGGAGGAAAGTTATTAAATATAACTTTGAATTTCTAAAAAAATGAGAATATCCTTGGGAGAAAACTAAAGAAATTGTTTTTGATTCAATCTGAAAAAAATATTGAGATAACACAAGCAAAGTTATTACAAATAGATGGGATATTATAGAAAAATATAATCCAGATTTTATTTGATACTGACTTTGATGATTTGGATGATATATATGTTTTTGATTTAAAGAAAAAGAATTATATATATTAGAAAGCTCATTTTTGAATAATGCTACTTATATTTTTGGTAAAGATTGGGAAGATATAAGTAAATTAACAAAGGCATTAATTATAAAATGAATATTACATAAATATAGAATTATACACTGAAACAATTGGGAAATAGAGGTAGAAAAACTACTAAAATAAATAAAAATTAATATTTAATAAAAATAATATGAAAACATATTTAATAACATATCAACTAAATAAAGAATGACAAAATTATCATTCTTTACATGAAGCAATCAAAAATTACAAATATATAGTTCATTCTATGAAATCAGTATGGTTTATAAAAACTGACTTATTGGTAGGTGATATATATAATGATTTATCAAGATATATTGATAAAAATGATTTTTTATTTATTTCAGAAGTTACATTAAATCATTATTGACGGGTAACTCAAGAAACAGTAAATTTTCTTCAATAAAATTTTATGTTAAATAAATCCTCATGAAGCGAGGATTTATTTTTTTGATATTTATCTATAATATTTTTACAAAATTTGCAAATTTTAACTTTTTTACTAAACTAAAACTCGCCAAAATACACATAAAATTTACAGATATGAATAAGGGCAACTTATAGTTGTCCAAGCTCTTTTTGTATTTGTAAATAGAGTGTGTTTTGGCGAACATTTAGGATATGCTATAAGTTGCCCTTTTTTGTTTGCCCAAAACACTCTCTATAAAATTTCCATTTATTTTGGCATTAAAATTTTATTTTTTAATGCTTTTATTATGAAAAATATAAAACATTATTTCAAAGGTTTTACCCTCGTAGAACTGATTATTGTAATAACTATTTTAACTATTCTTGCTACTATTGCATTTATAAGTTTTCAAAATTATTCTTGAGATGCCAGAGATGCTAATAGAATTTTTACTCTGAAAAATATTGAAACTTGACTTGAGCTTTTTACTCTAAAAACTTCTACTTTTCCTACTCCTGATGAAGTAAAAACTTACACTTGATGACTAGAATGAAAATCTCAACTTAATCAATGAATTATTTGAGAAAGTATTGCTAAAATTATTTCAATGAATACTGTCCCTCTTGATCCAAAAGAAAAAACTCATTATATTTATTCGACTTTTTGAAAGAATAATAAATATTATCAAATATGAATTGATAGTGAAAATAATGAATTGAGTTTTATTTCTCAAGTGTATGCAAAATCTAAATCTTCCATTGTAAGATGAAACTATAGATTTGATCCAAGTCTTCCAAGTTTAATCGTTGTTGAAAATGAAGCACTTACCAATTCTTGAATATTTTCTCCAGAGGTTTGTTTTGTGATGAATAATTGAAAAAATACTATACATAATTGTAACGAAATAAAAGAAAATATGAATTTAAACAATTACGATAATTCTTTGGTTTGATATTGGGATATGGAGAGTAAAACAAATGATTGAAAACTAAAAGATTTGAGTTGATATGGAAATCATGGAGAATGAAGTTGAGGAGTTATAATTTGATGAGAAATAGGGACTATATGAAAAGCTACTATTTTAACATGATGATTACAATATTTTAAAATAGAAAATAATCCATCAATAGATTTAGATACATATTTTACTTTTTCAGCTATTTATACTTATAGTAAATCATTTTCAGGAGCATGAAATAATCCTATTTTTAATAAACCTTTTCCTTGATGACATGTAAATCCATACTATCAATATCATTTTTGAATAGTTTCTCCTAATTATCTAATAAGTCCTATAAATAATCCTATTTGATATAATAAATGTTGATTTGACTCTAAATTTTGATCTTGAATAGTTGTAAAAGAAGCATCTTATATAGCAGAGGATTGTTTTTTGAATAAAACAACTATTTATATAACTTCTACTTTCGATTGAAAAACTAATAATATGTATATAAATTGAATAAAAATAAAAAAATATAATTGAGATTGAAGAAAATATTATACTTTGTGAGATTGAAAATTAAATTTAGATATATTTCCTATAACTAAATATAATACTCCTCTTTATATATGAGTGTATTGAAATTTAATTCCAAATTGAGAACTATATACTTTAAAATGAACTTTAGATGAATTAAAAATTTACAACCGTGCTCTTACTCCCGAAGAAGTATTCCAACAATCAAAAATTGCTTGATTTTAAAAAAACTACCTATTCAGGTAGTTTTTTTCTTACATAAATCATTTTCTTTTCATAAATGCAACATTTGAAAGTTCTCTTCCCATAAAATCTCTAAATAATTTTCCTGCTTCTTTTCTGGTTCCTTGTCATAAAATAGTAGCAATAAATTTCTCTCATACATTTTTTTCAAACATTCATAATTCTTTAATTCTCTCAAATACATCAGCTTCTAAAAGCTCAGCCCACATATAACTATAATATCAAGCCGCATATCATCCACCAAAAATATGTCAAAAACTCGCATACATTTTATAGTTTTCATCTCTTGTAAAAAGAGAAATTTCATTTGTTATTTTCAGTGTTTTTTCATCGAGTTCTTCTACTGTTTCAGGAGCTTTTTCACTGTAAAGTTTCATATCAAGTAAAGCAAATTCATTTTGTCTTAAAGTAAAAAGGCCACTCATATACGTTTTTAAATCATCAAGAGTATCAAGCATTTCTTTTGGAATTGACGTTCCTGTTTCAAAATGACGACCAAGTTTTTCTAAACTTTCTCTTTCTCAAACCCAATTTTCATGAAGTTGACTTGGAAGTTCTACAAAATCCCATTCTACATTAAAACCACTTAAATCACTATATTGGCTTTCAGATAGCATTTCATGAAGTGCATGTCCAAATTCGTGAAATAAAGTTTCTACATCTCTCATAGTTAAAAGTGTGTGTCAGTCTTGTTTTTGAAAATTACAAACATTTACGATAAAAGGAACTTTTTCACCAAATCTTCCTCTTGGATTGTCAGCCCAAGCTCCAGGTCTTTTTTCACTTCTGTAAAATGGATCAAGTAAATAATACGAAATAAGTTTTCCATCTTTGTATACTTCAAACAAAAGAGCATCTTTATGATATGTTTGAGTTGCAATTTGTTTCATTTCTATTCCATAAAACTTACGGATAAAATCAAAAAGATATGCTTTTACATTTTCATATTCAAAATATTTTTTGAGTTCTTTTTCATCAAGTCAATATTTTTCTTGCTTTAATTTTCTTGAATAATAAGCACTATCCCAAGATTGTAATTTTGATAATCCAAAATGATTTTTGAGTTCTTCTATTTCTTTTTTTGCTTTTTCACTTGCTTTTTGAGTAATTCATTCTAAAAGTTCAAAAACTACTTTTGGTTCTTTTGCCATTTTGGTTGCAAGTGAAACTTCTGAGTAATTTTTATATCACATAAGTTTTGCTTTTTTTTCTTTCAATTTAAGAATATTTAAAACCACTTTTCTGTTATCATTTTCAGATTCTGTTGCGAATTGATTTCTTGCTTCACTAAAATCTTTTCTCACATTTTCATCACTACAATACTCCATAATATCTCAAAAAGCTGTTGGATCTGCATCAAAAAGATATCAACTTTTTCCTTCTTGTTCTGCTTTTTTTCTTGCATTTTCAAGAGTTGCTTCTGGAAGTTCTTTTATAGCATCAATACTTGAAATATGGTATAAAAATTTCTTTTTTGAAGCAACAATATTATTTTGAAATTCCAAAGAAAGCTTTGAAAGTTCAAGATTTATTTTTTTGATTTCTTCTTGAATATCTTTTTCTAAATTGATTCCATTCAGTTCAAAAGATTTTTTTTCAAGTTCTAAAATTCTTTTTTGCTCACTATCAAGATTTGAATTTTCTAAAACTGTAAGAACTCTTTCATAGTATGGAAAACTGAAAGTCATTTCATTTGAAAGTTCGGTATAAAGTGGTTCAAAATCTTCAATAATTTTTTCACTTATTTCTGATTTATCCACCATATCGATATGATTTAAGAGCATAAATAAATATCTCAAAGCATCGAAATCTTGAAAATCATCAAAAGTAATTTCTTCTTTTGGTTTTGATATAAAAGTGGTAAATTTTTGCTTTTCTTGAGCTAAAAGTTCTTTTAAAATTTCTTCAAAAAGTGCTAAACTTTCTTTTTCATAGAGAAAATGTAAATCAGGAAATTCATTTTTTTGAATTTCTTGCAAAATCTTTTGTTTTCTTTCATCTGTTGTCATAATTTTTTTGTTATAGATTAAACTCTTTAAAAATATTCATTTTTTGAAACGAGGACTGTTCGAGCATAGCGAGTTCCGCAGTAAGAAAAATTAATATTTTTAAAGAAAATAGAGAATATATTAAAGTTTAAAATTTTTGTTTTACTATTTCAAAAAACTCAACCAATCAAAGATTGGGATTCAAGCAATTTTTCAATAGCAAAACAAAAAATCAAACTATCCACAATCATTATTCTTAAATTGTAGTGAAAAAATGAAATAGTTCAATTTATTTTGAATATATTTTTTTACTGATTTTATATAAGCAAAAACCAAACATTCATCATAAAATATTCAAAAAAACATCATCAATATCCATACTTCTATATTGAAATCATAATATTAGCCCAATACTTCCTTGAATACATTCAATAAAAATAGCAAAGAGAAAACTGATAAAAACTACTTTCTTCAAATTATTTTTTTCTCATAATATTCCAAGAAAAAATCCAAGAGGAACAAAAAGTATGATATTTCAGAGAATTTGTTTTATTTTTATGAGATAATACAGATGTTTATCAAATAGAATTTCAAAAATAGAGTGAAAAAGTATAAAATTATTATTTTGTCCACCATATTTTGCTATCTCATCAAGTCATGCAATTGGTATTGGAAAAAGAGTTATAGCAAAAATAGCAATAATATAAAAATAAAATAAACTATAGAATATTATCTTTCAAATTGATAATTTTTTTATTAAAAATACACTTAAAATAATCACATAAAAAATGAAAGCAATCAGAAAAACAAATTCATAACCAAGCATAATAGAAAAATAAAAAAATATTTTTATAAAATCTTAATGAAAATCTAAAATCTTTCAAAACTTTTTTGCTTTGAGAGATTTTTTCATATAATAAGCGAAATTATTTTTTAAATATGAGAAAATGAAGGTAGGAATTGTTTGACTTCCAAATGTATGAAAATCAACTTTATTTAATGCTTTGACAAAAAATTATGCTGCTGAGGCTGCGAATTTCCCATTTTGTACGATTGAACCAAATGTATGAATGGTAAATGTAAATGACGTAAGACTTGAAAAAATTAGAGCTGCAGTAAACGGACAAAAAGTAATTCCAGCAACTTGTGAATTTATTGATATTGCAGGAATTGTTGAATGAGCTTCAAAATGAGAAGGACTTGGAAATAAATTTTTAGCAAATATTAGAGAAGCAGATGCTATTTTACAAGTAGTAAGAGTATTTCAAAATGATGATATTATTCACGTTTCTGGAAATGTAAATCCCAAAAGAGATATTGAAGTTATCAATTCAGAACTTATTTTAGCAGATATTGACACTCTCGGGAGAAGAGTGAATGACAATGCAAAAAAAGCCAGAGCAAATAAAGAAGCAGCAACGGCTCAAGAAGTATACGAAAGAGTTTTAAAAGATTTAAATGAAGGAAAACTTGCAATTTCAGTAATTTCTGAAGAAGAACAAGAATATTTTGATGATTTACATTTACTTACCAATAAAAAATTTGTATATGCTGTAAATGTTTCAGAAGAAATGATGGATACTTCAGAAGAAAAATTAAGTGAAATTATTTGAGTAACCAATGCAAAAGTAGTGCCAATTTGTGCAAAACTTGAAGCTGATATGATTGAAATGAGCGAAGATGAAAGAAGAGAATTTTTAACAGAAATGGGATTAATTACCACTGGACTTGATAATCTTATCAAAGCTTCGTATGATGCATTAGAATTAAGTTATTATTTTACAGCTGGAGAAAAAGAAGTAAGAGCTTGGACGATTCCAGTTGGTGCAACTGCTCCTCAAGCAGCAGGAGTAATTCATACGGATTTTGAAAAATGATTTATTAAAGCTGATGTGGTAAATTGGGCTGATTTGGTGGAAGCTGGATGATGGTCTGGAGCAAGAGAAAAAGCAAAAGTTGGACTTCAAGGAAAAGATTACATCGTAAAAGATGGGGATGTAATGCTATTTAAATTTAGTAGTTAAAAAGAAAAAATCAAGATGTGTCTATCTTGGTTTTTTCTTTTGATTTTTTCTCCTCTTCTTATATACTGAAATTGTTTAATTTTAACTATCGAATTATGCAACAATATTTGGATTTGCTCTCAACTATTATGGATAAATGAGTTCTTAAAAGTGATAGAACTTGAGTTTGAACAAAAAGTATTTTTGGCTATCAAATGAGATTTGATTTAAGTGAAGGTTTTCCACTTCTTACTACAAAAAAAATGTTTTTGAGAGGAATTATTCATGAACTTATTTGGTTTTTAAATGGAGACACAAATATTAAATATTTAGTAGATAATGATGTAAAAATTTGGAATGAATGGCCATTTCAGGCATATTTGAAAGCAAATGATTTAGAAAAAGATTTTCCAAAATATTCTCCAGAATGGTCAGAAAAACTGCAAGAATTTATAGAAAATATTAAAAATGATGCAGATTTTGCAAAAAAATGGTGAGAACTTTGACCTGTTTATGGAAAACAATGGAGAGATTTTTGATGAATCGATCAAATTACTAATGTAATTAATCAAATAAAAAATTCTCCTGATAGTAGAAGAATGATAGTTTCAGCTTGGAATCCAGTAGAAATTGAGGAAATGGCAAAATCATGACTTCCACCTTGTCATACATTATTTCAATTTTATGTAGCAAATGGAAAATTATCTTGTCAACTCTATCAAAGATCAGCAGATACTTTTTTATGAGTTCCGTTTAATATTGCTTCGTATGCATTACTTACCATGATGATTGCACAAGTTTGTGGCTTAGAATATGGAGATTTTGTGCATACACTTTGAGATACGCATATTTATACAAATCATTTTGATCAAGTGAAAGAACAACTTTCTAGAAGTACTTTTCCTCTCCCAACTCTTGTAATAAATCCAGAAGTAAAAAGTATTTTTGATTTTAAAATTGATGATTTTGAGTTGAAAGATTATGTCTCTCATCCTGCGATTAAAGCTCCGATTGCTGTTTAATATAAAAAAATATGAATAAAAAAATAATTGCCATTTTGGCAGTAGATGAAGAATTTTGAATTTGAAAATGAAATGATATTCCTTGGAAATCAGATCTAAAAAACTTTAAAGAAATTACTTTAGATACAAAAAATCCAGATAAAAAAAATGCCCTTATTATGGGAAGAAAAACTTGGGAAAGTATTCCTGAAAAATTCAGACCATTTTCTGGAAGAAAAAATTTTGTTGTTTCTTCACTAATTCAAAATTCAGAGATATATGAATGATTTACTAGTATTGAAAATGCGATAGAAAAAGCTCAAGCAGATGAAGAAGTTGAAAAAATTTTTATCATTTGATGAGCAAGTATTTATAATTATAGCTTTCAAAAAAATCTTGTAGATGAAATATATCTCACAAATATTCCTGGAACACATGAATGTGATACATTTGTGGAAGTTGATCTATCAAAATATACATCATATTTTCAAGATACCATCTCAGTTTGAGAAGAAAAATATTTATTTTCTAAATATAAAAAATAATGTCAGTAAATGTTCAAAAAAATGATGAAAATATTATCATAAATATTGATAAAATATCTCTTGTTTCAGCTATTTCTTTACAAAATAATTTGTATCAAGTTGCAGAAGTTCAAATCATAAAATCTGATAAAATAGAAATGTATCAGGAAGATGATATTGTTTTATCAGAGTCTTTTGAAGAATATAAAAAATATGGGGAAGAGTTGATTTCTTTTTCTCAAACCAATCCTGAATTAAAAGATTATTTATTACCAGTTGCAGCTTTGGTATCTGTAAAAATTTCGTTTCATAAAAATAAAATTCAAAAAATAATTCATCTTATTTCAGCACTTGAAGTTCATGAAATAAGAAATATTTTATGAAATATAAAAAAAGCATTTGAAACGCAAAATATTTCTTGAAATTTTAGTGAAAATCCTCTTATTAATCAAGTAAAATTAAGAAAATTTATATCTGAAAATTATTCAAATGAATACGATGAAGAACAGGCTGGACTTTTTCAATGAATAGAAGCAAATGAACAAGTTTCTGTGATATTTGAATGAGATTTTGATAATCAAATCATTACCTCACTTCTTTTCAAAAATCTTTCGAGTGAATGACTTTCTGTTGATGAATCGATAGATATTGTAGAAAATATGGATAATTCTGATAAAGATGTACTTTTTAAACTTTCGCTTTGAGAAAGAAAAAAGTGAGATATTTTACCGTATGAATTTGGACATGCAAGTTTGAGTTTTGAATTGACACTTGATTTTTTTCATTATACAAAGTTAAAATATATTTTTCCTCATTTTTGAGTTTTACAAAATTCTCTTCCGATTTTAGGATATGATTATCCAGAATTTTTAGAAAAAAAAGAATATCAAAATATACAAGCAAAATTTGATGATATTTTAACTCAAATTACTATTTTTGCTCAAAAGATTGCTCTATCAGAAAAAAATATTTTATTTTATTTATGAGCAAATGCACATTTAGTAAGAACAACCGTTGAACTCAACCCTATAGAACTCGTTGAATTTTTTGAATATAATTTCAATGATAAAATATTTACAGATATACAAGCAGAACTCTATAAAGAGTTTAAAAAACTTTCTCCAATATTTGCTAGATATATAAGATTTTAATTTTTAATCCCCATAATTATGGAACAAATTATACAAGATTTTTGGCTTTTATTTACTCTTGCTTGATTTTTGGCTTTGGTAAATATCATTATTATTGATATTGTGATGAGCTGAGATAATGCTATTGTTATTTGAATGGCAACAAGAAAACTTCCTCCAGCACTTAGAAAAAAAGCAATTACTATTTGAATAATAGTGGCAACTGTTTTAAGGGTTATTTTTGCATTTTTTGCAACTATTTTGCTCAATATTACGGGATTGAGATTTGCTTGATGAATTTTATTATTATATGTAGTTTGGAAGTTTTATAAAGAACTTAGAAATGGAGGAGAACATCAGGATGAAGCTCTTCAAACTGGAGTGAAGCAAATAGGATATGCTTCTGCAATTTGGACTATTATTATTGCGGATGTTTCTATGAGTTTGGATAATGTATTAGCAGTTGCTTGAGCAAGTCATGGAAATATTGTTACTTTATGAATTTGATTGGTATTTTCTATACTACTTATGGCATTTGCTTCAAATTATATTGCAAAAAAATTAGGAGAATATCCAATTATTCAATGGATTTGACTTTTAGTAATACTTTTTGTAGCTATTGAAATGCTTATAAAATGAACTCCTGATATTGAAAAAACAATTCATATTACTAATTTATTTCCATTTTTTATATTTGCAGCATCAATATTTTTTATATTTCTTCATCAAAAATATGTAAAAGCTTTAGAAGAAGAAAAATTAAAACTTTTTATTCAGAATAATTATTCAAAAATAATTATGAGTTTTTTGCTGATAATCTTTTTATTTGTAAATCTTTGAGATAAAATAAGTGCTTATATTTATCATCACCAAGTATTTTTATATTTTGTAAATCTTCTACTTCTATTTACTTTTTTAGAAGTGGTGAGTATTTTTAGAAAGAAAAAATAGTATAGGAGATGATACAAAATATTTGACAAATTTATTTTTATCAATATAAAAATATTACTTAATAATAATTTTTTAAAATTATGTTAAATCTAAAAAAATATTTTTATTTTTTCTTTTTCTTTAATAAGTTCTTTTTGAAGGATTAGTTTTTTGTTGTTTGATTATACCAGCTGACAAGTTCTTCAAGTTTTGAGGAACTTTTTATTTTTTAACACGTAATTATGAATAAGATTACATTAGATACTATAGAATGATTAAGAGGACCGAGCGGATGATTACCAGAAAAAAGACGTTTAGTAGCAGAATTAAATCAGGAATTAGTTATTTCGCTTTATCAAGAATTAGTTGAGAGAATACTTGCAGGTAAAATAAGTAGACCAGAAGTAGATACTTTAAGAGTATTGGAAGCAAGAATACCAAATGAAAACTTTACAAGAACCACTAAAATAGAACATATAGATGGAATATATGTAGATGGAGAGTTTAAAACATGATATTCAAGGGTAAAAATAATAGATAAAATATAGTTTTTATAAGAATATTTTTTGTAATTAAAAGACAAAAAACTTCCATTCTCTCAAAAAATTTATATAATACAAAAAACTATTTCTTAAATTTTTTGCATGAAACAAGATATCTTTGAAAAAGAATATAATAAACTTAATCCAAACCAAAAACAAGCTGTAGATACGATTTATTGACCAGTGATGGTAGTTGCTGGGCCAGGAACAGGGAAAACTCAGATTATAGCACTCAGGACTGCAAATATTATTTTACAAACTGGAATAAATCCTGAAAATATTCTCATTACTACTTTTACAGAAGCAGGAGTAATTGCGATAAAAAAAAGACTTTCTCAGTTTTTATGATCTATTTGATATAAAGTGAAAGTGACTACTTTTCATGCTTTTGCTTCAGAAGTAATTAGTGATTTTCCTGAAAAATTTTTAGAAGAGAGAGCAAAACAAGTTGTTGATGATATTGAATCTTACGAAATAATAAGTGAGTCTCTTGACACGAGTATTTCTCTTGGAACGGTGAAAGAGCTTTTTAGTTCAGTAGACAGATTTGCTTATTTGAAAGATATAAAAGATAGAATTTCAAAACTAAAATCAGAAGGAATTACTCCAGAAAAATTTCAAAAAATTATAGAAAATTTGCAAAAAACATACGATCAAAAATTACTTGATTTAGAACACAATAAAAGAATTAGAGACTTAGAAAAAAGAAGACAAAAAGATAGTGAAATATATGAAAAACATATTAAAAAACTCTCTGAATTAAACCTACTTTATGTAGAATATAATAAAAAAATGAAAGATTTTTGATATTATGATTTTGCTGATATGATTCAGTTTGTAACTCAAAAATTTGAAACTGATAATGAAATTTTAGCATATTATTCAGAAAAATTTCAATTTATTATGATTGATGAATTTCAAGACACTAATAATTCACAAAATAAAATTATTGATTTGATTTTAGAGTATAATAAAGAGGAACAAAATGTTTTAGTTGTATGAGATGACGATCAATCAATCTATCGTTTTCAGTGAGCAAATATTGAAAATATGCTTGATTTTGTATCAAAATATCCACTCACAAAAATGGTAGTTCTTGATGATAATTATAGATCAACTCAAGATATTCTTGATTTGTCACAAACTCTTATTTCTAATAATAATGCAAGGATTTCAAATCGTATTTCTTCTATAAATAAAAATCTAACAGCAAAATCGCCACATTCTCAAAAAAAATGAAATCATTTTTATGTGCTTGAAAATGATATAAAAGAAAAACTTTTTGTCTATAATGAAATAAAAAGACTTCAAACTCCAGAAAAAACTTTTGCTATCATTGTGAAAAAAAATAAACAAGTAGAAGAATGGTCACTTTTTTTGAAACAAAAATGACTTTCTATTACTTCAAAAAATAATTCTAATATTCTCAATAATCATTTTGTACAATTTTTACTTGATTTTTTTGCTCTTATTTGCGATCCTTATTTTAATGATGAAAAATTTTTAAATATTTTGAGAAGTGATATTATTGATGTAGAAAATATCGATGTTTTATATATGGCAAGAAATCTCTATCAAAAAAATTATTCAAGAAATAAGTTTAAGCTTTGAATTTGGGATATCATAAAGGATATAGAAACCGATGAATATGCAAAAGCAAATACAAAAAATATGCAAAAAATAATTGCTTTTAGAGAGCAAATAGTTGCTTTACAATCAGATATGTGAAATGGAGGAATTACTTCACTCATAAGAAATATTTTAGAAAAACTGTGTATTTTTGAATATATTGAAGCACATTGAGATTTTAATGATTTGCAAGATATTTTTACTTTGGTAAATAAAATAAAGTTATACATAGAAAATAATAATGAAATCACTCTCAAAAATATTTTAGCAAAATTTGAACTTCATAAAAAATTCTCACTTCCGATAAATAGAGATGCTTTTGCAACGGCTCACTCAAATATAGAAATTTTAACAGCTCATACTTCAAAATGACTTGAGTATGATTATGTATTTATTCCAGAAGTGTATGAAGGAAATTGGAGACAAAAAGCTATTCCAGATAAACTTAAACTTCCTCTTGGGATGATGGGAGATGGGCTTCAATTTGCTGATAGAGAAGAGGAACAAAAAGAATTAGAAAAGGAAATTGCTCTGGAGGAAGAAAGAAGACTTTTTTTTGTAGCGATGACGAGAGCAAAAGAAGGGCTTATTTTTACTTTGCCTGCATCAAAAGAAAATAAACCACTTATTCAGTCAAGTTTCGTTTTAGAAACTTGAATTTCACCAGAAGAAAAAAAATTAGAAATTTCACTAGAAGAAACAAAAGCATTTCTCGTTTCAAGTATGCTTCAAAATCCACTTATTAAAACTTCAAATGAAGAACTTGAATATATAGAAACCTTTTTACAAAACTATAAACTTTCTCCAACAGATTTAAATAAATTTTTAGAAGAACCAAAAAAGTTTTTAAGAGAAGTAATATTTCGCTATCCATTTTTGAGTAATGAAAATTTGATGTTTGGAAGTGCTTATCATAAAGTTTTAGAAATTGCGACTATAGAAAAATCAAAGGGAAATATTTTTTCTCTTCAAGATTTAAAAAATATATTTATAGATGAAATAAAAAAATATGACCTCACTTCTGAAGAATATGCAAGAGTTTTAGAAAGGTGAGTAAATGGACTCAATATATATTATCCTATTTTTTCTTCAAATTCAAGACAAACCTTTGCAACTGAATATAATTTTTCTCCAAAGCAAATTATATTTGAATGAATTCCTCTTACTTGAAAAATTGATAAAATTGAAATTATTTGAGAAGCAACAACGCCGCATATTTCTTTTTTATGACAATGAAGCCTGTTTCAAGAGCAAATTGCTTTGGTTGATTACAAAACAGGAAGTGTAAAAACTCTTGGAACAATAAAGTGAATTGATAAACTTTGAGAAAAAAAGATAGGAGAATGAGGATATTTTAGACAACTTTTATTTTATAAATTGATGGTTGAAAATTGTAATGATTTGAAAAATAGATTTAGTGTGGGGGAACTCGCTCTTGATTTTGTAGAATGAAAAACTGGAAAATGTGAATATGTAAGTGTTTCTTATACTCAAGAAGATTTGGAAGATTTTTTAGAGGAATTAAGAGATGCATGGCAAAAGATTTCAAATATAGAATTTTGGAAAGAAGTTTTGAGAGAATAATTCTGTTAGTATTTGTCTTTATTATATATAGATTTGCAAAAAAAATTATATATGCTAAAATCTCAATAAATTTATCCTATAATTTTCTATTGATGAAAACAAAAAATATAAAAAAAGAAAGAAATTTTTACAAAAATTTCTTAAGTAAAACCTTTGGTTTTACACTCGTAGAACTTATCATAGTGATTACAATTTTAGCAATACTCGCAACGATAGCTTTTATTTCATTTAAAAACTATTCCGGAAATGCCAGAGATGGAAATAGAATAGCTACTCTGAAAAATATAGAAACCTGAATAGAACTCTACAGTCTGAAAACCTGAACTCCACCACAACCAGAATGAGAAACGATTCAAATCATGTGAAGTGGAACAACCGCTTCATGAACTTTACTCTGGACGAAATGAGAACTCTGAGAAACCATCTCAAAACAAATCAAAATGAATAAACTTCCATTTGATCCCTACACATAAACAGCCTATATCTATGCATCTACCCCAAAAGGAGAATATCAAATTTGAACGACACTAGAAAATATTCAAGCAAATATTCTCACACCAGCAGTGTATGCAAATCAATCGCAAGCCAAAGTGGTATGAAACTATAAAGCAAGATTTTTTGAGACTGAAACGATGAGATATTTTGTACCAAGTTTAATATTTAGTTATTCTGGAAATTTAACTTGAGAACAAAAACAGCTAAAATTATTTGAAACTCCAGCCCCAACACTACACTATGTTACAGACAGAGACAGTAATTTACCCTATCCATTATGAACAACAGTATCAGAAAATAAAGAAATGAAAGATTTAGAACTCGTAAAAGATATTATAGAGAAAGTGAAAGAGCAATTAGAAGATGAAGAAGATAAAAATCTAGTAGACAAGTATTTTAATCCAATAGGAACCCCAACAACCTCAATGGATGACCCTATTATTTATCAAACTATCAAAGAAACAACTGGGTCAAGTCCAAGTACTCCACCATCAACTCCACCAGCACTAACTACAGTAAACGGACTATGTGGAAGTGCCAACAAAATATATGAACATACAGATACAACCTATTGAACTGGTACATTTTGTGAAAGTGGAACTTCAAATCCAGTAACTCCAGTATTTCCAACTGAATGAACCCCAACTACTTGGACTTGTGAATGAAGCGGAACTCCTACTTGAATTCCTGCAAACTGTAGTGCAAGTAAAACAGCGACTCCAGTGAATGGAGCCTGTGGAACAGCAAATGCAAAAATCTATCAATATACCGATGCAAGCTATGGAAGCGATACATTTTGTGCTAGTTGAAATTCAACTCCGACAGACCCAGAATTTCCAGATCCAGATGGTTCAACTACTTGGGTATGTGAGTGATTAAATGGAGGAACGACTTCTTCAACATGTAGTGCATCAAGAGCTCCAACACCAGTAAATGGAGTTTGTGGAACAGCAAATAATAAGACTTACTTACATACAGCTACTGCTTTTGGTTCAGATACATTTTGTAGTAGTGGAAGCCCTGATCCAACTACACCAATATTTCCAACAGCAGGAACAAGCAGAGAATGGGTATGTGTATGATATTATGGAGGAAGTGAAGCAAATTGTAGTGCGACTAGATCATCTCCACCAACAAGTGTAACCCAAACTCAATGTCAAAATGCTGGATGGGCTTGGATATCAGAGGCAAATGATGTATACATTTGAAATACGAGATGAAACTGATTTTGTATCTCTCCAACTATAGATATATGAGACTGAACTGGACAATGAATTGCATGGAATGGATGGGGAAGTGTTTCATCAAATGCAAGTTATAATGGATGGAGTTTTGATACTTATATAAGCGATAGTGATATACCAGATAGTTATGGATGACAAACGAGAAATTTAGTAAATGTAGTATATAATGATCATGTTTATAATTGTACTGCAATATGAAGTGCAACAGTATGATTTAGAAATGCATCAGGTCAAGATGATCAAAATTGACAAGATACTTTAGAAAATCGTATGAGATATTTATCAACTTATAGAACCAATTCAACCAAATTGTCAGCAATAAATTGGATAAGTAGCAATGCAAAGCCAGCTTGACATCTTGTATATCCAGCTCTATATTTATCAGATTGTATAGATGGGACAAGAGATTTATGAAATGATATGACATACACACATAGTGATAATAGTACACAAAATATTACCTATGCCCAATATTCTACCCAACAATCATCAACTACATGGGATGGAAGAAGTACTGAGGTATATCAAAATAGACAGAAATATTTACTTTGATGGACACAAAAGAAAGGTTCACATCTTCCAAGTGCCTATTCATATATAACGAGTGGAACAACTTGATGAACTACATGAAACTATAAATGAGAATATCAAGTAGCTTGTGATTTAAACCAAAATATTGCTTGAACAAATGATCAAAGTTTATGAGAACGGCTATGGCTTGCTTCTATTGCTCCCACTGATGGTATTGGTTGGGGGTACTATGCTCGTATAGTAGGGGGTTCTGGTTGTGCAAGTCAGGTTAGCGCTAAAGCCGGGTATCGTAACAACACTATGTCCGCTAGGTTCGTGGTTAGGTAGGTTTTTTAGCAAATTATCATCCAATTATCCTCTTATTTTTGAGACAAAAGTATAATTATATTGACAAATAAAATAAACACATATTATAGAGAAAAGAAATATATTATTTCTTAAAAAGCATTTGAGTGGCTATCAACCACAAGCTGGAGGAAGAAAATAAGAAATTATGATTAGAACCTCTCGGAGTTTGAAAATCTCTCGTGAACAAAAAAAAATTAAGTACAGCTTTTGGTGGTACCTTTCAAAAATATTTGAACCAAAGCGCAAAAAATATATTTTTTGTGCTTTTTTAATTTTTTAAAATGATGAAAAAAGTTGATTTAGAAAATTTATTTTCAATTATTGAAGAAAAATATTTCATTGATAATGGTTGAGAAAATAAAAAAGATATTTCAGTATATTGGAAGGATTTGGAGTGAGAAATAGAAGAAGTAAAAGAGGAATTGAAAGAAAACAATTCAGTATATTTGGAAGATGAACTTGGAGATATATTTCGGTGCTATATAAATCTTTTAAAAAAGTTAGAAAAAGAATGATACATTGAAAGTTTAGAAAATGTTTTTTCTCATGCAGATAAAAAATTTTCTCAAAGAATAAATGGAAGAAAAAATGGAATTTCTTGGCAAACAACAAAAGAAATCCAAAAACAAGAACTCAAAAAAGAACATGATTTAAAATATAATTCTTAAAATATGAAACAAGCAACTTTATGAATTATCTTGAAAGGAGATAAAATACTTCTTTGTATGAAAAAAAGATGATTTTGACAAGGATTTTGGAATGGTCCAGGATGAAAAATTGAAGCTTGAGAAACTCAAGAACAAGCTATGATTAGAGAAATGCAAGAAGAAACTACTTTGGAAGCAAAAGAAAATGATTTAGAAAAAGTTTGAGTATTACATTTTTATTTTGATCAAGATAGCACTTGGAATTTAGATGCACATATTTTTAAAGTACTTGATTTTGAATGAATTCCAACCGAAACAGAAGAAATGAAACCTGAGTGGTTTGAAATTTCAAAAATTCCATATGATCAAATGTGGGAAGATGATAAAATTTGGTTTCCAAGAATGCTTGCTGGGGAAACAATTGAATATGATTTTTATTTTTGAAATGATGGAAAAATCAGGGGACATAAACAAATTATTTAATAAGGAAAGGAAATAGTATGAACAACAAAGAAATTTATGAGAATTATCTCAAAAAAATTAAAGAAATTTTAGAAAAAGATGATTTTGAAAGTCTTGATTATATTTTAGAATATATGTATACTTCTGGAATTCCGGAGGATATTTTAGATGAAATTGATGATATTTTACAAGAAATTACTTTGTATGTAGAATTAAAAGACAAAGAATATAAGCAAACGGCTTTAGAATTTATTAGTGAATATGAATAAAAAAATATTTGTTATTTGAGGTTGAGTTGAAGCTTCAAATTATAAGGATTTTGAAAACTATCTTCTGTGAGAAGAATTTAATCCTTATGCAGAAAAAGCAAAGAATTGGAAAGATAATTTACTTTCGGACTTATGAGAGTGATTTGAAGTAATAAAAGTTCCAATGCCAAATAAAGGATTTGCTGAGTATAAATATTGGAAAATTATGTTTGAAAAAACTTTTCCATATTTTGGAGAAGAAAATATTTTTATATGACATTCTTTATGAGGAACTTTTTTACTCAAATATTTGAATGAAAATAATTTAGAAAAAATTTCTCAAATTCATTTAATAGCTCCTGCTATATCTGATACTCCAGCGGAATACTTAGGAAGTTTTAGATTTGATAAAAATTTAGAAACATTTAAAAAATTTGAGGAAATTACTTTTGTGTATCATAGTAAAGATGATGATGTGGTTCCTTTTTTTGACCTAGAATATTTACAAAAAGTTTTGCAAAAAAGTAATTTTGAAATTTTTGAAGATAAATGACATTTTATATTTGAAGAGCATTTAGATGATTTAGTTAAAAATATAAAAACATAAATAGATATATTTTTGGGAAGGGTGTCAGAGTGGCCGAATGAGCACGCTTGGAAAGCGTGTATATCGCAAGGTATCGTGGGTTCGAATCCCATCCCTTCCGCCATTTAATGAAGATATAATTTACAATAAATAAATAATAATTTATCCTTTAACTAACAACTTATGTTTAACAAAGTAAACCCGCGTCAATCTTTTCCAGAATTAGAAAAAGAAATAATAAACTACTGGAAAGAAAATAAAATATTTGAAAAATCAGTTGAAACAAGAAATGAATGTGATGAGTTTAACTTTTTTGATGGTCCTCCATTTGCAACTGGAACTCCGCATTACGGACATATTTTAGCTGGAACGATAAAAGATGTAATTCCAAGATACCAAACGATGCTTGGGAAAAGAGTAGAAAGAAGATTTGGTTGGGATTGTCACTGACTTCCTATCGAAAATATTGTAGAAAAAAAATTAGGGATCTCAGGAAGAGATGATATTGAAAATAAAATTTGAGTACATGATTTTAATGAACATTGTAGAGCAAATGTTTTTTGATATGCCCAAGATTGGGAAAAATCAGTAGAAAGAATGGGGAGATGGGTAGATATGAAAAATGACTATAAAACTATGGATACTTCTTTTATGGAGTCTGTTTGGTGGGTGTTTAAAACTATTTATGATAAAGGACTTATTTATGAAGGAAATAGAATTGTTCCGTATTGTCCTCGTTGTACGACACCACTTTCAAATTTTGAAGTAAATCAATGATATAAAGACAAACAAAGTAAAACAGTTACTGTTAAATTTAAAGTAAAAAATTCTGAAAATAAATATATTCTTGCTTGGACCACTACTCCTTGGACACTTTATTCAAACCTTTGACTTGCTGTTTGAGCTGATATTATGTATAGTGAAATCCTAGATAAAGCAAGTGGGGATACGTATGTACTTGCTTCAGAAAAAGTAAAAGATTATTACAAAAATATTGATGATTATACTCTTTTAAGAGAATATAAAGGAACTTGTTTAGCTTGAATACAATATGAACCATTATTTTCAGATTTTGACATACAATTAAGAGAAATGTGAGCAGATTTAGGAACAGGAATCAGACTTGGTAAAAATGCATATTCAGTAGTTCTAGGACATCATGTAACAACTGAAACTTGAGTTTGAATCGTTCATATTGCACCGGCTTACGGAGAAGATGACTTTATTATTGGAGAAAAAGAAGATCTATGATTTGTAGCTCATATAGATAATTCTGGAAAAAGTTATAATCTTTTAGATAAAAATGGAATTAATGTTTTTGAACTCAATGATATGGTTATTGCATCATTAAAAGAACAAAAACTTTCTGTAAATATTGGAACTATAGTTCACTCATATCCTCATTGTTGGAGATGTGATACTCCGCTTATTTATAGAGGAATTTCAGCTTGGTATGTAGCTGTTGAAAAAATGAGAGATAAAATGGTTGCAAGTAATGAAAAAATTACTTGGGTGCCAGATATAATCAAATACGGAAGATTTGGAAAATGGCTTGAATGAGCAAAAGATTGGAATATTTCAAGAAATAGATATTGGGGATCAGCGATTCCAGTTTGGCAATCAGAAGATAAAAAAGAAGAAATTTGTATCGGAAGTATAGAAGAACTTTATGAACTGAATAAAGATTTTGGACAAATAGAGAAAAAAGAAGAGAAATATTTTTATACAAAAACTGGAAATGAAGTAGATATTCATAAACATTTTGTTGATGAAATACTTATCAAAAATCCAAAAACTGGAAATACTTTAAAAAGAATTCCAGAAGTACTTGATTGTTGGTTTGAATCTGGTTCTATGCCATATGCTTCAAAACATTTCCCATTTGAAAATAAAGACAATTTTAAATTTCCAGCTGATTTTATTGCAGAATGACTTGATCAAACAAGAGGTTGGTTTTATACACTTATCATTTTATCAACAGCACTTTATGATAATACTTCATTTTTAAATTGTATTGTAAATGGAATTATCTTGGCTGAAGATGGAAAGAAAATGTCAAAAAGCTTAAAAAATTATACTGACCCAAATATTCTAATGGATAAATTTGGTGCAGATGCTATGAGATTTTATTTAATGAATTCTCCTGTAGTTGAAGCTCAAGATTTAAGATTTAGTGATGCAGGAGTAGAAGAAGTGGTGAAAAAAGTAATTTTACCTTTATGGAATACCTATTCATTTTTTACAACTTACGCAAATATCGATAATTTTGAACCAAAGACAAAAAATATCTATTATGTAAGACATGGAAGAACAGATAATAATGATAATGGAATCGTAAATGGATGAGATGATGATATAGACTTAAATGAATTTGGAGTTGAAGAAACAAAACAATTAGCAAAACAAATTTCAGTTTCTGGAATTAAATTTGATGTGATTGTAACTTCACCAATGACGAGAACCAAACATACTACTGAAATTATAAAAAATTATTTATGATATGAAGTAGAAGTTGTTGAAAATGAAGCATTTAGAGAACAATCATATGGAGAATTTAGAGGAATGACTCATCAGCAAATTACGGCTCAATATGGATGTAAAAATGATAGGGATCTCACGAAAGTATACAGAAATAATTCAGAAGAAAATATTGAAAAATTTGAAAAAAGAGTTATTGAAGGGTATAAAAATGTTGAAGAAAAATTTGCTTGAAAAAATGTACTTATTATAAGTCACGGAGGAGTATTTAGATGTATCAATAAATATCTCAATAATCTTGAAAATGAAGTTGCATATTACTGAGTTCCATGAATAAAAAATTCTAAATTATATAAACTTCCAAGTTACTCAAAATCAAATAATCTAGATAAATGGATTCTTTCAGAACTCAATATCTTGACTTGAGAAATGACAAAAGCACTCGATAATTATCGTCTGAATGACTGAGTAAAATCAATTCCTGCATTTATGGATAATCTTACTAATTGGTATGTAAGAAGATCAAGAAAAAGATTCTGGGGAACTGGGATGACTCAAGATAAATATGAAGCCTACAATACTTTATATGAAGTACTAGTGGAAACAAGCAAACTGATTGCCCCATATATGCCATTTGTTTCAGAATATATTTTTAGAAATTTAACGGGGAAAGAATCAGTTCATTTAGAACTCTATCCTGTAAAAAATCCTGCATTTATTTTTAAAGATTTAAGTGAAAGTACAAAGGAAGTTCAAGATATTATCACTCTTTGACTCTCAGCAAGAGCAAATGCGAAAATCAGAGTAAGACAACCACTTGAATATGTGAAAGTAACTCAAAAATTGGATGAATATTTTGAAGAAATTGTATGTGAAGAACTCAATGTAAAAGAAGTAAGAATATTTGCACCAGAAGAAATTCCTTCTCAAATTTGTAAACCAAATGCAAGACTTATCGGTCCAAAATTTGGTGGAGATGTAAAATTTATTATCTCAGAAGCAAAAGCAGGAAATTTCATACTTTTAGAAAATGGATGAGTAAAAGTTTGAGAGTTTGAACTTTTACCTTGAGAATTTGAAATAGAATTTGTTTCAAAGAGTGAAGCGAAAAATTCAAATGAAATACTTGAAAGTGGAAATGGAAAAGTAGTGGCATTAAGTACAAATATTTCAGAAGCATTGAAACTGGAAGGATATGCAAGAGACATAGTAAGACACATTCAAGAATCAAGAAAAGAAGCGGATTTTAATGTAGATGATAGAATTGAAATCAGTATTGAATGAGCAGAAGATATTTTAAATACTTTTTGAAAATATATTGAAACAGAAACCCTTTCAAAACTGGTTTGAAATATAGAAAATCCTAATTTAGAAAAGGAGGTAGAAATAGAAGATTTGAAAATAATCTTAAAACTAAAAAAATAAAACCTGAATTCAGGTTTTATTTTTTATTATAAAATATTGACAAATATATTATATTATATATAATTCAATTTTAAAATAAAAAACAAAAATAAAATTATTTTTTATTCTGTTATATTTTTTTTCATGAAAAGTATCAATTATCCTCATGATATTTCTAATAATTTTTTAGATTATTTTGTTTTATTGTGTCAAAAAATAGGAGTATCAAAGGATCTTCTTGGAGAAGTTTCTTCTCTGAAAAATGCTCATACTAAAGATGCTCATAATATTTGGGAAAAACATTTTTGACTATTTTCAAAAATAGTTGATATATATGAGCAAAAAAATACAAATGAAAATTATGAAATGCAAAAAATACAAGACCTTAAAAAAGTATTTTTTAATTTATGAGTCAATTTCATAAAGGGGTATATGGGTTATTTACAAGATTCTTTGAATTTGGTAAAAAAATCGCCAATGAATGTTTATACTTCAGAAAGAATTCTTGATTTAGAGGATGAAATGCAGGAAATTATGTCTATATTACAGGAACAAAATATCTATACTGATTGGAAATGATTAAAAGAATATCTTGATACTCTGCCTACAAGAATACAAGAAATTACTGCAGAAGTAAAAGCATTTCATATAAAAACACAAAAATGAACTTCTCATAATATTGATAAACATCTTGAACAGATGAAAATGCAAGCATGGCTTAATTTTTTACATTCTTGAGAATTATCCCTTGAGTCTTTGTATCATGTTCAGAGAAACTTACAACCTCAATTCTCTCTCTCAACTACCACTCAAGATATTATGAAATCTGTACAAGCAACCACTACACAAACCGTGGTATGAATTTGACAATTAGATCTCGAAGATAAAGAAATTTTGAAGGCTTTAAAATCAGTTCAAGATAAGCAAGCAAATATAGTAAGTAATTTTTCTCTTCAACTAAGAAATGATCTTCACCTGAAATTTTGAGAAGCAAAAAATGATGAGCTTTTTTATACTTCTTTGTCTGACATTTTACAAGAAGCGAATACAAATGATATGATAGCACTTCATATAGTTGGATATGAAAAATTTCATATTATTTGATATGAAAAACTCCCAAACTCTCATCATTATAAGTTAGAGGTAGAATATCAAATGATTTGATCTGAGGAATTGCATACCACTATTTTATATTGAGATCCTGAAAAAATAGTTGCTGGACAGCAAGCAAAAGTTGGAATATTACAACCAGATAAAACAGTAAAAATCCATTTTTTGAATATAAATAAAATGAGTAATGTTTGAGTAAGAATAAAAAAAGAACAGGCATATCAGAAACAAGAAAAACAAAATTGATTTTTTTCACATGCAAAACAAATACTTTTGAATAAATATAATAGATTTTTTTGAAAAAAAGTAGTTTAATTTTTAATTTTTATAGAATATGAATTTTATACCAGCGTATGAAGATTTAAAGCAGGAAGGAGAAAGATTTCAACCATTTGTGGAACCAGTAAAAAAGATGAGAAATTTTTTTTGAAAAACTATTTCTTGAATCTTATGAAAAGGGTTTCAAGCATTTTGAGAAAAAAAATTACCAGAAAATAAATTTTCGGGATTTTTTTGAAATACTATTCAGGCAAAGCAAACACCACAAACTTGATTTCAAGAATCTGTACCAGTAAAAAAATTTCAAGATAAATTAGAATCAAATTTAAATCCAAAAGTATTTCAAAAGGCAGATTTTAAATTATCATCATCATCAATTACACTTTCTGATCATGCAAGGTTTTATGCTTTTGATGGAACCTATATTGATACATTGAGTAAAAATACAAAAATATTAGCATCTGTATCAAGAGAAGTTTGGTATCAAGATGGAAAAGCATTTATTTATATTGATGGTCATAATAGTACGAGTAATCGTATTGGAGCATTTGAATCTTGATATTTGAGAGCTGTTTGGTTGGATAGTTATATTTTAGCAGAAAAAGAACAAAAAGAAAAATGAAGAACAAAAGAAATTCAATCTTATATTCCAAATATTTCTGTGGAATATAAAAAAAATATTTCTTTTTCTCAATCAATTCCTTCGGTTCAATATAAAGCGAATAGAAAAAATATTTTTAGCTGATATATGGGGCCAAATGGGGAAGAAATCCCTGATTATATTATAAAAGCAGTAACTATAAATTATTTTTGAAAGATAATAAAACCAAAAATAGAAAATAATATTAAACAAACAGATGCTGAAATAGCAAAAACAAGAGAAATACTTATTAAAAAAAGGCTCACATCATGAACTCCTCAAAATCATGATTTACAATTACAAAAGCAAAAAATTTCTAAAAAACATAAACTGAGAGCTCTCTCAAAAGCAATTGAAGAGGCTTATTCTGGAAATCAAACATCTTTTGACAATCCTGATTTACAAAAAATAATACTTTCGATGCAACAAAAACCTGAGTGGCAAGATATTATTTTAAAATCATATACAGTGAAAAAAAATATGAAAAAATGAAAAAAATAAAAAAACAGTTTTAAACTGTTTTTTTATTATAGTTTCATAGTTCTTGTTTCTCCAAGTTGAGGTACGACTACTTTTATTTTTTGTCATACTTTTTTCATTGCATCTTCAATCCTTTTTGCGAGTCAAAGTCTTTTCTCATCTCCGTGGGTAAGAGCAATAATGGCTCATTTTTTAAACTTTAATGTTGTCAAATAAGTAATAAGTTCTTTTTCATCAATATGTCCTGAAAATCCAGTAATATCATCAAATTCACACTCTACTCCATATGCTTCACCATCAATACTAATAAATTTATCTCCTGCTTTGATTTTTCCACCTCTGGTTGAAATAGGACAATATCCTACAAAAATAATTTTTGAATTAGAATTTTGTAAGTTTTCTTTTAAATGTGGTAAAATAGATCAACCATCAGCCATTCCAGATGCAGAAATAATAACTTCTTTTCTATCTCTTCTTGTTTCAGAATAAATTTCTTCAAGAGTGATTCTATTTTCTTTATTATTTTCTCAAAGTTTAGATTGTTTTACATACGTAATTACTTCCTTTCCAAATAATTCTATTTGAGTTTTTGGATTGAGTAAATTATATGTTTCTCCACAATGATTAATATATATTTGAGTAATTGCTTCACTGGTTGGACTATCAAGAATAATATCATAATCACATACTTTTGCTTGAAGATATTTGATTTGTAAATCAAGATTTGCTATTTGTTCTTCATAATCTCTTCTTAAAGAAGCACTATGACTTTTTGAAATATCTCAAATAATTCTTTGTTTTTCTTTTGATAAATGTTTTATTTGCTGAATATATTTCAGTCAATCTAATCTATTTTTTAAAATTAACATTAATACTTCCTGTGTTCTTTGCATTGAAAAGGCTGGAATTAATACTTTTCATTTTGCAGTAGCAATAGAATTAAGTAATTTTTTTATACTTTCTTCTTTATTCGCATGTTCTCTTCCCGCATAGGTTGATTCTACTTGGTAATAATCAAGTACATAAGGAATTTGTTCTGGACTTCCACTTAAATTTGGTTCATTTACTCTTCATAAATCTCATGAAAGAGCATAATTTGTATGTTTTAATTTTCTTCCACCTGTTTTTCCTTTTGTTAAAACTTTATCAACTTCACTTACAACAGCTGTAATAATAGCTTGAACACTTCACTCAATATGACCTGCATCAACAAAGCTTAATTTTAAACTTTCTAAAATATCACTATTTTTATCAATATGGACTCATTTTAATAATGAAATTGCTTTTTTTACATCAGAGTAATCATATTCAATATTATGAAGTTTTTGTAATACTTTTGGTAAATCATCAATAGATTTAATGTTATATGACTTTAAGAAAGCAAGAGCTATTTCATATTCAGCTTGTATTACTTCTCATCATTGATTAAGTTTTTTTTGAAGTATTTTTGCAAATTCTATTTTTTTGATTTGTGATCTTGCTTGTATAATTTGAGTTCTTCTATTATGAAGTTCAGCAATGAATTCTCCAACATTTTCATATCATTCAATCTCAAATAAATAAGAGAAATATTGATTATACTGTTGTAATAATTCAAATTTTTCTTTTAATTGGGCTCTTTTTCTCTTTCTGACAGAAAGAGTTTTGAAATTATCTCATCTTGCGAGAGATAATTTTTTTCTTATATTTTCTTTTGCACTTTCATGAATAACAAAAATTTTTTTTGGGTCTTCATATTCATATGGAATATCAAAAACTCTTTCATCATCTTCGCTATTAATGTAGGTAAATACAAGACTATTCATATCAAAATCTTCATTTACTTCAGTAATATTTTGTAAAAATGTATCAATATCTTTTTGAGTATATGCAGAAAAAGTTTCAAAAATGTAAAAATTCTCTATATTTTTAGAAGAAGAAATATTATGATTTTCTAAAAGTGTTTTAGCAGCGTTATATTCCGATTCAGAGATATTATGTGAAGCTTTTCCTTCGTATATTTTAATGAAGTTTAAATATTCATTATAAAGAGCTAATTTTCTTTTATAATCTGTTTTTCTTGCTTGAAATGTTCAAATATAATCACTTAATTTTTCTTTAATTCTTTCTCTTATCTTTGGTTCAATATAATAAATAATATTATTATTTTTTGAAAATAAAATATCAAAAATTCTACTATCATCAAGTCTTTTTATATGAACTATTGTACTTTGTTTTGGGATATTTTCATATGTAATATCAAGTAAATCATCAAGTTCTTCAGCTTGGTAAATATCTTGAAAGCTTTCAAAATTAAATTTATTTACAAATTTATTTGCAGATTTATATTTTTCTACATTATTTTGTACATAGAGTTGAGAATCACCTTCATACATTTGAACTAAATCATATGCATTTTGGAGTGTTTCTTTTATTTCTTGATTTTTCCTATGATTTTCAAGGTTTTTTTCAACTTCATGAAGAAGTTTAGTTCTGAATGCTCAAAGAATATTTTTTTTGATAAATATCTTTTTCCCACTTTTTAAAATATCAAAAATTTCTTGAATTGAAAAACTATTTATATTTTCTATAAAAATTGCATAATCATGAATATTAACTTTAGATTTAGGAGTAGTAAATGCATTTTTTAATCATTTTCTAATATCAAAATTTTCATAATCTTTTTCCGGAAGTTCTGGAAGATGTTTTTCTATATCCTGTAAAGAATGAATTCCTAATTCTTCTAACTCATTTGAAAGAGAAATGTGATCATCGTGTTGAGTTGGAAGTTTGAAATTAAAATTTGAATATGTGTCGAGCAATTTAAATATATTAAAATTTTCTCCATTGAGACTGATAGTTTCAAGAGATTTTATTTCTTCATGAATTTTTCTATCATCAAGTTTTACTAATGTACCATATCTTTTTTCAAAATCTTCTAAATTTTGAGATTTTTCTTTTGCAAATTCTACAAAATTTAGAGTGAGTTGAATTTGTTCAGTAAGTTTATTATTTGCTTCTTCAATTTCTTTATTTTCTGCTTGAAGTTTTTGAGTATTTTCTCACATTTTTAGTAGTTTTGATACTACTGTCCCTTTGAGAGCAGTTAAAACAGGAATAGCTTTTGAGTGTCAACTTTTTACCATTCCAGGAAGTTTTTCAATAAGAGGATCTTTTCAAGAACTAATAGGATGATGATTTTGTAATTCACGACTTTCTCATTTTTCAAGTGTTTCTATTTTTGTAAGAGTTTTTTCAATATCTTCTTCATCAAAAAGCAGAAAAGGAACTTCTTGTAACACTGATGAAATATCTTTTTCTGATTCAACTCCATATTCTTTTAAAATAGATAATGATTCTTGATATGCTTCGAAATGAGATTTATTTTCTATTGTTTTTTCAAGATATTTTTCACTCATTTTTACTTTATTTTTGGGTTTTTTAGATTGAGTTATTTCTTCATAATGGTGTACAATTTGAAGTGCTTCATGGAGTCTTTTTGAAAGTTTTGCATTTAACTCTTTCATTTTTTCAATTTCATTTTTTGTCAAAGTTACATAATCTAACCACATTACTTGAGATTGTAGCTTTGTTAATTCAGTCATGATAATTCTTCCAGAATATCATTTTTTTACTAAGTATGGTACCAAACCAGCATGGTCAGCGTGAGCATGAGTAATTGGTAAAACATCTGAATTTAACACTCAGTTATTTATTATTTTATTTAATTCATTTGCTTTTTTTACTCATTGAATAGCTCAAGCATCTATTACAATTGTAGGAGTTTTTGTTTTTCAGAAATTAACTGAAAAAATAGTTTGAGATCCTGTTAAATTTCTTCATTCCTCTTTCCTATCAATTCCTCCAGCATAATTAATACTTACCTTTGACATAACTTGCAAAATTAAAAAAATAAGATTTATCTATACTTGATTTTTATTTTTTGTCAAATTTTTTGTAGAAAAAATAAAAATAAGAAAAAATAACTTAAAAAAGCAAAAAAGCCTTGTTTTTTTGCTTTTTTTTCTTATATTAAGAAAAATTTTTATCACTAATAATAAATATGCCAGCAAAAGATTACCAAAAAGTTATTTGACTTGAAATACATGTGAGAATTAAATCAAATACAAAGATGTTTTGTAATTGCAAAAATGCAGTTGCATTATCTCCAGAACCAAATGTGAATGTTTGTCCTATATGTATGTGATTTCCAGGAATGCTTCCTACTGTAAATAAAGAGGTAGTAAGATTATGACTTATTTGAGGAATGATGATGTGATGTGAAGTACATAAAACTTCTCGTTTTGACAGAAAAACTTATTTTTATCCGGATAATCCACTTAGTTATCAAATTACTCAAATGTATGACCCCATTGTTTGAGAAGGAAGTGTAAAAGTATTAGTAAATGGTATAGAAAGAAGTTTTTCCATTCATCACATGCACTTAGAAAATGATGCTGGAAAACTTGTTCATGCTGGAGGAAAGACTCTGTGTGATTATAACAGAGCATGAAGTCCTCTTATGGAAATAGTAACCAATCCTGTATTTACAGATAAAGAAGAAGTAATGGAATTTTTGCGTGAGCTTCAAAAAATGATGAGAGCTGCTGGAGTGTCTGATGCTGATATGGAAAAATGACAAATGAGATGTGATGTAAATCTTTCTATTATGCCTATTTGAACTACTACCTTTGGAACGAGAGTAGAACTGAAAAATATCAATTCATTTTCATCTATCGGAAGGGCGATTGATAATGAATTTTTAAGACAAGTAAAAATTCTTGATGGAGGGGGAAAAGTAGATCAAGAAACAAGAGGTTGGGATGATGATAAGTGAGTGAGCCAAACTCAAAGAAGTAAAGAAGATGCGATGGATTATAGATATTTTCCAGAACCTGATTTATTGCCAATTATTTTGGAAGATGGATTTGTAGAAGAATGTAGAAAATCACTTCCAGAATTACCAATTGAAAAAAGGCTGAGATATTTACATGAATTTAAACTCGGTGAAGATGATGCAAGAATATTATCAGCAGATTATACTTTAGGAAATTATTTTGATGAAGTAGTTGCTTTGAGTGGAGACGCAAAAAAATCATGTGCCTATGTAACTACTGTTATTTTAGCACTTATGAAAGAAGCTCTTATTGATGATATAGAAAATATAAAAATATCAGCAAAAGAATTATCTGAAACTATTAAAATGGTAAATGCTGATGAATTATCTTCAACGAATGCAAAGATTGTAGTAGAAGAATTATTTGCAAATGGGGGAAAAGCAAGAGAAATTGCTGAAAATAAAAACTTAATTCAAAAAAATGATATTTGAGCTTTAGAAATGATAGTTGATACTATTATTTGAGAAAATCCTACACAAGTGGAAGATTATAAAGCAGGAAATGAAAGAATTTTTGGATTTTTAGTATGACAATGTATGAAGGCTTCACAAGGAGCTGGAAATCCAAAAATATTTAATGAAATTTTAAAGAAAAAATTAGGATAATTACCCAGTTGATATTTTTAGTTACTTTTTTGTAAAATATTAATTTTTATGTTAGTATGTAATTACTTAATATAATGATATATATTTTATGCAAGTTAAAAATATTTCCTCTCCTCAAGAGATTCATTCTAAATATTCTGAAATTAGTAAGTTATCTCAATATACTTCTCAGCAAATAGACGATATTATTTTATTAAATCCGAGATATTTATTATATTTATTAGCAAATATTCAGGATAAAAAATATAAGACATCTGTTGCTATTTCATTTTCTGATGGAACATTTGGTGCACAATTTAGTGGTTTTAAAACTCTCAATATTGACAATAAAGGAAATGTTGTACTTACTCGAGTTGCGCATCATTATGAACATCTCATAAAAGATAAACAATTATCAAATTGATATCAAGATCTTTTAGCTACTTCTGTATACCATGGAGGTTGAAATTGAGTTCCAACTTCTGCCTTTACCTGATGGGAAGATTGATATTGAATTGATAGAAATATAATTGGGATTTTTAAAATTCCTGTGTGAGATCTTGTAAAAATTTTTCAGGATTGAAATGCAATTTTATGAAATATATGAGAAGGAGAAATTGTTTTATCACCAAAAGTTGCTCAAAAATATTTATCAGAATATATAAATAAATGACAAAATATTTGATATCCGGGACTTCCTGATGAGATAGTTTTAGATTTATAGGTTTAATTTTGAATGTATGAGTGATATATTACTTTCTCCTTTAGCGAAAATAGAATCAAAAAATAAATTAGATTTATGAGTCGCTCAAGAGGTAAATGATATTTTAGATTTGAATGCATCTGAAAACATAAACTTTCAGGTTTTTCAGACAATTTTTACATCAATTTTAAAATGAAAAAAATATATTATTTCAACAGACTGATTAAATGGCTGTACTGCTTCTTTTATTCTCCTAAAAAATTCAGCATGAGCAATAATAGCAGTTATTTCTACGCATTTCCCTCCTATAGAAGGTATGATTGAAGCATCATTGAACCAAATACAAAAACATATTAAAAATAATTCATATAATTTACAAGAAGTATCAAAAATAGAGATATTTTTAGCTAATGATACTAGTCGACCAAATAATCATTTTTTACTCCTTTCTGATTTCATTGAGCAAACACAAAAAATAGTTCCAAAAACTATAATATCTTATTATAATAGTAGAGATAAAACAAGGTCAGATACGGAAAAAATATGAACAATGAATCTAGAAATCTCTTCAAATGGGAGTTATAGAGTCTCTCATGAATGAAATATTTTAATATAATATACATGAATAAAAAATACGACATTATTATCATCTGAGCTTGAGCAGCAGGACTTTTTACTGCAATACAGGCACCTAAGCAATATTCAAAATTGATTTTAGAAAAATGAAAAAATCCATGAGTGAAGGTATTACTTTCAGGGTGAGAAAGAGCAAATGTCTCAAATATTGATATAGAGCCTCAAAGAGATTACTTTGGTCAAAATAAGAAAGCACTTATTTCTTTATTTAAGCAATATAATAATTATGATATTATATCTTTTTTTGAAGAGAATGGTGTGAAAATTATTGAAGAAGATAGAGGAAGATTGATTCTTGAAAGTTGAGATAGTAGAGAATTACTTCAATTATTGATGAGAAAAGCACAAGAAAATAATACAAAAGTTCAATGTGATCAATCTGTTGTAGATGTAAAAAAAGTATGAGATTTTTTTGAAATTATAACTATACAAAATGAAAAATATTTGGCGTCTAAAGTAGTTATTACTTCTGGATGAAGAAGTTTTTCTCAAGTTGGAACTACTTGAGATGGTTATGTTTGGGCAGAACAATTTTGACATACTATCATTCATCCTCATAGATGATTGTGCGGACTTGTGACTAAAAAAGATATGAGTGAAATATCTTGAGTTTCAAGTGATGTACATTTAGAAATTATTTCCCAATTATCACAAAAACCACTTTATTCTGAACTTTGACCATTATTGTTCACTCATTTTTGAGTATCTGGTCCTATTATTTTTAATGGAGCAGTTGCTATTTGAGAATACATAAATTCTCTTGACTTGTCAAAATTTATTCAATCAATTGATTTTTCAAAAATTCCTGAAAGTGAAAGAGATGATTACATTGATAGAACTTTTATAAAAGAACATATTTCTTTAAAATTATCTTTTGAAAATATTGATATTCTTCCTAAGAGAATAGTAAAATTTTTTGATATAACAGAAAATAATAATGAAGTTGTATTAGAATTACAAGATTATAGAACTTGGAAAGAAGCAAAAGTAACAGGATGAGGAATAAAAATAGATGAATTAACCAATCATTTAGAGTCAAAAAAGATGGAGTGACTTTATTTTGCTTGAGAAGTTTTAGATATTACAGGAAAAACAGGAGGATTTAATTTACAACTTTCCTGGACGAGTTGATATGTGGTTGGAAAAAATCTATAAAAATTTGATTTTTATATAAAAATTTATAAACTGAGGCTCGCATTTGAAAAAAATACTTTTCATAATAAAAGTCTTCTTTTTTTATAAGATAAATGTATTGAAAAAGAAAGGAAAAAGTGGAAAATTACTTTTTTGGATTTGTAGCTCAGTTGGTAGAGCAGCGCCCTCTTAAGGCGAAGGTCCCGGGATCGTAGCCCGGCAGGTCCACCATTTTTAGATAAATAAAACAAAAAGAATAACTTTTTTTTAAAAGTTATTCTTTTTGTTTCAAATAAATAGGATTTTTTGATTATTTTTTGCACTTCGTAGAAAAATATGATACAATTATCACAGAAGATTTAATTTTTGTTTGTAATATATGAAAATTTTAACGAGTTTAAATAATTTTTTAACAAAAAATAGAAAAAATATTCTCTATATTTTCTGATTTTTTTTCATGTTTTTCATGTTTTTTGATTTGAGTTTTGCGAATACAACTGGTTCAACTCCTCAAACACAAGCTCAAAATAAAAATGTATTTATTGAGTGATTAAATGGATTTTTAAAAATAGTTGCGTCTTTACTTGGACTTCTTACATTTTTAGTAGGATTATTTTTGTACCCTGAATGGACTTCTGGAAATGTTGTTTGACTTTGATGAAGCGATTGAGCTTTGAAAACTATGTGGATTATGATTTCAAATGTGGTATATTTTATTTTTGCATTCATATTTATATGGATTGCTTTTATGAATATTATCTGAAAAGAAGAGGGCTACCAGCTTAAAGAAGCAATGCCGAGATTTATTATTTGAGTCCTTATTGTACCATTTACTTGGTATTTTGTACAATTTATACTTTCTATTTCTAGTCTTTTAACTGTAGGTGTATTATCACTTCCTTATGATACATTCAAAGATACATATATGAAAGATAGTGAATTACAAAAAGTTGAATTTTGTAAAGAATATGTAACAATAAGTTGAAAACAAAAAGAAAATCAAAGTCCGGTTAATTGTAAATGATCTGAAAAAATGAATCTCAAAGATATACTCAATCCAAAAAATTCTGAGTCATTATTTTGAATTACCACGGTATACACGTATGGAATTATGAGTATAGATGGAAATGGAAAATTGACCGTTGATGATGTAAATCTGGAAAATGGAATTAAGAGTATATCTGATTTAACCGTAAAGGCGATGTTTGATTTACTCTTTGTGGTGGTGTATGCTCTTTTAATGATTGCTCTTGCACTGGCTTTATTCGTGAGAGGAGTATATTTATGGTTTTATGCTATGTTATCTCCAGTATTTTGACTTTTATATTTTTTTAAAAAAGAAAAAGAATGAATTGTTGATGGAAAATTTAGTATAAAAGAATTTATTTCACTTGCTTTTGTTCCAGTATATGTTTCTGCTGCTTTGGCATTTTGACTTTTGTTTCTTTTTGCAGCAGGAAATAATATTACATCTTCAAAATCAAATATCATATCTGATGATGGAAAAACACTAACATTTGCTTGAATTAAATTTACGAATGAGGGATCAAAGAATGATTCAGAGGTAAAGCAAAAGATGAAAAAACTTATTGGAGGATTTCAAGGAAGTTTTTGAACACTACTTTTACAAGTGTTTTGACTCGCAATACTTTGGATGGCAGTTATGGCAGCTTTAAAACAATCAAAAATTACAGAAAATGTTGTTAGTCCATTTGAAGAGTTTTGAAAAAGTATCGGTTCGCTGGCAATGAAAGCACCAACGTATGCGCCGATTATTCCAACTGGAAATGGAGCTATTAGTTCTTCGGAATTATCAAATGCAGGAAGATCTTTTACTTCGTCTATAGAGTGACATTACTCTAGTCAATGATCACAATTCTGACAAAATGCGGCAAAATCATTTTGATTTGGTGATGAGATGTTAAACAAACTTGATAGACTTATTCAAAAACCATATATAGGACAACAAGATATCCAAAAATGAATGCAAGAATGATTAGCTAGTATTGATGCTAAATCAGTACAATCTAATCCAAGAGCTAGAGATAAACTATGAGATTTATATGATAAACTATGAGCTAATCCACCTTTAGTAACACAGATTAAGACAGCTAAAGATGGACAACAATTAGCAGAAATACTAAAAAAAGCATCAACTGATCAAAGTCAATGGAAAAATTCAGCAGCATTTGAAGCAGCTAGGCTAGAATATGCTAGTAAAACAGTAGAGCAAATACAAGGTAATATTTGATGATATTCTTGAAGTTCTTCAGGAAGCTCTACATCTCCTACAATTTTACCAAATACTATTAAAGCACAAAAAGTTGATTCAAATAATCCAAATTCAAATATAGATGTTTCTATTTATGCTCAAAATTGAAAAACTGATTCTTCACCAGTAAAAATTACAATAAATAATAATGGAAATATAGATAATAAACAAATTGATGAATTGGTTAAATGATTACAAGATAAATGATATAATTGAAAATATACTGAAAGTGAGTTTATAAATTTATTAGAAAATATGTGAATCAAATCATTTAAAGAAATTTTATGAACATTACCAAAAGATTTCTTTAAAAAATAAAAAAAAATACTGCCATAGCAGTGTTTTTTTTATTTTATTATATCTCAATACCAACTGGACAATGATCACTTCCCATAACTTCTGGTCTAATAAAAGCAGATTTTAATTTTTCTTTTAAATTTTTACTCACGAGAAAATAATCAATTCTCCATCAAACATTTTTTGCTCTTGCTTGCCCGAAATTACTCCACCAACTATATGCTCAAATAGTTTCAGGATAAAAATATCTAAATGTATCAACAAAATCATTATCTATAAATTCTTGCATTCCAGCTCTTTCTTGATCTGTAAATCAAGCACTTCCTGGACGGGTTGCGGTTGTTTTATTTGTTTTTGGATTTGCTAAATCTATTTCTGTATGAGCAACATTGAGATCTCAACAAAATATGACTGGTTTTTTTGTTTCAAGAAATTTCATATATTTTAAAAATATATCATCCCAAACTTGTCTGTATTGTAAACGGGCGAGATCTGGTTTTGCATTTGGAGTATAAACGGTGATAAAATAAAAATTTTCATATTCTGCGGTGATTACTCTTCCTTCATGATTTTCTTCAATTACTTCATCAGTTTCAATTTGGTTTAAATCAAGTCAAGAAGTATCAATTCAATAAAATATTTTTAAAGGTTTTATTTTTGTTAAAAGAGCTGTTCCTGAATAACCAGGTCTGACAGCAGCATTCCAATAAATTTCATATCAAAGATTTTTAATATTTTCTATATCTGAAGATTCAAGTTGCTCAAATTTTGATTTTACTTCTTGAAGTCAAATAATATCAGGATTTTCATTTTTTAAATATTCAAAAAAAGTTCATTTTTTTATTCAGGCTCTAATTCCATTCACATTCCAGGAAATAAGTTTCATATAATACATTTTAAAAAATAATTATTTTTAGTGTAAGGATTTTTAAGTAAAATCAAGTTGAAATAAATATTATTTTCATATAATAGTTATATGATTTATTTTTTAACTAATGAATTGTTTATGACACAATATGATGAAAATACAAATGAAGAAATTTTAGAAAATGATTTGGATGATTTACAAGAAGAAATTTCACAAATAGAAGAATGATCTGAACAAAATGAGACTATTATACTAGAAGAATCAGAAGAAATAATCAAATTAAAAGAATTACTTGCTAGAACTCAAGCAGATTATCAAAACTTTAAAATGAGAAGTGAAAGAGATAGGGAAGATATGATGTTCTTTTTAAAATATGATATTTTTAAGAAAATTTTACCAAGAGTTGATGATTTAGAAAGAATGATAAAAAATACTCCAGAAGATCAAAGAAATGGAGCTATTTATGAAGGAGTTTTAGTGCTTGAAAAATCACTAAAAAGGGATTTAGAAGCTTTAGGTGTAAAACAATATGATTCTATGGGGGAAGAAGTGAATCCTGATTTACATGAAGTGATGACTCAAATTCCATCAGATAATCCTGGAAAAATTGTTGATGAATTTGAAAAAGGTTATATGCTTGGAGATAGAGTTTTAAGAGTTGCAAAAGTAATTGTTGGATCTTAAAAACTTAAATAACTGAGTCTTTGTTTTTCTAAAATTATTTATTTACTATAAAATATGTTTAAACTCATAGCTTTTGATATGGATGGGACGCTTGCTCCATCAAAATGACAAATGGATAGTGAAATGGTAGAACTTTTTAAAAAATTGCTTTCAAAATATAAAGTAGCTATTATTTCAGGAGGAGATTATTCTCAATTTCAAAAGCAAGTAATTCCTTTTTTAGGAAATGATGAAAAAATTTTGTGAAATCTCTATGTGTGTCCAACTTGTTCTACAAAAATGTATTTATATCAAAATGGAGAATGGATAAAACAATATTCTCTTGATTTTTTAGATGATGAAAAAAAATATATTATGGATGTTTTTAATAAAGCAATTGATGATTTAGATCTTAGACCAACTCAAACTTGGTGAGAACTTGTTGAAGATAGAGGAACTCAAATTACTTATAGTGCTTTAGGTCAACAAGCACCTCTCGAAGCAAAACACACTTGGGATCCTGATAGTGAAAAAAGAAAGAAGATTAGAAATTATTTACTCAAAGATTTACAAAACTATAATATTTTGATTGGAGGAGCCACTTCTATTGATATTACTCGTGCTTGAGTGGATAAAGCTTATGGAGTAAAAAAATTATCGGAAGTATCTTGAGTAGATTTAAATGAAATTATTTTTGTTGGTGATGCAGTATTTCCTGGGGGGAATGATTATCCACCTCTTGAAATTTGAGTAACATCAAAAAGAGTATTTTCTGTTGAAGATACCAAGAGATATATTGAGAGTTTAATTTCTGAAAGCTAGGAAACTAGCTTTTAATTTGTTATATTATGGAAAAATTACAAGATGAATTTTTAGAAAAACAGGAAGAATATTCTAGGATAAATATTATTCAGTTTCTTCCATATTTTCCACCACATAAATGATGACTTGAAACTGTTGCAGAAGAATTATCATATTTTTATGTAAAAAATAATTTCTGAGAAGTTATAAATGTGATTTTTAATGGATGACAAGATACTTCTAAAATAGAGGAATCATTACTAATAAAAAATAAATCTGGAAAAATCATATGATATCATAATAATTGATATAAAGTTTATTTGTTGCCAAGTTTTGATATTATTTCAAATTTTCCAGTACCAAAATTTTGGAAAAAAATATTTTGGGAAATTTTATTTTTACCTGAATTGAGAAACTGAATTATTCAGACTCACACAAGATTTTTTTTATCAAGTTTTTTATGAGGTGTGTTTTCTAAAATTACAAAACAAAAATGGGTTCATATAGAACATGGAAGTGATTATGTGAAATTATCAAGTAATTTGAAAAGTAAAATATCATATTTATATGATAGAGTTATTGGGAAATGGATATTTTTATATGCAGATAAAGTTGTTGCTATTAGTAAAGCATGTAAAAATTTTATTCAGAAAGAATTTGTAAATAGGGAAATTGAGATTATTTATAATGGAGCTCATTTTTCTCCTATTGAAAAACAAAATAATATTTGATATATAAAAATATGATTTGTCGGAAGGTTGGTAAAACTTAAATGAGTAGATATGCTTATACAAGCCTTTCAAAAACTCAAAAGTATCTATCCAAATATCATTCTTGAAATAGTTTGAGATGGAGAAGAAAGAGAAAAATTAGAAAAAATTTCTTCTTCTGATATACGATTTTTATGAATGAAAAATAGGGAAGAGGTAGCATATTTTTTATCTAGTTGTGACATACTCGTAAATCCAAGTTTTCAAGAAGGACTTCCTACGACGATTTTAGAGTGACTGTTATCCAAATGTGTCGTGGTAGCAACCGATGTTGGAGGAACCAGAGAAATCTCGGATAAAGAGGATTTGATTTTAGTAGAAAAATGAAATATGACAGATATTCAAGATGGACTTGAAAAAGCTATTTTGAATTATGATAATTTATCTGGAAAATCATTTCAATCCGTACAACAAAAATTTGATTGGGATAAAAATATAGAGAAATATTTTAGTTTGTATAAAAAAATCTAAACATGAAAAAGAAGATATATTTTCTTGCTCCAAAAAATGAATGATGAACTTATTTTTATTATAAAGAAATATCAGAGTATTTCATAAAAAATCATTCTGACATTTATGAAGTATATTTTTGTCATTCGCTGAAAGATTATATCACACTTCATTTTATAAAAGCAGATGTTATTTTTTCTATTATTCCATTTTTTTTTAAGCCCATGAGAGCAAAAAAATATTTTTTTAATCTTCATGGAAATTACAAAAAAGAAAGAAATAATACTTGATTATGAGTCAAGCTTTTATATTTATGAGAATTAAATTTATGGTTTTGTGATAAAATAATTCTTACTAGTTATTATTTAGCTGATATATTATGATTTAGAGAAAAATATAAAAATAAAATTGAGATATTACCCAATTTTATCAATGAAATAGAGGAAAAAAATATCCAATCCACTGAAAATACTTTTCACTTTCTCACGATTACTTCTTTTAAGTTCTATGATAAATGAAGGTGAATTATACATTTATGAAAAGTGATACAAAAAATATGACAATACTATCATGATAAAGACATTGTTTTCACCATCGTAGGAGTGGATGAAGGTAGTCATTTTCATCAAATAAAAAAAGAGTTTGATACTCTTGAATTTAGTCAAAATATAAAAATCATTTTTAAATGACGGTTGAATAAAAACGAGCTAAAAAATGAGTTTTTAACTCACAATACGTTTTTATATTGGACTTATTTAGATAATTATCCTGGAGTTATTTTAGAAGCGATACAATATAATTTAAGAGTTTTTACAAATAATTTTGAAAGTTTTGGATATTTTTTAGATAACAATATCTTTTGTAAAGATGAAGATGAAATGTTTCAAAAAATATTAAAAAAAGATTATAAAAATAATATAAAAATTTATAATATAAAAGATATTTTAGAAAGGATAACACATATACTAGAATGAAAAAAAACATACTAATTATACTTGGCTCTTTAAAACATTGATGATGAGCAGAAAAAATAGCTTCTATGATATGAAGTTATTTACATGATTCAAACAAATATAATATTACATATCTCACTTTTTATGAATCAGAAAAAAAGTATGATTTTTCTGGAAAGGAGATTTGTTTAGATGAAAGATTATCAAAAAATATTTTTATAAAGATTATCAAATTATTTATAAGAGCTTACAAAATAAAACAAATATCAAAAAAAGAAAAAATATATATTTGTTTTTCACATATGGAGGAAGCAAACTTTTGTAATATTTTTAGTAAAATTATTTTTCTAAATTCATCTAAAATTTATATCCAAGTTCATCAATCAGTGAGTGCCTGGTGAAAATTATATAAAACTTTAATAAAAGTTTTATATAATTTTTCAGATAAAATTATCACTATTGTAAAAGAAGAAAAAGAAAATCTTATAAATAATTACAACATAAAAGAAGAAAAAATAGAAGTAATTTATAATCCAGTCGATATAAAGAAAATAGATGTCTTAAAACTTGAAGAATTAGGGGAATATAAAAAATTATTTGAAAATCATAAATTTACTTTTATAAATATATGAAGACTTACCTACCCAAAAAATCAACAATTACTTATAAAAGTATTTAAACAATTTAATGAAAAATATAAAAATACTCAATTAATTATTTTATGAGAATGAGAGTTAAGAGATAAATTAGAAGAACAAATTTGAGAAAATAAAAATATATATTTACTTTGAAATCAAGTAAATCCATATAAATTTTTATATAATTCTGATTGCTTTATTTTTACGAGCAGATATGAATGATTTTGAATAGTTATTACAGAAGCAATGGTTTCTGGATTACCTATTATATCAACAGATTGTCATACTTGACCGAAAGAAATATTAAAAAAAGAGGTTACAAATTTTCAAGAAGTTACAAATATGAGTTTAGAGGAATATGGTATTTTAGTTCCTATTTTTGATGAAGATTGTATTTTCCAAAGTTTAGAAAAAATATATCTAGATGAGGAAGTAAGAAATCTTTATAAACAAAAATCTCTTCAAAGATCAAGAGATTTTGAAATAAATAAGATTATAGGGAATTTAAAAAATAATTTATAGTTTTTTATATATTTATATAAATATGTTTACTATTTCTTTTATTTAAGCTATTTTTCACACAAGATATCTACTTGTCATAATCAATTATAAATATTTTGATAAAATAGCTCAATATTATTAATAGATTTGAGATTTCATTTATAATCTATTTCAAATAAATTAAATCAGATATCAAGTAAATTCCTTAACAATCAAATAGATTCATTTTTATGATTTTCTCAATATAATTTTTCATAAAATTTAGGACTATACTCAAAAATCATTTTTATATTGTTATTTTTTAATATATTAATCATTCATTTTATTGCAAAATATTCAAATCATTCAATATCCATTTTTATGAAGTCTATTTTTATATTTTCTAAAAAATCATCTAATTTTATTATTTCAATATGCTCTTTTTTATTATCAGAAGTATTTTCTATAAGACTTGAAGATCATGGATTTGAATCATTATAGAATAATTCTTTAGTTGTATTTTCTATTCAGACTCACAAATTATAATAATATATATTTTTTATATTATTTAACTCTAAATTTCTTTTTAATTCTTGGAAAATAATTTTACTTGGTTCAAAGGCAAAAATTTTTCCTTTTTCTCATACTATTTTAGAAGCTAAAAGTGAAAAATATCATATATTCGCTCATAAATCTAGAAAATTATCTCAATTTTTTAGATTTTTTTTAATTATATTACTAATATTTGGTTCCCATTCTCATATATTTATGATATTTTCATCAATAAATTTTCATTTTTTTAAAAACATTTTAAATCAATGATTTGTTTTTAATAATACTTCATTTTTATTTTGATAATATAATTTAGTTCATAACTTTTTATGAAACTGATTTATATAATTAAAAGGAAAATAATTTCATATTCCACTCCCATAAAATGGTTTTATAAATTTTGTTAAAGTATTATGAATTATTTTTTTCATAGTCATTAATTATTATGTTATTAGTAATTAGTATTTATTAAACTCCTCCTCTCCTCAATCTCTTCACTTCATCAAAAAAATATTTGAATTCATTTTTATTGAATAATAGAAATAATCAAAAATAAATCAAACTTATTATTCAAAGAAAGAAAAAACTTTCAATTCTTCAGAGATTTGTAAATAATGGAAGAATATAAAAATGCATTCCAATTCCCAAAATACTTAAAAATATTAGATTTTTTATGATATACATAAAATCAAAACTAACCCTGTATTCTTTGAGAACTATCTCACTTGCACTCCAAATCAAAACCCATCCTAATCAGGTAGCAAGAGCAGCTCATACTACTCATAATATATTTATTAAAATAATATTCATAATTCCATTAAATATCAAAGCTCATATCATAATATATAATCTCCATTTTATAAGTCAAATAGCAGCGAGTACTGAAAAATTGATTTGAAGTAAAAAGTTAAATATTAAAAATAAAATAGAATATTGTAATATAACTCCTGATTGTAAAAATTTTTCTCCAAATAAAATAACTGATATAGTAGTAGCAAATACAAAAAATAAAATATTAAAAGCAAGTCCTATACTGATAAAATTTTTTTGAAGAATTTTTTTTACAAGTTTTATTTTATCAATTTGTTTTTTCGCATACATTTCAGAGAAAACAGGAAAAATAAATGAAAAAATAGGTCCAATAACAATAAAAGGAATTCCAATTAAACTTAAATAATTACTATAATATCAAGCATCTTGAGTTCCAAGCAAATAAATAATCATTTGCATATCAATTTGTCATACAATGGTGCTTACTTGTGCTCATAAGAAGACAAAAAAACCATATTTTAATAAAGTAAAAAAAAGTTTTTTATCATATATAATTGTACTTTCTTTTAAATAGGGGAGATAATATTTTTTATAAAACCAAATAAAACTTATTATTATTCATAAATAGAGTCATAATACCCAAGCCCAGCTATAGAGTTCTATATCTCCAAGATCAAAGACATAAATAACAAATACAAAACCTAAAACAAATAACCGACGGAAAAATTCAGTGAATTTTTGAACAAATGTATTTTGAACTGCAAGAAAAAAAGTATTGAGAACTTGAAAAAAATTATATCACAAAAAGAAAAATGCAAATATTTGAATAACATTCATTGCACTTCATTCTTTAAAAAAATGTTCAGCAACCCATCATGCTCAGAAATAAAATAAACTAAATATAAAAATTCCAGTAATCATTTGAATCATAAAAGCATAAAATAAAGCAGATTTTACTTTATTATAATCTTTTTGAGTGATAAAATCAGGAATAAATTTATGTAAACTCTCTGTCATTCAGAAATCATTAAAAGCAGTGAGTAAAAGCATTAAACTCATTGCTCAATACAAAACTCACATTTCACTTACTGAAATATCTCATGAAAGTATTATTTTTATTAAATATCCAGTTGGTGCAATAATAAAAGAGAATAAGTAGAGCCAAAATCATTTTTTTAAGAATTTTTCCGCAATGCTATCGTGTTGATCAATCATATAATTTAAATATTATTCCTATTATTCACCTATATTATATTTATTTTTATTTTTTCAAATTTTATTTGATTTTTATGTTTTAATAATTACAATTCAAAATAGTTATAAATTAAGTATTTAGTCTTATGAAAAAACAAAAATTCACACTATTATTATATATTTTTTGATGATGTATATTTTTATGAATTCTTATCTATTTTTTTATTTTTTTGATAGATAAAAATAAAGATAATACTTTATGACAAAATAATATATCACAAAATTCTCCTCTTTCTGAGGAAGTAGGAAATTATTATGAAACTACTACACCAGTGATAACTACACCAGTTCCAGATAAACTAGAAGAAAAACTTATAGAAGAAGGAAAAATAGCATGAGTAAAACTCTCTTTTGACCAAAATGGATTTAAAGAAACAGATTCACTCAATTTTCCACTTCAAACAAATATAAAATTAGAAATAGATGCTTGAAATACATGATTACCAGATGGAACTTTTTTAGATATATCTATACCGTGAGCAAATTTTCAATCTTCTCTTAGTATTGCGTGAAGATATAGATATTCAGTGTATTTTCAAGAAACTTGAATTCATGATATTATTATAAAAGGAGCTTCCTTAAAAAATGGACTCATTAAAAAATCAATTCAAATAAGATAATTTATTTCTAAAAATTTAATATGAAAGATAAAAAAAATATATTTATTATACTTACAATATTTTGAGTTGCCATACTTGTGATATGTATAGTATTTTTCTTTTGAAATACAAAAGAAGAAAATTATGATGAGCGAGAAGAGAATTGTTTATGAAAACAAATAGATTCTGTTGAATTTAATATTGATACAAAAGAATGTTTTCAAACACAAATTTCTGCTTGCCAGAAACCAACATTTTCTTCTGTAGAAGAATGTAATACACTGAATTGATTAAATAAGTAATATAAAAATTGACTTATAAAAGTATATGTAATACAATATTTAAAATATTATTTTTTAAAATGTAGTTATGAAACACATAAAAATCCTTTTTTTACTTCTTTCTTTCTTTATTCCAAGTTTGGCATTTGCAAATGTCTCTTTTGTGGTAGATGGAGTAAATCCAGGAAATTCAACTTGACCGTGTACCGGAAAATCAATATGTCATTTATCTGGAGATCTTACTTATAGTAATATTTATATTTTAAATTGAGGAAAACTTTCTCATAGGCAATGAACTCTAACCGTAGTAAATGATTTTTTTATTGGTTCTGGAAGTACAAAATGAGATTTTGTATGACAAAATTTAGTAGTGTGACATCAACTAAAATTACTCAATGCTTCTGTCTTATCGTTAAGTATGAAATATACTTCAGAACCAGTTACGACAAGTATCAATGATTGGGAAGGAACACAATATTATGATTTACAAGTTACAAATACAGATATATCATTTGATGGTCTTGATATAAACCTTACAAGTGGATGATACATAAAAACTCGTAATGCCATAATAAATTCAAAATTTAGATTACAATCAAACTCTACAAACTGTTATTGGAATACCTATGCTAATGGATATCTTTCCATTGATGGAGAGGTAAATATATCAAATATTAAAATGGATATTTCTTGATACATGTATGTAGGTGGAAATATGAATCATAATACTTCATGATCAGCAAGTTATTTTTTTTATGTGAGAGGATGAACTCAAATTGATACTCCTTTATCAACAGAATTTCTAAAAGCCTGAATAAGTGTAACTGGGAATATGTCTTTTACTGGGCATACAACTACACCAACTCCACTATTTTTTTATGCAAATTCTTGATCTGAGTGAGATAATATTTATGTAAGTGGAAGTATAAATCTTCATAAAATGCAGATATGATCTACCAGTAAAACAGCAACAGAATCTTTATGAACTATAGAATCAAAAAATAGTTCTATTGGGATTAATAACACAAATAATCTTTATATTTCAAAAAATTTAAAAGCTCGTTGAAATATTTCTCTTGATACTATTACTACTATAGGGCTTCAGGATATTATTTCAACCAATGCAAATAATTCTATCAATAATGTAACTACTTTAAATGCGAGAGATCTTACCTCAGAAATTGGCGCTAATATTATAACAATAGGAACCAATCACATATACAGAAATATTTATGCAAAACAAGATATTTCTTTAGAAAATATTCTTACTTCTCAAGTAAATAATGTTACTTCTACTGCTTGAAAAACATCATTTTTAACAGGAACTACTCATACATACAATAATATTTCTTCTTATTGAGATAATACTATTACCTCAATAGGGAATTTTAAAGTAAATAATATTGCATCAAATGCAAGACTTCTTGTAACTAGTTCTATTCTAGAAACAACGAATACAGATGATGAAACTGATGAGTCAAAACCAAATCTTGATATTACAACTGCATCTCATTTTATTATAAAAGATTCTACAGCAAATCTTGGGAGATCATCAGTACAAGTAAATGGGGGATTAGAAATTAATAATACTCCTTGGAGATCACAAAATCTTAATATAAATGGATACCAAACTATTTGATCTGAAAGAGTATGAATATATTTTAGAAATGGAAAAGATAGATATATTCATGGAAATATTTTTGCTTGATGATGAGATATATGGGTATGAACAGTATGATCTCCAGATAACTGAAATATTCTTCTGTCAAGAAATGCTCAGATAGTAACCAATAGAGGTATAAAATCATATAGAGATATAACAAGTACGAATATAAATAGATTTGATACTCCAGCAGATGGAGTTATTCCTGTGAATTCGTGATTATTTTCACAATTATATAATTGAGCATTGATTACAAACTCATGAAGTATTGCGACTATTTCCTGAAGCTTTTCAAATATAAATAATATTATAAATGGGGTGAGTAGTGATAATGGTTGATCAGCATCTGCTGGAGCGAGTTTTGAAGTGACTTTTAAAAGACTTATGACTGTTTCACAAATATGTGTGACACCAAGTAATCAAACACCTCAAAATATTAAACTTCAATTTAAAGATGATGCTGGAACAGTTACAAATACGCAAAACTTAAAACTTTGAAATATTACAAGAAAATGTTTTGATATTAATACTACAAATGCAAAAAAAGTACTCGTAAGTGGATATCCAGATACAAAGTTATGAATGAATGAATTTGAGGTATGGGGAGTTCCAACAAATGTTGCTCATATAAGTGCTGGACTTGATTATGATATCAATCTTTCAAATGGAATATATGAAGTTTGATGAAATATCACTTCAAAAAATCTTTCTATAACTTCAACATCATCTAAAAAATTTAAACTCATTCAATATTCAAATAATTGAGTGCTAGATGCTAAATCTACGATTGATCTCACAAATGCAACTTCATGAAATACTCTTCTCACTCACTCTAGTTGAAATGAATTATGACTCAAATTTGTAACCGATACTATGACTATATGAACAGGAGTTTTAGTAGATGTTTCAAATAAATGATACTTATGAGGAAATGCTGATAGTGAAACTAATTTTATAGATTTATCATTATATGATTTTACATCACATTTATTTACTTCTTGTTGAGCAACTGGTCGTTTTGGTCCTACTTTAGCCAGTTGTAGAACTGCATATTCAAATATTCCTTGGGCTCAAGATATAACAAATAATTATCTTAATATGAGTACACAATGAATTCAGGAGTGGACAGTTCCAGTTACTGGAACATATACTATAGATGTTCAATGAGCGAATTGATGACAATGAACAGCTGGATATATGGGATGACACGGTGCAAGAATGAAATGAGATTTTAATTTAACTAAATGAGAAATTATACAAATACTCGTATGACAATGATGACAATCTGCTGGTTCAAATGATTGAGGTTGATGATGAGGATCTTTTGTTGTGAGAAAATCATGAAATACTCCTCTTATAATTGCCTGAGGTTGATGATGAGGATCTTATAGTAGCTATTGATGGGGGGTATCATGAGTTTCTAGTAATAATGGTACTGTAGGAGCAAATGGATGATGAACATGATGATCTAATGGTGCATGATGAAGTGCTTCAAATGCCTGAGGATGAGGTTGATTCTCTTGAAACTGATCTGATGGTTCAGCATCTAATCAATGATGAAGATCTTTTCTAAATGGTGGAGTATGATGAGTTACAGGAAGTTCAAATGCAAATGGTTGATTTTGATGAGGTTGATGAACTCATGGATGATGATGGGGATGAGGAGGAGGATGAGGATATAGTTGATGAGCTGCATCAACGACAACTACAGCATGATGATGATGAGGAGGCTCGTATAATGCTGGTACGAATCAAGTTAATGAATCATGATTATCCAGTTATCAGTGATCTTCAAATATACAAACAACACCTTATCAAAATGGTATAGTAAGTATTACTTATAAAAATGCTAAAAATTACTCAGATTCAGTTATTTCATGAGGAATTTGAAATATTACTCCATGAAGTACAAAACTATGAGCTTGAGATGGATGATTTTTTGGTTCAATTTGATGATACTGAGTATCAGCATGATGATGATGAGGTGGAGTTAATGATAATTTAGGATTGTATAGTTTTTCATCTTTTACTTTTACAAATTGTTGACAAACATGAAATACTGGACCAACTTTAGTAAATTGTAGAAGTAGCTATTCATCTACTTTATGGACTCAAGATACTACAAATAAATATTTGGATATGTGATCTCAGCAGGGAATTCAGATTTGGACAGTTCCAGCAAGTGGAATTTATACTATTGATGCATACTGAGCGTGAGTTTGAAGCTATGGATGAGGGGGAGCAAGAATAAAATGAGATTTTTTATTAAAAAAATGAGAGAAGTTAAAAATATTGGTATGACAACAATGATCAAATTCACAATCTTCTCAAACATCTGGAAATGGAGGAACTTTTGTAACAAGTATTACAAACGCTCCTTTAGTGGTAGCTGGTGGTTGATGAGCGAGTTATACACCTACTAAAAACTCTAATGAATCCTGAGGAAGAATTACTACATATTGATGAATTGGATATGAATATTGATGACAACCAATTAGACCATGAAGTAATGGAAATGGAGGAAGTTGTTGATCAACCTATACTACTTGTCAAGCATGAGGTGGAGGATTGATAGGAGATGGAATATGAAGTTGATTTTGATATAGTTTTGTAAATGGGTGAAATGGAGGATGTTATAGTACTTGTGGATGATTTTGATGAGGTGGTGGAACAACAAGTTGGTATTGAGGTGGTTGAGGAGGATATAGTGGAGGATGAGCATGATATGGATGATCGTATCAAAGTTATGGATTTGGATGATGATGAGGATCTTATAATGTCTGAACAAGTCAAACAAATACTTCATGAGTAAATGCATGACAATGATATGTAACTATTACTCCT
>JAUCCN010000006.1:0-66985 GCA_034676185.1 Patescibacteria group bacterium | reverse complement strand
AATTCAGGATTCCAAATCCTGCGGGCTAGGTTCGACTCCTAGTGGGGGTGCCATTGAGAAATATTAGAAAATTCATCGGAAGATGGATTTTTTTGTTGCTTTAAATAAGAGAAAACTGGGTATATTTTAGGTGTTCCACTTTTTATTTCATCATAAGTTGGTTTTTCTATAAAAATTAAATCAAATATTACTTTTAATTCATTATATTTTTGTGTATTTAAAAGTATTTCTTCAAGATGTTCCACAATAAATAGAGTCTTTAATTTAAACTCTTCAAAACTGTCTTGATTTAAATCTTCTTTAGAACTTTCTATATTTGTAATCTTTTCTTTAATTTTATCTAAATCTCTATTTGTTTCTTCTAAAAGTAGATCTCTATTTGAAAAATTACTTTTAAACATTTCTTTTATACTTTCTACTATTTTTGCTTGTTCATTTAATAATTCTTTTATTTTCTTATTTTTATTATTTTCTATATTTATATATTCTTTCTTTTTATTTTCCCATATATCATTTAGTATTTTTCAAAATACTTCTAAAAAATCCTTATCAAATTTTATAGTTTTGAAATATTCATAAATTGTATTTTCAAATTCTTCTTTTCAAATTCATAAATATTTTTGTTTTAAATTAAATTTTTTAACTTCTTGTTCGTTATATGTAAAATGATAGCTTTTATAATATTTTGCTTTTCATTTTGGAGCACTTCATTTAAAATTTCTTCATCTTAAAAATGGTGGTGCAACTAATTTTCTAAATTTGTATTCATTATTATCATTAGTTGAATATTCTTGTATTTCTTTTTCTTCTACTTCATTATTATCTTTTTTTGAAATATATAATATATCAAATTTTCAATTATCTAATTCTACTATTTTTGCTTTTCATTTATTTGCTTTATTCCAAGTTTTAATATCTATAAGTCATTCATATTTTGCTTTAATTGGTTTATTTCAAGTCCACTTAGATATAATTATTCAAACATATATTGGATTTATTAATAATTCATTCATATATTTGGTTGTCATTTCTCATCAATGTCTTGTCTTGCATCAAGCTAGATTTAAATTATTCACAATATCTTTATCAGATAATCTTCACTCAGCTTTTTTATTATACATTTCTATTACAAAGTCTCATTCAGTTTGATGTTTTATTTGTATGGTTCTTTTTCATCAATCTATTGTTTGTATTTTCTTATTTTTATATCAAAAATTTGGTTGTCTTACATGGTATCATGCTTGCTCATATTTTATTTCCTGAGGTATGGTTCTTTGAAGTATCTTTTTTCACTCAATTTTTGCTTGTGTTGTCATCATAACCTCGGCATATTCACTATTATTTTCATAATTCCACTCGTATTGTTTCATATCTACTAAATCATTTTCGTTTAATATTCTTTTTTCTCAAATTATATATTTTGAATCTCTTAATTTAACTCAGTCTTTTTCTAAACCTTCTTTTAAATTTGAGTAACCTCAAAAACCTTCTCTAGAAAATCTATCAATATCAAAAATAATAAAGTATCATACTTTATTTTCTTTTGCATTCAGAAATGCTTCCTTTAGAATAGGTCTATCACTTTTTTTTCATGAAAAAGTTTCTTTAAAAACTCAAATAACACCTATATTATTATTTTTGCAATATACTCTACATGCTTTTTCTTGTTCTTCTAAACTAACTCATTCTTTTTCTTGTTTTTTAGAGGAAATTCTACAATAAATTATTCAGGTTCTATTTTCATCCATAATATTAAAATTATTTAGTATAAAGTTGTGGCATTCAAGATAATTTATATAGACTATCATTTAATTTTTCAGCATATTCTTTAATGAATTTTTCATCTATATTTCATTTTCTTATAAGGATTTTTTCTATTTCATCAGTATATTTGAATAAAAATTTACTTATTAAATTTGATTTATAGGATATAATATTTTGTTTATCTAATGTAATAGCAATATTATTTAAATTATTTAGTTCTGATTTTAAATCTTTTGGTAAATTTTTTTTAATATCTCTAATCTTCTTTAATAAATCTTTTGGAAGAATAGATTTAATAATTTCTCAAATACTAAAATATTTTATATTTCACAAAGTGTTTGTTATATTTTTAAATAATTTATTTTTTTCAACAAATTCTAAAGTTCAATTATTGATAGTTAAATAAATATCTTCTCATATAAAAAAACTTAATAATGAGTATTCATATAAAGAATATTCATTTTCTCACTCATGAAAATTATAATTTAATATTTCTTTATAATAAGGATCTTCATTCAGATAAAGAAGATTTATATTTATTATGCTTAATATTTCTCATAAGAAAGATAAATCAGTATTTCTAGATAATCTAAATCTTTTCTTAATATCTAAGGTTTTTTCATTATCAATAAGATTATTTATTATTGATCAAGAATAATCATTATTACAATAATAGCTTCTTAGTAAGTTAGATAAATAAGTTTTCATGATAAAAAAGTTATAATTTAATGTAAAAATTATAACTTTTTTTCTGTTTTTTTCAATAAAATAATTTTCTTTTTGCTTTGGTAATTTAGTTTGGGTAAAATTATTTTATATATTTATAGTATCATTTTATTGTTCTTTATTGCCTTAAAAGGTTTTTATTGTTCCTTGAATTTATCTCTATCTAATAATAAAATATATTTTTTCTATTGTTCCTTTTTTAGTATATTATTGTTCTTTTTTAACATAATACCAATTTCATCTAGATCAATCTTTAATTAGATTTATTATTTTTCAATTCATAGAGTAAAGTAATTTTCTAGATTGATTTTCTGATAACTCAGGAAACATATCTCTTATATCAGATAATTTTTATATTTAAAAACTAATTCTTCAATCTGTATAATTTATAATGCGTCATCTTAGATCTAGATGAAAATCTCATCTGTAAACTGTAGATACCATTTTTATGATTTCTCTTAAGTAATCATTTCTCTTTTTTGATAATATTTTCAAAGATAATTCAATTAAATCTTCATTGAAAAAATTTATCACATCAAAAAGATTTTTATCCGTTCTATCTATGTGTCTTTTTTGAATTCAATCAATAAAAATACTTACTGCTTCAAACTCTTTATCATCAAGAGTATTTTTTATTTTAGTTAAAATATGTTCTTTTTTTACCCCTGAATAAAGTAAGATAAAGAAACATTCATTAATATTCATAATTGTTCTGTTCATAATTTTTAATAATTATTAAATAAAATAGTATTTATATTATATATAATGAAAATTGAAAAAATTTTCATTTTTTTTTAGATTTTTTTGTTAATTATTTCAAATCCATCTTTTTTTATTTTTTTTATTTCAAAATCTCATAGTTCTTCAAGATCTTCTTTTAAAATTTTATTTCTCAAACTTGGATTTTTATTGATTTTGAAACTATCTATAAATTCATTTTTTAGAAAAATACTTTGTCTTTTTGAAACAATTAATTTTTTATGTAAATAAAAATATAAATTATATATTTAGTACAAATCATTACTCAAAAGATACATTTTGATCATAAGGATGACTATTGAGATGCTAGAGGTTCGAAGCTTATTGACATGGATGATGAAAATATTCAAAAAACTCATATTTTACAACAAGCTATTTTAAAATTTAGAAAAGGGAAAGATTTATAATATTATAATTTAATTTTTTAGATATGGAAAGAATTATTTTTGTGCCTTGAGAGAGAGTTTCTCTTGTTATTCCTGAAAAACAGGATTTGGAAATCATGAAATACGATTATGAAAAAAATATTTCCTAAAATAAAAACTATGGAAGAATTACAAATATATAGAAACCAAATTGATGAAATAGATACACAAATTATTTCACTTCTCTCGCAAAGATTTGAAGTAGTAAAAAAAGTTTGAGAATATAAAAAACTTCATAATTTACCTCCTTTACAACCAGAAAGATGGCAACAAGTTCTCTCATCTAAAAAAGAACTTGCAAAACAACATTGAGTCAATCCAGAATTTATAGAAACAATTTGGAATGAAATTCATAAAGAAGCTTTAAGATTAGAAGAATAATATTTATTAAAACTATAAATTATGCAAATATATTATCAATGATACCCCTGAGCATATTGAAACAAAGCCAGTTTACAAGTTGCAAAGCATTTAGATATACAAACACCTCATATTTTTTGAGTAGAAACGTTTAAAGAGGTTTTTGATAAAATTCAGCAATGAAATATATGAGTTTTACCAATTGAAAACAGTTACGCGTGAAGTATTCATGAAAATTTTTATCATATGATTGCTGGAAAATATATTATTATTTGAGAAATATTTTTAGATATCAACCATTATTTACTTTGAAAAACAAATGATATTTCAAAAATAAAAAAAGCCTATTCTCATCCACAAGCGCTTATGCAATGCCAAAATTATTTGAAAAAATATAATATTGAGCCAGTAGTGGCATCAGATACAGCAGGAGCAGCAAAATTTATTTCAGAACAAAATGATGAAACTCTTGCTTCTATTTCCTCTGATTTGTGTAGTGAATTATATCATCTTGAAATGATAGATAAAAATATTCAAGATCAAACAGGAAATACAACCAGGTTTTTTGTAGTGGTTCAAAAAGAAATATTTGAAAAACAAAAAGCATATTTTCATCTTCCAAAAACTTGAAAAATTTCAATTCAATTTAAGACCAAAGACACTCCTTCAGCATTATATAAATGTCTTTGAGCTTTTGCAACTCGCCACATAAATCTCACAAAAATAGAATCACTTCCGGCAAGAGAAAATCGTTTTGAATATATTTTTTGGATTGATTTAGAAAAAAGTGGAGAAGAAAAAGTAATTTTTGATGCGTTTGAAGAATTACAGTTTTTTTGTAAAGATTTTAAGATTTTATGAGAATATTAATTTTTAACTTTAATATGTATGAAAGTATTTTTACCACAAGCATTTTTTGAGTGAAATTTTGTTCCATTTTCACAAGCAAATATTTCTGTTGCTACACATGCGCTTCATTATGGAACAGCTGCTTTTTGAGGAATGAGAGCATTTATAAATCCTGAAAATAAAAAAGAAGTGATGCTTTTTAGGCTTAATAAACATGCAGAGAGATTATCAAAAAGTGCAAAATTTTTTGGATATGATATTTCACCGGAGTATATTGCAGAAAAAATAGTAGAATTTATAAAAAAAAATAAACCACAAACTTCTATTTATATCAGACCTTTAGTGTATACTTCTGATCTTGATATCGCACCAAGACTTCATAATGTTGCTTTTGATTTTTTGATTTATGGATTAGAAATGGGAGAATATCTCTCATCAACAGATGGAATTACATGTACTATCAGTTCATACCAAAGACAAAGTGATGTAAGTTTTCCTCTCAGATGAAAAATTTCTTGAGCATATATTACGAGTGGATTAGCAAAAACAGAAGCTCATGAGAGATGATTTGATGAAGCTATTTTGTTGAATAATCAAAGTAAAGTGAGTGAGGGAAGTGCGATGAATATTTTTATAGTGAGAAATGGAAAAATTATTACTCCTGGAGTGAATCAAGATATTTTAGAATGAATTACCAGAGATAGTGTGATCAAATTAGCAAAATATTTATGATATGAAGTAGAAGAAAGACAAGTTGATAAATCAGAACTTTTTATAGCTGATGAAGTATTTTTTACAGGAACTGCAGCAAAACTAAGTGCAGTAAAAAAAATTGAACAATATAATTTGCCTACTACTAGACCAATTTTTGATACACTAAAAAGTAATTTTGAACTCCTTCAACTTGGAAAAATAAAGGAATTTGAAAGCTTTGTAACAAAAGTTGAAATAGACTAATTCTTTATGCAAGATTTTACTTGACAAAATTTAAATAAAGCTATACTTAGTATAGCTTTATTTTTTAAATGTAGAATTATGAAATCAAGAATTAATTTTGATTTTTCAGGAACTACAACAGTAGTAACAGGATGATCAAGTGGAATATGATTAGCAACTGCAGAACTTATTGCAAAATCAGGATGAGATGTGATTGTAACTGCAAGTAGAAGTGAAGATAAAACCCAAAAGGCAATTGAAACTATTCAAAATGCAGCTCTTGGAGTAGGGAAAGAAGTTTTAGTAAAAGCATTTCCATATATGGCTGAAAATGAAGCTTCTGTTGCAGCATTTTTTGAAGAAGTAAAAAAAGTAAGTAAAAGAGTAGATTTTTTAGTTCACTGAGTTTGAATTAGTCCAGATACTGATTTTGATGATCAAACAGCAGAACTTTGGAATAAAGTATTTGCTACCAACGTAACAGGAACTTTTCTTGCTCTCAAAAATGCAAAAGATATTATGAAAACACAAGAAGTAATTGATGAAGTAAGATGAAGAATTGTGCTGATAACCTCAACTAATTGAGTAGATAGTTATGGAATTTTTTCTGCTCCATATGATGCATCAAAAGCAGCAATGATAAATATGGTGAGAAATATTTGAGAAGACTTTGATAAAAATCATAAAATTATCGTAAATGGAATTGGCCCAGGATGGATTGCAACGGAAATGAATAATAGTGTTCCAGCAGAAGAAATGGCAGCAGAAATGGAAAAGGTTTGGTCTGGAAGAATGGCAACTCCAGAAGAAATTGCAAAAAATATTTTAGCATATTTAACACTTCCATATAACTCAGGAAGAGACCATATGGTTGATGGATGATATAGATAGAAATAAAAAGACAGCAAATATATTTGCTGTCTTTTTTATATTTTTGACATCTTTAAAAAATATATACAATCAAAATAATATATGAGTATAAGAAATGAGTGAGATATTTTCTTTTATTCTTGGATAGGATAGTTTTTTGTATTTTTATGAAAGGCTGTTATGCTGGGGTTTTACCAAGTAACAGTTTTTTATTTTTAAAAAGTAAATTATGAAACAAAAAGTTTGAAATTGGGAAGTGATAAAATATTTTTTTCAAAAAATAGGAGAGTTAAAATGGTATGCATTTTTAGCGATTTTATGAGTAACTATAGCAACAATAAATGGACTTCTCATACCAATTTATTTTAAAGAAATTATTGATATTATTTCTTTATGATGAGAAAAAACTCAAATGATGAGAGAAATAAATGTGTATTTTATTTATTTCATTATCACAGGAATAGTAACCACTATTACTTGGAGATGATTAGATTATGTTTCGGATATGAGAAGTAATAAAATGGATTATAATATTTCCATAGAATGCTTTTTATATATTCATAAACATTCATATAATTTTTTTATTAATAATTTTGCTTGAGCGATTAACAAAAAAGTTGGAAGATTAATTTGAGCAATGCAGGGACTTTCTGATATAGTTTTTTGGGAAATAACTCGTTTTATTATCTCATTTTTCTTTGTGATAGGAGTTGTTTCGTATCAAAATATTTATTTGGGAATTGGGTTTTTAGTGTATGTTATTGTTTTTATATTTTTAAGTATATTTTTAAATAAATATAGAGTTCCATATGTAGAAAGAGCGAGTCGTGAAAATTCAAAAGTAGGTGGAATATATGCTGATACTATTGTAAATAATTTTAATATTTCTATTTTTGGAACGCTTGCAAAAGAAGTGAAAAATATGCAATGAGCTTTAGATAATTGGATGAAATTAGAGAAAAAATCAGTGTATGTTTATGTTGCAATATTTGCAATTTTATCACTGATTTCTTTAATATCAGAAATAGGACTTTTATATTTTACGATTTATTTGTGGTCACTTTGAAATATTACAGTTGGTACTTTTGTACTTATTTTAACCTATCAAATGACTTTATCATGACAAATTTTTTCTCTTTCATTTTTATTTGGAAGAATGAGTAGTCATATAGGAAATGCGATTGAAATGCTTGATGTTCTCTCGACTCCACATGAAATAAAAGATATTGAAGGTGCTAAAAATTTACAAATTCAGAAAGGAAATATAGAATTTAAAAATATTGGATTTTTGTATAATCAAGATGTAAAAGTATTTGAGAACTTTTCTTTATCTATAAAATCTTGAGAAAAAATTGGAGTGGTATGAGCTTCTGGAAGTGGGAAGTCTTCACTTATAAAATTACTGTTTAGATTGTATGATATTCATGCGTGAGAAATTTTAATTGATGGGCAAAATATTGCAAAAGTTTCTCAAAATTCTCTCAGAAGTCAGATTTCTATGGTCCCTCAAGATACGATTTTATTTCATAGAACTTTAAGAGAAAATATTGCGTATGGAAAAGAAAATGCTACTGAAACTGAAATAGAAAATGCTTCAAAAAAATCTCATTCATACGAATTTATTTCAAAATTAAAAGATGGATATGAAACTTTAGTTTGAGAGAGATGAGTAAAACTTTCTGGAGGAGAAAGGCAGAGAGTTTCTATTGCTAGAGCGATGTTGCAAGATAATAAAATACTTGTTTTAGATGAGGCTACTTCTGCTTTGGATAGTGAATCAGAAAAATTAATTCAAGATGCTTTGGAAAATTTGATGAAAGAAAAAACGATGATTGTAATTGCTCACAGACTTTCAACGATTATGAAAATGGATAGAATTATTGTTATGGAAAATTGAAAAATTATTGAAGAGGGGACGCATAAAGAACTTTTAGAAAAATCATGAACTTATAAAAAACTTTGGGAAATTCAGTCATGAGGATTTTTGGGAGAGTAGTTTTTTGAAATGGAATTTATAATTTAAAAGAAAAAATATGCAACAACGTACCTGACTTCAAAAATTTTTAAAGTTTTTTTCTTTATTTAAATATGACAAGAAAAATAATATTTTACATATTATCCAATCAATTATAAGAGGACTAAGTCCTATTATTCATATTGTGTTTATTGAAAGAATTGTTTATGCAATTTCAAAGTCAAATACTCAATTACTTGAAGAAACTTTATGGTATTATATTATTATTTTATTTTCTTTTGAGTGACTTTGGTTTCTTACTCGTAAATGGTGATGGGTGGTGACTCTCCATCAATATGAAAAACAAATCTATCAAACATATTTACAAGCATTTATTAAAATGGATAACAATGCTGTAGAAAAAGTATGAACTGGAAAAGTAATTGCTCTTTTAGAAAATGGAAGACTCAGATGGGCTGAATGACTAGCAGCAACTATTGAAAGAGGAATCATTTTATTGATTTTACTTTTGTATGTTTTTTTCACTTTATGACAGCATTGAATTTGATTTACTTTCTGATTTCTTATTTTATTATTTTTGTCAGTAGTCGTATTATTTTATGTAAATAAATTTCAATTTCGTTATAGAAAAAAGAGATCAGAAATGAGAAATGAAAGACTTCGTTCTATTACAAAAATTTTAATGAGTAAAAATGAGATTTTACAATCAAATAAATTGGAAGTTGATCTGAAAAAAATTGAGAGCTATTCTGTGTGAATGGCTCAAATAAATATAGAAATGGCTACGGGAAGAACGGTTCAAAATAGATTTATTCCATTTGTAGTTGGTTTGAGTATTTTTGCTTTTACTTTTTTGTATTCAAAATATGTTTTGAGTTGAGAAATGTTACTGAGCGAATTTGTTGGAATTACTTCTATTTTTTTAGTTATAAATTCTTCGATTTTAAACTTTACAGCTTTTTATATAGATTTAACAAAAGATTTTATTGATATAGAAAAATTGTGGGATTTTTTTGAAAATACTCCAGAAATTAGTGGGTACGATACAGGAAAAAATTTTCAGTACATTCGCTGAAATTTTGAGATAAAAAATCTTACCTATTGATACGAAGAAAATAAAAAAATATTTGAAAACTTTTCTCTTCAAATAGAGTGATGAAGTATTTTAGCATTAGTTTGAAATAGTGGATGAGGAAAAACAACACTTTTGAAATTACTTGCATGATATATAAAACCAAATGATTGAGAAATATTTATTGATGGACAAAAATTAAATGAAATTTCACTTAAAAGTTATTATGAAAATATTTGATATTTAACACAAGACCCGAGTGTATTTGATGGAACGATTTTAGAAAATCTTACTTACAGCTTATGAAATAAAACTTTGAGTGAAATTGAACTTCAAGAAGTGATCCAAAATGCAAAATGTGAATTTATTTATGAATTTAAAGATTGAGTTCATACAGAAATTTGAGAAAGATGAATTAAACTTTCTGGATGACAAAAACAAAGACTTGCGATTGCAAAGATTATGCTAAAAAATCCAAAAATTATATTTTTAGATGAACCAACTTCAGCGCTTGATAGTTTTTCAGAAGAACAAATTACCAAAGCATTGCATAATTTATTCGAAAATAGAACCGTAATTATTGTAGCTCACAGACTTCAAACGGTAAAAAATGCAAGTAAAATTTTAGTTATAGAAAACGGAAAAATTCTTCAAGAAGGAAATCATGAAATTCTTTCAGTACAAGAAGGAATATATAAAAAAATGCTCGAACTTCAAAGTGGATTTTAACATCAACTCAAAAACTCACATTTGATTTTTATTCAAAAAATATATAATACCAAAAATAGTTGGTAATAAAAAGTATGAAAAAAAATATCAATTTAAAAATATATTGAGTGGTAACTATTGGCCCCAAATGACAAATTATTGTTCCAAAAGAATCAAGGCAACACGGAGAATTTCAAGCTTGAGGAGAGTATGAAATCGCATTACTTGATGACAAATGATTTTGAATTGTAAATTGTGATGATCATTTTGATGATATCCATCAATATTTTAATATTAAGGATGTATGATTTATTAGATTATGAACAAAATGCCAATTTGTAATTCCTGTTTACATTCGTGAACATCTCTCTCTTCAATCATGAGATAATCTTATTGTTATCGGGAAAGGTGATTGATGATTGGGGTTTTTTAAAAATGATAATATAGATTTTTTACTTGAATACATAAAAAAAGTTTTCAATAAATTTGACTTTTAGTATAAAAAAGTATACTCTGCTTATGAGTATACTTTTTTATACTTTTAAGATAAAAACTATAAAAAACTTTAATTATTAATAAAAAATTATGAAAAAAAATATAGTTATTTTGACTCTTTTCTTGTTTATTCTTTCATCTTGTGGAAGTGATTCAACATCAGATGAAGTAGCACAATGAGAGAACCAAAATATATGTAATGATGAATTTCAAATTCAAGCTGGAACTGTAAAAAGTGTAAATTTAAAAGCAAAAGTAATTACCAGTGATGTAAAAAATATTCTCTCTAACAACGCAGGAAATATTGAATATCTTGCTTGTGAAAATGGAATGAAAGTAGAAGAAAATACACTTATTGCAAAAATTACACCAGATTCAAGTGACCCAAATATTCAAAATCTGGTAAATCAAAAAAATATGATTGTTGCACAAATAGCAAATACACAAGGAATTATTTCTTCAACAAAATCAAATTTTACCACTCAAGCAAATTCACTTAATATTCAAAAACAAAATGCACAAGCGCAATTAAAAATATTAAATGACTCGCTTTCAAAAATTTCTTTAAGTGGTGATTTTTGAGTATCAGATATTGATAAACAATTAGATGCACTGCAAATTCAATACAATACTTTGGAAACACAAATTAAAGATTTACAAACTTTGAAACAAAAAACAGAAAGTTCAAAAAAGTCAGATTGAGAAAAAATAGCTTTAAATATTCAAAATACAAGAAAACAAATCGGGTCGCTTCTTTGAAATTTTCTCACTCAAGCAGATGAAGTTTTTTCAATTTCACAGACAAATAAAAATTCAAATATAAATTTTGAAATTTATCTTTGAGCAAAAAATTCAAAATTAAAAACGCAAGTAGAAAGTGAATGGAAAGAATTAAATATGAAAAATCAAAATATTTCTACATTTTCTGATGAACAAATCTCAGATATTTTACAATCAGTTGATAATCTTGCACAAAATATAAAACAAGTTATGAAGGATTCTGTTTCATCACCAACATTTCCACAAAGTGTTATTGATACGTATTATTCATTATTTAATGATTTTTGATCAGGAGCATTATCAGCAAAATCAGGAATTGATAACCTTATAAAATCAAAAGAAACAACTAATAATACTTATGATACACAAATTTTAAATATTGATATTCAAATAAATTCAGCACTGAATTCTCAAAAAAATGTACAAACAAGTATTGATAATATTAAATCAAATACATTGTGAAGTTATACAGCTGGAGTTGATATTCAAAAAAACCAAACAGAAAGCCAAATTCAATCAACAAAAACAAGCTTAAACGGAATCGAAGAACAAATTCAAGCATTAAAATCGCAAGAACAAATTCAAATTAACCAATTAAATAGTCAATTAACACAACTCAATTCAAGTCTAAATACTATTAATATAAATCTGACTTCACAATCTATTTATGCAGGAACTTCAGGAACAGTAAAAGAAAAAAGTAGTTCTCTATGAAATAAAGTTGCTTCAAATACACTTATTTGTCAAATATTGCCAAATAAATCAAGTTTGAAATTGCAAGTATATTCTTCTTCAGATTTAGTATTGCCAGTAGATATTGCGTTTGAAAAAGACGGGAAAAAATATACGACTCAAATTACTACAAAATTACCATATCAAGATAGTGTGACTCAAAATTATGTATATGAAACTGCAAGTGAAGTATACGATTGAGATAAAAAAATTGATATTTCGACTTTAGTTTCAGAAGGAAAAGTATTTGATGTAAGTACGATTTGAGATGACTGAGCTTCAATATGAGATACGATTTATATTCCACTTCACTATGTAGTAAACACTATTAATAATTCATATGTGAAAGTAAAAACTTCATCTTGAGAAATAAAAAACCAAGATATTGTACTTTGAGAACTCAATTCAAGTCAGATAGAAGTAAGATCATGACTTCATTTTTGAGAAACTATTTGTAGATAATTTTAATTTTAAAAATATATTATGTTTGAAAAATATTTTAAAGCATACAGACCATTTTTATTGGTAATTATGCTTCTACTTTCTGGGATGTGAATCTATAGTTTCTTGAATATGTCAAAGGAATCTATGCCAGCTATTAATCTTCCGTTTTTTAATGTAACAGCTATGTATCCTTGAGCTGATGCAGAAACGATTGAAAAGCAAGTGATTCAAAAAATAGAAGATAAAATTTCTTCGGTAAAAAATATAGAAATTTTTACTTCGGTAAGCTCGAATAATGTTTGAGTAGTAAATATAGAATTTGAAAGATGAATCGATAAAGCAACAGCATATAACGATCTAAAATCAGCTATTGATGAAGTAAAATCAAATATGCCAGCAGGAGTGACTGATGTAGTAGTTACCAAAACTGATCCACAAGATATGCCAATTTATTCTTTTTCAATTAGTGGACCGTATTATCCATCAGAATTATATCAAAAAGTAAAAGATGTTGAGGATGATATCAAAAAAATATCTGGAATTGATAAAGTAAATATTATTGGTGAATATACTTCACAAGTAGAAGTTGAATTTGATTATGAAAAATTAAAAAAATATAATCTTAGACTTCCAAATATTATTTGAATTATTTCTCAAAATATTTCTCAATCACCAGTGGATAAAAAAAATATAAATGGAAATTTGTATTCATTTGAAGTAAGAACGTATGATAAAGATGGAGAAACTCTTGATGAAAAATTAGAAAATTTCCAAACATTTCTTTCAGGACTCAGTCTTATAAATCAAGATGGTAATGTACTGAGACTTCAAGATATTGCGACAGTAAACGTAACACATCCTTTTTATCAAAGACATTCATATATTAATGGAGAAAATGCTGTAAAATTTATGGTGTATAAAGTTCCATGAGCTGATATTTTAAGTGTGATAGAAGATATAAAATCATATTTAGAAGGAAAGAAAGAAGCATTTACATCACTTTGAGTTCAATCAACAGAGATTTATTCTCAAGAAATAGATATTACCAAAACATTTAATGCTTTTATTGATGGATTTGTTGATACTTCTGTTTTGATTATGATTATTGCAACGATATTTTTGGGACTGAGATGAGCGATTGCGATTGCTATTACTTTTCCATTTGTATATTTGCTAACTTTTATACTGTTAAAAGATTATGATTATACTTTCAATGCGATTGTAAGTTGAGCTTTGAATTTGAGTCTTTGAATTATGGTTGATAATTTAATCGTAATGGCACAATGATTTCAAGATGGACTGAGAAAAAAAATGGGGAAATATGAAGCAATTTTTTATTCTATCAAAATTTATTTTAAACCATTAATTATTTGAAATTTTGTTACCATTGCAGTATTTTTACCACTTGGTTTTATGCTTTCTGGGAAAATAGGGGAATTTATTAAATTTCTTCCAACAACAGTAACACTTACACTTGTTTTTTCTATTTTAGTTGCTTTTGTATTTTTACCACTTGTATTATCATTTATGACTTTTAAACCTCAAAAAGAGGGAAATGGAATTGAACATTTTTTTGCAAGATTTGAAAAGCCATTTGATAAATTTTATAGATGAGTATTGAAAGTTCCATATCTTTTGATTTGATTTTTCTATTTACTTTTCGTTTGAGTATTATTTGGGTTTGTAAAATTTGGAACGGTAGATTTTATGCCAATGACTAACAAAGATAATATTTATGTAAATATTACGTATACAAAAAATGTTGGAATTGAAGAAAATCAAAAAATGACTGCAAAAATGTATGATTATGTAAAAGAATTTTTTGCTCAAAGTCATACGTGAGTAGTAAAAAATATTGAACTGAGTTTAGGAACTCAATATTCAATGTCAACACTTGATAATGTGGTGTATAACACGAGTTTTAATCCAGATTTAGCTTTGATAAATATTGTTTTAACAAAAGCTGAAGAGAGAAAGTGAGTAAATAATGCACTGATTATTTATCCAGAATTACAAGCATTTTTAAATGAAAAAGTACAAGCAGAAAATGAACTTAAAAATAATGTATCAGATTTTTCCGTATTTATTCAAAAAAATGGATTAAGTTCAGGGAAAGATGTTACTTTTAATTTGATATTTTCAGGAGCAACGAGTGAAAATGAAATAAATACTTTAGCAACAGAGTATGAAAAATTACTTCCAGAATTTAAAAAAATTGCTGGAACATATGGTTGGTCAAGTAGTTTGGAATATACCAATGGAAAGATAAAAATTTTGTACGATACAGATAAACTTTCTCAACTTTGACTTTCTCCAAGCGAATTAAATGCATTTTTATTTTCTATTTATCAAATTGGAAGTGATACTAATTATTTAACTGATTATAAAGGAAATGGTATTTCTATTTCTACGATTAATGACTTTGGAAAAGATGTTATTCCTGTAAAATGATTTATTGATTATCGTTATGATAATGGAAAAAATATCAATTTTTCCGATCTTATGATTCCAGGAACTTCTATTTATTTCTCAGAAGTGGTAAAAAGTATTTCTTTGGAACCGCAAATTAAAACATTTCAACATTTAGATGGTGATTTGGTGGTAAATGTTCAAGCAAATAAAGATCCTGATATGTCTCTTTGAGCGATTCAAAAAGCAATTAATGAAATTGGACAAAAATCATCTGATGTAAGTATTGTGTATGGAGCTGATATTAAAGATATGGAACAATCAGGAAAAGATTTATGAATTGCCTTTGTGGTTTGATTTATCTTTATGTTTGCAATTTTTGTATTTAATTTTAGAAATTTTAAGCAAGCAATTGTGTTGATGGCTACGATTCCACTTTTCTTAACAGGAGCATTATTTTTCCTTTTAGTGAGCGGACAATCATTAAGTATGATGGTTTGAATTTGATTTTTTGGATTGATTTGAGTAGGACTGGCGCATATTATTTATTTGGTCAATAGATTTAATGATTTATTGGAAAATAATGAATGATTTACTTCACTGGATGAAATTATTATTAATTCGGTAAAATCAAGATTAGAACCAGTATTTTTAACAACAACTATTACTTCACTTTGACTTTTTGTACTTGCATTTTCAGATGATTTCTGGACTGCATTTGCTCTTTCATTTGCTGGATGATTGATACTTTGAACGACTATTACATTACTTTTTATCCCAAGTGCGATGAAAATTTTGTATAGAAATTTAAAAATTTCAGCTGAAAAATAATAAAAAAACTATTCAATTTTGAATAGTTTTTTTGACATTTCTTTTTTAAAGTATATCATTAAGAAAAATTTTATCATTAATTTTTTGTCATGAGAACTCTTCTAAACGCATAATTCTGAAGAAATCACTTTTATCAACATCCCTGTGTTTCTTTCAGAGAATCCTTAGAAAAAGGATATTTTTTTGTTGTTTATTTGTTAATAAAAAAATATGATAGAAATAAAAAATGTAGATAAAAATTATAACGCAAAAGAGATTTTTCAAAATCTTTCTCTTTCTATTCCACTGTGAACGATTGCTTGACTCATTGGAAAAAATGGCTCAGGAAAAACAACTTTTCTCAAATTATTATTGTGAGAAGAAAAACCAGAAAATGGAGAAATTATTTTTACTCAAAAATCACTCAAAATCTGATATATGAAACAAGAAGTTCCTATCGAAAATAGGGAAGATACTATTTTTTATTTTATAAAAAAAGAACTTGGAATTTTTGAAATAGAAAAGGAATTAAGAGATTTAGAAAAAAAATTAGAAAATGAAGAAAATTTTACAAAATATTCAAATTTATATGAACTTTTTGAAGCAAAATGATGATATGCAATAGAATATGAATTTCAAAATATTCTTTCTGGATTTGATTTACAAATAGACATTTTTTCAAGAAAGATTTCAGAGTTGAGTTCTGGACAAAAAAGTAAAATACTTTTATCTCTTGCTTTACTTGAGGGAAAAGATTTACTTTTACTTGATGAGCCTACTAATAATTTAGATAAAATATCTATTGATTTTTTAACTCAATATATTAAAAAATCATCTGCAAGTTTTCTGATTATTTCACATAATAGAGATTTTTTAGATCAAATTTGTAATAAAATATATGAATTTGATGACAAAAATCATACTATCGAAGTGTATGAGGGAAATTATTCTTTTTACAAGAATAAAAAGGAAGAAAAATATCAAAAGGAATTAGTAGAATATGAAATTAATAAGCAAAAAATCCAAGATTTAAAATCAGCAAAACAAGAAGCACAAGATAGAATTCAAAGAACAAAAAATGCAAAAAGAAGAGATAATGATAAATTTCAAGATTATTTTTTCTTGGAAGCAGTAACAAAATGATACGGCTCAAAAGTAAATCAGTTTTCACAAAAAATAGATGATTTAAGTACGATTGAAAAACCTCAAAGTGCAAAAAAGATTCATTATGTTTTACAAGAAACTTCAGTTTTTTGATATATCAGATTTCAAGATGTGAGTTACCAATATAAAAACACTTGATTTTCTCTCAATATTCCAAGATTTCAAGCTGAAAAATGAGATAGAATTGGAATTTTTTGAAAAAATGGAAGTGGAAAAACTACTTTTTTATCACTTTTGAATTGAGAAATAAATCCTGATAATTGAGAAAGAGTTGTTTCACAAAATATTTCTATTGGAAGTTTTTCTCAAGAACATAATTCTCTCCCAAGAGAAAAATCTTCTCTAGAAATTCTTATAGAAAGGGGAAATATCTCGGAAATGGAAGCTCATAAATTACTTGGAATTTTTCATTTGGATATTGAGGAAAGGCACAAAAAAATAAAGCTTTTGTCTCCTGGACAGAGAGCAAAGCTTATTTTCACTTTGTTTCAATTACAAAATTATAATACTTTGACCGGTTCCCATATACTAGGACATACAGTTAAGATAAATTTTGAAATATAAAGAGCTCAAATATAGTAGAAAAAAGTCTAACTGGATCATTTTAAAACTAACTATATAAAATATGTCCTGAAAAGTAAATACTGAGTTAAAGAATAAAATATTGGATGCAATAAAAAATGACTGAATAAGTGTACGTCAAGCATCGCAAGAGTATGGAGTAAGTACGGTAAGTATCTATGAATGGATAAGAAAATGAGTCGAAACATTTCCATGAGAGAAAGTAGATTTATGAAAAGTACGTCGTCTAGAAAAAGATAAAGAGGATTTACTCATTATTATCTGAGCGATGCAATTGGAGATAAATAAATTAAAAAAAAAGAAGTTCTAAGACTTCAAAAATGGAAACGAGAATTTGCTCGTAATTTAGTAAAATACTATCCAAATCTCAACAAAAAACTCGTGTGTAGAATCTATAATATTCCCAGAAGTAGTCTCTATTACAAAAGAAGAAAAAGAATCTCAGATATCATTCTTAAAACTAGAATAGCAGTACATCGTATTTTTGAACCATACTATGGATATAGAAGACATTCATATCACTTTGGAATGAATAAGAAAAAGGTTCATTGTATTATACAAACCTACTCTCTGTATTGACTTACAAGAATGAAAAGAAAATTCATCAAACCTGGAGATAGAAATCTTGCGAGTATGTGAGTAGTAAACTTTAAAAAAGAACTCAATATAGAAAATATTCACCATTTCTGGAGTAGTGATTTTACACATTTATATTTTAAAGGAGTTCAATTTTATCTGGCAACGATACTGGATGAATATTCAAAGCAGATAGTAGGCTATTCGTTATGATTTCATCACTGCAAAGAACTAATATTTCAAGCGATAAAGGATGCAGTCTGAAAAACAAAACAAACTCCTCTATTTCTTCATTCTGATCAAGGAAGTGAATACAGGAGTTATGAATATTTTGAAATACTCAAGAAATATAATATTTCTCCTTCTATGAGCAGAAAGTCTTCTCCTTGGGAGAATGGATGTCAGGAATCTTTTTATTGAAAATTTAAGTTTGAATTATGAGACTTAAATAGATTTAAATCTATGGCTGAGGTAATAGAGGCTATACATTTACATATCTATTATTACAACAATTTTAGAATTCATACTACTCTAAAAATGACTCCTGCAAAATTTGCTAAATTACACTCATAATTCTCCTTTTTTGTTAAGATATTTCCTGTCCAGTTTTTTGGGAGCTTGACACTATTTATTCAGAAGAATCAAATAATTATTTGGATCTACTTGATAAAATTCATAGTTTTTTAATTAAATATAAATTGATTGAAGAGTATGATATTGCAAATTATACCCAAACCAGAAATTACGACCGAGATATTTTTAATACAGATTGAATTTTTGAAAATCAGTCAATCTTGGCTGAAAAAGAAATTTCTCCTATAGAACCCAATCAAAGTAAAATCTTTGAAACTAAAAGAATAAGTGAAAATGAACTAAATAATTTAAAAAAAGAATTAAATATTTTTTTTGAAAGTATATCTAGTTTAGATTATGATTTAATTTTTGATTGAAAATGAAAAGTTGAAGTTTATAAGTGAGGGGATTTATTAGAAACTTTTCCATATTCTATAGAGTTTATAAAACGATTTATTATAAAGTACCTTTTATGTTATCCTAAAAAAATAAAAAACCTTAGTGAATATAATAGAGCAGAGGTAATTTCTATTTCTCACGATGATTGACCTATGGTTCATATTAAGATTTCAGATTTTATGAGTGAGTGAAAACAAAAGGAAATGGAAAAATTTGAAGAGGAAAATAAAAATGAAGAATATATGTTTAATTTATGTTGAGAAGATAATTATGTAAGTCTTCCTTCTCTAAATCGTTTTATAGAAGATATTTTTTATCAGTTTAAAATAAAAAAAGTAAATGGGGTTTATATTACTTAAAAAAAAGTTAGATTTTCATCTAACTTTTTTTTGCTTTTTAAGTTTTGTTTGGCCTGTAGAAAGTAAATTCTAAATAGGTTATTTTTCAAAACGGTGTTTCGTTCATGGTGGCAATGGTGATACTACCACCCTAATTTTATACCATAAAGCAAGAATTAGAAAAATCAGAATTGGTAGAGTTTGGAAAACTATTATAGAAAAAAGATAGCAAAGAACATAATTTAATTATTATTTATTATATTAAAAAAATATAAATTTAAAATTATTTTGAAAAAAATGTTCATTACATTGGATAAATTATTTTAGTAATCCAAACAACCATAAAGGAATAACTCTCTCATTTTCTCAGATAGTTATATTATCTTTAACTATATATATATTTTCATTATATTTGGAAGAACTTTTATTTTTTCATCAAATTTCAAAATGCATTACTTTATCATAAATTTGTAGAGTAAAATCTCATAATTTAGGAGTAAATATTTCTATATTTTCAATTCTTTTTACTTGAGAAATAAAAAAACTTTCTCTTATTATTCAAATTTCAGTTGATAAATTATAAGCATTATAAAGGTTTGTGTTTCACAAAAATATTTTGTATTCTTTTCTAACTCTGTCTGATAAGTTTCAAAATTTTGGGATCAAAGATATAATTCATATCTTGCTAAGTAGTACTAAAACATTTTCAACTATAACTTTATCAACTCAAACTTTTTTTGAAAGATTTGTGAAACTAAGCTCAGATGGTGTAGAATTTGCTATAAAGTAAACAAGTTTTCTTAACTTATCTAAAGAAGTAGTTTGAAGATTTACAAAAACAGGTAAATCTTCAATAACTATTTTATCAAGTAGATTTTGAAATTTTGCAATATATCAAGTTTCGTCAAATTCTTTTAAATAAGGATATTGTCATCTTTTTATAAAATCTTCAAAGTAAGTGATTTTATGAATATTACCATATTTTAAAGCAATTTCTATGTGATTTGTTAATATTTCATCTAAAGAAAAATTTGGAATATCTATATTATGATATAATTTTAAATATTCTTTATAATTCATGGTATGAATTTTATAAAAACTTACTCTTCTTGATAAATCTAAAATTCATTTATATAAATCAAGAGAACTTGATCCAGAAAAAACTATTTTTACATTTGGAAAACTATCATATATTGACTTGATTTCACTAGTCCAATCACTATATTTATGAATCTCATCAATATAAAACTCTTCTAAATTTAACTCATAATTTAAAAAATATACAAAGTTAAATAATCAAATATTTTTTGCAATTGGATTATCAGCTGAGAAATAAAAACCTTTTTTATTTTCATTTAATTTCTGAAGCATAATGGTAGTTTTTCAAACTCATCTTTCTCAAATAAGTCATATTATTTTATCGTTCCAATTTATATTTTCAAATATATCTCTTTTAAAGTCTAGGGAAATCTCTTTAAGTAAGTTATCAGCAATATTTTTTAACATTAGATATTGTTCTTTCATAGTTATATAATTATATAATAATTTAACTTATTATATATTATAATCACTATTAGAAATATTTCAAATATTTTTTAATATTTAATAAGTATTAACATAAAGTTAATCCTCTTTTTTAAAAACTTATCTTTCCATTTCTATAGCTTATAATCCATCATCTCAAATCTAAATTAAAGTCTCAATTATAAGCTATTGCAACCATTTTTATAATCTCTTCTAGATATGCTTGTTTTTTCTTTGCTAAAACTTTCAAAGATAAATTAAGTAAATCTTCATTAAAGAAATTAACTACATCAAACAGATTTTTATCCGTTTCATCAATATGCCTTTTTTGAATTCAGTCAATAAAAACACTTACTGCCTTAAACTCTTTTTCATCAAGAGTTTTTTCGATTTTTTTCAGGATGTATTCTTTTTTAATTCATCATTTAAGAATGATAAAAAAACATTCGTTTAGGTTAAGTCTAGATCTCTCCATAATTTGCAAATTAATTAATAAAATAGTACTTATATTATATATAATGAAAAATGAAAAAATTTTCATTTTTTTAGATTTTTTTGTTGATTATTTCAAATCAATCTTTTTTTATTTTTTTTACTTCAAAATCTCATAATTCTTCAAGATTTTCTTTTAATATTCAATTTCTTAAACTTGGATTTTTATTGATTCTGAAAGTATTTATAAACTCATTTTTTAGAAATATACTTTCTCTTTTTGAAACAATTAATTTTTTGTGAAGATAAAAATATAAACTTAAAATTTCATTATTATTTAATCTATAGTTTAGTAGTCATTTATTAAAATAATGATAAAATCTAGAGTCATATATTTGATCTTTTAATTCATCTATTTCTGGCAAGATTACAAATCTAAAATGAACTCACTTTTCTTTCTTAAATTCTATATTTACAAGTTCAAAATCTAAGATATTTGTTTCTAATTTATTATTTTTATTCAAATTTTCCAAATTTGTTTTTAGTGTAGTTTTCTTTAGTTTTTCATTTCACATAAAATTGATAAATTCATCTAAACTAATACGATTACTGTATTTTCAATCGTTTATACTGTATTTTGTATTTCGATACTGAAGAACTAAAAAATATTTTATATTTTCTTTTGTTAGATTTCCATTTTCTATATTAAGAGAAATAACTTTGTTTATCTTAATAGTTTTTTCTCTTTTTTCTCTTCAGATAATTCAAAAGTTTTCTTCAAAAAATTTATATACTAATCAATAATTTGCATCTCTCACTCAATTTTTTAAATTCAGAAATCATAAAACAAAAGCAAATGGTTCTCATTTTGGTCTTACTTTGGACAAGTCATTCACATAATTTTCCTCAACATTTATTCTCCATCAACTACTTTCTTCTCAAGTTAAATCATACAAAGCAAAATTATGAGGATTATATTTTAATCATAATCTTTCTATTACATTAAGAATAGGAACTTTGTTGATAATTTCCATGGTAGTTTCTCACTTAAGAAATTTATCTCATTTTATAAGTTTTATTTCAAATTTTTCTTGTTCTGGTTTCTTATGAATACTGAAAGGAATTCTAGCGATCTGTGTCGATTTTAAGCAATTCTTATCAAAATTAAGTCACATTTCATAAGAGAATTTTTCTATTTTTGTTTTCCAATCTCTTAGATATAAATCAAAATCTAATTTTCAAGTATTATTTCAATACTCATTTTCTTTAATCTCAATAAACGATTGAACTCAGTTTTTAGTGACTAGAATTATATCAAAAGAATCTTTAAATTCTTCAAATTTTTCAACTATTTCTTCTTTAGTTAGATGTTTATTATCTTTCATATCAACATCAAAAAAGAAAAAATTAAAGGAACTTATATTTTCCTGTTTTCTATTCTTCGTTCATTTCTTATATCAATTGATAGAAAAAAATAAGTTTATTATATCTTTTACATTGAATATATCATCTACTATTTGAGTGTAATCTTTTATTATTAAAGATCATTTTTCTTTCACATATTTTACAAATTTTATTAATCATAAAGGTAATTTTATTTTTTTCATTTTAAGTAAAATTAGTAAATAAATTATAACTAGTATTTTTGTTTAATTTTTTAACTCTAACTAGTATTTTAAATGATTTAAAATTTCTTTAATTCATACGAGTTTTAAAGTATTTTTGATAAAAACATTGGGTTTTTCATTAGAAAGGATACTATTTTGACTTTATCTAATATTTTTAGAGGTTTGATTTTCTTTTACCAAAGGGGTTTTTCCATTTTCAACCCTCTATTATAAATATAAAAATAAAAAAAAATTAAATTGTTTCCAAGAAATTATTATATTCTTTATTAATTAAATCATTAGTTTCTTCGGAAAAAGCACCTTCTTCTAATTTAGATAAAACTTTGTTTTTATACTTTTCTTTCTTTGCATTAAATCCTTTTTTATATCTTTCTAAATTAGTTTCATTGTTTCTTATATAAAGTTTTTTATTATCTTTAATATAAATAAATAGATTCTTACAAATTTCATATAAAACATTAATTGAAATACTATTACCAATTTGTTTATATCTTTGAGGTTCTGAAACTCATGAAGTGAATCAAGTTGAGAATCATTGGATTCTTTCGTATTCCTCAGGAGTTAATTGTCTTGCTTTTATATCATCTAATTCTTCGAGATTTGATAGTTTTCTATAATTATATTTTTTAACAAATTCTATATCTTTATTTATAATCATCCATTTTGGGGATCAACTCCTTGTTAGACAATAACATGCTTTATCCTCATGTTCACATCTTTGATCATCTCTTTTTCATGAATATAGTTTTTTAATAATTTCAATATCTTTGGTATATTTTTCATCAAATTCATTATCAATAACATCTTTTAAAACCACATCATTAGATCAATTAGTAGTTGGAATTTCTAAATCAAAAGTTCAAAGATCTTTTCTTTGTCAAATAATAAAAACTCTTTCTCTATTTTGTGGAAGTCAAAAGTTCTTTGAATTTAATACTTTATATTTAACTTCATATCAAGCAGTTTCTAATTCATTAAGAATTATTGAAAAGTCTTTTCATTTATTTTGACTTAGTAATCACTTAACATTTTCAAATATAAAGAATTTAGGTTTTTTATCTTTTAAGATTCTTAAAAACTCAAAAAATAATGATCATCTTTCTCATTTAAGTCACTTTCTTTTTCAACTAATTGAGAAGTCTTGACATGGACTTCATCAAACTAGAATATCAAAATCTTCAAGTTTTGAAGTATCAATTTTTCTGATATCTCATAGATTAGGAATTCAAGGAAAGTTTTTTTCATATGTTTTTATAGCATTTTTATCTATTTCGCTATATCATATAACTTCAATATCAATATTGAGTAACTCTTTTAATAAATTTAAAACAAATTCAAATGATCAAATTCAAGAGAAAAGAGATAAAACTTTTAAAGTAATTAGGTTAAACATAGTAACAAATTATTAATAAATAAATGTTACGTGCGCACGTTTTTTGGTTTTTAAAACTTAAATAATATTGGCCGATATTATTTAAGAGTAAATAAATAAATCTATCTATTTAATCTCTTATTATATTAATTTTTTAAAAAAATATTTTTATTTTATATTTTTTAAATTTTTAATTCCTTTAAATAATATTTTTCATTTAAAAATTAACTTTTACTAAGATCTTATGATTTTTTATTTAATCTATGTATATTATATTAATAAAAAATATATGATCTGACTTTTTTTGAAAGAAAGTATTTTTTGTTTTTGTATCAGCATTCTTTTAGCATTCTTTTGACTTTTTTCATAAAAAAAATATATTTGAGTTACCACAAAATTTTATTGTATAAGGAGTATTTTAAATAAATACTTATATTTTATTTCCAACATTTATAAATAATCTAGAGAATCTTTACCTGAATCTCTAGTCATAAATTGTTGGACTTTTGATATAATAAAATTTTGTGGTAAAAATTTTTAGGGTAAGGATTCTCTACTTGTTTTATCATAATCAATAAACAAAAGAATCTTATCGTTAAAAATAAGGTTTTTTTATTTGCTAATTTTTTTATATGAACCAAAAAATAAAGATATGATTATGAATTCTTGCTTGAATTTTATTAACTTTAATTGCTACTTATTTTATTTGAAAAAATGAAGAAAATAAGAAATTAGGAATGCTTTGAATAAATCAAAAACAAGCACAAGAAATAAAAAATGAATTAATTTCTTTTAATAATAACAATAAATCGGATTCATTAACTGATGATGAAATAAATTTTTTTGAAAATAATTGATTAAAAAAAGATAGTCATTGACTATATTATACTTACGATAAATATCAATTAGATTGAGTGATGATATATTTTAAAAAAGAGAACTGAGAATGGAAGTGGTCTATTTTATTGTGAGATTGGGATAATTTGAGTGATGATAAATACGATAATACTAATAGTATCTATAATTGATATACTATAAAACAAGATAAAACTAAGAAAATTTTTGAAAAATTAAGTTGAAAACAAATTAATAATACTACTTCAGAAAATATCGTTTTAGAAAATAAAAATGAAGTTGTAAAAAAATATGAAAATCAAGATATTATTGATAAATTTAAGGAAAGTTTTAATAAAAAAATGAATTGGATAAGATTTATAAATCCTAATTTGGTAAATTTTGAAAAATATTTAGTTAGTGCAACAAATATACAATTAATTGAAACTTTCGACGATGTTAAACATTACTCAAAATATGAATGACTATGAATTGCTCTTGCTTATTATGAATGAAAAGATGAAAATTGAAATCAAATATATATGGATAGTTTAGAAGAGTTTAATTTGGATTGAAAAAATTATATATTAAATGAAATAACAAACAGAAAATGAAATATATATTGATATCTAATTATGGATAAAGATAATTTTGAAATTTACATTATGCAAAAACTTTAATATTTTATATTTTTAACTTTTTTATTATGAAAAAAATAATTTTACTTTTATGAGTTGTAATTTTAACTCAATTTACTTTAACTAATGCTAACAATGATTTATTTTCTAGTTGTTCTGAAAAAGAAATAACACAAACAGAAACACAAAAATTATGATGAAATAAAGATACTATAATAAAAGAATTTATTAGTAAAAATAATTTATGAGAGATATTATGAAATGTTTCTTATTCTACTAATTGAGATTATGCTTTTATTTCATACATTATGAATGAAGATTGAGAAAAAACTTTTAACATAGTTCATAATCGAAAAATTGTAAAAACTTTTACGGATAATATAAATGATAGAGAATATTTAAAATTAGATCCTAGTGTAGTAATTTTAAAAGATTGAAAAAAAATTGCCTATACTTATAAAAATAATGATAAGTATTGTGTTAATAATAATTGAAATGATACTTGTTATTTTCCTTGATATGATGATTGAGCAGATAATTGAGAAGATTATAGTTATCCAATTAACTTAACTTATTCTGATAATTGAGATAGTTTTTGATATACAATTATTAAATGAATGCAATGAGATTGATGAAAAAGTTATGAAAATGCAATAATAATAAATTGAAAAGAAATAGAATCTATTTCTAAGGAAAAATTGTGGTATGATAGACAAATTAATCAACCTATTAGTATTCCTTGAGATATAAAAAATTTAGTATTTTCACCAAATTGAAAAGATTATGCTTATATAGTTTCAAATCCAGATACTGGAGTAACTTGAATATATAAAAATAATGAATTAGTAAATATAGAATTAACTTATCTTTGAAATGATTCAAAATATTGACTTTGATATGATAATGCCAGTATTTATTTTTCATTAGATTCAAAAGATTTTTATTTTACATGATTTAAATGAGAAGAATATATGATTTTTAAAAATTGATGAAATATTGATTTTTTTCCTCAATTTTTTGAATGAAAAAATTGATTATGATTTGAAATGAATTATTTATCTTGAAATATTATGAAGTCGTATTTTTTATTAAATTCTGAAAAATATTTAAGTAAATATTTAATGGTAAATATTTTAAAAAATGATTGAAAAAATGTTAATTTTTTCTGAATTGATGAAAAATATAAAACTTATAATGTTTCTTGTGTTTTAAAAAATGATTTAACTAAAAATACAAGTAAATTAGAAACACAAACAACTAGTAAGGAAACAGAAGTAAAAAGTGTAGACAAAAAATCTAAAGAAGAAATTTCAGTTATAACAAATAAAAAAACAGAAGTAAAAAGTGTAGAAGAAAAATCTAAAACAGAAACTTATAAATTATCTTCAAAAGAAAAGGAAGCAATAAAAATAGTTGCAAATAAAATTTCTAAAAGTTGAGTTTGGAAAAAAAGTAAATATTTAATTAAATTAAATCAACTCTTAGAAAAACTTGAAAAATGAAGTAGAAAATATGAAATTATTAATTGAGTTTTATATGAATTGGATTCAATATGACTTGAAAATTTTGGTAATATGTTAAATAATTAAATAATCTATGAAAAAAGCAATTGAAATAATAAACCTAAAAAGAAAACTTTGAGCAAAACAAGTTTTAAATGGAGTTAATATGAATATTGAAGAATGATCAATATATTGACTTCTTTGACCTAACGGCGCCTGAAAAACAACGATTCTAAAAGTTATATCATGACTCATAAATAAAGATTCTGGAGAATATAATTTTTATTGAGAATCTTTTGAAAGAAAACATTTAGAAAATTTATGAGTTTTAATTGATCATCCTATTCTTTATGAAAACAATTCTTGATATGATAATATGAAAATCTTTGCTCTTTTATCTAATCAAAAAGTTGATTATAATAAATTTTCTGAAATTTTAGATTTAGTTTGACTTGAAAAAGATTCTAGAAAAATGCAAGTAAAAAAGTATTCTCTTTGAATGAAACAAAGACTCTCAATTTGAGTTGCTTTAGTTTGAAATCCTAAGTTTCTAATTTTAGATGAACCTCTTAATTGAATAGATATTGAATGAGTGAGAGAATTCAGAGAAATTTTAAAAAATCTTCAAGCAAAATGAATTACTATAATTTTATCTTCACATATTCTCTCAGAAATCGAAAAAACTTGCACACATATAGGAATTTTTAATAAATGAGAAATGAGATTTGAGTGAACAAAAGAAGAATTAATGAAATTATGAGAAAATATAGAGGATACTTATATTAATTTTATAAATAAATAATCTATGATAAATGTAATAAGAGCAGATTTAGTAAAACTTAAAAAATCATTTTGATTTAAATTTTTAATATTTTTATGAGTTTTATCTTTTACTTTGATATATATTCTTTCATATTATCAAGCAGTAAAAAATACATGAGAAGCTAGAGGATTTTTTCATAATATTCTTTGAAATGATAAGGATTTTACTATGATAAATTCATTTTTATACATTTTTATGATTTTTTGATTTTCTCTTTTAGCTGATAGTCTTTATTGAGTTGATAAGGCAAAAGATTTAATATTATTTACAAAAAATATAAGAATAAAGTATTTTATATCAAAAATAATCATAATATTATTTTTCTCATTTTTAACTCTTTTATTTATATCTTTATTTTCTTCTTTAAGTCAATTTTTAACTTTAAAGATATTTAATACTGATTTATTTTATATACTATTTACTGAAAGTTTTACTAAGTTATTTTTGTTATATATATCAATAATTCCATTATTAATACTTTTTATATTTTTAAACTTAATATGAGTTAGAGCTCTATTTATTTGAATTTGAATAATATTTCTATTCTTTGCTAGTTGAATGTTTAAAGAAAGAATTGAGAATAGTATCGCATGAAAATATTATAATAATCTGAATAACTATTCGCTATTATGAAATTACAATAATATTTTAGCTTCAATAATTAATAATCAAAATAGTTATGCGAAAACTAATATTGATGATGAATATTTGGATGAAGAAAGTATTAAAAGATTTGAAAATACAGAAAAAGAAAATAAAGAAATTAATAAAAAAATCAAACCTTTATTTGAATTATTAAATGATTGATGAGTTCAAGAAAGAAAACTTAATAGTAATTGAGAAGAAGATTTTTTACTGAAATATGCGAGAGAAAATCCTGAAATACAAGAAAAAATAGATAAATTAAATAAAATACTTGATTGAGATCTTTTAATATATACAGATATATTTTTATATGATAGATATATTTCTGTATATGAAGGTTTATGATGAGAAATGAAATATTTTGAATTAAATGATAATAATAATTTAGCATATCATCAAGAACAAAAAATATTAAATTCTAGATATTATTTATCTTTAAGTCAAAATTTTTTATCTATTCTAAAAGATTTTTTCAATATAAATAATAGAGATTTTAATGTATGGTTTTTTCATATAATATTTTTACTTTTAATATGAAGTATTATTATGAAAAGGAGACAAGTGTATAACTAAAAAATCAAGGAAGATAATCTATCTTCCTTTTTTTATGCTTCAGTGAAAAATAATTTTTATTAAATAAATTTTAAAAATTAATATAATGAAATATTATAACAAACTTTTGTTATATTTTAATTTTTAATTTTTTTTATATATGGTAGAATATTTATTATCTGAATTACTAGGATGTTGAGAACTAAGTATAGATCTTTTAGTTAGGTTAACTGAAAAATATAATTTAGTTATTGATCTTGATGATATAAAATCAGAATATTGAGAAGTTACTTTCTGAACAATTATGTTATCAATTTTTACTCAAATTAAGGATAAATTTTTAGAAGAAAATGAAGAGGAAATAAAGTCTTTAGGTTATAATAATTTAGATGATGTTGAATACAAAATATATATTGAATATGATGCTTCAACTATAAATATGGATGATGAAAATATTCAAAAGATTTTTGATAAATGGAGTTGAAAATAATTTTTTTTAAATAAATTTTAAAAATTAATATAATGAAATATTAATAACAAACTTTTGTTATATTTTAATTTTTAATTTTTTTATTATGAGATCAGACCCCTTTTTAAGTCAAAAAATGAGTTTTTTGCAAAATATTAAAAATGATATTCTATCAAAGATAGAGTATTATAAACAAAATGTGCATATATGTTTTAATGGAGAAAAATTTTATATTCATGTAACTACTTGAAATTCCTTTGATATTTGAGTTACTTATATAGATAGTTTTGAGATGTATATTCCTGACTGATTTTCTAAAAATTGAGATCTTTTTCAAGCAATTTTAAATGATGATATTGTTGCAATAGATATAATAGAAGACAGATGATTTGATTTGGAAAAATTAAAAAATGAATTAAATATTTTGATGCAACAAGATAATTTAAAAGATTATGAGATAGTTGATATTTTAAATAATACTTTTTCTTGATTTGATACTGTTTTTCAAGAGTTTGAGAAAGATTCTTATATAATATACATACGGGGTAATATTTGATATACGTGAGTTGATTTGGGAGATAGAATTCGGGAGACTATAGATAAAGTTATAAAATTCAGATACGAAGATCATAAGAAAAGATAAAAACTGAAGATTTGATCTTCAGTTTTTTTATGCTTCCACGAAAAATCTTCAAAATTCTTTAAAAAATTTCTTTTTTTCATTTTCATCAAAATGTTTTTGTCTTTTTTCGTACCATTTCATTATATCAAAAATATCCACTATTTTTAGATCTTCTCATAATTTGTTATCACCATTTATTATATTACAAACATAAGTATAGATAAAATATTCTCCATTTTTTGTTTTATATAATATCTCGTTTAATTCATCTAGATTAAGTTCAAGATTATGAATTCCACAGTTTGTTATTAATACTGATTTTTCAGTATTATAAATCTTTCATTTAATAATTTTTTCCATGTTTTTTAAAATTAGTTAATAAATAAATATATTATATATAATGAAATTTTGATTTTTTTGAGAAAAGGTGGATTTTTTTGAATAATTAGAAACAATATGCTAGAATTAAACTAATATAAGCATTTCTAGTATTTATGAATGAATGATTTTCAATTAGTTATGAAAACTGAAAAAGTAAAGAGGGAGAAAATAAACAACAAACTTCTTCTTTTTTGAGTGTTGAAAATCAAATAAAACAAAATTATATAAATAACCAAAATCAGCCTTGATCAAAAGAATTAGCAGTAAAACAAGTAAATGAAAATAAAAGTTTAAGAGAATGATTAGAATCACAAGTTCAAAAAGAGACTAGGGAAAGACTAGACAAAGAAGCAATGATAAGTGAAGCTAGGACAATGCTTTATGAAAAATTATGAATTGATAATAATCAAAATAATAATAATGCTTTAGAAAATTTTGAGAAATGAATAGTTGATACTTTAATATTAGATAATTATGATTTAGCTATTCAAGTTTGGGAAACAAATTGAAAAGTAATTTTAGAATCTTTAAAACAATTAGCTAGTTGGGAATGACTTAAAAAAGTAGCTGAGTCAATTTGAGAAAGTATTTGGAATTTACTCTCTTGAAATGCCTATGAGAGATGAAAATCAGTTGCTGAATTATGACTTATAACTACATGAGTTTGAGCTTGAGCTTATGTATGAAAAAAATGATTCAAATTATGAATGAAGGAAATAGCAAAAATTAAAAAACCTGCAGAAAGATTTGTTGAAAATCCTAAAGTTAAAGGTATTATATGAGAAACTAGATGAAAAGTTGATGAATTAATTCCTAAAAAACAATTAGATTTTGAAAAACTATTAGTTGAAGATATTGCTAAATTATGAGATAAAGAGAGATTAGAAGTTGCAAGTTCCTATTTGAAGTGAAAAAACTTTACTCCAGAACAAGAAAGATCGATAATTGAAGCACATAATATTTGAAAAGATAGAAAATGATCTTGAATATATAATTATAATCAAGCTGAAATATCTGAAAAAGTTAGAATATTAAAAGATGCTTGATTTAGCAAAGAAGAAAGAAAAGTCTTACTTGAAAAATGAATTTGTGGGAAATCTGTTAAAACTGATTTACTTGATGCTGAATTTATCAGTAGTAGAATGAGTTTATCTGAATTTGAAAAATTAAAACCAAGTGAAAAATTAGAAGTATTATGAATACCAAAAGAATTTTATAATTTAGTTAATAATAGTTGATTTACACAAGAATGATTTGATCTTATTGAAAGATATAAAAAATTACAATATTGAGATCAATTTTTAAGAAAAAAGAAACCTGTTAATTATCAATGAATGATAGATAAAGCATTAGAAGATTTAGCAAAATATGGTGTAAATAGAACAGATGCTATGCTGCTATTTGCATCTACTGATAAATATTTATTTGAGAATATAAATTGAGCTTTAAGATGAACAAAAGAGTTAACTCAATGACAAATAGCTTTTTTAGAAAGGTTTGATCAAGCATTAAGTAAAATGCCTGATTTAGAGTGAAAACATATTATAAGATGAGATAGTCATTATTCTTGGATTACACACGATAAAGTTGAAATTGATTGAAGAAGAGCTACAAATTTAGAGATTGCGGAATTAATAAAGGCAGGTAAAGTAGAATGATTTAAACAATGAGATAAAAATATTTTAGATGCTTATACTTATGTAGCTAATGAAACAAATGATATATTCTTATGAACTAATTTTCCTGATAAAGATACACTTATTATTGTAAGAGGTAGTAATTGATGAATTAAAGATATTTCTTCATTATCAATGTATAAACATTTTTGAGAAAAACTACCTTGATCTTGAAACACTAATGTTGAATGAATAATATATAGGTGAACAGAAGTTGAGTTTATAAACAGTAGAGTATTTCAAAATGCAACATTTAATAACTGAACATATAATAGAGAAATTCTTGTTGTAAGAGTTAAAAATAAATAATTGATTTTTTTAATAAAAAGTGATATAATCATGTTAGTTAATAACTTTGTATATATGATAAATAATAATGAAACATCTTCTAATACAAATGAGTGAGCAGTTAATCATTCAATCAGTCAAATAGTAAAACATTCAAAAAGTGGATTACAAGAAAGAGCTGAGATTTTAGCATGATCTTTTATTAAAACTTTAAGAGATTGACATAAAATAGATGTTGCTGATTATAGAAGATTTGAACCAGATATTGATTTAATGTTAAATATTATAATTGATGAAATATTTTCTTTTTCTTGATATAAAGATAAAAAATCAGTAATAGAAAATGATTTTATACTTGATGATACAGCAAAATCACATATTAGAACAGAAACAATAGAATGAATAGATTTTTCATTTGAAGAACTTGCAAAAAAAATGTGAGATTTATTTTATGAACCTCTAGCTTCTATGTTATATTCAATTTCTATTGAATTGGAAAAACAAATTGATAACAATGAAGAATTAGTGAAATTATTAAAAGAGGCAAGTAGTCATATTTTAAAAGCATGGGATCATTGTAAACCATATATAACAGATATTAATGAATTAGAAAAAAACTCTAAACATACTTTTGATATAAAAGATACAATTTTAACAAATGAACAAATAGCTAGAGCGATTGCTTATTTAGAAAATCATAAATTAAAAGAATTTTTAGAACTATTATCATCTAAAATTTATAAAGATTGAGAAGCTGATAAATGAAGATGAAGAATTAAATTAGCAACTGAATTATTTGCTTGTGCTGATAAATTGAAACAGCTAAGTGAAATAATTTAATATTAATCCTCAACAATAAATATACAAAAATCCCCAAAAAATATAACCATAAAATCACCCCATTTCTAAAACCAATTATTTTAATATCATTTTCATTATCAAAAATATGTTGAAATATTTACAATAATTTAGTAATTCATAATGAATCTAATCTACAATTTTTATTAATGAAAACAAAACAAAGAGAGGAATTCCTAGAAAAATCCTCTCTTTATTAATAAAAATATCATTATTATAATATATTTTTACTTTCTAAGTCACACTAATTTTCCTTTTTTAAATTGATTTTTGAAAATATAGTTCTTCATCAAAAAAATCTTTATTTCAATATATATGATATTTCTAATTCATCTAAATCACTGAGTATAATCAAAATTTTTAATTTTATCACTGAATTTTTCTAAATTTGGTAATTTTTCCCAAGTTATATCAAAATTATAACAAAGTTCTATTTTTAAATTTCTAAACTCTCTCTCAAAATATTCTTTGAATAATGAGCTCTTTAATGGATTAAAAAAGAAAAAGTTATTTCATCTCTTCAAACGGTTAAATACACTTATATTAATTTTCAATTTATTTTTGAAGTAATCTTCAATAAAATTTGAATCTACCTTCTTTTTCTCAGTTTTAATCTTTTTATTTTGTCCTAAATCAAATCATATCTTATTATAATTATTCATAATTTTACTTTCATATTCATCATATCAAAGATTTGAATTAAACACGAAAATAAAGTTTGATAGATCTACTTTTGTGCTATTATTTTTAGTGTAAACTTCTTTATTATTTATAATATTCATTATTGTGGTAAAAAATGTGTTTATGTTTCAATTTTCTGTATTCATTCCTTTTTCAACTTCATCAAAAATTAGAATTAATTTTCAATCATATTTCTCTGCAATATTATTAATATTTTCCATAATACTATCATTACTTGAGTATCAGTCTGTCGCTCAAAGAAGCGAATTTATCTCAACAAAATGATATTGCGACATATCAATTATATAATATCAAAAATTTAATTTCTCTGCTATCAACTCCATTATATAATTTTTTCAAGATCAACTTGGTCAGAAATTAAAAAATACTCATAAATTTTTATCATTATTTTCATTACGATAAGTGTTAAGCATAAAATTACTTATATATTGATCTATGATATGATTTTGACCTAAAATTTTGATTTTTAAATATCTTTCTAATTCAAGTAATTCTTCTATTTTGAATGAATATAAACTGTCATCAATAATTTTTTTATTATTTTTGATATCTTTTGGTTTTTCTCCTTCTATGTATTCTATTTCTCAATTTCATTTATCTACTTCTTTAAACCGAACTTCTCAAAACTCAATAACATCATCGAATTTTTTCTCTTTTTTATTTTGAGTTTTTTCGTCTTTTTTTGAATATTTTTCAATAAAATCTTTCATCATCTTTTTTTGTTCTTCATCACTTTTACCTCTATAATCTTGTTTGTAGATTTCTGGAATTTTAAAGATTTCATCTCTTAGTAATAAATTTATATCAGCATTAATACTATTTTCATTATTAGTATTTATTTCTTCGTTAGTTGGCTTCATATTCTAATTAGTTAAGAAATAAAATATACTTTATATTATATTCGCTATTTTATAAAAGTCAGCTTAAAATAGCTAAAAAGAACTTGGCAAGATTGAAAAATGTGCTACTATGTGTATAGTATTAATTATTTAAAATAAATTTTATATAATCTAAAAATTATTTAATGAAAAATATAACTTTCTGAAAAGATGAAAACTGAAAACTTATTCATATATCTCAAGTAATTAGTTGAAAAAAATGTTGAGTATATTGTTTAATTTTATGAAAACCACTTATAGCTAGAAAATGAAGTAAAAATTCACATCATTTTGCACATTATGAATGATTTAATTATCAATACTATAAAGAAACATTAGTTCATTTATTAGCAAAAAAAACTTTAAAAGAAACAAAAAAAATCTCATTACCATATTTAATTTGAACTAATTATATGATGAGAAATAGTATTGATAAAATAGAGCAAAATGAAATAGATAATTTTTTGGAATGAAACAAAGAGTTAAAAATTATAGATAAAATAGAATTCGCTGATTATTTAGTTTTAGAAAATATTGAAGTGGAAAAAAGGATACCAATAAATAATGATTATATAATTGCGGATATTTATTGAGAAATAATTGTTGAAAGTGAAATAATTCCAATAATAATTGAAATTATGGTTTCTCATCCTTGTGACGAAAATAAAATAAATAAGTTTAAAGGAACTAATTACTGTGTAATAGAGGTTGATTGTAATTTAATGGATGAAGATCTTCAAAATGATGAAAATTATATTAAAAATGTGTTAATAGAAATATTTCAAGGAAAATACGGAAAAACTTTCCTAAATTTACCAATAAAATATAAAAATTTAGTAAAAAAATATTTAGATGAGATTGAGAAAATAAATAAAAATTTTAAAAATAAAGAAATAAAGATTGTTAATAATAGTGAGTTAAATTGAAGATTATTAAAAGATTTTCGAGTGAATGTTCCAAAAGATTGTCCTGTTAGGCTTGAGATTTATAATTTTTTTAAAAATGAGTATAAGTTTTTTTCAAAAGTTATTGAAAATTTTGAATTAATTAAAGAAATATTAAATAATAAAATTTATTGGGATTTTAATTTATATAATGATAAAATATGAAAATATATTATTATTGATAATGAAGATATTATAGCTATAAAAAGACCTGTTTTTTATGATATGGATTATTCATTAAGGAAAGAACAAGATGAAAAAGTTAAAGTATATGATGAATATCAAAAATCATTAAATAAAATCTATTTTAATAGTATTGAAAATTGAGATATTAAATTAAAATTTTTTCAAACATTAAATGAATATTTTCTAAGAATTACCAGATTAAATATTAAAATTAAGGATTGTTGCAAAAATATAAATCATTATGATGAATATTATAAAAAAATTATTAAAAATTATAATGTTTGTTCAAAAATTTCATGTAAAACTTGTAGTAAAAATAAAATAAATGAAAAATGAGAATATTTTTGTTTATATTAAACTTTCTATTATCCTTTCATAAATCCTATACATAGCCAAACTATCTTGCCCACAATATATTAGTAAATTTTTTATTTGTTTTTCTTTTTCATCTCAAGTGATTTTTCATTCAATAATTTGATTTAAAGTCTGCATTGCAATAAGTCAATTTGGCACTTCCATATCTTTATAACTCATTTCAGGAACTAAAGCTGGTAATACATATTTGATTGAATTAGATCATTTACATTTTAAAGAATAATAATATCATTTTGAAAAAATATCCATTAAGTCATAAGTATTTTGATTTATCATTTCAAAAGATTTCTTTAAATCTGAAAAAGTTTCAGCTATTTCTTTATTTCTAGTATTCTCAAAAGGACTATACCAAACTATAAAAGTTTTATCTAAATCATCTCAAATATCTTTTAAAAATTCTAGAAGTAAATCTTTATATCATCAAGTTATTACTTTTTCACTTTCAAAATCTACTTTGTTTTTATTATTTTTTATATCAATTTGCTTTACAGATTTTTCTCAAGTTCAAACTAAAACTCAACCAAAATGTTCTATTTTTCAATCCTCATAAACTTTATGCATACTGTATTGAACCATTGCATGTTGGTATGGAGATACATTATCTAAAAAAGGAACTGGAACACTACAACTTTCATAATCATAAAAACAAATTGGATACTTTAAGTCATCAAGTTCAAGTTTTATACTTTCTTTATCAATAATATCTTTTCAAGTCTTTTTTGCTTTTAAATAGTTGATAATGTATTGCCTTGCACCTCAAATACTTCCATCAGTTTTATTAAAAAGTTCTTGTTCTTCTAAAGTTAAATCTTCTAAATTAGTTTTTCAGATTTTGTATAATTCTTTTACAGCTTTAGGAGAAGTAAGTCATTTTCAGAAAATAGTTCAAAATTCTCTATCTTTTCAGAAATATTCTAAATATTTACTTCACGAAAAAGTATGAATTTTATTAAATTCTTCTTCATTTAAAATAAGTTCATTTTTAATACTTTTTATACTTTCTTCAATTATTAGTGGAGATAATAAATAATCTGAAATTTCTATAATTTTTTCATTTTCTTCTCACTCTAAAACAACTTCTTTTTTAGTATTTACTTCATCTAAAATAATGATTTTTTTAAGTTCTATACTTCAAGATTTTTTATAATTTCAATTTAAATATGCAAAATAAAATTCTCAAAGTTCTCATAAATTTTCTTTTTCTAAAACTTTATTTATAACATATTTTTGAAAAGAAATGTCATATAAAAACTTATCTTCTAATTCTCAAACATTTTTATTTTTATTTCACTCAAATATTTTGTCTTTTCTTACTCAAGTTTTTGCTTTTACTTCATATAAATCATATTTTCAATTTGCATTTAATTTTAAATAATCTCATCTCACAAAAAGATTATCTATCAAAAATCAAGGTTGATAAATAAGAGGTTCTTTGTTTTTAATTGCTTCAATAGTTTGTTTTAAGTTTCTTTCTCTTTTTTCTTTATATGATTCCTGAATAATAATCATATCAGTATCATCTTCATTTTGATTATCAAAAGCAGAATTATCTCAAAAAACATCAAGTCTTTCTACTCATTCAACCTTTAGAAAATATTCTCAAACAAGATCTTCAACTTTTTGTCCAAGTTCCATTATAGTTATTTCTTGTTCTTCACTTTCAAGTCATTTGATTTTTTTATAAGTATCTATTGAGTTTTGTTTCCACCAAGCAACTTTTGGAAACTCTTTATAGTCTACAAATAGAGATTTTGTGATAATAATTCAGTTTTCTATATAATCAAATTTTTGTTTATCTTTTAGTATTATCAAAAGTTCATTTAGTAATTTATTTTTTACAAAAGATTTATGTTTTTCGTCTTGTAAAACTTCTCAAAGTCCGTCTAGTATTTTATGATTTTTAGGAATTTCATTTTCTATAAAATATTGCAAATATTTAAAATATTCATTTTTTGATAAAAAATCTAATTTTGAATTGTTATTCTTTTTCCATTCTTCTTGACTTGTTCTTTCTTTTATAACTTCTTCATTTATTTCAAAATTATTTTTAAAAAAGAAATATATATCATAAAAATCTCTATTTGCTAAAGAATTTCTATCAGTTAGTGCTATTAGTTTATTTGCAAAAATTGTTGCTTTATCTTGAACTTTAATATCAATTCAAAATAAATTAACAGTCTCATAATTGTTACTTTTCCGAATATTTCTACTTATATCTATTTTTATATTATCTTCGTTATCACCATAAGATAATATAATCTTGTTTCATTTTTTTAATTTTCAATGTTTTAATAAAATTTTTTCTAGTTTTTTATCAATATTTTCTATATTTCATATCAAATCAAAGTCTAAATCAGTAGAAAATCTATCAAGAGAATGTAAAAAATAACAAGCAGTTCATCATTTAAAAGCTAGATATTTTCAAATATCAGATTCAAATATATCTTTTAAAATATTTATAAGTTTTTGTCTGTGTAAATCTTTATTTAACATTTTTTATTAATTGATTAACTTCTAAAATAACTCTTTTATTGTAAATATTTGCTATACTTTTTAATTTCTCAAAATCTACTCAATCTAAATTATCAAAATAGTAATTTTTTGACAAATACAATCTATCACAAATCGCTCTTTCTTTTGAAGCAATTGCATAATTTCATTTATGAATTATTCAAATAGGATTGTAGAGTATTTTGTCTTGAATCTTTAAAAATTTAAAATTGTAATCTTTTGTTTTCTTTTCTATATTATTATCAGAAGCAAGAAAAATATTATTTCCATAATCTTGAAAAATAATTCATTCTTTTTTTAAAACTGTTTCAAAAGATATATAAGAGTTTTTTTTCATTTTTGAAGCAAGTTCAAATAAATCATACTTTTTAAATCACCATATTCAGTAATAAAAGTTTAGAAAAATCCCTTTTTTTCATCAATTACTTAAATAATTTCTAATAGTATTTTCATTTTCAGTTTTAAATAATTTTTTTAAGTCTGAAACTGTAAAAATAGTTTTTCAAGAAGTTATTATTTTTTCAATATTTAACATAATTTGATGAATAAATAATATTATATAGTGATATATTAATGAAATTTTAATAAAAATCAAATTTTTACTTGTATTTATAAAATAGGATAAAATATATATTTAAACTACCTTGATAATTTCCACTTTTTTTATATACTTCTTAAAATATTTTTAACACATTTTAAATGCAACAAGACAATACAAACTCTGAAGAAATAAAACAATCTTATTTTCAAATAAAATCTTCAGCTGTAGAACATCTAAGAGATCTAGTTCATGATTTAAAATCTAACAAAAATCTTGATCTACAAGATAAAATCAAAGAACTTGAAGAAGAACTTGAAAATCTAAAAAATACAAAAAAATACTGACTTGTTTGGGATAATGAAAAAGAACCTGAGCAAGTTGTTTTGGATTGTCAAAATAAACTACCGATTTTAAAGGAAAAGAAAGATAAAAAAATCTTGAATGATGACTCTTGAGAATCAAATATTTTGATTGAGTGAGATAATTATCATGCTTTGCAAGTTTTGAGTTACACACACAAAGAAGCAATTGATGTGATTTATATTGATCCTCCATATAACACTTGAAACAAAGATTTTATTTACAATGACAAATATATTGATAAAGAAGATACTTACAGGCATTCAAAGTGGCTTAATTTTATGTCAAAAAGATTAAATCTAGCATACGATTTACTCAAAGAAGAATGAGTGATTTTTATCAGTATTGATGACAACGAACAAGCACAACTAAAACTACTTTGTGATGAGATTTTTTGAGAAGAGAATTTTATTATCCCTTTATATATCCAGGTTCGTTATCCTTGAAAAACTTTAGTAGAAGATTCTTTTGCTCAGAAAATAATTGAAACTGTTTATGTTTATTGAAAAAGTAATTTATCAAAATTAGAGAAAGAAAAAGAAAATTACAGTTACGATAAATTTGAATGGCAAATTAAAGAATTATGAATTCCTGAGTCTATAACTTTATGAAATAAAAAAGTTGAAATTTTTAAAGAATGAACCTATGAGTTCATAAAAGTTGAATGATGAAAAAATAATTTTAAAGAAATATGGGCTTCATGAAAAGTATTAGATTGAAATTCATCAGGAAGATTCTTTAGAGATTATTTACAATGAAGAGAACAAATAGATTGATTTAAAAATTTATATAAAGTTTACTGAATTGGGGATGATCAATATGATTTTAGATACTTTACATGACCAAAAAAAGAGTGAGCTACAAAATGAAAATATTATCAATGAGTACCTATGAATGTTTTAGAAAATTTTGAAAATCATCAAAAAGAAATTTCTATTACAAATTTTCATAATTTTGCTGATTCTTTTTGAAATTGTAGATTAGAAGGAAATGTTGACTTTAGAAATTGAAAAAAACCAATTAAGTTTTTAAAATTTTTACTAAATTTATTCCCCAAAAAAGATAATTTGAAATTTTTAGACTTTTTTGCTGGTTCTTGATCTCTATGACATGCGGTAATTGACATGAATTTAGATTGACTTAATAGATCTTTTATACTTTGTACAAATAATGAAAGTAATATTTGTGAAAATATTACTTATCAAAGAATATTAAATGTATTAAAAGATTTTGATAGATGAAATTTGAGATATTATGAAACTGATTTTGTAGAAGTTGATAATTTGACTGATATAGATGATGAAAAGAAACTAGAACTTACTTACAATGCTTGAGAGTTACTTGCTATAAAAGAATGAATTTATAACGAATTAGAAAAAAACTCTTACTGACAAATTTTTGAAAATAGAACTGATATAGTTGCAGTTTATTTCAAAGAAACAGCAACAAATATAGATGAAATGGAAGAAAGACTGACACAAATTCAAAAACAAAAATGATGAAAAGTGATTTGGTATATTTACTGAAATCCTTACAAAAAAGAAACTTTTAAAAAAATCAAAAATCTTGAATTAAAAGATATTCCAGATCCGATTTTGAAAGTTTATAGAGAGATAAATAAGGTGTAAGTTTAGATTTTAAGGGAAGAATATGGAAGATTTAACTAAAATAAATTTTATTAAAGTTATAGACAAAGAAAAATGGCTAAAGGATAGAGAAGATTTTCGTAAAAATAAAATTATTAATGATGATATTAGTTTTATTGAAAAACATTATAAACAAATTTCTTATCAAACAAATAGATGAGAATTATCTAGTCATCTTTATAATAATTATTATTTAAATTTATATTATGAAGTTTTACATTTACAGCATATCAAATGATAAAATGATTAATTGATTTTTATTTTAAAGAATATAGTAAAGAATTACAATTTAATTAAACCATTATGAAGAAAATAATTCAAGTAAATTGAAAAGAAATAACATTGTTTGAACAAAAACAAGAAGATTATATCTCTCTTACTGATATGGTTAGAACTATAGAAAATTGATCTTCTCTAATTGAAAAATGGCTTAGAAATAAGAATACTATCGAGTTTTTATGAGTTTGGGAAGAAATAAATAATATAGATTTTAATTACCCCGAATTCGAGGGAATTAAAAATGAATCATGAACAAATAGATTTGTTTTATCAGTAAAACAATGGATAGAAAAAACAAATGCAATATGAATAATTGCAAAAACATGAAGATATGGTTGAACATATGCTCATAAAGATATAGCTTTTGAATTTGCTACTTGGATATCTCCTCAATTTAAGTTATACCTTATAAAAGAATTTCAAAGATTAAAAGATGAAGAAAATGAAAAGAAACTTTTATGATGGGATACCAAAAGAACAATAGCAAAAATGAATTACAAAATACAAACTGATGCAATACAAAAGCATTTAATTCCTACACTTTCAGAATTTAAACAAAAATTTGCTTATGCTGATGAAGCTGATTTACTAAATCTTGTTATATGGTGAAAAACAGCAAAAATATGGGAAAATGAAAACAAAGAACTTGCTAAAAATTGAAATATGAGAGATTATTCAAATGTTATTGATTTAGTTATTTTGGCAAATTTAGAAAACTTTAATGCTGAATTTATAAAAAAATGATTATCAAAAGAAGAAAGATTTGAAAAATTATTAGAAATAGCTAGAACTCAAAAACAAGCATTATTACAAGAAAGTAATAAAAAAAATATAAAAAAATTAGAAAGCTAATTTTCCTAAATCGTGAAAATCCCTTTATATAAACAAGTTTTGACCTTTGGGAAAAATCCCAACAGTCAAAAATTTTAAAAAACAAATACTTTTTAACCTTTTTACTTATGCAACTAAAAACTTTCCAAGAGGAAACAATTGAAAAACTAAGAAAAGCATTTTTAAACCTTTGGCAAAAAGATGAAAAAAGATTGCCACTTGTTTTGAAATCTCCAACTTGAAGCTGAAAAACTGTTATGACAGCAGAATTTTTAAGAAAATTAGTTTTAGATCCACAATTTCAAGTACCAAAAGCATATGTGTGGCTTTCTTTTAGTGAAGAAATAGTTATGCAAAGTAAAAAGAAATTATTCAAAGTCTATGATTGAGCTTGAGAAATAACTTTGCTTGATCTAAATGATCTAAATAATAGAAAATTTATGAAAAATAATAATGTGTTTTTCGCAAACTGGCAAAAATTAAAAGCAACAAACAAAGATGGAAGAAAATTAAGAAGAGAAACAGAAAAATCAGTTTGAGATAAATGAGTATTTGATGAATTTATTATAAACACTCAAAAACAAGGTATTGAACTTGTTTTGATAATAGATGAAGCACATTCTTGAAGTGATACAAAACTAGCAGATGAAATAATTGATTTAATTGATCCAAAAATTATTTTTAAAATTACAGCTACTCCAAGTGAAAAAGATGAACTTTCAGCACTAAGACTAAATTCTTTTGTAGATGTTCCAAGAAAAGATGTAATAGCTGAATGACTTATAAAAGAAAAACTTATCACTCAAACTCAGGAAGATCTTGCAAAAGTTAAAAAAGAGTGAATAGATCAAGATAAATTACTTTTAGAATTAGCATATAATAAAAGACTTGAACTGAAATCACACTATGAAGAATTGTGACTTGACATAAATCCTCTCGTTTTAATTCAGTTGCCAAATGATGATAAAGACCAAAAAGAAGAATTATGAATTAGTAAAGAAGATTTAGTAAAATCATTTTTAAGAGAAAAGAAAGTAAAAGACGAAGAAGTTGCAATATGGTTAAGTGAGAAAAAAGAAAATCTTGATTATGTTGAAAGAAATAATTCATGAGTTAGTTTTCTTATTTTTAAGCAAGCAGCAGCAACGGGGTGGGATTGTCCGAGAGCTTGAGTTTTAGTTATGTTTAGGGAAATCAAAAAACCTGATTTTCATACTCAAACAGTATGAAGAATTTTAAGAATGCCACTTTGAGAGCATTTTACAATTCCTGAATTAAATATTGGGTATCTTTATACAAATTACGAAAGAAATGATTTAAAAGTTCCTGATAATGTAAATGGAGAAAATAAACCTTTTGTTTATAAATCAGATTTAAAACTTTGAATAGAACAAATTGATTTAGAGTCAATTTATCTTTGAAGAATAGATTATAATGATTTAAACTATACTTTTGAAAAAACTTTAGTTCAAACTTTAAATGATTTTTTTGACATCAAAGAAGATGATATATTAAAAACTGAAGATGAGAAATTTCAAAAACTTGCAAATGCTGGAGTTGATATAACAAAAAATAAAATCATTTATAATATGATTGTTGATGTAGAAGTTGAAAACTTTGATCATTTCTTTGAAGAATTAAAAGCAAAATGAACTGATATTGAGGCAAGTATTTCAAAATGAGATTTAGAAAGATTATTTGATCTAAATATCTATACTCTGATAGCAAATCAAGAGGAAGAAAAAAGAAAATATGCTCCAGCAAGAAGTTGGAAAGCATTTAGAAATGCTATAAATGCTTGGTTTTGTGCTTATATTAGTTCAAATAGAGTTATTTATAAAGCAATTTTAATAAATGACTTATCAAAAGAAGACTCAGTTTTTAGAAATATTATTGGAAAAGCATTAGAAATATATAAACCTATTAGAATCAAAGAAGTAGAAGAAAAAGAAAAGAGACAAGAACAAACTATAAAACTAAAAGTTCCAAAAAGAGAAAATTGGTATACTGATGATTATATTGAAATAACTGATGTTAAAAAGTCAGCTATAATTCCATTTTATACTCATAAAAATAAAGTTCAAAATGAAATGGATTTTATAAAATTTTTAGAAGAAAAAGAAAATATTTTATGGTGGTATAAAAACTGAGATAGTTGAAGTGAATATTTTGCTATAAAATATTATGATACATTTAAACAAACTGAAAGATTATTTTATGTTGATTTCATTGCAAAACTAAAAAATTGAAAAATTTTAATGGTAGATACAAAAGACTGAATTACAGCAACTCCTCAAGAAACAAAAGATAAAGCTGAAGCACTTCAAAAATGGATTAAAAATCAAAAAGATTTAGATATAATTTGAGGAATAGTATTAAATTCTTGATGAACTTGGAAAATAAACAACAAAGAAACTTATAATATTGATGTTGATTATAGTGAGTTTGTTGATTTGGGAAGTTTGATTTAGTAAGTATTTTATATTTTAACACTAATATTCATGAAAAATTATACAAAAGATCAAACAATAAAATTAGTAAATGATTTTATTTCAAAAAATAAATTATGAATTTCTTTACAAGAAATAGAATTATTAGTTTATGAAGCACAAGACCATAATGTCGTTATACAAGTATGGTTAAATGAATGTGAAAAAGTATGATTAGAATTTAATCAAAATTTAATAGATCTTATCATAAGTTGCTGGAATAATTTTCCACATAAAAGTTTATGATGAAAATCTCCAAATGAATTTTGAAAAAAATAAATAAAAAAAATCTCTGGGCTTTCCAAAAATAATGGCTACAATTAGTCATTATTTTTTAATTATATTAATATGAAAAACATTAATGAACTTATAGATATAACCAGTGATCTTCACACTGATTATATCTATAAAAACTTTAAAACTATTTACTGAAAAAATTGAGTGCTAAAACAAAAAAATGATTATTTAATTATTTGCTGAGACATAAATGAAAACATTCATGTTCTAAAAAGATCATTGGATAATATTATTGATAATTCAAGTTATGAAAAAATTATTATAACTTTCGGAAATCATGACCTTCGGTTTAGTATTGATGACGAGGATTTTGGCATAAATGATTCTATACAAAAATACGAATTTTTAATAAACCATTTTCACAATTATAGAGATAAAATACATGTCATAGATCAAGAAGATTTTAAAATACCTGATACAAATTACATTATAACCTGAAATATATGATGGTATAACTACACAATCCGTAATGAAGATAGATTTTACCTTGAAAGATATTATCATGCAAACTTCAATAAAATGAGTTTTTGATGAATAGTTTATAATGACAGAAGTTATATAACTTTTAATGAAGAAATAAAATGAAATGAAGAATTTGCAAGGTATTTAGAAAATAAACTTATACAAAGACTTGAACAAATAAAAATCAATTATAATAATTATGAAATTATTGCCGTAAGTCATGTTAAACCATCTAGATTATTGGAAAAAAATTCACAGTATCATATAGAGTACTCTTTTGACCAATGGGAGGAAATTATAAAGGATTGAGCAAAATGAATTAAGATATATTGATTAGATAAAATATATGGAAATGCATTTTTTCTAAATAATAATTTAAGTAAAATTTATGAAAAATATTCCGTTAAATATGGAATTTTCGGTCATACACATAGAATATGAAGTGAAGAAATTAATTGAATAGAATATATTACAAATGCACTTGGTTATTATTGATTATCTTAATAGTATTTTCATTAATAAAACAAAGATTAAATATCTACAAAAATTTAATTTTAAAATATTTTTTCTAAAATATTAATATAATAATAAGTATTTAATTACTAACTATTATATTATGAAAAATGATTTAAAGATAAATATAATTTTAGAAAAAGAAATAAAAATAGATGAAAAAAAGATTATTCTTGAACTGATTAAATTATGATTATATAAACCTCTAATAAGCATAAATTGAACTCATCTAGAAATTATTATTAAATCCTTCGAGATAAGTTTTAATTTAGATATATTAGATATAGTTTTTTACACCATATTTAAGTGTAATATAACTGATATTAAAGAATTAAATTATAAACTATCCTACTATGAAGATTATGAATTATTATTTCACTATTTTCTTTTAGATTTTAACTTAGAAAAAGAAGAAAACGAATATTTAACAGACTTACTCAAAAAATTAGTAAAAGCACCTTATTTTGTTGATAAAAAAGAATATTTAGACTGAAAAATAAAGATTAAAAATACATATGTAATTAACGGAGAGAATTTATATACAATTTTTTTACTCGATCCAAAAATATTAAAAATAAATAATCCTAAATTAAAAGAAAAGTTAATAGATTTTGTTTTAAATACTAAATCAAGAGAGTGAAGATATTTATTTGTATAATTCAGTTAATTTACTTTTTATTCTTGAGGATGATATTAAAATTGACTATATTTTTATTTATATATAATCATTCTAACAGTTATATTAATATATCTGTCCATCTTTTAAACATTAAAATAAACTCATTTTGATTATTCAAATAATAATCAAAAAGTGTTCCACTTTTTGTATCGAGGGTGTGCCATTTTTATGTTAATAAAAAAAGCTTATTTTAAATAATAAGCTTTTTTATGCAATAAAATTAGGAGTCAAATGGAGAAAAGGAAATATTAAAAACAAAAAACTTACTATTTCTAGTAAGTTTTTTAATCACAAATGACTTGATTTTTTCAATTATGTTTTCCTTTATACATCAATCTATCGGCTCTCTCAAATAAACTTGCTGAAGTATCATCTTGATGATATATGGTAACTCATCAAGAAAAAGTAAATTGAGTTTTTATGGTTCTTCTTTCAGGGGGGCTATTTAAAAAATCAAGTACTTCATTGAGTCATTTATAAAGATTCTCTTTTTTTCATTTATATAAAATAATGAATTCTTCTCATCCATATCTGTATACATATTGATTTCAAAATTTTACTGTTAAAATTCTTGCGAGATATTTGAGTACTTTATCTCATTCTATATGACTACAAGTATCATTTATTTTTTTAAAATTATCAACATCAATAACCGCACATGAAAACCCCTCATTGGTTTCTATGAACTTTTGTTGAAGTGTTAAAAAATCTTTTGCATATCTATGTCTGGTATAAAGACCAGTTAAATGATCTTTTCCTAATTCTTCTACATCCTCTTGTAATCTTTGGATTTCTCACATCATAGCTTGTTGTTTTTGCAATAATCAATCTGTGATTTCTTTTATACTGGCTTTTAAATCCTCTATGGGAAGAGTTTCTTGTAATACAGCTATTATTTTTTGTGCATCCTCAGTAAGGTCACTATCTCCAGTTGTAATTTTAGTTATTACTGCTTGAAAGGATATTGTTAATTCTCCTAAAGATTTATTTAAGTGAATAATATGTGGACACATTCAAGGAGCATTGTTACATATTTCTATTCTCTTTTCTTCCATAAGTTGTTATTATATCATTATTTATACTAATAATTATTTTTATAAAATGTCAAATTTATTTCCCAAATATAAAAAGTTAGAAGCAAACCTAACTTTTTATAGATACTAGAAAAATTTTATTCTATCTGCATTAGGATGATCTTTTAATTTTTCAAGGGTTTTTGCTTCGATTTGTCTGATTCTTTCTCTGGTTACTCAAAATTCTTTTCCGACTTCTTCTAAAGTATGCACATCTCATCCATCAAGCCCGAATCTCATAATAATAATTTTTCTTTCTCTTGGAGTTAAAAAGTCAAGCATTTCATAAAGATTTTCTTTTAAGAGAGTCATATTGGTTTCTTTATCAGGAGTCAGATTTTTATCATCTTCAATAAAATCTCATAAAGAAGTATCTTCTTCGCTTCAAACGGGAGCATCAAGAGAAAGTATATCTTGAGAAATTCTCATAATTTGTCTTACTTTTCTGATATCCATATCCATTTCTGTAGCGAGTTCTTCCATCAATGGTTCACGAGTTAATTCTTGAGTCAATCTTCTATAAGTATGAGTAAATTTATTAATTGTTTCAATCATATGAACCGGAACTCTAATTGTTCTTGCTTGATCAGCAATAGCTCTTGTTACTCATTGACGAATCCACCAAGTTGCATAAGTAGAAAATTTAAATCATTTATCTGGGTCAAATTTATCAACAGCTCTAAAAAGTCCTACATTTCATTCTTGAATTAAATCAAGGAGTCAAAGACCTCTTCACATATATTTTTTAGCAATAGAAACAACAAGTCTTAGGTTAGCAGCGGCTAATTTTTTTCTTGCTTCTTGGTCTCATTTTTTAATTTTTCTTCCAAGATCAATTTCTTCATCAGCAGTCAAAAGATTTACTCTTCCTATCTCATTTAAATACATCCTAATACTATCATCACTGATTTCAGAGAGGGAAACAGTTACTTTTTCTACATCTTCTTCGCTATCTTTTTTTTCTACATCAAAGAGATTATCTTTATCTAATGTATCAACAATTTCAATTTTGAGTTGTAAAAATCTTACATAAATTTCATCAAGTAAATCTAAGTCATCTTCTGCTTGTGGAAGAGCTGCCATAATCTCATCTTGAGTAATTTTTCATTCTTTTTTTCACTTTCTCATGAGTTCTTGAATATCTTCTGGCATACCATCAAGTATCTCTTTAGGAACTTCAATATCTATGAATTTTTGAAGTCATTTTCCAAGTCTTCTTTTATCATCAGCTCTATCAACCGGCATTTTTTTGAGTCATTTATCTCATTTTTTATCATCATCCATAAAATCCTCTTCTCATAACTCTTCTTCCCATAAATCATCTTCAGTGGGTTCCATTTTATCTTCTGATATTTCATCAAATTGGACTTCATCTAAATTAATTTCTTCAATCAAACTTTCATGTTCTTGCTTTGATTTTTTTGACATAAAAAAGGGGTTAAGGAATAATTTTCTTATTATAAACAAAAAAACACCTTCTTATCTTATTGAAGGGAGAAAATAGTTTATTTATTGGTATTATTTTTCATTTAATTTTACTAATTTTTTTATAGTAAATACAACATTTTCATTGTACCTAAAAAAAAATAAATTTCAACTATTTTTTTATTTTTAATATTTCTTTGTATTCACTCAGTGCATTTAAGTCACCAGAATTGATTCTTTGTTTAATACTGCTTTCTGCATTTTTGAGAGTATCTTTATTGAGTTTTTGGATTGTTTTTAAGATAATTGATTCAATTTTATCATCATTTTTTATCATTATATTTTCAAGCTGGGCCTTTATTTCTAAAGCTTCATCATTTTGAGAAAGAGATAAATAATTGTTTTTTTTATTGAGTTCAAAACTTTGAATAATTTCAGGTCATTTCTGTAGAATATCTTGCAAATCTTGTCATAAATATTTATGAAATTGGATATGTTGATTGATGAATGAAAGTTTTTCCGGATATTTAATAATATATCAAATAACTAAATCTTCACTCGTAAGTTTATGAGTTGTTTTTACCTCAAATTCATCGGCTCTTTTTTCTAGTTTTGTTTTATTGTATTCAAGATACACAATATCAAGTTTGATATCAAGTTTTTTTGATATTTCTTTGAGATAAAAATCTTTTTCAATATTATCTTGATAGTTTTTCACAATTTGTAAAAGTTTTTTTAACATTTCCTTTTTATCTTGTAAACTTTCACTGTCTTGCATTTGTTTTAAATAATATCAGATTGGAGAAAGAGCATTCTCGATAAAATTTTGAAAATCTCCTCATGATTTTATAATTTCATCAGGATCTTTTCCTCCATCAAGAGAAATAATTTTTACTTCTAAATCTTTATTTTTTAGCATTTCAATAGATAAATTTGTTGCTTGTGTTCAAGCTCCATCATTATCAAAACAAAGATAAATTTTAGAGGTGAGTTTTTTTATTACTCAAATATGTTTTTCTGTTAAAGCTGTTCCGCTTACACAAACTGTATTTTTAAATCCAGCTTGATGAAGTGAAATCGTATCCATATATCATTCAGTAATGATAATGAAATCTTTTTTTGTAATTTCTCCTCTGGCCTGAAACATTCCGTATAAAATACTTGATTTATCATAGATTTGTGAGGCAGGAGAATTGAGATATTTTGGTTCTCAGCTGTTTATAATTCTTCCAGCAAGTCCAACAATATCTCAACGAATATTTTTTAAAGGAAAAATAATTCTTCCAATAAATTTATCTCTTCTTATTTTTATATCAGAGAAAACATTGCTTTCAGAAATAAGAGCATCATCATATCATTTTTGTTTTAAATAATTATAAAGCTCTACTCCACTATCGGCATATCAAAATTCAAAAGTATTGATACTTTCAGTATTGAGTCATCTGTCAATGAGATATTTTTGAATAGCAGGATTATTTTCTAAACTATTTCTATAATATCTCACAATATCTTTAAAAAGAGAATATACATTTTTTCTTAAAACTTCTTTTTCTTTATCATATCATTTTATTTTTACTCAGGTGATAGAAGAAAGTATTTCCATTGCTTCTTTAAAGTCACAGTTTTCTGCATCCATAATAAATTTTAATGGTCATCCTCATCTATGACATCAAAAACAATGGGCAATTTGTTTTGATGGACTTACTACAAAACTTGGAGTTTTTTCATTATGACCAGGAAAAGGGCAGAGAGCTTTATAATTTACTCCTGCTTTTTTGAGGTTGGTATATTTTTTTACCAGCTCAACAATATCTATACTTGACTCGAGCTCTTCTACTTGGGACATATTCTTTTGTTAAAAAATCTTTATTACAAGTGTATATTTTTTTAACAAAAAGTAAAGAAAAAAGACTTTTTACGAGTCTTTTTATTCTTGTATTTGAAGAGTAAATGTTCTTTGAATTCTGGCAATCGTAAAATGGAGAATTCCATTTTTTGGTTTGAGAGAAGTTTCTTTTATTCTTTCTTGATTATAGATAGTATATTCTCCAGTTTCGTCATTTTTTGAGATAATAAACTTTGTTGGGATTGGTTCTTTTATTCATTTTTCTTTTGCAAGATTTGGAATATAAAGATCTAGTTCTAGTTCATATTCGCCATGACTATTGAACTGATTAAGAGTTGGGTAATTTATACTTCCAATATTAATATCTTCTCATTTTCCTGAAATACTTCCTCAAGTGAGAAAAAAACTTGGTTCTTTAAATCATGTCATAGGTTCTGGATTTCTAGAATGATTTAAAATTCAAGCATAAATTTCATATCTATCTATTTTTGCCATATCTGAGAGTATTTCTTGTAACTGTAATGAGTCATCATTATCTGTTTGTGATGGATAGAGTTCTTCACTCATATCTATAATTACATTTCTTACAAAATCTTTATATGTTCTTTTTTCTCTCGCTGGGAGTAAATCAAATTCTGAAAAAAATTTTTCTTTTTTTTCTTGTGCTTTTGGTGTTTTATATCTTTCGTAAATAAAATCTGCTAACAATGAATTAAGTTTTTTTGGAATTTTTTCAATTGAAGCGGTTTGTTCTAGTAAAGAATTTGTTTCTACTTGATGTAGCATAGGAAAGTCATTTAAGAATTAAATCTTCTTTATTGTATCATAAAAAAAAATATTTTGCAAAAGATTGAAGTCCATATTTATTTTTTATATGATTTTTACTAGGAAATATAAAATTATTTGAAATATATTCTTGTAGTTTTATCAAATTGATATTTGTGTTATTTTTTGCAATTCTCAGGAAAATTTATAAAATAATGAGTGCCAAATCTAAAAATAATCTGATTTTTTTTAAAGAAATTTCTTTAAAAAAGATGAAAAATAAGTTGGAGTAATTATTCGTCCATTTTTTCATCTTTGTATTTAGAAATCGGATTTTTAGGTTTGGCGACTTAGGATAATTACTCCTTTTTTGTTGCTAAACTTTATTTTTTAATCAAATTATTTTTATTGAAAGCAAAAATTGGGGTGATAGCAAAGGTCACTTTTTATTTTTTTAACATTATTGTTTATGAAGAGAATATCTTTTTTTATTATAACTATTCTTATTTTATTTATTAATCTAAATTGATATGGAGACTATTCAAGTTCAATAAATCAAGTAGATTCTAGTATAAGAAATCTAGAATTAAATGTAAGTCAGTATGAGTCAGAAAAACAAAGTATGATTTCTAAATATAATCAATTGATTGAAACTACAAAAAAAGAAAAAGAAACAAAAAAAATGCAGAGTAGTTGGTCAATGAACCAAATATGAGCCTGAAGTAGTAGTGCTTCTACTGCTCAATATAATCAAATTGAAAGTTATTATAATTCTCTTATAAAAGAGTTGGAAGATGAGAAAACTTATAATACGAATGTTTATAATAATGCAATAAACTCTTTGAAGCAAAATATTGAAGAAAATAAAATATTAAAACAAAAATATTCAAAAATGGCTGAAGTAGAGATAATTTATGAAAACGCAATGAAATATTTTCAAAATACAAATTTTGATTCTGCTATTGCAGAAGCACAAAGAGGATTGAATATGTCTCAAGATTATGGATTAGACTCTTTTGTAGATATGTTTAAAAAACAAATAAATACTATAAATGAAAATAAAAATGAATTTCAAAATGTGCAAAATTCCAAAAATATTTTGAATGAATCAAGGGAATATTATGCTACAGCATTAGAGCTATACAAATTGTGAAATTATGACTTGGCGAGACAACATGTTTCTAGAGCTATAAATCTTTTAGAAAATAACAATATTGAATGAAAAAATGAGTTAATAAAACTTCAATTAGATTTACTGAGTACAATAGATCAAGCAAAAAATCAACAAATTCAAGCTGATAAAACAAAACAAGAGTCTGATAAAAAACAAAGACAACTTGAAAATGAAAATAATTTAAAAAAGAAAACAGAAGCTGTATTTAATACTATAAAAGATAAAATAAAAGGGTATAATTATGATAAGAAACAAAAAACTTATAAATCTTTATTAATACAATTAGATATTTATAAAAATAAATTGTCTTGAGATAAGTTGATTATTTTAAATCATTTAGTATATTTAATTAACATTGAATTATCAAAAAGTGAACAAACTGATTTGAGTGAGTTATTTGAGGATTTATTTAAATAAATATTAACGAAATATATATGGAAAATGAATTAAAGGATTTTATGTTTGAAATACTATCAAAAGCTATATTAGAGGCTTTAGAAAGTTTTTTTGAAAGAGATAATATTTTGCTTGAGTACAAAGTTCATGAGCAAGCTGTTACACATAGATTATGAGTATATTTAGAGCATCAAAACTTGCTTTTTCACGAAGATAATAAGGAAATATTATATAATATTGATTGTGAATATAATAAAAGCTGAAAATGAATAAAACAGCTTGACTGTAATCCTACAGATATTTTTTATAATGAGGTTCTATATAAAATTTATAATAATAATCGATGTGATAGACTGTTATCAGAAAAATGAAAAAAAACTTGTTTTTCTCATAGTAACAAATCATTGTTTATTATTGAAGATCTTGACGATGTGAACAAAAGTTATGTTGTTATTTGAACTGAAAAAGATGATAAAGTATATTTATGAAAGAAATATAGTACGCCAAAATCATATTGTATAAGGCCAGATATTATCATTCATGAGAGATGAACTTCAAATAATTTATGTGTATTTGAGCTTAAAATAGATGAATTAGAGCCAGAGGATAAATTGAAGCTACAAGCTTTTACTAGTGATAAGTTTGTTTTTGGTTATCAATACTGAATATGACTTTATAATTTTAAGAAAGAATGAGTAAATATTGATTTATACCAAAAGGGAGAAAAAAAAGGTGAGTTTATATATAAAAAATGAGTATGAATAAATAAAAAAGAAAGTTAAATTTTTAACTTTCTTTTTTATATTATCCCTCTCAGAGCACTGATATTAAAACTGTAATTCATCTTTAAACCACCAATCAACCCAATATATCAAACATTTCCATCAATAATAACTGGTTTTAAAATAATAGTATAATCACGCAAAAATTGAATAATATTTTCTTCTCAAATAAAGATATTTACTCATTCTTGAAGTGGAAGAGAAGAGATAAATCTGATAAAATTATTTTTATCTTCCAGCATTTTTATAATCGAGAAAATGCTGTTTCCAAGCATTTTATAATTATTTTCTAAAAAATGAGAAATTCAAGAATATTCTAAAATCCCATTTTTTTCTGAAATAAAAAAAGAAATTTCGCCAGTCTTTTTTGCCAATTCACTCGTGATATTATAAATAAAATCTTCAAGAGTTTTTACATCATTTGATTTCATTTTTACATCTTTTGCTTCCAAAAAATGATTTGGCATTTCTTTCATAAGATATGAAATAAATGCTCTGAGTCATTTTGCAGTTGGAAGTCTTCCAGCAGAATTATAAGGTTGATAAATAAGTTCTAAACCTTCTAACATTGCCATATCATTTCTTACTGTTGCAGAACTTACTCATAAATCATATTTTTTGAGCAAAGCTTTACTTCCAAGAACTTCTCAAGTTTGCAAAAATTCTTCTACAATAATTTTTAGGATTTCAATATTTCTTCCTGTTAAATTTGACATACTAACTGATGATAGAAATTAAATTATTATAAAAATCTTTGATATTATATTTATTTTTTACTTCTTCATAATTCACTTCTTTTTTATCTGATTCTAAAAATATAGTGATATTTTTTACCATACTACTTACTGAAATAGGTGAAAAATAAGTAATAGAATCACCAAAAATATTTCTTGTTTCTGTATTATCACTCGCTAAAATAGCAGTATTATAATTTACAGCATGATTTAAAGTCATTGGAAAATTATCATAAATGATTGGGTATAAAACACCAAGAGATTCTTTGTAATATGATCCAAGTTCATTTCCATCAGGATTTCCAGCAAAAAGTATATTTTTACTCATATCAAGAGAGAGAATAAGTTCTCTAATTTCTCTATTATTGGCATTTTTATTTCCTAAAATCACTAAAAATATTTCTCTTGTTTTTGCAATTTCTTTGATAGCTTCTAACACTCTTTTTAAGTTATTATTGCTATAATAATTATAATCATAAATGAAATAATCTCACTGAATTCCAAGTTTTGCTTTTACATCGATAGTCAAATTCACTTCTGGTGAAGAAGGAAAAAATGGAGCAATAGTAAGTATTTTTTCCTCTGAAATATTGAGTTTTTCATTGAGTTCTCTTTGTGTATTTTCAGTAAAACAAACTATTTTTTTTGCATTTTTAAGATTTTTTTTGATCGTATAGAGATGAGAATATTTTTTTAATAATTTTGTATTTTCTAAATCAGGATACAAAATACTTTCAAGAGACGGAATTACTTGAATTACATCTCAATTATAAAAAACAGGAAATGTTTCATCAAAAGTAATAACAACATCATTTTTATCTTTTTTTAATTGTTGTAAAAAAAGAGTTTGTTCTCACCAGAAAGTAGAGAATTTTTCATTTGCAGTTTTGGCTTCTCATTCAAATAATTTATCTGCATAAACATTTAATAAATGTTCTTTTTTATGTAAAAATAAATATTCTACAAAATCTTTTGTAAAACTTTTTTTATTTTTTGAGGTATTTCTGATATCAATTCAAATTTTCATTTTTCATTTTTTATGTATTACATATAATGGGAGTATAGGAAAAAAATGTATTTTTTCAAGATTTTATTTTTTATAGAATATTTTATGATTGGAATGATAGTAAAAAATATGCTTACCAGAGGTCTTTCAATGAAAAGATGGAATAATTATCCTCGTATTGAAGATATGTGTTTGCTTGATAATGTTGGCTATACAATGCATATTGCACAATTTCTTGCTTATTTGGAAGAACAAAATTGAAATACGGTAAATAGAGAATTTTTGATGAAAAGAATTATGTTTCAATCATTAAAAAGTTTAGTATTATCAGATATAAATTCAGGAACAAAAACATATATTTTAAAAAATGATCCTGAAATATTTTCTCAATTGGAAAATAAAGCTTTGAATTATATTTTGTCACTTGATGCACCAGAATATCTCAAAGAAGATATGAAAAATGTGATGGAAAATACTTCTTTTGAAACGGAATTACTGATTATTGAAAGTGCAAAAAAAATTGCTTGATGGAAAGAATCAGAAGTAAATGCAAAAATTTTTAGTGATATATATGAAATTCCTTTGAGAGAAATCAAAAAATGACTTGAGGAAAGTGCACAAAAACTCACAAGTATGAAAGAGTTACTTGAAAATGAGGATTATTTAAAATATCTTTCTCATATCAGAAGACTTTCGTATTGTATGAGATGGAATCAACAAAGTCGTATTTTCCCAATTTCTGTGATGTCGCATTTAGTGTTGATTACATTTATTACTTATGTTTTGGTAATGATTGAAAATGAAAATGGAAAAAATTATGATATGTGAGAAATGCTTTTAAGAGCAATGTATCATGATATTCCAGAAGCAATTACTTGAGATATTATCACACCAACAAAAAAAGCAGTTCCAGGATTTGTTGAACTTTTAGAAAAAGTAGAAATTGATATGATGAATGATTATTTATTTTCTTATATTCCTGAAAGTTATAAAAATCAGGTATTTCCATATATGCTTCATCCATTTGAAGGACAAGAGGGAAAAATGGTAAAATATGCAGATATTTTAAGTGCACTTTTAGAAGCAAAAGTGGAAGTAAATCATGGAAGTGAAAATTTTAAAGATATATATAGAACGATTAAGAAAAAAGTAAATACTTTTGAGTGAAAAAGTATTGATTATATTTTAAAACATATGCTTGATAGTTTTGATGCTCAATCTTGAGAGGACATTTATTTAGAAAATTTCTAAAAATTTGCTTATTTGATAATAAGAATATAATAAAAATACATAAAAATAACTTTTAAATTTATGAATACAATCACCGTATCTCTTTGAATTATTCTTTATTTTATATTTTTAGTTTTTGTTTATTATTTTATAATAAAAAGATTAAAAAATTTAAATGAAAGACATATAAGTTATACGAAAGTAGAAGGATTGAAATGAATATATAAATCATTAAAGAAAATAATACTTGTATTATTTGTGATATTATTTTTTGTATCTATTTTTATTATTTTAAAATTTGTCTATGTATAAAGAACATAATGGAAATATTATTATAAGAAAACATTGGGTACTTCTTTCTCTTTATTTAATAAAATTTGTTTTTATTTTAATATTTGCAATTATTTTATCGTTTATAGGAGTTTTTTATAGAGAAGCTTTAGGAAATGACTTAGTAGTCTATGTTATTTTTCCTCTTGTTTTCATTTTAGTAAATTATTCATTTTTCAAACTTGTTTTAGCAATGATAGAATTTTATAATTATCTATTTATTATATCTTGAGATCAGATTTTTGTTATCAATGCTTCACTTATCTTGAGAAATGATATTGAAGTCATAGATGCTTTTAAAATTATAAAATTAGATGCATATTCTAGATGATTTATTTCAAATGTATTCTCATATGGAAGAATAACTATCGAACTTCAAACGAAAGAAGAAAGAATATTTCGTTTTATGCCTCATCCGTATACTTTACTTAAATATCTACAAGAACAAAGAGAAGAAGTGTTAGAAAATAGAAAAAAGAAGTATATTGTAGATGATGTGATTGTTGACAAATAGTATGAGTAAGTTTTTTCTTTTATTTTTGTTATTGAAAAACTGTTTGAGTCCCAATTTTATTGGTCGAGTTTTTTGAAAGAACAAAAATAATATGAAAAAATTATTTATCAATTAAAATATAACTAAAAAATTATGACAAAAATAAAAGGAAAAACTATATTAACTTGAGTAAAACCAACAGGAAATGGAATGCATGTTGGAAATTATCTTTGAGCAGTAAAACCAATTATTGATATTTCATCTGGAAATAAAACTTTTTTAATGTTAGCTGATTTGCATTCGCTTACCTCAGTTCACGATAGAGAAACTTTAGCTCAAAATAAGAAAAATGTTTTGATGGAATATTTTGCATTTTTACCTGAAAATTCTGAAATTATTGTTTTTGAACAATCAAAACTAAATCATCATACGGATATTATGTGGATGCTTACGAGTGTAACTCCTTATAGTTTAATGCTCAGAGCTCATTCTTTTAAAGATAGCCAAGCAAAAAATTCAGATATTAATATGGCAGTTTTTAATTATCCAATTTTAATGGCTGCAGATATTATCAATTTTGATGCGGATTTAGTCCCAGTTTGAAAAGACCAAAAACAACATATCGAATTTGCTCGTGATATTGCTGAAAATTTTAATAAAACATATAATAGAGAATTTTTTAAACTTCCTTCGGATTTAATCAGTGAAGATTTATGAATTATTCCTGGAACTGATGGGAGAAAAATGAGTAAAAGTTATGATAATTTTATACCAATTTTTGCCTCAGAAAAAGAATTGAAGAAAAAAATTATGTCAATTGTAACTGATGATACACCACTAGAGCTTCCCAAAAATCCTGATACTTGTAATGTTTTTGCACTTATCAAATTATTTGCATCAGATGAAAAACAAAATGAAGTAAGACAAAAATATTTAGCAGGAAATTATGGATATGGACATGCAAAACTAGAACTTCTTGATATTATTTTAGAATATTTTAGAGAACCAAGAGAAAAATATTTCGCGTATCAAAATGATTATTCGCTTATTGAAGAAAAATTAAAAGTTGGAAATAAAATTGCGGGAGATTTAATTACTAAAAAATATAATGATATTGTTGAGTTAGTTGGATTATAAAAAATTAGAAAAAGGTACTATTTAAATAGTATCTTTTTTATTTGTTTTATTTTCTTCATATTGAATACTTTCTAAAACTTCTTTGTATTCTTCTTGTGAAAAAGTTGATTTCATCCAAGAAATATAATCTTTTGGTAATTGAGAAAATGCAGTTCATTTATATTTTCAAAATGGCATAAAAGTTAAAATAGTAAAATCACATTTGGGATAAGCAGAACATCATAAAGCTCATTTTTTATAGTGATCTTTTTCTACAATATATCAAGCTTCACACTTTGGACATTTTTCAGCAGTATAAGAAACTCATAAAATATTTGCTAATTCTTGAACAAAAGTAGATGTTTTTCAGATCTGTGTTAAGACAAAAGTTTTATTTCTTGCTCTTGTGAGCGCTACATAAAATAATCTTCTTTCTTCAGAATAATCAAAATTATCACTTTCAGATAATACCAAATCAAGTAAAAAACTATCTTGAATTTCAACTGGAAAACCAGTAGTTCCACTATTTCCATTTACTAAAACTACATAATCTTCTTCCAATCATTTTGCAGAATGTACCGTTTTATAATCGATAATTCATTTACAAATATTTCCATCAGATTTTGTTCTTCAAATTCAGATGATATTTTTATATTTTTCCTTTAAATTTTTTAACATTTCTTTTTTATGAGTGTCATTTTGATAGAAAATAATTTCATATACATCATTTTGAGTGGAAAGATTTCATGATTCAAGAATTTTATTTATTTGAGCTTTATTTTTCATAATAAAGTTTCTTGTAACTTCATTTACTTTTTGCGGATATCTATAAGTTTTATTGATAAAAATCTTTTCTCAATATGGAAAAAAGTTTTCAAATTTTGTAAAAATATTAAGATCTCATCCAGAAAATCTATAAATAGATTGCCAATCATCTCAAACACAAAAAAGTTCAGCATTATTGGTTTCTAAAATTGATTTGATGAGTTTGTATCTTCCAGTTCCAATATCTTGAAATTCATCAATAATTACATATTTATAAGGAATATGTACTTGTCCAGATTTGATATATTCAGTGGCTTTATTAATCATATCATGAAAATCAATAGCATTGTTTTCAGATAAAAATTGCTCATATCTATCAAAGATGATTTTAAATATTTTTAAAAATATTCATGATTTTTTCAGTTTATATCCCGTTGTGAATATATTGTTTTGTTTCTTTTCTAACTCAGAAAAGTCTGAGTTATTTGATTTATAAAGATTTAAAAAAGTTAATACAAGAGTAGAAAAAATAGAAGTTTCAGTTTTTATTTTATCACTTATTTTTTCTTGAATTTCTTCTTTCGAAATTGGTTTGAGAGGAATATTTAGTTTTATTAGTTGAGATTTTAATTCATTTATAAGATTTCCATAAAATGCTTGATAAGAATAAGTGATAATGAGTTTTGTATTATTTTCTTTGTGTAACTTCATTTTCCATTGCATTCAATCATTGTATTTTTGATTTTCTTCTTGATATGATGCTTTACTTCCATTTCAAAAAAATCATGCAACATTTCCATTTTTATCTATTCAAAAATGTTCAATATACACATCGTAATCTGGAAGATAAAAGTCAGGTTTATATTGTCTATACTCTTCATTTGCTGTTTCAATAGCATAATTTGCTTCATATTTATATGAAATTCCATGTAAAAATAAAAAATTTGCGATTTGTACTTCTTGATTACTTTTTAGCTTTTCTCATAAAAATGACATATGAGAAATTTCTTGACTTCATTTTTTATAATTTTCAAATGATTCCATAGAATCAAACTGAAAATCGTAAGAATTATCTTTGAGTAAATAATGAAAAAAGTCTATAAATAATTCACTTGATTTTTGAATTATATCGGGAATAAGTTCAAGAGAAAGATAGGTTTTAAAATCACTTATATTATTATTTTCAATAATACTTTGTTTGATTCATCCATTTTGTTTAATAATATCAAGTCATAATTTATGAAATGTTTTTACATCGAGTGAAAGTCAAAGTTTTTGTTCAATTCTTTCATTCATCTCTTTAGCTGAAGCACTGGTAAAAGAAATAAGAAGTATTTCTGAAGGATGAACTCATAAACTTTTTGTTAAATATTGTACTTTTCAAACAATGGTAGAAGTTTTTCAAGAACCAGCTCCAGCAATAACTAAAAGATTTTTCTCAGGAGTCACAATTGCTTTTTGTTGATAAAGATCAAGCGGATATTTTTCTAAAGAATGAAATAAATACCCCACATCTTGGAGTTTTTTATCATAATAATTTTTATTTATATTTTCTACTATTTTTGTAAAATTTTCATAAAAAATGAAGAAATTTTTTATTCATTCTAAAATCTGAGTATCAGAAATATAAGTAAAATCTTTTTTTATATCATTTACTCTCATTTCTATTTCTGAAAGAAGAGAATTGGTTTTTTCTTTTTGATATTTTGTTATGTAAAATCATTTTTCCAAAGCAATATCATACAGTGATTTTTCTTGCAAAAAATCACTGATATCAACTTTGAGAACGGGAATAATTTTTTCTACTTTTTTTTCTTTATATTTTTTGTAGAATCATAAAAAGGGAAACATAAATATTAAAAATAGGAGGATATAAATAAGAATAGTCATAATTATTAATCAACTTTAATTCAAAAATGTAATAACATTTTTGGCAAATAATCATCTAAATTATCTATGTGATTATTTTCTAATTCTATGAGATTGAGATTATATTTTTTATAAATTTCTTGTTTTATTTTTCTTCTTTGAGTGTATTCAGAATCTTCTTTTCACCAATATTCGATATATACAGCACTTGACCCGAGCCTTGCGGGAATATAAAAGTCAGAATAGACATCTTCTTCAACAGGAAGCTTTCTTTCATAAGCATGTACTAATCAATATTCATAGAGCATATTATCAATAATTACTTCTCATCTACTTCTGACATTGTGTCCATCTTTTGTTCTATAATTTGCTGGAAATTTATCCCTAAAATTATCAACAATTTCCGCAGTTTGTTCTGAAAACAAAGCTCATTTATCTAAATGAAATTCTTTGAGTAAGAGAGTATTTTCTTTTAACGATTCAGGCCATTTTACAAATACTTTTCCTGAAGAATGTTCTACTTCTTTTCATCATAACAAAGCTCATACTTTTGTTAATCCCCATCATTTTATAGTTTTTTCTATATATCCGAGTTCAGAAATGATGAGATTAAATTTTCTTGAATTCGTTGAAAAAATAGGTGCCAGTTCACTTGAAGTGATATAATTTATTTTTTCAATTTTAAAAAGAGTATAGGGATTAAAATCTTCATTCCAACCTATATAATTTCCATACTTAAAATTTTGAATAATAACTCCTCCATGTTCTTTTCATTTATTTGTTAATATCCATTTATTATTAATACTTTCAATAAGTCAGTTATTTTGTAGTAATTTGAATACATCTTTTACATCAACATTGAGTATTTCAGCAAGTTTCGAAGTAGATATTTTTTTCATTTTTATATATAATAATATTATTTATATCATTGTAACATATAAATAGAAAATATAAAAATTTATTTTACTTGAAAATAAAAAATTGAATAGAAATACTAAAAATAGATTGGAAATTTATAAACTCCAATCAATTTCTTTTTTTCAGATATTTTTTAAAATTTCATTGGTTTTTGAAAATGGTTTACTTCCAAAAAATCAGTTATATGCTGAAAAAGGAGAGGGATGAGCAGATTCAATAATAAAATGTTTTTTTGTATCAATAAGTATTTTCTTACTTCTGGCAAAACTTCACCAAAGTATAAACACTACTCAAGAAGTATTTTCTGAAATAGATTTTATTACATTATTAGTAAAAGTCTCCCAACCAATTTTTCAATGACTAGCAGGAAGTCAGGCCTTTACTGTTAAAATAGCATTCAAAAGTAATACTCATTCATGACACCATTTTTCTAAATTTCCACTTTTTGGTATTTCAAATCCTATATCGCTTTGAAGTTCTTTATAAATATTTTTTAAACTTGGAGGAGGTTTGATTCCATCTTGTACAGAAAAACTGAGTCAGTGAGCTTGATGTAATCCATGATATGGATCTTGTCATAAAATAATTACTTTGAGTTCTGAAAATGGAGTTTTTTCAAAGGCATTCAACACTTTATCTAAAGGAGGATAAATAATTTCTCCAGCATTCACATCATCAATAATTACTTTTTCAATATTTTTATAATATTCCTGTGAAAATTCTTTTTCTAAAATACTATTCCAACTCGGATGAATATTTGTTTGATTCATAGGAAAAAATTAGGAGATATTTTTGTTATTATATAAAAAAAGAGAAAAAATAAAATTTTATTCTTGTATAATATATTATTTTTTAATTATAAAAAATGGAAAAACATATATGTTTTTCCATTTCATTCTAATCTAAATCTAAGTATTGGTCAATTCTAATTTGCCAAACAAATTCATCGATATGTGAAACCAGAATCATTCCTCATTCAAAAGCATCAAGTGCTTGTGCAATTACAGGAATATGTCTAAAGTTGATATGATTGGTTGGTTCATCAAGAATTAAAATTCCAGGTTTTAAAAATACAAGTCTACAAAATGCAACGAGTCCTTTCATTCATTCTGATAATACTCCAATTTGTGATTTCATAATTTCTCCGTTGATTAAAAATCAAGCAGCAACACTTCTAAGTTCTTGTTCTTCCATATCTGGACCAGCAGCTTCTCTTAAACAGTCATATACTGTTTGAGAAAAATCAAGGTTTGAAAAGTCTTGTCTATAATATCAAATTTTTACTCCTGGGGTTACTTCTACTCAGTCTTCTTGACCATTTACTATTTTTTCAAGAAGAGTAGATTTTCCAATTCCATTTGGACCACTTAAAAGAATATGATCATCTTTTCTTAAATCAACCTCAATATCTTTTACAGTGAGTTCATCATTTTTTATTATATGAACACTTCTAATTTTTAAAAGTACTCAACCAATATTATCTTGAAGAGGAATTTTAAATTCTCTAATAGTTTTATCTTCTTTTCTGCTATCAACAATATCATCTTCCATTTCGTCTGCAGCTTCTCTCATTTTTTTCGCAACAGCTCTTAGTTTTCATCATTTATGAGCAAATACTTCAGCTTGCTGCTTTTTTGCTTCAGCTTCTTTTGCAAGACGAGCATTTGCCTGATTATCTTTTTCAATTTTTCTTTTAATTTGTTCCACTACATCGTTATAATCTCAAACAAATTGTTCGGTAGTTTTTGTATGACTATCAAGATAAATAACTCAATCCGTAAAGCTATTTAAAAAATCAGCATCATGGGAAATAACAATAACTGTTTTTTTATAATTTTGTAAAAATGTCGTTAAATGCCAAATTCATTCTTTATCAAGATTGTTTGTTGGTTCATCAAGTAAAAGAATATCTGGATTTTGAATTAACGCTCCAGCAAGAAGTAGTCTTGCTTGTTGTCCTCCTGAAAAAGCAGAGATTTTTTTCTCTAAAGGAGCTTTTAAATTTACAACATCAAGAATTTCTTTTATATCTCTATCAATATTGAATTGAGTTTTGTCAGGATGATATTTTCTGAAAAATTCTCAAACAGTTAATTCTTTATCTTCTGGAAGCATTACTTGATATCCAGTTGCAATAGTTGCATTTTGAGCAATATTTATAGTTCATGAGAGTTTTTGATTACTTCCATTTATAAGCTTGAAAATAGTTGATTTTCCAGCTCCATTTTGTCCCATTAAAGTAATTTTAGAACCAGCTCTTACATTAAATGTTACATCTTCTAAAATAGGTTTTCTATGGTCGTAATTAAATTCTACTCATTTAAAACTTATGACTGTTTCATTTGCCATTTTTTCATACTTAAAAATTAAATCACAATTATTATATGAAAAGTATTCAAAAAGCAAGTACTTATCTTGGAAAGAATGGAGATTGAGAATAAAAAATCACTTCAAAATTATAAATAGAAAAAATAATTTTGAAATGATTTTTTTAATATATTACACTTTGTCATTCTAATATTTTATAAATCATTGAGGATTTATCTCTAAAATCTCATATTAAAATTCTTCTTGCTTCTGCGGTATCTTTTTTTGAAATAGTTCCAGAATGTCTTTTGCTTGATAATACTTCTGATTTATTGAGACGAGTAAATTTGTCAAAAAAATCATCATCAAGTAATATAATTTTTAACTCTGAATATTTATCTAAATAATCTTTAAAACATTTTCCAAAATCATATAATTTTTGTTCTTCTTTTATCATTTTTAAAAGTCAATAGAGTCTTCCAACGCTCATAATATATTTTGAATTTATTATTAAATTGAGAGATTTTTCTAGTGGATCATTGACTCTTAAAATAGTTTGTCATTTTTTCTTGGCAAATTTTCTGAAATTATTGGTGATAAAACTTTCAATAAATAAATCTAAAACTTTATGATAGGCACTAATAACAGCAAATCCGTCAATAGTTGGATTTTTCATCATATTATAATAATTGATTTCTGCTGAAGTAATTCCTTCAATGGTTCCTTTAGGTGCATTGAGAAGAAGTAAATCACCAAAATAACTATTGATTCTACTTGCTATTACTTCTTCAAAATTTTCACTAATGAAATCTTCTTTTACCGAAGAAGTAAGTTTTGAAGTTTTAACTTTAGCAATTTTATGGGTTTGAGCTTTTACTTCTTTTTCCATCCAAATTTTTACTCTTCCTAATTTTGAATTGAGTATTTCTAGTTCTTTTTTTAATTGAAGATTTTCATCTAAAAGTTGTTTTATGTCAGTCATGTTTATAAAGTTATGAATTATTTTTTATATTTTAAGGATTACATTACTCAAATTCTATACTCGATTTCTTTTTGAATAAACATTCTATCTC
>JAUCCN010000005.1:0-69254 GCA_034676185.1 Patescibacteria group bacterium | reverse complement strand
CATTAGTAAAAAATAAATATATAAAATAACATAGGTAGTTTAACACATTTCATATTGATGTCAATTTTTTTGATATAGAAGAAGCCATACATTAAAAAATCAGTGCTAAGCACTGATTTTTTTATCATCTAATAAGATCTTCATGAACTGAATTTGCAGCTAAACATCATTCGGCAGCACTCATAATTGTTTGTTTAAATTTATTTGAATTTGTAGTCACATCTCAAGCAGCATATAATCATGCAACTGAAGTTTGTTGTCTTTTATCAACAATTAAACATCACTCAGCATCTTTTTCAGGAGAAAGTTTTTCAACCACTCAAACATTTGGGTTCGTTCCAACCGCAACAAATATTCCTTCTGCTGGTAGTTCTCTTCCTGATTTTAAAACCACTTTTTCCATAAAAAATCCTCCTGCAATTTCATCAATTTCTTCATTTAATACAAATTCAATATTTTCTCTTTTTTTCGCTTGTTCTACCCAAGTAGTTTCTGCTCTAAATGTATCTCTTCTGTGTACTAAATATACTTTTTTACAAATATCTGAAAGATAAATTGCTTCTGTAAGAGCTGTATTTCATCAACCAGCAACTACAACAGTCATATTTTTAAAGAAATTTCCATCACAAGTTGCACAATATGAAACTCATTTTCAAAGGAAATCATTTTCCCCTTTTACTCAAAGATGTTTATGAGAATTTCCAGTAGCAATAATTACATATTTTGAAGAAAATTCTTTTCCTGAACTTGTTTTGATATTGAAAATATCCCCATTTTTTTCTAAATCTGTCACCATTTCATTTAAGATTTCTGAACCAAATTCCTCTGCATGGGCTTTAAAATTATCCATAATTTCTTTTCCTGGTGCTGAAATAACTCCTGGCCAATTTTCTACTTTATGAGAAGTAGCAAGTGCACCTCCAGGTTGAGCTCAGATAATTATATTTTTAATTTTGTATCTTGAAGCATACATTCCAGCTGGATATCAAGCTGATCCTGCTCCAATAATTATTAAATCGTGTGTTGTCATAAATATTTTTAAAAAGTTAAGTGTTAAGCAATATATTTATTTTTTTAAATATTCCAAAATAATTTCTTCCATCTCTTCTGGTTTTGTAGTTGGAGCAAATCTTTTTATAGGATTTCCCTTTTTATCAAGAAGAAATTTTGTAAAATTCCATTTTATTCATCATCCTAAAATTCCAGAAAGTTCTTTCTTTAAATAGACAAAGATAGGATGTGTATTTTTTCCATTTACTTCTATTTTTGCAAACATTGGAAATGTTACTCAATAATTTATCAAACATCATTCTGAAATAGATTTTTCATCTCATGGTTCTTGATTTCAAAATTGATTGCAAGGAAAACCTAAAATTACTAAACCATTATCTTTATATTTTTTATAAAGATTTTCTAATCATTCATATTGTGGAGTAAGTCCACATTTACTTGCAGTATTTACTACTATTACTACTTTTCATTCATACTCTTTCATACTTATTTCTTTTCCAGAAATAGTTTTTGCATTCAATTTATAAAATTGAGTCATATTTTTTATTTACTATATAAAATATAGTTTCATTATAAGAATAATTCTCATTTTAGCAAATTTATTTATTTATTTATTTATTTATTTATTTATTTATTTTTCTAAAAAACTCTCAGATATATCTGAGAGTTTTTATTTTTATATTAAACTTTCTACTCTTTTCCAATCAATAATTTGCCAGAAATTTTCTAAATATTTTGGTCTTGCATTTCTGGTATCGATGTAATATGCATGTTCCCAAACATCACAAGTTAAAAGTGCTTTTTTTCATTCCATCGTTACAACACTTCCTGCATTTGATGTATTTATAATTTCTAATTTTCCAGCCTCATTTACAGCAAGCCAAGTCCAACCAGAACCAAAATTTCATAAAGCAGATTTTGTAAATTCTTCTCTAAATTTTTCAAAACTTCCAAAATCTCTTTCAATAAGTTCTAAAGTTTTTGCTTCTGGAGTTCCAGTACTCGTTGGAGAAAATCCAAAAAAGTAAAATGTATGATTCCAAATCTGAGCAGAATTATTAAATATTGGTCCTGAAAGTGATTTTTTTACAATATCTTCTAAAGATAAATCTTCATATTCAGTTCCAATAATTAAATTATTCAAATTATCAACATACGTTTTATGGTGTTTTCCATAGTGATATTCCAAAGTTTCTTTTGAAATATATGGCTCTAAAGCTGTTAATTCATATGGTAATTGTGGTAATTCATGTTTCATATTTTTTTGTTATTTAAATAATAATGGTTCTCATTATAGTTATTTTTTACATTTTTCAAAAATATTTTTTATATTTCTCCTCTATCATGCATCGCATCAAAAATTCTTTTCATAGCAATCATATAAGCTCCTGATCTAAAAAATGTATTATATTTTTTTGTCATTGCATGTACTTGACTCGCTGCGAGAGTCATTTTTGCTTTTAATTTTTCCTCTACTTCTTCTGCTGACCAATAATAATTCATATTATTTTGTACTTGTTCAAAGTAACTCACCATTACTCCTCAAGCATTTGCTACAATATCTGGAATTACCATAACTCCATTTGCAAAAAGTATTTCATCAGCTTCTTTTGTAACCGGTCCATTTGCTAATTCGAGAATAATTTTTGCCTTAATATTTCAAGCATTTACTTTTGTAATTTGATTTTCAAGTGCCGCAGGAATGAGAATATCAGCTTGAAGTTCTAAAATTTCAGTTGAAGAAACTTTTTTAGCATCTACGTAGTCTGTTACTGCTCTTTTTTCTTTTTTCAATTTTTCTACTTCATCTAAATCAATTCCATTTTCATTATAAATTCATCCTGAACTATCTGCTACTCAAATAATAATTGCTCAAATATTACTCAGTAATCTTGTCATAGTAAGTCCTACATTTCCTGCTCATTGAATAATAACTTTCTTTCCTTTTAATTCAATTTTTTCAAGTTCTAAGATTTTTTGTAATACATACACTCAACCTTGAGCTGTAGCTTTATTTCTTCCAAGACTTCATCCTGAAGTAAGTGGTTTTCCTGTAAAACTTCCTGGTGAATATACTCCAACTAAACGAGAATATTCATCCATCATCCAAGCCATAATTTGTGGATTTGTATTTACATCTGGAGCTGGAACATCAGTTTCAGGGCCAATATATTTATATAATTCTCTCACATATCCTCTTGAAAGTCTTTCTAATTCTCATGCAGAAAGAGTTTTTGGATTTACAATAATTCATCATTTTCCTCAACCAAGCGGAATATCAACTACTGCTGTTTTCATACTCATCCAAATAGAAAGTGCTTTTACTTCATCCAAATTTACATCGGGATGAAAGCGAATTCCTCATTTAAACGCTCCTCTTGAATCATTATGTTGACTTCTATATCAGGTAAATACTTGTACACTTCCATCATCCATTTTTACTGGGATACTCACTTCAATTACTCTTTTAGGATACGAAATAATTTGAAATTTATTTTCATCGTTTTGAAAATCTGTATTTAAATCAAATGCTTGTTTCATTTGTTTTCTTGCATTTTCTAATGCATTTTCACTATTTTGTATTGCCATAATATTTGTTTTTAAAAAAATAAACACTATAATTTATATAGTGTTGTTATTTTAATATTATTTTTTTAAAAGTCAAAATAAAATACTATAAATATTATAGTATTTTAAATATATCAGGAATTTGTTTATAAAAATATTTTCTATATATTAATCAAGATATCTTCTTTTTGAAATCTTATTTTTGGTCTTGAACTATATTTATCTGATTCATCTCTATAACCAATTGGTAAAACAAGAACTGATGATAGTCATTTCTCATTTAATCATAAAATTTCATTATATTTTTCTCTATCAAATCATTCAATTGGACAAGCATCGATTTCTTTTTCTGCTAATAAAGACATCATAACTCCGCTTGCAATCATAACTTGTCTATCAGCCCAAGCATTTTTTTGATCTAAAGAAAGCCCATTTAAAAATCATTTCATCATATCTTCATATCATTTTAGATTTTCTCTTGTTGCTCCAGTTGTTTGAGTCATATTATTTAAATAATCTTCAACTAAAGCTTCTCATGCATTTTCAACTCTTGTTAAAACAAGTAAATGTGAAGCATCAACGATTTGTTGTTGATTCCAAGAATTTGGAAGAAGTTCTTTTCTTGTATTTTCATCTGTTACAACTACTAATTTCCAAGGTTGTAATCCAAATGATGAAGGAGCTAATCTAAATGCTTCAATAATATCATCTAAATCAGTATCAGAAACTTTTTTATTTTTATCAAAAACTTTCGTCGCATATCTCCATTCTAAACTCTCTAATAAATTCATATTTCTAAAATTAAAAAATTAAAGCTATATTTTTTATAGCTTCGAAAGCTTAATATTTATTTTATAAAAATCAAATTATTTTTAATATTTGATTTTTAGCAAATTTTTAGTATAAATTTAGAAAAATATTTTCTAATATCTTTGTAAAATGTGGATTATTATATGAATAATTATTTTCACTATCTTTGTGATTTTTAACCTTTTTTTAACATCTTTTGATAAGAAATTAAAAAGATTAGAAAAACAAATCATCTTACTCTTTGAAAAAAGAACTCATTTAGTTCCTTCTTTATTTGAAATTACTAAAAAATATATGAGTAAACATGAAGAAGTATTTGAAGAAATTATTCATTTAAGAAAAATAGAGTTTAGTAATTATAATGAAAGTTTTTTACAAAGAATTCAAAATGAAACACTCATACATCACGAATTAAATTTTATTTTTAAAGTAGCTATTAAGCATCCAAAAATACAAAAAGATGAAAAATTTTTACTCATTAGAGATTTGTTTTTAGATAATAGTTATGAAATAGGAAAAAAAGTTGATATATATAAAAAAGTTATTATCCTTCTCAATAAACTTGTCATATTTAAAAATTTTACCTTAATTTGAATTTTTGTTTGAGTTGAAAAAAGAATAGAAATATAAAAAAAGAATTGTTCTAACAATTCTTTTTTTATATTTTACTGTGAAACTATACTTTTCTTCTTACGTAAGTTAATCCTAACCCTAATAGTAATGCGATTACTACAAATAACATTTCTTTTGGTCCAGTTTGTGGTAAAGCATCAGCAGTTGCAGCAGCTGTTTCAGTAGATACCACTGTTGTTGTATCTGCTTGTACTGACATATCTACATTATTTTGAGAATTATCTTGTGGTACTTCATTTTGAGGAGTTACACTTGATTCCATTGGCGCAGCATTTAATTCTGATGATACTTCATTTCCTGAAGCAAAAGATGCTGGAGCAGTAAATGCTGCAATTCAATCAACTCCATTTTCAATAACATTTCCTTCTTTATCAGAAGCAAATACAACTACTAAATTATATTCTTCATTTGCTGTTAATGGTTCTGCAGTATGAGCTTCTAAAACATTTGTTCCGATAAGCTTAATATCAGATAATCCAACTTCTTTCGTATCATCAGATTTTGGAGTTAATAAAAATTCAAAAAATGAAACATCTTCTAATACATCTTTATTAAACGAAAGATTAATAGTATTTTGATTTGTAACTTTTACTTCTGTTAAAGAAAAAGTTCATTCATTTGCTTGTACTCATAAAGTAGAGAAAGCGATTGCTAATAAACTAGCTAAAATTTTTTTTGTTTTCATACTAAAAATAATATTAAATAAATAAAAATAAACTTGTAAAATATCGTAATTTTTTTAGAATAATGTAAATTACTCTTTGAGTATACCATATAAATTATTTATTTGCAAATATTTTTATGAAAAAAAATACACAATGATTTACTCTTATGGAAGTTTTAATAGTAATTGCTATTATTTGAATCCTTGCTGTATGAGCAAGCAGAATAAATTTTAATCCTCAAATAGACAAACAAAACTCAGAAATGTTTGCAAATAATGTTTTTACTAGTATTGAATCAATCAGAAATAATACCCTTCTTTGAAAATGAGTGGGAACATGAGAACTCCTTACCTATCCAGAAGAATGGAGAGTAAGTATTTCAAAAGAAAAAATTGGAAGTAACACAGGAAGTATAAATGCAATGTATTTAAGTGGTGTAACTTCTTATACTGTAAATGATTTTCATGTTGATTTTATAAATCAAAATTCACAAATTAAAGAACTGACTTGTAAAACTTTAGAAAAAAATACCTCTTGAAATCATCAAAATAATGTAGATATAATATTTAAAGGAAATACTCTCACATTAAGTGGATGTACAAGTTCAGATTCAGCAAGAATATTAGAAATTACCACTGAATATAAATGATTTGAAAAAACGATAAAAATCAACTCTACTACCTGACTTATGGAAAAGTATTAAGACTTACTTAATACTTTTTTTATAACTTCTTTATTAAGCAATAAACAAAAAATGAAATAAAAGAAAAATAATATTCCTCAAAACAAAAACATTTCCAGAAAAAATCACAAATGAAAAAATGCTACTGCCCAACTTCATACCATAAAAATAATAACTCCTATCAAAAGATTTCCTATAATATATTTTATATCAAATCTAAAATGTGAAATATTCCTTGAGAAATACCATCATAAAATAAATAATAATATTTGGCTTGCAAGAGTGACATAAGCTGCTCACATAAAGCTATATTTTGGAATAAAAATAATATTCCCAATAATATTAAATAGAGTAATAAAAATATTTATTTTGAGTAAAATTCCTTCATTTTTAGAGGCAATAAAAATATAATTAAATAATGATGAAATAAAATAAAATCATAAAACAAGTAAAACAACCATCAAGACATCAAGTGAAGTATACTCGTATACATTATGATTGAGATAATCTGGTGTCGAAATAACACTTAAAATATGTTCTCCAAAAATAAAACCACACACTATAATAAATACAGAAAATGAAAATAAAAAACGAAAACTATTTTGAAGTAAAGATGTTATTCAAACAAAGTTTTTTTCCTTAAAATAAGTTGATAAACTTGGTAAAATACTATTGAGAAAAAAACCTCAAATAACCATCAAAACTTCAATTATTTTCATTGGTAAACTATAGAGTGCAATAGAAATATCAGCTTCTCTAGGTGGCTCTAAAAGAGATAAAAATATAATATCAATTTTAAAATATACCACACTTAAAAATAAAGCAATTCCATACGGAAGTGAAGTTTTAAATAAATATTTTATATAATCAAAATCAAATAAAAAAGTGACTTTTGCTATTTTATTTGCATAATAAAGATTTAAAAAATAATTTATGATAACTCCAATAAGTCAAGCTCATAAAATATACAAAAATGCTGTATTAAAATTTTGTGTTTGTTCTTTTGGAAATAAGAGAAAAACTACCCCTAAAATACACAAAAAATTGATACTTTTCCCAAACACCACAGAAAATAGAGAAAATTCTATTTTCATAAAAGCTTGCATCAGAGATAAAACTGAAGAATTAAGCAAACTAAAAATAGTAAAAATAGATACTATAAAAATAGATATAAGCATCATTTCTGAATTATATCATGGAAGAAAAAAAGCAATCAGAAGAGATAAAAAAATAATTATAATTCCTAAAATAAGCCTCAGAGTCATAACATTTCCAATAATTTTTGAAGCATTTTCTCTCTCTTTTGAAATCTCACGAATAGAAATAGTATAGAGTCCTAAATCAGCAAAAAAAGCAAAAAATCATAAATAATTATAGATTTTATTATATTGTCAATACATTTCAGTTGAGAGGTATTTTGTCAAAACTCCAATTAAAAATATAGATATAAATGCTGTTATAAACTTAGAAAGTATTTGTGTTATCGTATTTGAGGCGATTTTTTTAAGCATTTCTTGATTGAAAAAAAATAAATTTCACTTATAGTATAAAAAAAATTTAAAAAGTAAAACCTATATTTATGATAAAAAAAATATGAATACTTCTTATAAGTTTCACTCTATTATGATGATGATATTTTGCATATACTTTCCTGATAAATCCCGTCATTCCAGAAATAAAAACTCCAAAAACAGACTCAAAAGTGATAGCAAACGAATTACTCAATATTCCACTCGATATTTATAATGATGACGAAATAATTATTCCAGAAGAACACTCTTGAGGTATTTCTGAAGCAAAAGATGAAAGAATGGAAATTTTAAGAAAAAGATTTTCCCTCAAAGGAACCATTGCTAGATGAGATAATTATGCAAATTCCCACCAACCAATATTAGCCCTCAATGAATATTTAAAAGCACTCAGACAAAGCCCAAATGATGAACAAATTATAAAAAAATTAGCACTTGTATATTTTGATTTAAAAAGATTTAAAAATGCAAGTAATACTTTTAAAGATGTGTTAGGTTCTCTTCAAATGAGTGAAAAAGAAATATATATATTAAGTTTACTCTATGAACTCAATTTTACATCTGCAGATGAAATAAAAGATATTTCCCAAGAGATAAGAAATCTATGACTTTCAAAAGAAGATACTTTTTATTATCTTAATGCTATTAATTGTACCATTTCTTTTCATGAATGTAAGAAAAATTATGATACCTATTTTAAAAATTTTTCTGATATACAATGAGAAAAATTAAAAAATATTCAAAAAGCTATTCAAAATTATGAAAATTTTCAAATAGGAAATCTCTATTATAAAGATGCTCTTATTATTTGAGCTTTTTTCCAAGATAAATTATATAGTATCAGTAATCTTCTCGCTGAAAATATGCTAAAAGAGATGAAAGATTATAAACCAATGCTTCTTATTGCAGGAAAATGATATTATGAGTTATGAAAATTAGAAAATTCTAAAAAATTACTTGAAACTTATTATTCTCTTGATCCAAAAGATTTAACTATTACCTATACTTTAGGAGATATTTCTTTCCGTCTTAAAGATTATTTAACGAGTAATTTATATTTTAATTCTGCTCTGAAAAATTGATTTGAACCAAGAATTGATTTACAAAGAAAATTAGCATACAATTACTACCTTTCATGAGATAAAAGATCTATGATTAATGTTTTTTGATACTTAATTGAAGAAAAAAATGCTACTATTGATGATTATTCTCTTTGAATTTATCATGCTATTTTAGAATGAAGAACTTCAAATGCAATTTCTTGGGCAAATTCTGGAATAAAAAAATTTGAATGAGTCGTTTGACATGAAATATTTTATTGATATCTTTGATGGATTTATAGAGAAAATAAAGATCTTGAAAAAGCAGCAGAATATTTAAAAATATGACTCATTATAAACGGGAAAAATCCTCTTATCACTCTGAATTTATGATATTTAGAAGAACAACAGGAAAAATACAATTTAGCTTTAATGTATTTTAAAAGAACCATAAATTTAAATGGAGACTGAGAGTTTTGAGAACTAGCAAAAGCAGAAATGACTCAATTAGAAAAATATTTAGAAAATAAAAAATAACCATATTTTTAAAAAAAGTAAAGTCATAATAGCTTGTAAAAAATAATAATTTCATTATATAATAATACCTTATATATTAACTTTTTCTTATGAGTACCAATTCTGAAAACTTTGAAACTTGAAAATGAAATATTCTTACCCAGAATATAAATAAACTCTTAAATGAAATAGAAAAAGAATATAAATTTAGAGAAAATACACTAGAGAATCTTTTGAGTTTTAAATTTAAAAAATGAAAAGAACATCTCACCAGAATAAGTAGTGAGTATAGAAATAATCTTCTACAAGAAATAAAAAAACAAGCTGATTTATGACAAATATTAACTCAAAGTGATGAAAATATTTGAGGAGAACAATTTGAACTTCTTGCTGATAAACTGATGAAAATTACAAAATTAAGAGAACAAATATCTGGAGATATTCAAGCTTTGAGAGAAGATATTCATTATACTCTTTATGATACAGAACTTTTTTCTCCAGAATCATTTACGTTCAATTGGTCAAAAAAAACTCTAGAAAGAATTGAAAATCCTAATTGATTTATCGATCAAACTCTTGGTTTATGAGTATGAATAATAGAAACTGGAGCTATTATATGAAAATTTTGATACCATATTATCACATCTATTTTAAAAGCACCTTTCCATGGAGCAGAATTAGCAAGAGGAAAAGTTACCTTAGAAACAAATATTAAAATATAATAAAATAAATCCTTCATTTTGAAGGATTTATTTTATTATATTTTAATATATTTATAAAGAATAGAAACTAATTCTTCTCTGGTAATTGCTTTATTTGGTTCAAAATAATTTCCTGTTATTTGTATTAAATTATTTTTTACTGCATAATCTACATAATTATAATACCAGTCATTTGTAGAAATATCCGCAAAATCAAGAGATTCTCATCCTACTTCAATTTCTACCTTTGATAAACTAAAAACTAATTTTAAAGCTTCTACTCTTGACACATTTCTAAATGGTGAAAAAATTGTATTATCAAGAGAGATAATTCCCTCTTTTACTCAAGCATTTACATAAGTATTTTCCCAACTATTTGTCAGAATATCTTTAAATTGACTTTTTTCATTTAAAATAGGTTCAATTTTATTAGCTAGTAAAATAATTTTTAAAGCTTCTACTCTCGTAATATTATTTTTTGGTCTAAAAGTATTATCATAAAATCAAGAAATAATATTATTTTCTTTAAAATATACTATCTCTTCATAATACTCATTATTTTCTTGTATGTCTGAAAAAAATAAATTCTCACTAGGAAGTTCTATATCTTGAATATCTTCTCATATATGGGCCTCTTTTTGCTCATCTCATTCAGAAGTATTTTCTAAATTTTGTATAGGCATCTGAGAACTTTCAGTTTCCAATTTTGTTATATCTATATTATCATTTAATATAATATCATCTATTTCCATAGCACTTAATAATTCTACTTCATATTGTAATATATCTTCTGATTTTACCATTTTTGTTAAAATATCATCTTGAGTAACATCTATTTGTTCTGGAAGTTCTATATTTTCTCAATGATCTGGATAGGTATCTTTTGGTTGCTCTTTCTGTTCATCTGATATATCTTTTTCTTCTTCTTTGAGAGTTTCTGAAATAACTTCCAAATTTTCTGATTCTTTTTGACCTCCTGTATATAATATAAAATCTAAGTGATCATTGACAAATTTTAAAGAATTCAGAGTATGAGTCATTGCCATTTCTTTTCCTAAACCAATATTAATAGCTTCAAAAAATCAAACTCAAGCTTTTTTCATATCAGCACTACTAAAAGGCCAGAAAGGACTATACGGAGCACTTTCTGCATCAATTTGAAAATGGAGATGTGGAACAGTAGCTGTTCCTGATTCTCAAACCAGTCAAATAATTTCTGATTTTTTTAATTTTGTTCCCACTTTTACATTTATTTTTGAAAGATGGGCATACAAACTATAAATATTTTGTTTTTTTCCTGAAAAATCAATATTACTATGTTTTACCAAAACATAATTTCAAAATCATGATGGTTGAAATCAACTATCTACAACAAGTCCATTAGCAATATTTAAAACAGGAGTTCATTCAGGCACTACCATATCAATTCCAGGATGACTTCAAGAATACTCTTTGTAATCAAAATTATATGTAGAGAGATATGGGACACTATAGAGAACTTTTTGAGTCATAACATCAGTATATTCTCTTGTTCAAACTGAAATATTATCTAGATTTTTTCCAAAAATAGACGGATTATATAAAGGAGTTTTTATAAAATATTTTGAATCTATTTCTTCAAACTTTTGTTTTCTTTCTCAATAACTCAATTCCATTGGATTTGGAATATATTCAATAGGATAAACTGTTCCATCAAATTCATCAGAAGAGATTCATTTATAATTTAAAATTGATACATAAAAAAATGAAGAATAAAATCAAAAAATATAAATAAAAAATACTATCCCACTAAGAATTAAAGAGTGAAGATAATATTTTTCTCAAAATGCAAGTATATTTTTCATAGCTTCTATATTTATTTTTAATATTTTAACTATGATATCATATTATTTAAAAAAATACAAAAAAGAATAGCAAGATTTTTGAATATAAGATGAATTATAATATATCATAACAATAGCATAATTTTCTTCTTACCTTTTGATTAGTAATATAAATTTACTTTCTCACGAGAAAAATTATTCAAATTGTTTTTAGGTATTTTTGTTTCATCTATATAACGAGAAATATTTAATAAAAGTCAAAGTCAAAGTGTAAGAGCAAGTAAACTTGATCATCAATAACTTACAAACGGAAGAGTAAGTCAAGTAAGTGGAACAATATTTAAATTTACTCAAATATTCACTCCAGCTTGCACGAGTATCCAAGTAGTAATTCAAAAAGCTGCATATTTTGCGAATAAATCGCTACTATAAAATGAAATCACATATCCTCTATATCAAATAAATGCATAAAATCAGAGCAAAATAAGACCTCATAAAAATCATAATTCTTCAATAATTACAGAAAAAATAAAATCTCATTGTACTTCTGGAAGATATCAAAATTTTTGAATTGAGTTTCAAAATCATAGACCAGAAAATCCTCCACTTCATATAGCAATTAAGGCTTGTTCGGTTTGATAGTTAATCGTTTTATTTTTTATAAGTTCTTTTTCATCAGTAATAAAATTATCAATTCTATCAGTAATATATGATAATTTATTTCTTGTTTTCGGTTCTGATTTATCATATTTTCATAAATTATAAATTCATAAAAATAACACCATTCATAAAATTAAAAATGACACTAAATACTTTACTCTTGCTCAAGCAATAAAAAACATCATTACCATAATTGGTCCTAAAATCATTATTGATCAAAAATCTGGTTGTAATCATAAAATTACTATAACTCAAGAAAGTAAAGCAAAAAATGGAATAAAACCATCCTGAAAGGAATGAATTTTATCTTTATATTTCTTAAAATAAAAAGCAAGAAATACAATAGTACTAAATTTCAAAAATTCTACTGGTTGCAATAAAAATGGAATTCATGGAATTTGTATCCATCCTGTGGCCCCATTGAGAGTTTCTCAAAATAAAAGCACATAAATCATAAGTAAAAGATTTGCTCCCAGAATATGTTTTGAATATTTTTCAAATATATGAAATGGAATTTTTGCCAAAAATAAGAGTAGAAACATAGAAATAAAAACATGACTAATATTTCTAAACACATAAAAATAATTATATGCTTCATCTATTTTTCCTGAATTTTGCAAAATAGTTGTTACTCTAAAACTTCCGTATACAGATACAGAACTTATCATTATCATTCAAAAAATTATGAGAGAAAAAACAGTAAAAAACAATTTATAATCTACCTGTTTATTTAACATATTTATATTTTTATTCTATTAAAATAAATTTCTTTTTAAAAACTCCCCCCACTATATAATTGTATCAATCATCCTATTTCGGGAAAAAATAATAATATTATTATTTGCAATATACGTATAGAAAAAATAACTATTATAGGAGTAAAATCTATAGGTCATAAAGTCGTAGAAATATATTTTCTTACAAATGCATAGAGAGGTTCAATTATATCTGACAAAAATTTTGGTCTTAATTGTATTCAAAAAATACTTAACCAAGATAATATAATATCTATAAAAATCAGCAGAAGCATTATGTTAAAAAAAATGTATATTCAAAAAATAAATTGTATCATATCTATATTTCAATTATTATATAAAAACCTTTCTTGAAAAATTATAAAATCATTTTTAAGATACTTTTCAATTTCATTTTCTCAGTTCTTTTCTATCAATATTTTCTTTATTCAGAAATGCATTTTTTGCTGCATCTTCTTGAGATTTTTTCTTACTTGACCCATTTCCACTTCCAATCATAACTTCTCTTAAAAATACTCAAGAAAGATAATTTTTTTCGTGATCAAGTCCTGACTCTTCCAAAACTCGATATTCTGGAGTAATATAAAAAACTCTTTGAGTAAATTCTTGAAGTAATGATTTATAATCTTTAAGTAAATCATTATCTATAATACCTTCTAAATTTGAATAAATATGTTTTAAGATAAATTTTTGTGTTTTTTCATATCATAAATCTAAATATAGTGCTCATAAAAAGGCTTCTACACAATTTGCTAATAAATAATCATTATTTCTTCCACCTCAAAGTTCTTCTCATTTTCCAAGTATTAAGTATTCTTGAAATCATAATTTTTTTGCTACATCTGCTAAATGCTTTCCTTTTACTACTCCACTTCTATAATCAGTTAATTCTCATTCTGGTTTATGGGGATAATCATAAAATAATTGGGAAGTAATTACGAGTTCTAAAACTGCATCTCACAAAAATTCAAGTCTTTCATTATGTTCTGGTGATAAATCTGGTTTTTCATTCACCAAAGAACGATGTACAAAAGCAAGTAAATAATTATTATACGAAATAGGTTCAATATCCAATATATGCAATAATGTTTTTATTTTTTCAATATAAAGTTCATTTTCAAAAAGTTGTTTTGTTATAGCCATAAAATTAATTAACAAAGAATAAAATGTATAATTAATAATTAAGGAAAAACTATTAAATTTTTTAATGGCTTTTTTTAATCAGTAATTACTCATTAACACTTATATTCATTTTTTAAAAAAAAGAAAGTGTTTTTTTAAAAATATGACTTCTCCCAGATGTGAGAGAAGTCATATTAAAAGCAAAATAATTTTTATATACAGTATTTTATTATCTTTTAAAAATTATTTTTACAGAAGTATTTTTATCAAATATTTTTAAATCTGATTGTACATTTTCTAAATCATTTAATACTTTATTTAAAACTCCATTTACCATTTTTCTAGATGAATCATCTCCATATACTTTTGATATTTCAACTGCCTCATTAATAGAAACTTTTGCTGGAATTTCTTCAGGAAGTAAAAGCATTTCTGTCATTGCTATAAAAATAGGTATAATATATGATAAATCCATATTTTCAATATCAAATTTCGGAGCATATCTGCTTACCACTTCTATCAAAAAGGATTGATTTTCTAAAATCAAATCATACATACTATTTAAATAATTTTCATCTAATTCAGAGTTAAAAATTCAAGAAAAAAAAGATTCTCTAAAACTTACATTTTCTATTTGTGAAAATGTAGAAGCATACAACATTTGATATAAAAATTTTCTAGTTCTACCGCGAGAGTAATGGGACATAAAATGGAAATTATTCACTAAATAGTAACACCGGTGCTTTAAAAAAACACCGGTGTTATAAAAGTACACATAACTAAATTCTTGTAACTTTTTTTTGTTTAGTTTTTACTTTAAACACTTGTCTACCTTTATAAGTTCCATCAACAGTTGCAAAGTGAGAAAGCCCGATTGCTTCTCCTGCTTCATTGAATTGAAGTTGAACTCTATTTAATAATTTTCTTGCAGATAATTTTATCCAGTTGGTAGTTCTTCTTTTTGTTCTAGTTTTAGAAGTCTTTTTCTTAGGAGTAATTGTCATTTGTCAAACATTAGTAAAATAAATACTGGAGAATTATATTGTTTTTTAAAATAAATCAAGTTTTTTCTTCTACTATTTTGCATTTTCATTTTTTATACTTCATTTTACTTTTTTCTTCTTCAAAGAAGTTGGTATATGGTTCATTTTACATGTTCTATTTCTTCAGCAGTAACAGCGGATTCTAAAATTCATGGTAAATCATCCTCTAAATTTCCTAAAGAGTCTATATGTGAATTAATTCTTGCTTGTTGTATTTTGGTCATAGGAATAATTTCATAAAAAAATAAAAACACTAACGGCCATTAGTTGGAGCTATAGTAATATACTTTTCAAAGATAAGCAAGTTAAAATTTGAAAAATAAAAAAAAATCATTACATTATGAAAAATTAACCCTAAAAAATATGTCAAAAATACTGATTATTGAAGATGATATTTGAATTTCAAATTCACTTAAATTGTATTTAGAAAACTCATCTTTTACTGTTTGAATTGAACACTCTTGAACTCATGCGGTAAAAAAAATACTTTCTGGAGAATATGAGCTTATCATTCTTGATCTCAATCTTCCTGGAAAAGATGGAATTACTATTTGTAAAGAAGTAAGACAAACTTCTCATATTCCGATTGTAATGCTCACAGCAAAAAATTCAGAATTAGACAAAATTAGAGGACTGGAAATTTGAGCTGACGATTATGTATCAAAACCATTTTCTCCCAGAGAACTCTTGGCAAGAATTCACACTATTTTAAGAAGAACTTCTCATAATCAAAAAGAAGAAAGTCATATTTTAAAATTTGAAAATATTGAAATTGATACTCAAAAAGTACTCGTCTTAAAAGAAAAAAAAGAAATTCCATTTACAAAAAATGAATTTGAAATTTTAAAAAAAATTGTAGAAGAAAATGGAAATATGGTGGAGAGAGAAACTCTTATGAAAGATATTATATGATATGATAATTATGCTTTTGATAGAACTATTGATACTCACATAAAAAATATCAGAAAAAAACTTGAAAATAAAGATATTATTCTCACTATTAGATGACAATGATACAGATTAAATAAATAAATTTTACTTTTTATCATCTTTTTATGACTCTTTCAAGAAAAATTATTTTTTCACTTTTATGAAGTATATTTTTTATCGCAATTGTAAATATTATTTCTTTTTATTTTTTTTATAGTTTATTTTTAAAAATTTATTTAGCAGAAACTATAAAAGCAAAAGAAGAAATTACCAGAGATTATGTAGATAAAATTATTGAAAAACAAGCTCTTGATGAAGTAGATAATATTTTTAATGATATTGAAATAGAATTTTTTGAGCTCTTAGAAAAAAATGAATGAAAGATCAAACTTGATACCAAAGAAAATATTGAAATTCTTGTAAATTACCTTTCAAAAGCCTGAGTAAGTATAAAATATATCGAAGAAATTATTCCTCAAAACTATCTTGAGAAAATATTGGAAGATGTAAAAGATGAAAAAACTCCTGAATATATCTTTTTTAATAGTTTAGTAAAAGCTATTCTTATTACAAATATATTTGCTATTTTTATTCTCATTATTTTTCTTTTTATTTTTTCAAAAAGAATTATTCTTCCTATTGAGAAAACAACAAAACTTATAAAAGATTTAAAACTCGGAAAAGATTTTAGAGTGATAAATTATTCAAAAAAAGACGAAGTTTGACTCCTTGTAAATGCTATTAATGGACTCAATATAAAACTCAATATTTGAGAAAATATTAGAAATAAACTCCTCGCTGATATTTCCCATGAACTCAAAACTCCAATCACAGCTATTCAATGTTATATTGAAGGAATAAAAGATGGAGTTATAAAATTGGATGATAAAATTCTCAATTCTATTATTGATGAAATGCAAAGACTCGTAAAGCTCGTAAATACTATTATGGAGTTTGAAAAGTTTGAAAGCAGAAAAATAGAATTACATATTCAAAGTGAAGATGTCAGATTTATAACCGAACAAGTAATAAAACAATTTAGGCAAAAATTAAAAACAACTCATCAAAAAATTATTACTTCAGGTCTTGATAAAAAAATACTCACCGATAAAGATAGTTTTATCCAAATTGTCCAAAATATTATTTCAAATTTTATAAAATATGCTGGGAAAAATACTACTTTAAAAATAGAATTTTGAGTAAATTTCATAAAATTCTCTGATAATGGGAAAGGAATTCCTAAAACAGAACTTCCTTATATAAAAGAAAAATTTTATCAAGGTCGTCAAGAAAAAACATGAAATATTGATGATAGAGGTATTTGAGTAGGTTTAAGCATTATTGAAAAAATAGTAAAAGCTCTCTCTTGGGAACTAGAAATAAATTCAGAAGAAGGAAAATGATTTGAAATAAAAATCATCACAAAAACTTCACATTAAAAACTTTGGAATACCATATTTTTCATTATAGTACTATCATTAAATTAGAGAGTTAAATTTTTTAGGTTAAAGCCAACTTATTTCATTTTCAATTCTTTAGTTTTTGTATAGTATGAAAAAAATATTATTTTGTGTATTATGTTCTTGTTTCCTTTTTTTCCAAACTTTTGCTTCTGAAAAGCAAGGTTTTATTGTCAGTAGTTTATCTACTAGTGAACTAAGAGAATATATAAAAAAATTAGAAGAAGAACAAAAAGATTTTAAGATAAAATCAAAAGAATTATCAAAAGAATATTGAGAGCTTATTTCTTTTATGAGAACGGATTTAAGTGGAGAGGAAGTGCAAGAAATTAGAGAAAATATAGAAGTATTTATCGAAAAAAGAAATTTATTACAATCAGATTTAAATTCAAAAATTTCTCAATTACTCAATGTTGATAAAGAAAAAAAGGAACTTATTCTCCTAAGAGCTGATATTTATAAATATTTATCAAGATATGTAGCTCGTGATAAAAAAGATTCTTTTATTGAACATATTAAATTTCAAGTTCAATCAGAAAAAGAATCAAAAGATCTTATTGAAGAAATCCAAAAAAGTCAAAATATTCTTGATCAAAAAGTAACTTATTTCAAAGAACAAATTGAAAATCATAAAGAAGATTTACAAGCTCGTATTGAACTCTCAATTACTCAAAAAATTCAACAAAGAATAGATGAAATTGATAGAAATGAAAAATATAAAAATATTGAAATTTGAATAAAAAATAAAATTTATGGAGATTTTATAATTCAAATTGAAGAAAGACTTTTTAGTATTGATAAAAGTAATCTAAGCAATAATTATAAAGAAATAAGAAAAAATATCCTTACTAAAATGATTGATGAAATCAAAGCAAGAATAAAATAATAAACGATAAAACCTAAGTTTTATCGTTTATTATTTTATTGCATTCCACTTACTTTTAACTGAGTCCAAAAAGTAGGAACTCCATCACTTACTGGCATTGATTGTCATTTTCCACATGTTCCTCCATCAAAAAACTCTAAATCATCACAAATCCCATATATTTCATTGAGCATTTCAGGACCATTTCAGCTGAGAGTAGCCCCCCTTACATTTCTCGTTAATTTTCCATTTTTTATAAGAAATCCATTTTGAACTTTAAATACAAAATCTCCAGTTATTGTATTTACTTGTCATCCTCACATACGACTTACATAAAGTCAATCAGAAATTTTTTGTATGAGTTCTTCTTTTTTTTCTTTTCCAGGAAGCATATAAGTATTCCCCATTCTCACTAAAGTTTTATACTTATATGTTTCTTTTCTTCCATGTCCGGTTGATAGAACTCAAAACTTTGTAGCAGTTTTTATATTATGAAGGTATGATTTTAAAATTCCATTTTCTATTAAAATAGTTTTTTTAGCCTTATTTCATTCATGATCTACTTTATAAAATCATCTTTCTTTTGGAAGAGTTGGATTATCAACAATCGTCACTTTCTCACTGGCTACTTTTTGTCATATTTTTCATTTATATACACTAGAACTTTGTAAATCCGCTTCTAGTCCATGTCAAACTGCTTCATGAATAATCGTTCCTCATGCTTCATTTCCAATAATTACATCCATTTTTCCACTTGGCGATGGTATTCAGTCCAATTGTTTTTCAAGTATTGAAATAGCATTTTTCACTAACTTTTCAATAGAATCTTTATTGATTTCATCTCAAATATCTGTTCCCGTAATTTTTTCATATATTTCTTCTCTTTTTCCTTGCTTTTCTCAAATAAGTTTGATAAATAATGTCTGATAAAAGTTTATATCTTTTCAAAAATTTCCTTGAGTATTTCACACAATAAAAGATTTTTTCGAAAAATGAAGAGAAATTTCACTACTTACCACAAAAGAATTCGTTTTTATATATATTTGAAATATTTCTTGAATGGAAGAAATAATATTTTGTACCTCAAAACTTATATCTTCTATATTTTCTAAATATAATTCATCTGGTCAATCTTTCAAAAGAGTATAATTTTTATCTGACTTAAGAGAAAATTCTCTACAAAAAGTATGAATTTTTTCTTCCATATTTTCAAAATCATTAAAAATCTTAAAATATTCTTTTTTCTCAGTTCTTGAAAGAAGTGAAAATCCTTCCAGAGTAGAATATACTGGAGTTCTAAATTCACCATTTAAACAAAGAATACGAAATGATTTTGATTTTTCAAAAAATATCTCTCTAAAATCTCAAGAAAATAAATCAAGATATTGTTGAAGTTGTTGTTTTTTTACTTGCATAACTACGAGATAAAAAATTAAATTATATTTTGATTTTGAAAAGTCAAAGAAGGAACCCTAAAATTTCCATCTTCTTTAAAATCATTTCCAATTGCTTTAATATTTGAAAATAAATCTATAATATTTCCTGAGAGAGAAATATTTTTAATATAGTCAATTTTTTTTCCATTTTCTAATAAATATCCCTCTCCATTTAAAGAAAATTTTCCAGTTGATTCATCTACTGTATGAAATGCCATCAAATTGGTAAAAAGTATTTTACTTCCTTCTAAATATTTTTCACTCCCCTTTCAAAGAAGTTCAATATTAGAAACCGTAGAATTTCCTATCTCTTCTACTGATTCTTTTAATGCATTTTTATAGTCATAAAATTTTGAAACAAAAACTCATCTATCAAATAAAAGAGTCTTTTTTGCTGTTATTCATTCTTTATCAAAAAGCAGAGTTCCAGTATAATTTTTGAGTTCTGGATTATTTACCAATGTAAAATTTTCTCCAAAAATTTTATCTCAAATTTTATTTTTTGAAAATAAACTGATTCATTCTCTTATACTCTCTGCTCACATATTTCATAAAATAATATCAAGAAAATCAATTACTACATCTCTTTCCAAAGTAATATCATATTTTCCTGCTGGCAAAATTGATTGAGAATCAGAAATTTTAAAAATAAGTTCTTCTTGAAGTTTTAAAAGTATTTCTCTTGTAATATGAGGAACATTTTTAGTGGAAATAGAGATATAATGATTTTCTCTTTTCTCTTTATTTTCTCATAAAATATCAATATAATAAAATGCTCCATTGTCTTTTTGCAACTTTTTTGCTCATAAAGAATTAATAAAAATATGTGTTGCTGATTGAACTCCAATAGAAAATCCCTCTTTAGAAATATTCTTTTCGAATGGAAAATTTTTAAATACCTCAAATTCTTTTTCTAAATCTTGAAAGGTCAGTTTTTCTAATTCTGGCTGAGAAAAATCTTTTTCTACACTATCTGTAATTTTTGGCAGCATAATATCTTTATCATACTGTCAAAATGAAATTGTCTTTAATATATCTATAAAAGCAAACTCTATCTTTTCCAGTGAATATCAATCCAGAGAAAAAACAGATTTTTTATGATTTTTTATAAGAGTTATGGAAGTATTTATATTTTCAGAACTATCAAAGCTTATTTCATCATGTAATGGTGAATAATCCAAAGTTTTTGAAGTAGAAAGATTTATATTAATACATCATTCACATTTATATTTATCAAAGAGTTCAATAAGTTTTTGAGTTTGTATATTTTGCATTTTTTTTATTTAAAAATAAATTTTTTCATGTTTTTGCGAAGAAAATTGTATAACTTTTTTTGTTTTAGTCAAAAATTATTTGAATATTTTTAGACAAATTATATAATGCTGATACATAAAATTTAACCACATCATAAAAATGATAAATTTTAGAAAAGTAGTCGAATTTCTTTTTAAATCATTTGATATATCTTGAGATACAAAATTGATAGAAAAATTAGAACAAGATGGAGTTCGTTTTTTAATGATTATTAAAAGACATTGGATTTATGGAGTACTGCATTCTTGGGTAGTATTTTTTGTGGTAATCATTGCCTTTCTCAATGCTTATTTACTTTTTTCAGATAGTAATAATTCCATTATCTGAAGTATTATTGCCATATTTCTTCTCCTTAATGTAATATATTGGACTATTATTATTATTAAATATTTATATAGTTTTTATAAAGTACAATGAAATGAACCTTATATTGAAGATATTTATACCTGTATCAAAAAATCAAATGATAGTGATAAAATATTTACTCAATTTTTTAACCAAACTATTTTTTTACTCTTAATACTTGCAGGAATTACTGTTTTTTCAGTATTTACTGCTATCTCAAGCTTACTGGTTTGATGAGCAACTAATTTTTGAGTAGGAGCTATAAATGTTATACTTCTTATTGTTCAACTTGGACTTTTTTCTTCTTATCTTGTAACCATGATTAACCAAGAAATGGATTTTAAAATCATACAACCTTGACAAATTATATTTTATAACCAAAGTGGAGTACTTTGAGATAGTCAAAATATGAATGCCGATAAAATAAAAACTATGAATACAAAATACCCTGGAATTTTTGGTTCATTTTTTAATTATTGAGATATACTCATCCTCACAGAATGAGATCAAAAAGATTATGGAGAAATGAGGATGGATTATGTAGGACATCCCATAAAAACAGTAAAAGAAATACAAAAAGTTCTCAATAATGATTTAGAAGCAATGGAAAGAGAAGTAAATCTCATGCTCAAAAGATTTAAAAAAGAAATCGGAATTGATCATGTAAGTAGTGAAGAAAACAGAGAAAAGTTTAGAAATTTTTTAGCAACAAATGAAAAAGTAATAAAAACTATTTTTGATAATGGAGATGAAGAAGTAAAAAGAGAAATTAAAGAATTATATATTTTAATACAAAAATAAATGATACGATTTTTAAAACTCATGATCTGGATTTGAATAATAAGTGGAGTTATTTTTTATATTCATTATAGAGATTTCATTACTACACCTCTTCATGAAAGTAAAGTTATTTCCGTAATCCCTTGAGATACTATAGTTTCTTCTCTTGAAAGAGAACTTGATTTTTCTACTTTGTATTTTAAAATTTATCTCAAACTCACCCCTGAAAAGCAAATTAAACCTCAAATTTGAGAATATAGATTGCTTAAGTGAGATACGATAGATTCTATTATACAAACTATGAGTCATTGAGCAATGAGTATTGATGAAAAAATCACTCTTTTAGAATGATGGAATATATTTGATATTGATGAGTATTTGAGTTCAGTACATCTTATTCAAAAATGAGAATTTATTTCTGAAGCAAAAAATATTGAAAAATATAAAAAAAATTATTCTTTTTTAGAAAATGCTCTCACCCTTGAATGATATTTATATCCTGATACTTATTTTGTAAATCCAAATAATTTTAGTGTAGAAAATTTTAATAAATTACTCCTTGATAATTTTAAAAATAAAGTTTATGTTCCTCTTTTATCAACTCTTACCAATGAACAAATAAATGAACTGATCATTATATCTTCTATCCTAGAAAAAGAAGAAAGAAATATTTCACAAAAACCAACTGTAGCTGGAATTTTAATAAAAAGATATAAATCAAATTGGATGATAGGAGCTGATATTACCGTTTGTTATCCTTATGAATTAACTTCAAAAGGATGTACTCCAAGCTTTATTGCATCTAAAGTAAACATTGATAAAAATGAATACAATACAAGAACCAAAGTAGGACTTCCAAAAACTCCCATCAACAATCCAGATATTGAATCTATAAAAGCAAGTTTAAATCCTCATAATACTGAGTATTGGTATTATCTCCATGATAATAATGGAAAAGTATACTATGCAAATAGTAACGAAGATCACAACAGAAATAAAAGACTCTATATCAAATAAAAATAGTATTAGAAAATAAAAAGCAATTTTTAATAAAATTGCTTTTTATTTATTTAGTATGAGAATAACTTTGGTGGTTTTGTTTGCATTCTTGAATCATACTTTATAATAAATGGGTCTTTATATTCTCAATTATCGTTACAATTATCATTTGAAGGAGTTGATTTATCACATCAATCACTTCACCTTCTTACATAGTTTAAATCATATAACATTGCTTTTTCAAAATTACTACTATTTTCTGCCATTTTCACTCATCCAGGTAATATATAATTTCATCCCGCAAGAATAGCTCATCCAATAGTATTTCTTGTGAAGAGAGATCCATTCATAAATAATTGTTTTTGTAAACTTTCAGTTCTTTCAATTGTATCTTTCAAATATGGTTTTTTTGTTGTATTATCTGCACTTATTAAGGCCCCATCAGAATAGATCATTGCATTGATTTGAGTTACATTTGGTGTAACATATATATTTCCTGCTTTTTCATAATCTTTATTGACATCATAATTATCTTTGAGTACGATAATTCAGAGTACTTTATTGTCAATATTTAAATTATCATTTATAATCACATTTCCATCTACTACTACGAGTGTTTCATAAGTAAGATTTCAAGAAAGTGTTATGTCTCATTTCACATATTTTACTCCATTTAATATTTGCCCAGAAGTCATATTTTTTACATAGTTATATGCATTTTTTCTAATTTCAGTTCTCATTTGTGAGTTATATAAATTAGAAATATTTGCTTTTTGTCAGGTAAATTCTGATTTACCTGCTCATTGGATTCATCCAATGACACGAACTCATAAAAATTCTTGAGCATCTTCATTTATCAAAGCATCTTCATTATCTCAATCAATACTATCATTTAAATAATACCTTACTTTTTTTCCTTCAAATGTATAACTAATAACCGGAGTTTCTATCTTGATTCATGGGCTTCATAATTTTGTTGCTCATGTTGCAGTATTCATAGTTGCATAAAAAATTGCTCATGATTGATATTGTAAAGTAGTTCAACTTACTGATTTTGTTGGAATAAAATGATTTTCTTCATCATAAGCTAATATTTTATCTGTAAAATCATCAATTTTATAATTTGTAATATTTATACTTTTATTATTTTGTCAAACTAATCTATATTTTTGATTGGTTCCTATTTGTATTCACGAACCTGACCACTGTTGTTTTTTAAAATCAAATATTTCTATTTTTCCAGTAAACGGTTTTTGAAAATAGTATACTACATTCTCTCTTTTCATAGGAACTCATCAAGCTTCAAATGTAATAGTTCAACTATTGGTAAATAATGGTGCATAAGAAGTTATTCAAGTCATATTAATAACCCATTCACTTCCCCATCATTCTATAAGTAATTCTTTTTTTAATTGAGTAAAATTTAACGCTGATGATCAAGTTTTAGATACTCTATCTAAAGAAACTTCTCCTCAAAATGCATCTATTTTTTTAATTTCTCCTGCATCTCCCCAGATTACATTTGCTCATCCTTCTATATCTTCAGAATTTATTTCTATTTGAATATCATTGGTAGATTTATTATCCGCATATGTATTTTCATCAAAATAAGTAGTGGTTGCCCCCATACTTAAAGTTGCAATATTATCAGATACAGGAGATGGCACAGGTTCATCTGGAGGGCAAGAACTTGCATCACATGATGTAGATTCAAGTACTCCCTCAGCTGTATAGTGCTCTTTTAAAACTCAACACCCTGAATATTCCGGTACCCAACTATGCGTTTGTTTACATTTTATCTCTGAAGTTTTTGGATTCCACTTGCCTATCACATCACAATCTGACCAAGCATCATTCCATCAGGAAAGATATTGAGCACATGCTCCTCATTCAATATCAAAATCTTCTTCAGGCGCTTCTGGTTCTCACGGCTTTGTCGGAGTCACTGGAATTCTTCACCGTTTTGCTCAATTAGTACATCCCCAAGATACTTCACCAGTTGCAGGATTATATGCATGAACTACTGCTCAAGGACGACTTGCTGCTTTTCCTTTTGCTACTGCTATAGCTTGTTTTGCAGTAATAGCATAGGTACTATTGTATCAAATCAATAATGATACAATAAAAACTATTATTAATAATATTTTTTTCATATTTTTAAATTTATATTATAAATTATTTTTTGATTTCGCTATAAAATCTTACAAAATTCATATCTGTTTTAAATTTTTTATAGAGTCAAAAATCTTTTCTTTGCATTTGATCTTCAATGATAGCTTTAAAATATTCATCTCCTTCATACAATTCTTTGTATTCTCATAAATCAACTTGAAAAAATATTTTTAACATATCATTTTGTAATAATATATAATCCTTATTATGTTCCATAAGTATCGGATCATTTTCAACGACTTGAGAAGATTTATCTATATATTCATTAAATTTTTCAAAATTACCATTATCCAAATAGTACATTCAATAATATCTATAAGAAAGATATGCAGATGGATTAAGTTGAATTGCTCTATTTAAGTTTTCTTCAATATCTTTATTATATTTTGAATCATTGAGCATATAGTATCCTCTTGCTAGAGCGATATATCACATAGGATACTCTTTATAAGCTGCAATTGATTTTTTAGCATATTCAATCGATGTGTTAATATCTGGTTTTCCATTTCAAAGTCTTAGTTCAATTGAGCTTAAATTAAAATATGCTTCTGCTTTTTCAGCTTTATTATTGGTAAAAGACGCATGTTCATAAAATTCTTTTGCTCTTATAAAGTTTCATTTAATAGAAAAATATCTTCATATATTTGATGCACTATATAAATTTAGATTATCAAGCTTATAAGCTTCATAATAATTCTTATATGCTTTTTCTAAATCTCAAGATAAATCATAAACATGTCATATTTGATTATAAATTACAGATTTTAATCTTTGATTTTTTGCTACATCTCATGCATATTTAAGTGCTTCATCATAATACTTTAAAGCTCCTTCATAGTTTTTCACTATTTCTTGAGCATATCATAGATAATAATTATTATAAAATGGATCTATAAAATCTGGGTCTTTTAATATTTCATTTTCTAAATATTCAGTTGCTTGTTTTGATTTTTCTTCTTGTTTATAGAGATAATTTCCCTCATTTAACATAGCAGAAAGATATACATTATTAAGAGATTTTACTTTTTGCTTTTCTTCATGAGACAAAGTATTTTTCTTGAGAGAAGAAATAATTTTCTCAATCACTTTTTGAGTTCATACAAAATCACTTGCATCTAGAGTTTTTTGTAAATTTATCAAATCATCCTCTCAAACTAGATTTGAAAAATTCTCTTTTATATCTTCTTGATTATCAGAATACATTATATCTGAAAAAAAATCAGAATCCTTTTCAATCTGAACATTTGATATATTATTGTTCTGTGAATTTATATTTTCTTTTTGAATATCTTTTCAACAAGAAAATATAAATAATAACAGAAACAATAATGCAGTTAATTTTTGTCTCATCATAGAATAAAAAGTTAAAATATAAATTAACGATAGTTTAATATATATCGAAATAATGTCAATGAAAAATAATATTTTTTCTGTTACATATCTTTGTTCAAGGATTAAAAAATCCCCCATTAGTTCATAATAAGGGATATTTTTTTATTTTGTTATATCTTTGGTTTTTCCTCTTCCTTTAAATTCAATAATAATTGGGGTTCAGGCAAATCAAAAATTATCTCTAATTTTATTTTCTAAATATCTTTTATAAGAAAAATGAAAATGTTCTGGATTATTTACTGTTAATACAAATTTTGGAGGATTTACATCAACTTGACTTCCATAATAAATTTTTGGATTATGTGCTACTCTATTTCCTGTTGGTGGATGTTTTAACACGGCTTGTTCAATGAAAGAATTAAATATAGAAGTTTTTACTCTTTTATTTTTTCTTTCTTCGTTAATATTGATTGCTGTTTCTAAAATTTCCTCAACTCTTTTTTTCTCAACAGCTGAAGTAAAAATTACAGAAACCCATGGAAGAAAATCAAATTTTTCAGATAAATATCATAAATATCTTCCCATAATTTTTTCTTTATCAATATTTTCTTTATTTAAAACAGCATCCCATTTATTAATTACAATAATAAGTCACTTTTTTTCCTCTAAAACTCTTGAAATAATTGATAAATCTTGTTGATGAATTCCATCAACTCCATCAACTACAACAGCTACTATATCAGATCTGGTAATACTTCTCTCAGTTCTCATTACAGACCAATTTTCAATATTTCTCGTTCCAATTTTTGAAAGTCTTCTAATTCAAGCAGTATCAATGAGAACAAAATCTTTATCATTATATTTAAATTTTGTATCGATACTATCTCTTGTAGTTCAAGCCATATCTTTTACCATAACTCTATTTTTTCACACAATTGAATTGATAAGTGATGATTTTCAAACATTTGGTCTTCAAACGAGTGATAATTTAATAAATCATTCATCTAATTCTTCAGAAACAAAATTAAATCATTTTTCTCTGAGAGTATCAGCTATAAATTCTTTAATTTCTGCAAATCCACTATGATGACTTACTGAAGCCGGATAAAAAGCTTGAAAATTATTAACAACTGGAAGAGAAAATGCCTCCATTTTTGCATTTTCATTATCAGCTTTATTCGCAACTACAACAACTGGTGGCATATCTTTTGCTCTTAAAATTTTTAAAATTTGGTCATCTAAAGCAGTAAATTTATCATATTCTAAAAGCCAAATAAGTACATCACTTTCTTTAATAGCTTGTGTAGTTCTCTCAATAATATCAGTTGCAATTTCATCTGTTTTTGAAGAAAAATCAAGTCCTCAACTATCAGCAACAATATAAGTAATATCATTCACTCTATCGGTATATTCATACTCTGAAATATCTCTGGTCGTTCCAGCTTCATCTGCTACTATAGCTATTTTATGTCAAACAAACATATTAAAAAAACTTGACTTTCACACATTCGGTCTTCAAATAATCGTTACTTTTGGAAACACTTTTATAAAATTATATACTAAAAAATCTTTGTCATTATAAGATTTTATTTAAAAAAGCAATTTTTTTGCAATTTGTAAAAAAATAATTATATTTGCCTTAATTTATCAGTTATTTATATAGGATATGTGGAATAAAAATACCCCTATTTCAGAAGAAAATGAATATCATATTTTCATTAAAAAACTTGTTATTTTTACTCTTTTTTGTATTTGACTTTTATTTATTTATGAAATATCAAATATTCTTATTATTCTTGCATTTGCACTTTTTTTAAACATACTTTTTGCACCATTTTTAAATAAAATGAATAATTGGAAAATAGGAAATGGAATTGGAATGGTTTTAATATATATTGTTATCATTTTATTTGTTTTACTTACTGCATTTTCTATTATTCCTATATTTGTAAAACAAGTATCTATTTTAATTGATATTTCCTACACATATAGTAATAATATGGTTAATTCCTATAATGCAAATGGAGTAGATGCTTTCCATATTCCTAATTTTTTAAAATGATTTCTTGAACGTATTGATCTCACTCAAATTTTAAATTCTATTAAAGACAATATAGGACAAATTTCTTCTTTTATGAGTAGTAATTTAAAAAGTTTTCTGACTTCTGGAGCTTGAATTATTTCATCTATTACTAATGTAGTAATAAACTTTGTTTTACTTTTTATTTTTACTTTTTTTATTGCTTTAGAAAGAAAAGATATACGAAGCTTTTTTTATAAAATACTTCCTGAAAAATATTCAAAATATATTTTATCAAAAGAAAATGATATTATAGAAACTCTTTATAATTGGCTAAAAAGTCAGCTTATTTTATGAGTTTGTATATTTTTTATTACTCTTTTCTGACTCTTTTTTATAAAACTATTTTGAGTTCACATTAATGAAATTTTTACACTTGCCTTAATTGCTGGAATGATGGAGTTTGTACCATATGTTTGACCTATTTTGGCATTGCTTCCGGCTCTTGCTATTGCATTTGGAATATCTTTCAAAGCAGTAGTAATCGTTATCATACTTTATATTGCCATTCAACAATTAGAAAATAATGTTTTAGTTCCTTTTGTGATGGGAAAAACCCTTTCTCTCTCACCATTTGCAGTACTCTTAGGAATGATGATTTGAGGAAGTTTACTCGGAATTGTAGGAATTATTATTGCTGTTCCTGTAGTTGCTATTATACAAATATTTTTAATTGATTATTTAAAAAGAAGAAAATAATTTTCTTCTTTATTTTATGAAATTTTAAATGAAGTCATAGAAAGACTTCCGTTTACTATCCTATCATTAAAAAACTCTATTGTTTCATGTTCTCACTTTAGAGCATAAATATATAAAAGAGGAAGAAAATGCTCACGAGTTGGAATTGCCATTTCAAATTTTGGTCACATTTTTCCAAAATTGAGAAGTGTCTCAGTTGCTCATAATAGAATCATATTTTTTACACTTTCATTGACTTCTTTTGCCCAATCAAATGATGCATTTTCATCAGACCAATCCATTTTATAAAGATTATGAATTATATTTCAACTTCCCAGGATTAAATATCATTTTTCTCTTAAATACAATAATTTTTTTGCAAATTCAAAATGTTGTTGTGGACTTTTAGTAATATCAAGACTCAATTCTAATACAGGGATCTCTCAAATATCAGGAAATAAAAATTTTAAAATACTCCAAACTCCATGATCAATTCACCAAGAATAATCAAGAAAAATATTTTCATCGTTTAACTGAGATATAATTTGCTTAGCAATTTTTTCACTTCCCTGCATCTCATATTTTATCTTATATAATTCATCTGGAAATCAAAAAAAATCATACATAGTTTTTGGTTTATTCGTAGCAGTTATATGAGTTTTATATGTTTCAAAATGAGCTGAAATAGATAAAATGGCTTTAGGTTTTTCTAAAGTTTTTCCTATCTCAGTCCAAGTACGAGAAAACTCAGTATCTAGAATAGCATTCATAGGGCTTCCATGTCCAAAAAAGAATAGAGGGTACTTTTTCATATTTTTTATTAAATTTACTATATTTTATATAGTATTTATTTTCTTTATTTTGTCAAAAAAATTTTAAAAATTTGACATTCAAAAAGTTTTTTATATATTTTACCTATCGATTGGTAGTTTATATTTTAAATATTATATTATGATGAGAAATGAAATTATAAAAAAAATTGAAGAACTCTTTTATGCAAAGAGTTTTAAGGAAGTTTCTATGCAGGATATTGCTAATGAATTATGAATGAAAAAAGCTTCTTTATATTACCATTTCCCCTCAAAGGAAAAACTCATTGAAGAAATCTTAGAATATAGCTTTAAAATATATTTTGTTTTCATACAAAAAATTATAAAAAAATGGAATTCTAACAATTTTCAGGAACTTCTAGATGCATTTTTACATTTTCCAGAAACACAAAGAAATATTTTTTCTATTATCAACCAAAATGGGTATGAAGAGAATGATACTATTTCTGAAATAATACAAGAAAAACAAAAAATTATTTTTGAAATTATTTTTGAAGCAATGAGCTTGAAAGCTTGATTTACTCGTGAAAAAACATTTTTATTTCTTACACTTATTCATCAAATAGGAAAGAAAAAATCATCCTATTCACGTTGTAATATTGATGAGAAAAAGCTATGAACTGAAATTGAAGCCTTATTTTTTAATATATAATTTTTATGAAGAAAATCCTTATTTTTACTTTCACTCTTACACTTTTCTTGACTTCGTGTAGTGAAGAAGAAAAAGAAATACCACAAAAATATTTTCAAACTGCTTTAGTAGAAACAGGAAGTATTACCAATTCTCAAAGTTATGTAGGTTATACCGATAGTTTTCAAAGTATTGCTCTTGCCCCAAAAGTTTGATGAAAAATAATTTCTCTCACAAAAAAAGTATGAGATAGTGTAAAAGCTGGTGAAGTAGTTGCTACTCTTGATGCAATAGAAGCAAAAACTGGATATAATTCTAGTAATGAAATCATAAAAAATCTCGAAACTTTAAAAGTATCTACCAGTCAAATGTTTGATAGTCAAATACTCGTAATGGAAGAAAAAATAAAACAAGCACAAATTGGAATAGAAATATCAAATATTGGAGCAAAATGAAATGAAATATGAGTTTCAGAAACAAAAGATACTGTTGAAAATCAACTCAAAACTATTGAAAGTCAAATTGAAAGTGCTCAAACTGCAATAGAAAGTAGTATATTACAATTAGAAAATACAAAAAACATTCTCTCTCAAAAAGAAAATGATATCTATTCAAACTCAAAAAGTGCTATTACAAATGCAAATATTTTAGCAAATAATATTATAGATTTTTTAGATAATATTTTCTGAATAACTCCTGCCAATACCTATAAAAAGAAAGATTATGATATTTATCTCTGAGCAAAAAAACTTACCGTTCGAAATCAAACAGAATGACAGCTAGAAAAAATTATCATTCATTTTTGAGAAATACAAAAAAATCCTTTAGAAGATTATGAGGAAATACAAAAAAATTTAGAAATATATCATTCTTTTTTTACCAATGATATTAGAGAACTTTTAAAAAATGCTTATAGTGTATTTGAAAATACAGTAGAAAATCCTTATTTATGAGAAAATATAATACAAGAATATAAAACAAAAATTTCTCAAATGCAAGCTCAAAATGAACAAATTATTCTTAGTGTTTCTTGAAATTATTTTCTTGGGTTAAAAGGAAGTCTTGATACTATCAAAAATTTTGAGAAAGAAAAAAAATCATCTCTTGATATGTTAGAAAAACAAGTAGAACTCGCTAAAAAACAAAAAGAAACTCTCAAAAATTCTAAAACTCAAATATCTTCTCTCTGAAATACTCAAATTATTGATATACATACAAAAAATGAAATTGCAAAAAAACAAACTGAATTAAGTGAAAATTCCCTCAAAGAAGTGAAAGCATCTCTTGAGTCATTAAAAAAACAAAAACAAGCTTCTCTTTCAGAAATTGATACACAAATCAGTCAAGTTATATCATGAAAAAGTGATGCAGGAGTGATGATAGAAAATGGAAAAGTAACTTCTTTAATAGATGGAATTATTACCAAAAAATTCGCAGAAGTATGAAGTATTATTTGAGCCTGAACACCAATATTTATGGTTTCTAATGATAAAAATATAAAAATAGAAGTAACGGTAAATGATGATATACTCAATACACTCCAGATTTGAGATAGCATACAAACAGAGATAGAAGGAATAGAACAAATTATTTCATGAACTATTTCTAACATATTTCCTAGTAAAGATACCATTACAAAAAAAACAACGGTAGAAATAAAGATAGAAAATCCAAATATAAAAATAGGAAGTTATGCAAAAGTATATTTTCTTAATACTACTGAAAATGTTGGACTTATTATTCCAAATAGTGCTATTGTTTCCAAATATATGCTTCCTCAAGTATTTATCTTAGAAAATGGAGTTGCAAAACTTACTCATATAAAAATTCTCTCACAAAATGATAGTTTTTCACAAATAGAATGACTTCAAATTTGAACACATATTATTACTAATGGAAAAGAGAATATATCTGATGGCGAAATACTTACTCCATAAAAAAGAGCCCTCCTAAGAGTGGCTCAAATATATGAAAATAAGATGTGCAAAATGCAACTCATTTTCCTTTCAACTTTAATATTGCTCTCCTTATAACCCAGATATTCAAAGCTATAAAGAAAATACCTTCTGATGGTATACCAACCATTCCTCCTTCAGTAAGTAGTAGTAGTAGTATTTGATAAAGAAAATAACAATTGAATAGAAAGAGAATAAACCATCCTCCTCCTACATATAAACAAGCCAAAGTTCCAACCAATAAAATAGCCACTACGAAAAAAGTAATCATAATTTTCTCCAGAAGTGAACATTAAAGTGCCACTATTATAACATATTCTTTTCTATTTTACAAAAAAAAGGGATATATATCCCTTTTGCTCCGAAATAAAGATAATTACCGACGAGTCCGTATTTTCATCACGATCTTCTTCGCCTGACGGCGAGCACGCCGATCTTTGATTTCCTTTTTCCGTTGCTTATTACTTTTGTTTGCCATGATCATCTCCTTTACAGTTGCAAAATGAAAAAATAGACCTACAAAAAGCTTATATTTTATATAAGAAAATATTTTTTTGTCAAATAATTTCTTATTATATTTTTAATTACATATTATTATTTATTAATTTTTGCTCTTATGTTTGCAAAATTTGCTGATTTTTTTATAAAAAATGGAAAATTAACCCTTGTACTTATTATAGTAACTCTTATTTCTTGAATTTGAAGTTATTTTGTTATTCCAAAACAATATAATCCTACTATTGTTGCTCCTGCATTTCATATTTTTATTTCTACTCCTAGTATGAATTCAGATGAAAATAAAAGATTTATCACAAATGAGCTTGAAAATAAAATTATGGAAATTGAATGAATTGATGAAGTATTTTGAGTATCTGCTGATAATTATGTAGGAGTTATGGCCAAATTCAAGGTTTGAGAAAATGCTGAATATGCAAAAATTCGTCTCCAACAAAAACTTTCTGAAAATATTGATCTCAAACCTCTTGGTGTAGAAACACCTCGTATAAAAGCTATAACTCCTGATGAACTTCCTCAAATTACATATGCTATTTCTTATATTGGGAAAGATATTGCATCAGAACAAGAAAAACAAATATATCTCCGTCAAATAGCAAATACTATAAAAGATAAATTAAAACTTATTCCACATGTAACTACTCTTGATATCGTTTGAGGAATAAAAAATAATATCGTTATTTTTCTTGATTTAGAAAAAATTGAAAGTTTACATACTGATATTATGGAAGTATATCAAGTATTACAAAAAAATAATGTTAGTCTTCCAAATGGAAATTTTCATCTTTCAAATGGAGAAAGAGTATTTTTAGAAACCTCTGGAAAACTCAATACCATTGAAGAATTAAAAAAACTAATTATTTCTGATAAAAATGATAAAATTATTTATTTATGAGATATCGCTACTTTTTCCCACTGAGAAAAACTCCTTCCTTCATATACTTTTTTTTCAAATAAAGAACATATATGAAATACTTCTGTACTTTTATGAATCTGAAAACAAGTTGGAAGTAATGGTGTTTTTGTTACCAATGATATCAAATCTGAAATGGAAAATATACAAAAACAAATTCCTTCCGATATACAAATATCTATTATTCAAGATGAATGACATGAAGCTCAATGAGCAACAAATCATTTAATTACTGATCTCATTCTTTCTATTATTATTGTAGTATTTATTTTAATATTATTTCTTTGATGGAAAAATGCTCTTAATACTGCGACTTCTATTCCTCTTATACTTTCTCTTGTATTTCTTTCGGCTTTTATAGCTTGATATGATATCAATAGAATTTCTCTTTTTGCTCTCATTCTCGTAATATGAATGTTAGTAGATGATTCTATAGTAGTAGTTGAAAATATTCACAGACATTTAGAAGAAAGAATTCAGTCGGGAAAAAATAAACAGGAAGCCATTTTAGAAGCTGTTCAAGAAGTTTGACCATGAGTCGTTCTCTCTACTATTACAAAAATTCTTTCTTTTGCAGGAATGTTTGCAGTAACTGGAATGATGGGAGAATATATGTGACCAATACCAACATTTGCTATTATTGCTTTACTTTTCTCTATTATTGTTGCTTTTTCTATCAATCCTTGGGTATCTTATCTTACTACTAAAGATATACATCATCATAGAGAAAACAAAACAATACCACAAAAAAAATCAAAATATAATATAAGAAATATCTATCTCAAAGTCATGGATATATTTATAAGAGAAGATAATAAAGCATCAAAAAATAGAAAAATTTTTAAGATTACTTTTTGGATTTCTCTCGTTTTAGTTATTATAATCCCTATTTCCCTATGAGTTTTTAAAGCTCGTATGCTTCCAAAATCAAATAAAGATCAAGTATATCTTTGGATAGATGCTCCAAGATGAACTACTGTTGAAAAAATGCTTGATATAGAAAAAGAAATTCAACAGTTTTTTCTACAAAATAATAATCTTCCTCCACATCTTGATATTGTACACTCTGTTTCTTCTACTCTTGGAACACCATTTATGTGAGATTTTGCAAATTTATTCCGTGGATGACTGGATAGAAATGCTTCCTATCAAATTTCTTCTCGTATCAATCTCAATTCAAAAGAAGAAAATAAAAAGAGAATAAAATCAGAATATTATACTTTTCAAATCCGTCCTCTCCTCCATAAATATATTTTGGAAAAATACCCAGATGTAAAAATAAGACTTCTTGAAGATCCTCCAGGACCTCCAGTAAGAGCTACTTTTATGATAAAAGTAAAAGGATGAGATGATGGAAAAAATCTTGATTTATTTACTGAAAAAATATATAATATAGTCAAAGAAGTTCAGCAAATACAACATCTTGAAGATCTATGAAGTTCTCTTTCTACTACTTATAGAAAAGTAAATATTGAACTTGATCATGAAGCAATTGCAAGAGCTTGACTTGATAGTGAACAAGTTGCCTACACTCTAGCTATTGCAAAAAATTCAACTCCAATAAGTATTTTAAAAGCTCCTTATTCTTTGGAAGCAACCAATATTATACTTGCTATAAAAAATGAACAATCAGAAACTTTAAACCTCCTTGATTCTATAAAATTTACTAATCCTGAATGAGTCAAAATTCCTCTTCCCAGTATTGCAAAAATAAAATATGAATTTGTAAACCCTGAGATAAATACTGATACCAAAGAAAAAACACATTTCATATATGCGGAAATGTGAGATAATTCTGTTGTTTATCCTATCATACAACTTATGTCTGAGTTTAAGTGAGAAAAGTTTTTAGAATGAAAATATAAAGTAGTAGATTCTTCTTTTTATCACATTGTATACCAATGACTTCAAGATGGGAAAATCTATAAACTTGAATGGGATGGTGAATGGAAACTTACTATGGATACATTTCGTGATTTAGGAACTGCTATGATCATTGCTATTTTTACTATTTATTTTTTAATTGTAGGACAATTTAGAAGTTTCACAGTTGCTGGAATTATTATGCTTCCTTTTTTACTTGGATTTTTTGGGATATTTCCTTGATTTTCTCTTTTATATCTCCTTAAAAATGAATATTTTAATGCTACTGGTATGATTGGAGTTATTTCACTTGCTGGAATAGTAGTTTGAAATGCGATACTTTTAATAGATTATATAGAAATATTAAAGAAAAAAGGATGGGCTATCGAAAAAGCCATTATCAGTGCTTGATATATTAGATTTATGCCAATTATGCTCACTAGTATTGCTGCAATATTTTGAGCCATAAAGATTACTTCTGATCCTGTTTGGAGTTGACTTGCCCGGTCAATTGTTTGGGGACTTTCTACTTCAGCAATACTCACGCTCATTGCTATTCCAATTTTTTATTATGATAATCAGAAAAAAATTTGGGATGAAGAAATGAAAAAAAGTAAAATGAATTATGAATAATAAATATCACACCTCAAAAAAACTTTCTCTTTAAAGAGAAAGTTTTTTTACTTATAATCATATGGAACTTCATATGGGTTTCATTTCCCATACATTTGTTTTCCATCAGAAGAAACAATGGCTGGAATGATCACATCACATTTTCTTATAGTTGCTAAAAAATCGAATTTATATTCACAAGGACAACTATTACACATCACATTTCAGAAAATAGAAGAACCATTTTGAGGAACAATACAAGCTGATGTATGAAGTGTTTGTTTTTCAGGTTCACAGTATCATTTTGAGCTACAAGTATAACCTAAATCACATGTATTTCTTTCACTATTTGGAAGACATACTTGGTCAAGAATTGGACATCAAAAATTATTTTTATCTCAGTTTAATGTTGGACATTTATCAACATCATCCATTACTCCATCTTTATCACTATCTATCTGAGAAAGATTTTTTTGATCTCATAATTCAGTTTCAAGACTATCTTTTATCTGATCTAGAGTATCATTTTTTCATATCTCATTTTCTAATTCATTTAATTTTTGATGCAAAAGATTACTATCTGTAACATTTTTTATCTCATCTAAAATATCATTTTGTCCCAATTCTTTCTCTAATTGAGAAAAAGCATCTTCAAATGAATTTTTTACTTGTATAGACACAGAAGAATAAACTGTATTTTTTTCTTGATCAATGAGAGTTAATTGGACAGAATAATTCCCCACATCTTGGAAAATATGAGATATATTTTTATCATTTGAAGTATTTCCATCTCAAAAATTCCAAATATATGTACAATTTTCACACTCTGTAATAGCTTTAAATTCGACTGATAGAGGTCAAGTTCCACTGAGATTATTTGCTTGAATTTGAAGAGAAAGCTTTTTATTTCCTTCTTTATTATTTAAAAATGCCTCTGTTTGAGATTGATTTCCACAATTATCTTCAATTATTCATCTCACAATCCAATTTCCTTGTGAAGGTAATTTATAATTATCTAAATATACTCCTTCTTTATTATATGTTTCTTTAGTATCTGTATTATAAAATATCCAAATCGCATTTTTTATTCCTGTACTACAAATATTGGAAATATCAACTTTGAAATCATACACTCATTCTCAATCTTTTAAATCTGAAATTTTACAATTTTGATTATTAGGATTACATGTTTTATCAAGAATAGACATTTGTAGAGCGGTTTGAAAAGACTTTTTCCCTCCATTTTCTCTCGTACATGAATTTACTTGAGAAATCATATATGCCATTTTTATAAAATCTTGTTTCGTAATATATTTCTTTGGATTTATATTTCCATTTGAATCTTTTTCTATAAAAGAATATTTTTTTGAATTTCCATAAATATCATATTGTGTTGATTCAAACTCCAAAGCTTTTTTAAAATATCAATAAAAAGTATAAGTACTTCCATCAATATTTTTTACCTTTATATCATTAGAAAGATCTTGAGTAATGAGTCATCATTCTATTTGAGTAAGAATATTTTGGTTATCCACAATGGTAAAAATAGCTGAATTTCTCAGTAAAAAAGCGACTGCTTCTTCAAGAGTAATATTATTATTTGTACAAAATGGAGTTTCTCAAGTTTTTGTGGTCCCATCTTGACATTTATAAGAGGGGGAATATCATTTTACCACATCTTTTTCAAAAGCATCTGCGATACAATATCCATAATCATTTGATGATTTTACATCATAAAATGGCATATTATTTCCATATTGTAAAATATATTCTAATGCTGTATATGGTTTAATACATTTACTACATCCCACTTCCATAGCAATTCCAATAAATTCATCTCTGGTTAAAAGTTTATTTGGATCAAATTTATTATTCAAATCTGGATTTATCATTCCCTTCTCATACAAACTTTGAAGTTCATTATAATACACATAATCTTTCTCAATATCAATAAAAACATCCTCAATTTTTTCTACAGCAAAAGCATAAGGGGAAGAAAAAGAAAAAAGAAAAAAGAAAAAAATTATTTTTCACATTTTTTTATAGGTTTTTTTTACTCTTTCAAGCAAAATTTTTTCTACTTTCTTCTCCATTTTTCAGCTTTTAAGTTTTAAATTGATATTTATTATTCAATTGCATACATTACAATTCCTGCGGCTACTGAAACATTGAGTGAATTTTTTTGTCAATGCATTGGTATTATAACATGTTTATCACAAAAATCCAAAACTTCTTGAGAAACTCATGAAACTTCATTTCCAACGAGTAAACAAATTTTTTCAAACTTTTTTCAAAAAAGAGATTTATAATCAATTGCTTCTTTTGTTAATTCAACTGCAAATATTTGAAATCAATCTTTTCTGAGGATTTGTAAAACTTCCATAATATTTTCATAATATTCCCAATCAATATATCCTTCTGCTCAAAGCGCAGTTTTTGAAATATCTCATCTTGGTGGAGTTGGAGTATGACCTGCTAAAATAATTTTTGAAAAACCTGAACCATCAGCATTTCTAAAAATAGCTCAGACATTTTGCAAAGAACGAATAGAATCAAGTACAATAATTTTTTGCATATTATTCAAATATTACATCATAAGCTAAACGATAATCAAATCATCAATCATTTCTATACCATTTGAGCAAATACATATTTTCTAAATCAATTTTTGGACTACTTATGATACTTTCTACATTATCTTCTGTTAATAAGTAGTAATTAAGTGAACGAATCACAAACTTATATCATTCATGATAAAATTCTCCTGATTGTACCTCTTCTGCTCACATTTTTTCTACAACAAGGGCAAGATTAATTTTCTCATCAAAATCTATTTGAAGATACTTTCTATTCCTAATCGTATTCATAAGAGTAAAATTTCTATAATTCAAATAGATCTCATACATATTTTTCATAACAATATTTTTTCTTTCTTGCAAAGAGAGTTTCTTTAAATTTTCAGGAATATTCATCCCATCAAATCTATTTACATACATAAGTTCACGAGGAATCCCAAAATAATAATAATTTCCAACTCTTGTTCCTCAAATAGGATCATCAAAAGTAGGATCATAATATTTTTCTCAAATACGAACCCAAGCATGTCAATAATTCGGAAAATCTGTATTATCATATGCAAATCCTCTCATAACTTGTACATCCTGAATTCAAGCAAAAGACAGCATATATAAAAATAATTTTGTGTATCCATCACATACTCCTGTTTTATTTTTATATGTTAATATTCAAGAAAATACTTGTTTATTTCCATCACGAACATAATTTTCATAGTATGTAATTTTATCTACTACAAAATCATATATTCTCTTTATTTTTTCCTGATCATTTTTTGCTGAGGAAACAAGTGTTAAAGTAGTAGTTTTTATTTCTGATAAAATTTCATCATAATTTGCCGGGAAAAACTTACTATCATCAGAAATATTATATAAAAACTCATTTTTATTAGTAATATTTAAAATATTTTTTTCACTTGTAAGTCTCACTTTTTCATAAGTATTGGTAAAAAAATATTTATTTCCATCTTTTACAAATAATGTATTTTTAAAATCTATTTTATTTGTAATAAAATCAGATTCATAGAAACTATCAATGCTATCAAAGAAAATGTATTGAGTAAATCTATATGAGTAATACACTCCTCATTCCAAAATATACGGATTTTGAATATGAAAAAAATGAGTAAAGTTATTTTCTAAATCTTTATATGTAAATTTTTTTTCCTTAGTCACATCATTGGTAAGGATATATTTATCCTGAAAAAAGAGTATAATACCTCCTTTGAGATGATTTTTTACAAAATATGCATGATTATTTAAAGTGAGTTCATAATATTTTTTTACATTCAGTTTATAAGTAACATTATTTTCTCTCAATTCTAAATTTGAAGATACATTTATATAATTATATCCATTTTTGAGTAAATTATTTATATAATTTGGATGTATTTTTGGAGAAGTATCCAATATTTCTTCTTCATTGAGTATAGTTTTTTTATTTTGTAAAGCTATAATTTTATCTTGATTTAAAAATCTCAAAACATTCAGTGATTCTTTATTTTTTTTATGAGAAGTTTTTGTAAATACAAGCTGTAATTTTTTATCTAACTGTTCTAAAATAGGAATAATTTTTGATTCATTATGAGAATATTTTTGTGAAACTTGAGTATAAAACCTATCATATAATAACCTTAATTCAACCTGAGTATATGCATTTACACCTCAAATTCCTACAAAAAATACTACAAGAATGAAAACTATTTTTTTTATCATACTTTTTTTATTTTAATACTTTTTAAATATAAAATCAAGTTGGTTATCAACTCATTTTGAAAAAGCTTCTGTGTCAAGAATCACCTCAATATCTGGAGAAATTCCAACTTTATCAATTTGATTTTGAGTTTTTCCAGTCGCCCATTTTGCTATAGTATATTTTAACATACTTCCATCATAATAACTTCTCATAGTTTGAACAGATCATTTCCCATAAGTTGTTTCTCAAATAAGGGTAATATTTGGAAAATAATCTTTCAGTGTTCCTGCCATTATTTCTGAAGCAGATGCAGTTCCAGAATTAATAAGTATATACACTTCATAATTATTTAAATCTACAACATTCTGCCCAAGTGAATAATAATTATAATCAAAATCTTTATATTGTATCACTGCTGTTTTATCTCATTTTGGTATAAATAAACTGAGCATTTCCGTTACTTGCTCTAAATATCCTCCTGGATTATTTCTTAAATCTATAATTATTTTTTTTCCTCATGATTGTTTTAATTCATTGAGTGAAGTTTGAAATTCATCAAAAACTTTTTCTCAAAAATTTTTTATTTGAATGTAAAAATATCCATTGAGTATTTTATATTCCACATCCTTTAAAATTATTTTTGCCCTTGTTACTGTTACTTGAAAACTTTCTCCATCTCTTAAAATAGTAAGCACTACTGAACTTCCTGCTGGTCATTTAATTTTTGAAACTGCTTCATTTACAGTTGTTATTTTTCATATTTCCCATCCATCTATTTTTGTTATAATATCTCATCATTTTAGTCATGATTTTTCTGATGGAGATCAGACAATTGGAGTAATAATTTTTAAAATTCCTGGTTTTTCCATTTCTATATAAGCTCCAATTCATTCAAATTCTCACGATAAACTTTCTTCAAAATTTTTTGATTCTGTAGGTGGAAAATATACACTAAATTGGTCTCCTGCTCCATTTACCAGTCATTCTATACTAGAATAAAGTAGTTGATTTGTATCTAGCTCTTCTTTTCCATAGTAGTCTGAAAGAAGTGTTTGATATACATCAAAAAATATTTTCATTTTATTTTCTTCTTCTGAAGTTTTTAATACCTCAAGATAATAACTAAGATCATCTTCATCTTGTCAAAAATCAGGATTTTCAAATACTTGTTTTACCATCGCAAGATCAGATATTTTTACATTTCTTTTGCGTAAACTCGCTATATTATCTTGAGTAATAAAATCATACCCTGTAATATATTTTATCAATTCAAAAAATTGATATGAGTTCATTTTTGCACTCATATTTACATTCATTTTTTTATTAGGAATAGCTCAAGTATAAACTATTTTTTGTAGATATTTATATTGTTGTTGTACTTTTTTTACATCAGGATAATACAGTTCAATATAATTATAACTTTCTGGAATATCTGTAAGTATATAATCTGAAATAAATTCAAATACCACTGATCTTGTTGGTTCAATATCTCATTTTTCTTCCCCATTTCAAAATGAAGTCTGAAATAAAAATACAAATGTAAAAAGTGATAATAATATTTGTGTTATTTTTTTCATAATTTTTTTTTAAATTTAAAGTTTTTATATCTTATAATAGAAGAAAACATTTTTGTAATTATAGAGAAAAAGAAAGAAAAAGCAAAATAAAAAAGAAACAATTATTGCTTCTTTTTTAAAATATTTTCTAAAAATTAATTCATCTTAAATTCTACTTTTGATTCAGAATCAACTCAAAACATAAGTTCTAATCATCAAAATGGATATAATACCCCCCATATCATAAAAAAACATCATACCAGAATAAGTACAAAATATGTTCCACCACTTCCTAAATATCTCTCTGCCCATACAAAATTTCCTGTCCAGGATTTGATAATTCTTCTATATTTGATAAGAGAAAATCCAGCAGCGAAAAGTACTATTGCATAAAATATATCAATAATTATTTCCATATGCTATTTTTTATCAAATAGTGAAACTACCTCTTTTAAATACTCTTTAAATTCTTCTTGTAATTCTTCATTTTTTAATGCATAATTTACTGTTGCTTTTAAAAATCCTATTTTACTTCCTGTATCAAATCTTTCTCATACTATATTATGCCCATAAATATCTTTTTCCCTCCTCATTAATTCAAAAGCATCAGCCAATCTCAATTCTCAATCTTTTCCTAATGGAGCCTTTTCTAAATAATCAAAAATATCTGGTGTCAAAACATATTTTCAAATAACTCAAGCTCTTGAAGAAGTTTCTGATGGTTTTGGTTTTTCTAGAAATTTTGATACACTAAAAGTTTCCATTCCTTGATCTTTTGCTTCAATAATACCATAACTACTTACATCTTTATCAGAAACAGGAATAGTTGCAATAATAGGATTATTTTTTCTATAAAACGTTTCTACTAATTGACTTGCTGCTGACACTTCACTATCAATAATATCATCTCAAAACAATACTAAAAAAGGTTCGTCTCAAATTAAATTTTTTGTTCTTAAAATAGCATCTCAATCTCATTTTGGATATGGCTGTCTTACATATACTATATTTGCCATATTATTCAGTCCTTTCACCGTTTTTAAATAATCAAATTTTCAAGCTTTATCAAGTCTTTCTTCTAATTCTGGATTTGAATCAAAATGATCTTCAATAGCTCTTTTACTTCTTCCTGTTACAATAATAATATCACTACATCCTGCTGAAATTGCTTCTTCAACAAGCATTTGCATCACTGGCTTATCGATAATGGGAAACATTTCTTTCGGAAGTGCTTTTGTGGCTGGTAAAAATCTTGTTCAAAAGCCTGCAGCTGGAATCACACATTTTGTAATTTTTTTCATAAAAAAAAGACATAAAATAAAATATGTCTTAATTTTAATAATTTTTATATTTTTATCAAATTTTAATTACAATAATAATTATTGAGTTGGAAAGGACATGATAATATTTTTCATCACTTTTCGATCCTTTCACAAAATCTTCCTGTAATTTGTTCATATCAATTATGTACTTGTGTAGCAAAATGAAAAGTTTCAACTATAAAATCATTACTCAGATCATTTTTCAATTTATAAGAATATGTTACACAATAAATATTTTTACCGTCATTTTCTTTTACTTTTTTTATATTTTGAACATTATATCAGGATTGTGTTTTTTCCCAGTGAGAAGCATAATCTCTAAAATCTCATTTACTTGCTGATAAACAAAATTTTTTTGATAAAAGTGAGCAACTGTCTTTATAAGCCTTTTGATTTCAAAAATCAAAATATGATTGTATTATATTTTCTCATGAGAGAGTTTTAGTAAATTCAGTTCTTGCATTAAATTGATTGTCAAAATTAATATATAGATTTGAGTCTTTTTGAAGACTTTTTCCTTGTGAAATCATAGTATTTAGATATATTTCAAAATCAGAGAGAGAGTTACTTTTCACATCTTGATGTGATTCTCACATTTCTTTTTCTCCTAAAACAGGAGGAAAAACTTTTTCATCCAATTCTTTAAAAACTCTTTCTTGCTTTTGTTTTTGTTCTAATAATTCATGCTTTGTATTCTTATCTACAAGTATATTATATCAAAAATCAGAATAAAAAAAATGTAGATAATTTTTTCCATAAAACCATAATGAAAAAACTACAAAAAATCCAAGAAAAATTAAAAAATATTTTTCATAACTTATTTTTATTTTTTTATGAGATTTCTGCCTTTCTTCTTGAAGTAAATTATGTAAATATTCAAATAATATTTTTACATTTTCCTTTCTATGATCACATTTTTTTAAAACAAGATAAGAGGCTCCAAGAGTTAATAAAACATCTTCTTTGGGTCTTCATCAGGTACTTTTATCTGTAATAAAAAAGAAATTTTCCCCCCTTATCTTTTCATCTGAAATTTCTGCTACTGCTCTTTCTATAGCTCAGAAAAATCTTTCCCATTTATCATATCAAAATAACTTCATAACTTCTCTGGCAGAATAGACTTTTTCTCATCATACTCTTTTTAATTTTGATTCAAATTGTTGAATAATATCCATACTCCTAAATAACAAATAAATATTCTTTTTATTAAAATAAGAATATTTATTTTTAGAAAAAAATCAAGAATTTTTATAAACAAATATCAATTATTTTTGCTTTTAATTGTCTTTTTCCCATCCAAACATCTTCTATTATATCAAAAATAACATCTATACTTTTTTCTTTTTTTAAGTCTTGTAAATATTTTCAGAATCAAAATCATAACAGAGAAATCCCCTCTTTATTTTTAATGATAATATGTTCCATAGTAGTTCATAAATATTCTACAGAAAAGATATCAAATTTTTCAAACATAAAAATTGGTTTTATATTTCAAATTCCATATGGTTTAAACTTTGCTATTTTTGCAATCAAGCCAAATCAAAATTCATCTATATGAAGTATTTTATCTACTACTAATTTCTTTTTTTGTCTTGAAAAATCAAGACTATTGAGTTCTAAAGTAAAATCTCTTTTAAAATCTTCATATTTTGCTTTCGAAATACTAAATCCTGCTGCTTGTTTATGTCCTCAGAAATGAAGAAAATATTCTTTATATTTTTCTAAATACTCTACTATTGAAAAATATTCTGGACTTCTACAACTGGCTACCAATTTTTCTCATTCATCTTTCAATACAATCGATGGTTTAAAAAACTTTTCTGTTAATTTTCCAGCAACAATTCCGATAATTCCATGTTCTATTTCTTTACTATCATAAAAAAGAATATTATTATGAATTTGAATATTTTCAAGAGCATGTTCATAAAATAGTTTTGTTAATTCTTTTCTTTTATTATTAATATTTTCAATATCTATAATTACCTCTTCCACACTTTCTGAATTATTTAAAAGTAAATTTACCGCTTTATAGGGTGTATCCAGTCTTCAAGCGGCATTAAGTCTAGGTCAAATAAGAAATCAAAAAATATCTGCGTCCAAATCTTCATGTATTTTTTGTTCAATAAGTTTTCTTACTCAAAGAGAACGACTTTTTTTAATTTGTTTGAGTCATTCTAAAACAATAATTCTATTTTCATCTACAAGAGGCATACAATCTGCCACTGTTCCAATCGCAGCAATATCAATAGTTTCTTGCATATATTTTTCGTATTGCTCTCTCGGGAAAAAGTCTTTTGCAAGAGCAGAAACAAGTTTAAAAGCAACTCAAGCACCACTTAAATCTTTAAATGGATATTCACAATCTTTTCTTTTTGGGTTGATAATAGCAATTGCCTCTTCTGGTATGATTTCAGGGACCGCATGATGATCAGTTACGATAATATCTATTCAAAGAGTTTTTGCGTACTCAATTACCTCAATATCACGAGTTCCACAATCAACAGTAATCACCAAACTTACTCACAAACTTGCCAGTTCATCCATAAAATAGGATTTCATTCCATATCAATCTGTAATTCTATTTGGAAGTCTGTAACTTACCTGTAATCCTATTTTCTTAAAAAAATGCATCAATATAGAAGTAGAAGTCACTCCATCTACATCATAATCTCAAAAAATAATAACTCTTTCTTGTTCTTTATGAGCTTTTTTTATTCTTTCTACTGCTTTGTCCATATCTTTGAGTAAATATGGATTATATAAATCAGTAATACTTTTATCTAATTCATTATTTTGAAATCTTATTTTTAAAATATCTTCTATATCTTGAGAAAGTGTATGTATATCAAATTTTATAATATTTCACTGTATACTTATTTTTTCTTGCATCGTATTTTTAAATTATTTTTAATATTTTTCATTATATAAAATATACAATTTTTGCAAAAAAAAAATAGATGTATTTTACATCTATTTTTGCTTTTCTCATTCAAAGAACATTTTTTACAAAATCCTTGAGCGAGTCTGATACTTCCCGACCATTTTGTGTATACACTCGGTCATTTTGTTGACCAAGTTTATACCCAGAATTACGACTATCTACATAGATAGTCCGATCAGCCCCTCCTTGAGAAGAGGGAACACGAATTCGTTTTTTGGAACCATTGCTAGTCTCCATATAAGTATCAATTGCCATGATATTCTCCTTTTTACATACATCAAGACATATTTATAGTAACATAAAAAAATAAAATATGCAAACAATTTTTACCAATTACTACTTCCTGAACTACTATATGAAGAAGCGCTGGATGAAGAACTCGAAGACCATGATGAAGAAGATGAGAGAATCAAAAGTATAAATAAGTGATTGTAAAACTTGTTTTTCTTGAGAAAGAGTTTTACCTACACTATATGAAAAACTCTTTATGTAATCCATAATTTTTCTACAAGTTGATAAAAATCTTTTTGCTGAGAAAATATTTTTTGTATCACTTGATAGGTTGGTGTAAAAATAAGAAGTTGTTTTTTGAGATATTTCAGGTCAGGTTCTTGTTTTATTTGGTACTCATAATTATCTTCCAAAGTAATTTTTATATGAAAAATAGAAAAAAATGTATTGATACTTGCTATCATTTCTTTGAGTTCAGGCAAAAGAGAATGTATTTCAACCACCTCTTTGTGAGACGTATAGATGTCATATTCCTTTTGATCAGAAGAATATAAAATATCACAAATAGATTGAAGTTTATTTTTTATTATTTCAAATTTCCTTTCATAAATAAAAATTTCTTTTTGTATTTTTTGTAAAATAATTTTATGATTTTCATCAAAAGTATTTTTCATTTCATAAGAATGATACCATAAAAACAAAAAACACACAAATAAAATTGCTAAATTTAGTTTTTTTTATACAATGTTTTGGCTTCAAATATTTTATGATAAAAAATAAAAGCTCCTATAGCTCAGTTGGAAGAGTACCAGGCCGCGAACCTGGGGGTCGTGGGTTCGAACCCTGCTGGGAGTACCATTTTCTCAATATAAAGCCAAAATCTCAAGTTTTAACTTGAGATTTTTTATGTTTTAATTACTTTTTATAATAACTAATTTATCAAATTCATAACTAGTTTTACCATAATATCTTTGTCTTTTGGGTTTGATTCTGCAATTAATAAAGTTATAGCAACTAAAGCTCTATCGTTTATTTTTCTTTCTCAGACTTCATCTTTTTCAATATTTTAAGAGAATATAGCTTTTTTTACTAAAGCAAGAGTACTTTCTAGTTCTTTGTATCATTTTTCTTGTAATCTTTTTTGATTGATGGCATATCAAGAAATTAAATATTGTTTTAAAATAGAAGTTGCCCAGATTCTGAATTGTGTTCATTCAATAGATTTTACTCTATATCAAACTGAAATAATTACATCAAGATTATAAAAAGCTACTGGTTTATCAGAATTTGCAATATGCAAAAAATGCATATTGCTTTCTTTTTCTAATTCTTTTTCTTTAAAAATATTATTTATATGTCTTGAAATCACTGATTGATCTCTTCAAAATAATATTTGCATATCTCATTGTGATAGCCAAACACTTTCATTTTCAAGTCTAACTTGTATTTCAGCAAGTCAATTTTTTGCTTTATAAATTTTTATCTCTCAAGTATTCATAGGTATTAATTTTAAAAGTTAAATATAAACATATTATATACTTTTATATATAATGTCAAAGTTTTTTTTGCAAATTTTCAAAAATAAATATACTAAAAATGTATTTAATAATTAAAATTGAAATTATGGAAACTAAATTAGATATGTCATTATATATGACTTGAGATGAGTTGGTTGAAAAATTAAATAAAAAAATAGAAAATAGATGAAAGTTACTAAAAAAACAATTAAAAGAAGACAGAAAAAATTTTACCCCTAATTTTAAAAATCTAACTTATGTATAGTAATTATAAAATCATATTTTCAAATAAAGTTGAAGCAAATTTAGATGATTTTATTAATTATATGTGAGATAATTGTAGATATAGGGATTCTTGACTGTATGATGAAGATTTGATAGTAAATGAATTTGTAAATGATATTAAAGATTTTGTTGAAAAATTGAGATTTACAATTGAAAATAAGATAAATAATTGAATATTATGACAAATTGAAGTTTCAAATGATTTTTATGAAGAAACGAAATTAGTTATATTTTTAAGAAGTTATAATATTGTCTGTAAATGCAGAAAATGGAAAAAAGAAAAAATAGTTTCTATTGATGATATACATATAAAAACTTAAAAACTGAAGTTTAATCTGAAAAGCCAAAAGGCTTTTATTTTTTTGCAAAAAATTTAAAAGTTTATATACTAAAAAGTGCTAAAATATTACATAAAAATTACGAAAGTAGTTTAATCATGAAATTAGGAATGGGTAACTTAGGTTACTCACCCATTTTGTTGATTTTATGATTAAACAAAATTGTAATGTTTTAGCGAACACAAGAGAAAACTTAAGTTACCCTTTTTTGTTTGCTAAAATATAGATTTTTTATATAGTATTTTGTAAATATTTTATATTTTAATTTTTTGATTATGAAAAAATGAACTAAATGACCAAATAGGTTTTGAGAATAAATAATTTAAGTTTTAGATTTATTAATAGTCAAGAAAATTTCTTGGCTATTTTTTAATAAATGTGATAGAATTTTAGGGATTATAAAATAAAAATAAAAAAATATGAGTAAATTTGAACAAATTTTTAAAAACTTGAATATTCCAGCTTGGGAAATTCCTGAAACAATAGCTAATATTGTAATTTTAAAACATTTTTTAAAAGATGAATATCCATTTTTAAACTTTTTTCAGGATAACAGTAATTATGAATCTAAAAAATATATAAAAAATTTGATTTTAAGTTATCCAAAATTTTTTGATAATGAAAACTTGGAAAATTGATTACATCAGCTTTGAACTCAATTTGCTTGAAAAATGAATAATTATCAAGATATAAAAACTTTAGTTCACGAAATTTCTAAATTTGATGAAAAAGAGTTAAAAGATTTTTATAATTATTTTTTAGATATTTTAGAAGAAAAATCATATAAAACTTGATATATGCCTTCTCCAAAAGAAGTAAATATATTAGCAAAAAATATATTAGATCCAAAAGAATGAACTTTTTATTCACCTGTTTTTTGAGTTTGAAAAAACTTTGTAGATATTTCAAAAAATAATATAACATCTTTTAACTGACAAGAATATTCATACCAAAGTTTTTTATTAGCAAAAGTTTATCTTGAACTAAATAATATAAGTTGAAATATAAGACAATGATTATTTAATGATGATAAATTTGCATGAGAAACTTTTGATTATTCTTTTTCAATTCCTCCTTTTGGATTAAAATATGAAAATATAAAATGAAATACAGATTTTTATTTCATAAACAAAGTTATAAATCATTTAAAAAAAGACTGAAAATGAGTAATTATTTCACCTCTTTGAACTGTTTTTAAAGTTCAAGCACAGGAAGATAGAAAAAATATTTTAGAAAAATGATTAGAAGCCGTTGTTTTATTGCCGAAATGAAGTTTTTTAACATATGCATCAGTTCAAACTGTTTTATGGGTTTTTAATAAAAACAAAAAAAATGATAAAGTCCTTTTTATTGACTGAATGAATTCAGATATTCAAGAAATTAGTGATATATATATGAATAAAAATGAATGAAAAATATCTAATTTTTGAACTTATGAAGAAATAGAAAAAAATGAGTTTAATCTAGACCCTTTATTGTATATTTATAGTGAAGAAAAAGCATTACAAAATAAAGTTAATTGAAGTATAATACCAATACTAAAATTAAGCGATATTCCTAAAGATATTAAAGAAAGGTTTGAATTTTGATGAAAATTAGTTAACGAAAAGATAAAATTTGAAGAACTTAAAAATTCTATTTGAAACGAAAAAGAAAAAGATAAAATAAAAAAAGATATAAAAAAATCATTTATGAATTTTGTTGTTTCTGAAGCTTTGAAATACGATTTAGATAAATATAAATTAATTGATTTGGTTGAAGAATGAGCTAAATGATTAGATTTTGCTATTGATAAATTTAAATTAGAAGATGATACTAAATTTATGTCATTTGCTAGATATTATATAAAATTATTTATTGATAGATTTGTTAATGTTGATATTTTAGAAACCAAAAAAGAAGATTTATGATCGCCAGAATCAGAAAGTAAAAAAGAATTTAAAACAATAGAAGAAGTAAATGAAGAGTTAGTAAAAGATAATTTAAAAAATCTTACACAATTTAATAGTAAAATTCATGAAGATATAAAAAATTTCTCAAAAACATTTGAAGTTTATCCATTAGATTCAAAAGATAAAATATGGAAAAATTGGAATGAAAAAACTAAAGACTCAATGAGACTTGCAAATATTATTTCATTAAACTCATATATTTATAATTACAAAAATAATCAAGAACAAATAAATTCACAATTTAAATTAGTTGAATATTTTGATGCACAACTAGAAAAAGAATGGAAATTAGAAACTAGAAAAAATTATGCAAAAAATTTATTTATTGCTTTAGTTATAGAAACTACAATTTTATTTTTGGTAGCTTATTTTTTATTTAATAAATTATCTATTCAAGAAATTAATCAAATTTCAGATTTATTAAAGTGGGCTTTTTGACTTACATTATGACAAATAACTATAATGGTTTGAACTATTGTTATATATTTATTCCCAAATTGAGAGAATAATAAAAATAATTAATTTTTATTATTCTCTTATAACTGCCTGTAAAAATACTTCTTCTCACAAGTTTTTTCATTTATAAATTCATCATTGACATTTATATCAATTATTCAATTTTTCAGTTACATCTTCTTCTAATTCTTTTATTGTATCTCATAAACAAATTAAATATCTATTTTCCATATCTTTAAAATTAGTTGATAAAACATTTGTATTGTAATATTTTTTTCTAAAAAATAAATTATTTTTTGCAAATACAAAAATAACCCAAATTTCTATATATAAAATAATTGATTTAGATTTATAAAAAATTTTTTATGCACCCAACCATTTTTACAGGTTCAATCCTAAACTCTCCCTCAAACACCTACCTTATCTCCATTTGAGAAGATAGGATTTTAAAATGAGCAGTTGCAAAACTCGTGCTTGAAACTTTTGGAGAAGAAATCCAAGAAATACTATTAACTCAAAACTATTTTGAAAAAGGTGAAGCGAGACTTATTCAAACAAAATGAAAAAATCTTATATTTGCAAGACCTTTTGACTATGATTTTAAACTACTCACTATTTTGTGAATAGAATGATGTATAAAAAGTGCTTTAAAAATTTGTGAAGAAAATTGATTTGAAAATATCTCAATTACAGCATTAAGCTGAAATTATTTACCAGATAGTGAAAATCAAATAAATGAAATCACAAAACTTGCATTAAAAGAATATTTTACAAAAAATCCAAATTCTTGCATAAAAGAAGTATTTTTAGTAAATTATGACAGAGAAATATTTAAACTATAATTTTAGAAATCCTTTATCTTTCCTTTCTAACCTCAACTTTTATAAATTTATCAGAAATTCAAGTTTCATCAGAAATAAATAAATCCTTTTTTTCATATATGAAAAAAAGGATTTATTTATTTCTCTAAAATCTCCTGCACAAAACTATTTCCCCCAATTTGAATCAAAATTTTTTCATAATTATACGGTAATATCACTCAAGAATTATTTTCTAAATGAAGCTTGACCTTTGTTCCTGCTCATAAATTCTGAAGTTGTAACTTTCACTTCAATGAAAGAATTCAAGATTTATCAGTAACATAAGAACTTCCTATAATAGTACTTCAAGAAAATATTTTATATTCTAAAGGTCCTCCTGAAAGGATATTTATAACTCCTGTATTATTTCATTCAAATATAAATTCCATATTTTCCCCCGTTTTCAAAATCCATTCAGAAGTGGGAAAAAGTAAATCTTGTTTTATAAGATCTTTTTTTTCAGAAGAAGCATCTCATGACTTTTCTATTTGATTTTGTATTTTCACACTGATATACATAAAATTAAATGAAAGAAACATTACCAGAAAAATACTCCAAATCAGTATTGACCCATTTGTATTTTTTTTCATATTTTTTGCAATAATAAGTAATATATGATATAATTTTTTAGCAAGATATTATTATCCTAATTATATAACAAATGTCTGAAAATACAACTGATAATTTACAAGATTTAAAAGAACTCGTACTTGAAAAAGAAGTAGATAAAAATTATTCTTCTACAAAATTTCAAGAGTTAGAAGATGTTGTAAAAATCTTTTTAGCAAAACAAGATACTGATAATACTCTAAAAAGTTTGACCCTTGGAGCCCTCAACTTATGAAGTTCTGATATCCATTACGATAATAATCAGGAAAATACAGTAGTGAGATTTAGAATTGACTGAGTGCTGGTTGATATTTTTTCACTTGAAAAAAAACATTATAAACTCTTTTTAGAAAGACTCAAACATTCTTCAAATTTAAAACTCAATATCACTCATATTCCTCAAGATGGAAAATATTCTCTTGATATTTCTGATCATAAAATAGATGTGAGAGTTTCTACTCTTCCAACTCCCTATGGAGAAAATATGGTATGTAGAATTCTTGATGCTAAAAAAGCTATTATAAATTTTGAAGATTTATGATTTTTTTGGACTACCAAAAGAATGCTTGAAAAAGCTATTAACAAAAAAAATGGACTTATTTTAGTAACTTGACCAACTGGGTCTTGAAAAACTACTACTCTCTATACGATTTTATCTACACTCAATACCAGAGACAGGAAAATAATTACTTTAGAAGATCCTATTGAATACCAACTTTCTTGAATTATTCAATCAGAAGTAAATGAAAAAAATTGATATACCTTTGAAATGGGATTAAAAGCATTACTCAGACAAGATCCTGATATTATTATGATGTGAGAAATTAGAGATTCTGATACTCTTGAAATAGCAACTCAAGCCAGTTTAACTGGACATCTAGTACTATCTACTCTCCATACAAAAAGTGCCTCTGATACATTAGATAGACTTATTAATATGTGATTAAAACCTTATATTCTTGCTTCCGCTCTTGATACTATTGTGGCTCAAAGATTAGTAAGAAAAATATGTACACATTGTAAAGAAGAAAAAACAAAATCTCCAGAAGAAACTCAAATCATAAAAGAAATGATGAAAGAGATTTGAATGAAATCAGTAACAGCTGAACATATAAAACTCTATCATTGAACTGGATGTGAGCATTGCAACAATAGCTGATATAAAGGAAGGCTTTGAATTTATGAAATTCTTTCTCTCAGTGATATAATTAGAAATATGATAAGAGAATGAGCAAATGCACAAGAAATTATTGCAGAATGAAGAAAATTAGATATGATAACTATGAAAGAAGATGGAATACTCAAAGCTATCAGAGGATATACCACTATTCAAGAAGTTCTAAAAGTAATTTAAAAATCTTTTTAAAAACACATATATTTTAAATATTTTCCCATGAAAAAAATCATCTTATTTTCTCTCTTTCTTTTTTTCACTCCCAATGTATTTGCAAATACTAATTGTGAGCTTTTAGAAGATGAATTTGAAAAATATGAATGTAGAAGTGAAAAATTATGCAAAGAGTATGATGAAAATAAAAAAGTATTTAATATAGAAAAATTTAAAAAAGCTGAAAATTATAAAAATGCTTCCTTATCAAATATTCTTGTCACTTCTGGTAGTCAAGAAAAGATTATTCAAAAAGCAGTTGAAGTGTATAAAGAAAATATGAATAGTATCTATAAATGTGCCATTATTTGAGCTCAAAAAAACTCTTTAAATAAACTAAAAAAACTTCCTACCAACGAAAATGTAAGAAAAAGTATTGAGTCTAAAATAAATGATATTCTTCAAAAACTAGATACTACCGCAAGAACAAATAATTGTTTAAATATAGATAAAAATACTGTTTTAAATAAATTATCAATACTCAGACAAACAACATATCTCACTTGTGATTATAGTTTCTATATGGAATACCTAAAAACATATTATAAAAATCCTGCAAATGCACTTGGAGTAGATGCAGAAGAAAGTGAAATATGGTGAGAAGAAAAATCTGTCCCTATAACACAAGCAGCAAATATTCTCACCTCTATTCAAAATAATATTGAAAAAGAAGTAGCACAAGCTTATAAAGTTTTTCCAATAGCCTATCATGCTTATAGTGAATATGAAAATAACTTTCCAATACATTTCTTAATGGAACTGTTAAAAGAGGATTTTTATATTTTTAGAGAAAAACTTCATGAAGTACTCAATCCTATCAATCAAGTAGTTTATAAAATATCAAACGCAATGAAAGAATAAAAAGAGTCGTAATTTACGACTCTTTTTATTCTTAATCAACATAGATATATCATTGAATAGCTCTATCTGTTTTTGGAACTTTTCTTACTGTTACTTCATTTAATCTACGGTAATTCATATCTTTTACAATAATTTCTGTTGATGTAACATCAATAACAATTCAAACATGTCCATATACTGGATTATATCATTTTCCATGAAATACTACAATAGCTCAAATTCATGGACTTGATCCGGTAGAATGTCATTTTGATTTTGCATTTCTTAGCCAATCTTTTGCATTTCCAGACCAATTTACATTTTTATATTGAGCAACATACCAAGTACAATTTCCCCAATAAAATGTCCATTGTGGTGTTCTTTTTACGAGTTGGTATACTCAATCTGTATCTACAAACTCAGAACTTCATCACTGAGTAAACGCATATCCTCATTGAGCTGAAGAAGCAGAATTTTTAGAAGCTGTTCATTTTGGTTTTGGTACTTGAGTTACTACTGGTTTTGGTACTTCTTTTACTGCTCAAGGCATAATAAGCAATTGTCATGCTTCAATTTTTGATGAAGCTCAAGAAAGTCCATTTTGAGCAATAATTTTATCTTCTGTAATTTTATATTTTGTAGCAAGTCCTGAAATAGTTTCTCATGCTTTTACTTGATGAATCAAACCAGAAACAGGTGGTATTTTTATTTTTTCTCCTGGATGAAGAATTTTTTTAGCATCAAAATTATTAGCCCATAAAATAGAATTATTTGAAACTCAAAATTTTTGTGCTATAAGAGATAAGCTATCTCAAGCTTCAATCTCATACTCAATAATTTCGCTATATCAAGTCAAATCTCTACTTCCATCCATAAGTGTATTTATGGAAATAAATGAATCCTTTGAAACTATAATTGATGAATCATTCGTATCAAGATATGAGTCCAAAATAGTGCTTTCATCAATATCTCATCTATAAAAATCATATGCTGTATTTTCATAGAAAAATGAAGAAAAAAGTGGATATACTGGAAATAAAAATACTACCAATAAAAATACCACATTGTAATTAAATTTGTGATAAAATGATCTAAAAGGATGTATATTTCATAAATTATCTTTTAAAATCCTTGAATGTCTATTGATTCTTGCTTTTAAATTAACTTTAGAAACCATTACTTTATATTAAAAAATAAATAGAAGTATTAAATTTTAAAGAGAACAAAAAGAAGGTAGTATGATACTACCCTCCTTTTATGCTATATTTAATACTTCTAGTTTTGTTAAACTCGCTCTAAATCACAAGTTTCTTGTATATCTTTTTTTCGCTTTCATTTTGAAAACTCTTACTTTTTCATCTTTAAATTGCTCTAAAACTTTTAATTCAACTTTAGAACCAGCTACTAAAGGAGTTCCTACTTTTACATTTGCACCTTCTTCATCACTTACTAAAAGAGCATCAACACTCAGAGTATCTCCAATTTGTTTATCTAATTTTTTTACATCAATTATATCTCCTTGTCTTACGATAAATTGATTTCAACCTAATTCTACTACGGCTAACATATTATATTATTTAAAAATTAAAATTAAGTTATAAAACTTAAAAAATAAAACCCAAATTTTCTTATTTTTTATGTCTTCATTTTTCACTTAATTCTATGGCTGGGATGGTAGGGATCGAACCTACGAATGTCGGAGTCAAAGTCCGATGCCTTACCACTTGGCGACATCCCAATAATTAATTGCGAGTTAATTATATAAAAAATTCAGATTTGTCAAAATTTTTTTGATTTTTTTTGTTTTTCTCTTACTATATTCTTAAGTTTATTTTTTAATTTATGTAAAGATATGATGTGATTTATTAAATTTATTCAAAAAAGACCAAGTGATAAAACTATTTTAGGAGGAAGAATTCTTTTTTGATTACTTTATATTTGAGTAATGTATTATAATCTTATTTACTTAAATAAATGAATTGATAGTATTTATTTATTTGGGCTCGTTGAACTTTCTATTGAACAAACTGAAATTTTAAAATATGTATTTACTGGAATTTGAATTGTTCCTGTATTTATGGGACTTACTAATATTTGTCTGCTTAAGAAAAAATATATGAGAATTATTCAAGTTATATTTTGAATTATGCTTTTTTACATTGCTGGAAGCATAGAGGAAAGTGCAAATCTGGATTTTGATGTACTTATATGATTTATGGGACTCCTTCCACTATTTGCTGGAATCACTGGAAAATGTATTACTTCAAAATGTTTAAAATATAGAGAAAAAATTACAAAAATTAGAGTATAGATAAAAGAAAAAAGAGTGGAAATAAAAGTTCCATTCTTTTTTTATGCTCCTATTTTTTCAGATTTTTCTCATAATACCTTCATTACACTTTCAATTTGTAATCATCCTCATTTTGTAAGTCCCGCATCCTCTAATTTTTGTTTAAAAGTTGTTTCATTTGAAAGTCTTGAATCTTTGGTAAAACCTTGAATAATACTTTCATTTGGTGGTGGAATAAATCAAGCTTTTTCATAAATTTTTGAAAAAAGATTGAAAAATTCTTTTTTTTGCTTTAATAGATCTGTTGGAGTTCCTGAAAGTCATTCACTTAAATCAAATGGTTTTGAGAGTCCATATACATGTGGATGTATGTTTATTCTGTTAATTATTTGTTGTAGATCATTTTGATTTATATTAGTAATTCATAAAATATTTAAAAAATCTAGTGTTTCACGAGCTTTGTTGTCTGCTTGTTGTTGGTGTTCTTTATTTGAAAATCCATTTTGAAAATCTGTTTGGAGGAGATTTTGAAGTCTGGTATTTAACACTTGATTTTGTTTTCCTAGGTTTTGCGTTGTTTCATAGAGTTTTTTAAATTCTTGTTCGATGAGTTTTTGTGTTTCTGCGAGTTGGTTTTGACTGAGTTCTATCATCATATCAACATAGTTTGTATCTTGATTTTGAGATTCTAATTGTCATTTTTCTTTTTTACTTTTTTCTAATGCAGTTTGTATATCATCGTATTTTGAAAGATTCAGTGCTAATTCTCTTGGAAGATGTGTATTGGTTTGCAGATTCAGTATATCGTTTTTGGTAAATTCGGGTGTTTTTGGAAGTTTTGAAAATATGTCGTTTGATTGTTGTAATATGTTGTTGTTTTGAGTAATCGTTTCTTTGAGTGTTCCTATTTCCCTTTTTGCATTTTCATCAAATGAAACCATACTTGGAACATTTATTTTGTATCCGTATTTTGAAATACTTTTTTGTACTCCGTTTTCATCGATAGTAATGATTTGAGTTTCATTATTTTTTCCTGGAATTCATGAGATGATTTGATTTCATTCAATTTTTAGTTTTGCTCCATCTGCTCTAAGAAGTTCTTGTGCTTGAGTAATTTCACTTTTTAGGACTCCTGGTTTGTTTGAAAATGCTTCTGAAATAGTAGTATATTTTCTACTTAATTCTATTCATGAAAAGAGTTTTGAATCTATTACTTGTGTTTTAAAGGTTTCGAGTTGTGTTCAGAATTTTTCTTGTAATCAAGGATTTTGTGCGAAAAGTGCATCTTGATGGTAGGTTAAAATAAATGTATTGGTATATTTTTGTAATTCTTCTGGGTTGTTTTTTAGTTCTGGATTTTGAGAAAGAATTTGTTTTTCTGCTTCTGATTTGAGCTCTTGATATCATGTTAGATTTTCAAGATCCATTTCTTTAGATATGTCCATTCATCTATTCAGCATTTCTTGTTTCTTTTTCTCTAATTCTACATTATTTCCTAACTCTATTATATCTTGTTCTTGTTCATTTTTATATTGCTTTTGTTCGTTATTTTGAATATTATTTTCTTTTTTATCTCAAATAGAATCAATAATTTTTATTATTTTTAAATTATCTAATGGAATATTTTCTTGTAATTGTGTGATAAGTACAGATTTATGTTCACTTTTTAAAAGGTTTGAAATATCATCGTAGTTTGATTTCAAACTATCTAAATCATTTTGAGAAAATGTATTTTCTCAAAATGCTGATTTCAGTTCTTGAATTTGTTTTTCACTATGGTTGAGAGTTTCCTCTTGAGCGCCAAATGCATCTCAAAAATCAATAGTTTCAGACATATTTGTATTTTTATTTTTAAATATATCTTTATACTACCATAGTTTTTTCAAAAAATCAAAAAAACGAACACTTTTGTTCGTTTTAAAATGATATATTTTTAATTTTAGTTTGAGCTATTTGTACTGATTGTTTATAGGCTCATTCTAATATTTTATAGGTATCTGTATTTTTATCAATTTCTTGAAGTATTTTTTTCATTTCTCCGAGTTTCTTTTGAATCATCTCTACTGATTTTTGGTCATTCGGATTTAATGTTTTTATCGCTTCATATATTTCATCTCTCAGTTTACCTGCAGAATCAAGAGCTGCTGTTTGTTTTCTAATTTCAAGACTTCTTTGTTCACTTTGAGCCACTCTTTGTTCACTTTGAGCTATTCTTTGTTCACTTTGAGTGATTCTTTCCTCTCTTTTTTGTCCTTTTTCTTTTAAATATTGTACTTGTGCTTCTATAACTGCTTGACTAGAAAATTGTTTTAAAGCAACATCATTTATTTGTAAGATTTGGTTTATATAAGTACTTTTTCCAAGTGGAGATTTTTTAATATCATCTGCTGAAGCAAACGCATATTTTACATTTCCGATTTGAAGAACGGTTACTTTTGCATTTGGAACGGTCATTAAAACATAACTTCCTACAAAGTACGCCACATTTGGAGTTACTTTTTCATTTTGTGAGAAAGTAGCAAAATATTCCATAATTTCTTTACTTGCTTGGTCGAGTCTTGAAAGAAGTCATTGAGTTTGAATATTTTGTGGAATTGCTGCTAATCATGCATTAAAAAGTGCTTCGTATTCTTTTTGGATTTCTGGTCTGATAACTGCTTTTTTTTGTGCTTCAACCCATTCATTTGGTTTTTTAGCAAGTCTCATTCATTCTCTCGTTGCTTCGTCAGTTGCTGCTTTTACTTCTTCTGGTGAAAGGTTTAATCTGGTGTTATCTTTTCCCCATTTTTGTCTCCAAGAAACATCTGGAGTTTTTCCTTTTCCAACGCTATGAACTCCAAGCATTACTGGAACATAGTTTGATGAGTCTCCAGATAAAGTGAGTTGTGTTTGTCCTCCTGTTAATTGAGAAAAAGTTGCTGGTGTTTGTCTTGAAAGTCCTGTTTGGATGTATTCTAAATCAGCACGAGTTTTGAGTCATTCTGCAACTTGCACTTGTACTGGATAGAGTTGTTGAATTTCTCCTGATTTAACGAGTACTGCTTGTTGTTTTGAGATGTTTGCAAGCGTTGGTTTCAACATTTGTGCTGATTGTGGAAGTGTTGTCAGAGATACTTCATCTATCACATAATGTGGAAGATTTTGTGCTCCTGCTGGTGAACTCAGACTCAAAGTTGCTGCTAAAAGCGCAATACTTGTTTTGTCTGTGATAGCATTACAAGCTTTTTCAAAAATTTTTTGCCTTTGAGCTTCTGGAGCTTTTTGTACTTCCGAAATACAAGAAAGTTCTTGTGGAGAAAGATTATTTAGATTACTCATAATTTGGGTATTTTATTAAATAAATTCTTCTCGATTATAACATATTTTTTAGGAAATGCAAAAATTTAGGAGAATTCACTTCATAAACAAAAACATTCATCTCAAAGATTTTTTGGAATATAAGTAAAAACTATATATCAATCTCTATCTGAAACTATCTCTTTTTCTCAATCATAAGCTATTATTTATCCTAAACTAATTTTCTCAAAATCTAAAAAGTCTTTTACAAATTTAAATTCTAAAGTTTGATTTTTATAAATAGTATCAAATTTTATAAATTCTTGATTTTTTCTTTCTTTAACTTCTCAATTAATGTTTCAAGTAAATCTTAAAAAATTTATAATTCCATTTTTTGCAATTTCTGGTCATTTTTCATCATAAATACGTCATGATTCTAAACAAATTCATATTTTTCAAATATTGTTCATGAAACCATCACTTCCACCTAGATGAAGTTTATCAAATCAAGAAATTATAAAATGAACATCAAAGATTTTTCATACATCTTTATGTTCACTTATTACAAATGGATTAAAGTAGGGGCTAGAGTAGTTGAGTAAAATAAAAGTTAACTATAATAGCTCTATGAAGACAAGAAATAGATATAGAAAATGAACAAGAACTCACTAAAATATTTTGAGAAGATAGATTATTTCAAATCAAAAAATTTAGGGGCAATACTTCTTTTCCTATTGATACAGAAAAAAAAGAAATGATAGAAAAATGATTTTTCTTGTGATATGATTTGGTATACAGGGATTATAAAATCACTCTCAAAAGAGTTTTGGGAAAAAAAGTATTTATAAAAAATACTTGAGAAAAAAAGTGTATTTCTATTCCTGGAAATAAATAAAAGCTTCTCTCAAAGCTTTTATTTTAAACTTTCCATTAATTCTTTTCTGAGTGCATCAATTCAAGTATTACTTTTTGCTGAAGCAGCTACTACTCTTTGTCAGAAAAAAATTCATTCTGTGTGTTTTATCGATTTAAAAATATCATTATTTGATAATTTATCTATTTTATTAAGAACAAAAATAAGTGGAACTTGAAATTCCCCAATAAATTTAAACATATCAATATCAGTATCAGTAGGTCCAAGTTTACTATCTAGTACTACTACTATTTTTTTGATATCAAAACGAAATTCTTCTAAATACCAACTGATAAGAGCATCAAGTTTATCTTTTTGAATTTGCCCAAGTTTTGCAAATCAATACCCCGGTAAATCAACAAATTCATATTTATTATTTACTTTAAAAATATTTGCCGTTTTTGTTTTTCAAGGCAAAGAACTTGTTTTTACTAAATCTTTTTTTTGAAATATTGCATTCATAAGAGAAGATTTTCCTACATTAGATCTTCCAACAAAAACAATTTGTTTTTTATTATCAAACGAAACTTTATTTGACTCAATAGAAATAGATTTGTCAAAGACAACTTCTAGGTTTTTCATATACTAAATTTGTGTTTAGAGAATATTTGATGTATAATATATTCAAGATTTTAAAAACACCTAATAAAAATGAAAGAATATGAATAAAAAAATAATAAACAATGCTATTTCAGCTTACTTTTGACTTGGTGCTCTTCTATTATTCCCTTCAAAAAAAGAAAATATCAATCATCCTTTTGTAAAAAAACATGCTAAAACAGCTCTTTTTATTCACATACTTATGATGATAAATTATATTATCTTTATTAGTTATACTTTTCTTTGAGGAATTTCTATTGTATGATTTTATTTAAATCATGTATTTGCTTCTATCATATTTTTATGACTTTTTTGATGGCTTTTATATGGAGCATATAAAGCAAGTATTGGAGATAATTTTTCTATAAAAGAAATGTCAAGTATGACAAAAACCGATACTATTGTGCAAATAAAAAATTCCAATCTTAATGAACAATGAATACTCACTATTATTCTTTCTCTTATACCATTTATTGGCTTTACTTTAAAAGGAAGATTTTATAATTACAAAAGTCCTATTATAGAAAATAATATAAAAGTAAATGTCATTTCTACTCTTATTATTTGTAGTTTTTTTAGTCTTTGATATGAAAATATTTGATTTTTACTCTTACTATTTTATCTCATTTTTATTTGATTTTATGCTATTTTAGTAATTATAAAAGAAAATATTATTACCTTTCATCTACAAATAATTCCAACATTTGAAGATCTCTCTATTTATTTTTTTTCTCTTTTAAAATATTTAAAAAATTACTTCTGAAATAATACTTTCATTTCATTTGAAGAAAGAATAAAACAAGAAAGGCAATCATACACACTAATACTTGAAAAAGATAGAATATTTTTAGATTCCCTCAGAGATGAAAAATTGAATAAAATTTTGGCTTATATTCCTTATATAAATATTATTACACTTGTTGATATCTATTCAAAAAATAGAAATCACATTATTAACTGACTTTCTATCACTCTTTTATCTCTGATTTTTATTCTTATTTGAAAACCCAATTATCAAATTTTTCTTATATTTTTAGTTTTTTTTGGAATATGATATACAAAAAAAAGAGAATATAGATTTCCCTTTTTATTTGATATTTACACTTGATTTACTTATATTTTCAAAACCATATTTTCTTCTGGAAAAAAAGCAATTGATTTACAAAAAGAAGTAAAAGAAGTCAATTTTGAAATAGAACCTATTTCTCATGAAACAAAAATAAATTCAGATAATTTTAAACAAAAATAAGAAATATCAAATACAAAACCATTAAATGAACTGGATAAAAACCATATTTGAAATAAAAATTAATTGGGAAATCATATTTTTGAATTGGAGTAAAATAAAGTATAAAAATTGATAAAACAGCTAAAATTTGTATATGAAAATGAATACTTATATTTTGAAAATCTATACAGTAAAATAAAAATGTCAGAAGAAAAAAATATACTACTGACATTTTTTTCTGCCAAGTAAAAAAAAGTAAAATCATGGTTAATATTCCATATACTCCATAATCAAATTGGAAAAAATCAGCTATAAAAAGCAAACAACTTACAAAAATTATTTTCAAAATTATATTTATCTTTTTGTGATCTATAATTTCCAATGAAATGAGTCAAAATAAAAGAGTAAAACAGACATTATAGATATAAGGCGATATAAAAAAACTTGGAAGTTGTGAGATAATTGCCAAAATAAATATTCTTCTTGCATAACGAAGTTTATTTTTCGTCATTTTATATCCTCTTACAATTCCCCAAGCAAATAAAGGAAAAGCTATTCTTCCAATCATTCTCCAATAATCTTCAGTTGGAAAAAATATCATACCTATATGATCAATAAGCATAGTTGAAAAAGCAAGTAGTAAAACCATACTTATATTTTATTATATAAACTTTCCTTTTTCCCATAAAAATAAGCCCAAATAGGATCTCCATAAGAAAAATGCCACCATTCAGAAGCCAAATTTGCAAATCAAAACTTGAGCATTGTATCACACAAAAAATCTCTATTTTTCTTTTGAGTTGGCGAAATATCTTGATAGGTAATATATGAAGATTCTCCAGGATAATTTATCGGACTTCCCATATCAACCTCTCCTCACAAATGATCAATTAAAACAACATCAACCGCACCTCAAGTGGAATGTGGAGGTACAAAATTATCTCCATCACTCACATATTCACAAACCAGCTTATAAATAGCTTCTTGTGATAGATTTGGCAATTTATTCTTAAAATATTTTTGTATTTCTTGAAAAAGTTTTTTTTGTACTTCTAAAGGACGATATCATATCTTTATCACTAACTCAAATCATTGCTTTTTGAAATAATTATTTACTTCTCTCAGTTTGTCATACACAGTTTCACGAACAGAGATTCAAAAAGAAGGATGAGTTTTTACATATTCAAGCAAGATTTTTCCTTCAAGATCAATTATTTGTTGTAATTCTTGATCTTCTATATCAGAAAAATTTTGTGAATCTTTCCAAAAAGGAGCAATTTTTATATTTTCATCTTGAGGCGAAATAGATACAAGTTTTTCTTGTATATCTTTCACTTCAATAACATCTTTGACCAAAATATCATCCAAATAAAATGTTTTTTTTATACTCAAAGGAACTTGAGATAATTCAATATGAGCGGATATATAATTTTTCATTTTATAATTTAGTAAGAAGTAAATATCTATTATATAAATTTAAAAGTAATTTTTCTCTTTCTTGTCAAGTATAGAAAATTATTTGTTGTATTTTTTCAATATTTTGAAGTTTATGTTCTTGTGCATTTTGTATTAACTTTTTAGCCTCTTTTTCTAAAATATGTTGAAAATTATATCAGTCAAGCCCTTCTATAAGTTCCTTTAAAAAGATTACTTGTTCTTCCTGTGAAACTATTTTATGAGAAAAATGATTTTCAAGTAATTTTTTGGTTTGTATTTTTCAAAATTCTCCAGAACTCAATAAAGATTCTGAAAAAATATCTTGTAAATAACTATGATCACTTCCAGCAGGAAAAGACATATAATAATTTGAAACATCTTCTCAAGAACACGTTTTTGTAGGAACATAATCTCAAACGAATTGTGAAACTTTGATAAATGTGATATATTTCTCATATTTTCCTCAAAAATGCTCTTGGAGTGTTTGAATAAGAATTTCTCTATATCATCTTTCTGATCCTATCATAGGAACATTTCAGAGAGATAATAATAACAGCATCACACATCATTGAAAATTAATAATATTTTGGGGAGTTTTCATCAGATTAACAAAATATTCAAAACTAATTTCAAAACCTTGTTTTGCTTTTCCCATAAACAATTTTTTTTGTTTATTTTCATCTATAATAAAATAAATAAACATTTTTTTAAATCCATTTTTTTCATCATTAAATTCTCATAATAGTACTGGTTTACCATTGTTTTGTGTTGAAATACGAGACATATATTTCACAAAAAAATCAATTCAAAATTCTTCATGAGTTAATATTTCCTCTAAAGACTCTGAAAGCTGAGTTTTTAAACGAAGATCTGAAGATGATAATTGTGGTGCGAACATTCATTTCGTATCTATGATTTGTTTTTCTTGTAATAATTTTCTCTCTTGAGAAGAAAGATTTTGTTGCATAAAAAAAGTAATTACACTATCTTGCAAAGCTTTATGAATATATTTTTTTGTATTTTCTGCATCTTGATGAGGAATATCTGATCTGAGTAATTGCTTTACAAAATTTTCATATATTTCCCCTATATGATTTTTTATTTGTTTATCAATGATAGAAATCAAAAAATGATGTCTTTGATGTTCTTTTAAATCTGGTAAACACTCTGATACGATATCATAGATTCATAATTTTTTATACAACTCTAAAATAAATTTTCCATATTCTGAATCAATAATATTTGAACTTCCGACTCATAAAATAGATTCAAAATTTTTTTCTAATTCTTTTAATATCTCTTTAATTTCTGGTTGTTTTATTCCTTGTATTCCGTCTATAACTGTTTGTGTTCTCAGTGTGATATATTTTAATACATCTTTTATTCCCATATGATTACGAGTATATTTTGATAATTCATCAACGAGCAGGTGAATTTTATTAAATATTTTTCCAGATTTTAATTTTACATTTGGATATGATTTGAGTTCTCCTTGTAAAGTATCTAAATATGGAGAGTATACCTGAGAAATAGATAATTCTTTTGCAAGAGAAGCTCCTACTATACTAGAAGTAATTTTATATGGATCGATGGGAAATTCTGATTCATGCAAGCAAGAACTAAAGAGTATATCTCAAAATATCTTTTGAATTTTTTGAGCACTTACAGGAAAGTTTTGTCCATATTTTCAGAGTATTTCTTGATAAGATAACGATGATATATCTCCAAATTTTGACTCTATATGATATCTAAAATTTTCTAAAATTGCTTGTGATGAAAAATAAGATTTTTCCTCCTCTTCTTCCATTACAGAAATATTTTCTCTTGGGTAGCTTAAAATCATCTCTTCATTTTCCTTAGCAACAACCAACTGTTTTCAAGAACGACTTACAATATCAATATGTCATACATCGTGTTTTGCAAGTACATATGATCACAAACACACACTTCCAGTTCCACAAGAAAGTGTTTGATCAAAATGAATTCCTCCATCTACTCATCTTTCACTTGGATAGAGCATATAGGTATTTTCTTTTTCTTGCTTAAAAAACATAAAATTTATATCTGCCGTGATATTTGAATGAATTCTGAGTAAAAAAGAAATAGCTTTGAGATAATACGAAGTTAAAAAAGCATTCTTCATCGTATCTCAAATATCTATAAGAACATGTGGTTCTCAAGCAATGCTTGAGAACTTTTTTATCTGTAAGTTTGAGACAAACTTACCAAATTGTTCATCAAGAGAAAGGTTTTGAAACATTTCAAGAAAATATGTCAATTTATTTTCATCTTTTACTTTCTGAGAAAGCAACGAGGGATTTTCTAAAAATTGCGAAATATAAGAAGAAATATTATGAAGTATAAATCCTACTTGTATAATATTTGTTACATCTGATATTTCCTGAGTTACTCACATCTGAATAGATACTTTTTGCTCATCGATAGTTGCATGTACACTTTGATGAGAAAGAGTTATAAACTCTGCTTGCGAAATACCATATTTTGAAAAAAGGTAAGACAGAGAAGTCCCTGCTCCATTTCCACACATAGAAGAAAAAGTTCCATTTCTTTCATACACAAAAAAATTATATTTTTTCTCCCCTATTTTTTGTAAAAAAATAATAGAATCTATTCATGTTTTTCTTTGAAAGATTTGATTTCAGAGTATTGACATTTCGTTTGTATTTCCAGTAGATATTTCCTGAATAGCAAGTCTATTTCCATTTGAGTCAAAACATGTTTCTGTATCGTTTGAGAATGAAAAAGTATTTGTATTTGAAGCTGTAGCTTCATAAGCATGGAGAGTATTTTTCATAATTATTCTTCTTTGGGTTAAAAATTTATTTTAGACTTTTATTTTTGTAAAATATAAAATCAAGTGACAACTCCTGTTGTTTGTGTTCTTAGAATATTATTTCCTAAATATATTTTCAAAAAATTATTTTTCAGAAATTCATCATTTTCTTTTTGTGAGAATCCTCATTCTGGACCAACAAATATATTTATCTCTTGAGAAAAATCAAACGAAATATCTGATAATTTTTGAGAAGTATTCTTATCAGTATGAAAAAAAATATTTTTCCCTTTCATATCTGATAGATTAAGTTTTTCTAAAAAATATATTTGAGGAATTATATTTCTTCCTGATTGTTCAGAAGCTTCCTGAATAATTTTTTCAAATCTCAGTACTTTATTTTCTGAAAGTTTTAAATCCTGACTTCTTTCAGAACGAAAAAAATAAAAATTATTGTATCAAATTTCAGTTCATTTTTGAATAATATCCTCTATTTTATCAATTTTATTTGGAAGTGATTGATATAAATTTAATATTTTTTGTTCTTGGAATTTCTCAATTTTTGAAACAAAAACAAAAATAATATTTTTTTTATCAATAGAGCGAACTTCGTATACATAATCAAACAAAGTTTTCCCATCAAAAAAGATAACTTGGTCTCAAGATTTCGATCTTAAAACTTTTACCAATTGATAGATGATTTCTTCATCTTGTAAAATAAGTTCCTTTTCTCATAAATAAAAGGTTTGTAGGAAAAATCTTTGCATTATTTATATATTATTACTAAAAAAAGATTAAAACATTTTGCTTTAATCTTTTGGATTTTTTATTATCTTGGCATTCCGTAAAAGTCTAACCCTTTTGCATCAACCATAGATTTTGTA
>JAUCCN010000004.1:0-78802 GCA_034676185.1 Patescibacteria group bacterium | reverse complement strand
TTTTTATCAAACATAAGTTGAAATGGTAAAATGGTAAAGGATGAAAGTGTTAAAAAATAGATTTTAAACACTTTCTTTTATGATTTTAAATAATATTTTTAGAATATTATCTTTTATTCACTTTCTTCTTTAGAAAAATCTAAATCAGCTGTTCATTCAAGTTTTAATACTTCTTCATATCTATTTCTTATAAGATTTTCTTTTTGTGTTAATTCTTCTTTATCAAGAAGTTCAATATTTAATGCAATAGCTTGTAATTCTTTTATGAGTACATTAAACGACTCAGGAATATTTGGTTTTTTAATTGATGCTCATTTTACAATCGCTTCATATGCTTGAGTTCTTCCGGCAACATCATCTGATTTAATCGTAATCATTTCTTGTAAAATATTACTTGCTGCATATGCTTCCAGTGCCCAAACCTCCATTTCTCAAAATCTTTGTCCTCAATTTTGAGCTTTTCCTCAAAGTGGTTGTTGTGTTACCATTGAGTAAGGACCAACTGATCTTGCATGAATTTTATCTTCAACTAAATGGTGAAGTTTTAACATATATTTAATTCAAACGGTTGTTCTTTCTTTAAATGCTTCTCAAGTAGTTCCATCATAAAGTTGAACTTTTCCATCTTCTTCCAATCCAGCTTGTTTCATAAGTTCAGAAATTTTTTCAAGTCTGATACCATTTAATACAGGAGTAGCAATTTTAATACCAAGATTTTTTGCTGCTGCTCAAAGGTGAGTTTCAAGGATTTGCCCGATATTCATACGAGATACTACTCAAAGTGGATTTAAGATAATATCTACTGGAGTTCCATCTGACATAAATGGCATATCTTCAACAGGAACAATTCTTGAAACGATTCATTTATTTCCATGTCTTCCGGCCATTTTATCTCAAACTTCAATTTTTCTTGTTTGAGCAATAAACACTTTTACTTGTTTAAATACTCAGGTAGGAAGATTATCTCCCAGTTCTCTTTTTAATATTTGAATATCAATAACTTTTCATCCTTGTCCTGAAGGAAGTCTTAAAGAAGAATCTTTAACATCTTTTGATTTATCACCAAAAATTGCTCTCAGTAATCTTTCTTCTGGAGAAAGTTCTTGTTCTCATTTTGGAGTAATTTTTCAAACTAAAATATCTCCTCATTCAACATAAGCTCAAACTCTGATAATTCAGTCTGTATCTAAATCTTTTAATTTTGAAATAGATACATTTGGAATATCATCAGTTGTTTGTTCAGGCCCAAGTTTTGTTTCTCTTACATCAAGAGAATATTCTTTAATATGAATAGATGTAAATACATCATCTTGCATAAGTTTTTGAGAAATAATAATCGCATCTTCATAGTTATAACCATTCCATGGCATATATGCTACTCTTAGATTTTTCCCGATTGCTAATTCTCCATTATCAATAGATTGTCCATCAGCCAGGATAGTATCTTTTAAGAATTTTTGACCATGACTTACTTTTGGTCTTTGATGAATCAGTTCATCATGATTTGATCTTTTATAGGTTCTAAGTTCATAAATAACTTTTTTTCCACTTGCATACATTACAGTAATATGTTTTGCATCAACTCAAATAACTTCTCAGTCTTCAGTTGCTTTAATAACATATCCTGTTCCTTCTCAAACGATTCTTTCCATTCCAGTTCCAACATACGGACTTTCAGGTCTTACAAGAGGAACCGCTTGTCTCATCATATTTGTACCCATTTCCGCTCTTGTCGCATCATCATGTTCTAAGAATGGTAAAAGTGATGTATCAATTGACATTATTTGTTTTGGAGAAATATCAATATGAGTAATTTGTCTTACATATGATAGAGTTGGTTCAGAATTAGAACGAGCTCAAAGTCTTGTTTTTGTAAAATTTGAAAAAGCATCAACTTCAGAATTTGCTTCAGCAATTACTAAAGCTCTTTCTTGATGAGCATCAAAATAATCAAATTCAGGAGTTAAGTATCCTCTTACTTCAATTTCTTTTGCAGAGAGTTCTTTTTGTAATTTTTCAGCTAATTCTTTAGTAATATAAGCTTTATCTTGAACAATAACTTCACCTTTATCTGATAAAATATCTGAAAGGGCAATTCTATTTATTGGACTTTTCCCATCATTTTTTACTGTATGTTGTACTTTTCTAAATGGAGTAAGAATAAAACCATATTTATCTACTTTTGAATATGATGCTAAATGCAATACCAATCCAATATTTGGCCCTTCTGGTGTAGCAATAGGACAGATTCTTCCGTATTGAGTTGGGTGAACATCACGAACTTCAAACGAAGCTCTCTCTCTTGTCAATCATCCAGGTCCAAGAGCAGAAATTCTTCTTTTATGAGCCATTTCTGATAATGGATTAGTTTGATCCATAAATTGTGAAAGTTGAGAAGAAGAGAAAAATTCTTTTAAAATAGCAACAAATGGTCTAGAGTTGATAAATGTCCCAGGAGTTGCATCTTCTAGTTCAACAATAGTCATTCTATCCTTTGCAATTCTTTCCATTCTCGTAAATCAAACTTTGATTTTATCTTGAACGAGCTCTCAAACTGATCTTACTCTTCTGTTTTCTAAGTGATCAATATCATCTACTACGTATCCTTCTACCCCATTTCTAAGGTTTAGGTAATACTTTAAAGATTTTACGAGTTCTTCAATAGATAAAAATTTTCCTGTTTCAGAATTGTATTTTGTTTTAATTCCAAGTTTTTTTTCTATTTTCATTCTTGCGATTTCTCAAAGATCAAATCTTTTTTCATCTAAAAATGTATTTTTAAATAATTCTTCTACTCTTTCATCAGTTGCAAGATCTCCAGGTCTTAATACTTTATAAATAGCATGAAGAGCTTCAATTCTTGTTTTTGTTTTATCTTTTTCTAAAGTTGGTGAAACATTTTGTCCAATGACATCTTCTCCTAAATCTTTAAAAGCATCTAAAATTTCAGCATTTGTTTCAAGTCCATAGGCTCTTAAAAGAATTGAAATAGGGAGTTTTCTTTTTTTATCAATTTTTACGTTAATAATTCATTTCTTTTCAATATCGATTTCAAACCAAGAACCTTTTGCTGGAATGATTTTTAATGCAAATCCTTCTTCACCAGAAGTAAAGAAAATACCAGTAGATCTAATAATTTGTGAAACAATAACTCTTTCAATTCCATTTATGATAAATGAAGCTGTATTTGTCATAAGAGGAACTCAACCAAGATATACATCTTGTTCTTTAATTTCCCCAGTTTCTTTATTTAACATTTCAAGTCTCACTTTTAAAGGAGCTTCAAAATTTAAGTTTTTCTTTTTACAAGTTTCTGCATCAAATTTTGGTTCTTCTAAAAAATATCCTTTATAGTAAATATCAATTCTTTCTCCAGAAAAATCACTAATAGGAAAAATTTCTCTAAAAGCTTCATCAATTCATTTTTCTAAAAAGGTTTTATATGAGTCCAATTGAACTTCTAGTAAGTCTGGAACTCAAGCTACTGAAGTATCATCTGTAAAATAGTGTCTTCCAGCTATTTCATACAAACTCCCAACTTCTGCACATTTTTTGCTCGTTTCTTTTTGCATTCGAAATCAAATTATATGTTAAAATACACAAAAAATGCCCTACTCCATACTAGAATCACACAATCAAGGAGTAGTGCTAACGGAATTTAGTATATAGAAAGCCAAATAAAAAGCAAATTTTTTTATAAAATTTGCTTTTTATTTTATATTTTAATTTTGTTTTATCCAAGTGGTTCCATCAAGATTCCAAGTTCCTCCATTTCCAGAAGTCCAATCAGTAATATTTCAGCTATTTTTTCATGGTCAATTGAGATTAAAAGCATCATTTCAAATAGTTATTACACTATTTGAAATCACAACACTAGTTAACTGATTATTTCTAAAAACATTATATCATAGAGTAGATACACTATCCGGAATAGAAATACTTGTCAATAAATTCTGTTCAAAAGCTTGATTTCAAATATTTGTAATAGTATTTAGTATTATCACATTTGTTAATTTATTATTTCTGAAAGCAGAAGCTCAAATAGTAGTAACATTATTTGGAATAGAAATACTTGTCAATAAATTCTGTTCAAAAGCTCAATGTCAAATACTTATGATACTATTAGGAAGAGTAATCCCTGTTAATTGATTGCTAGCAAAAACTTGTAGTCAAATAGTTGTTATACTATTTGGAATAGATACACTTATTAATTGGTTTCCATAAAAAGCTTGATTTCAGATATCTATAATAGTATTTGGTATGTTTACACTCGTTAATCATTTAAAACCAAATGCAAATCCCCCTATAGAAGTTACTGTTTCCCCATTTATTTCACAAGGAATAATTACATCAAGTCCTCATGTATTTTGATCATATCAAGTTATCATCCCATTACTAAATGTAAAAGCACTTTCAGTAGTTACATTATCACAATCATATGTACTTCATAAGTTTTCAGTTTCTCAAGGTTCTTCTTCTGGAGTTGTATTTTGACTTTGAACTTCTACTATTTTTTGTGTAAGTTGGTCTCCATTTCAAATATAACTTCCTGAATTATTATCATTAGAAAAATATACTTTAAACTTATTACTATTTCCTTCCAAATTCAGTCAAGTTGAATATTTTTCTTTTAAAATAGGAGTATTATCCTCTTCTAGTAATATTCAAACTTTCTGTCATAATGTATAAAAATATCTTTTGCTGTAATCAAAATTACTCGCATAAATTTGTGGAAAATAAGAAAGTGAATTATTCTCTTCTAAATAACTTCACAGTTGATATTTTGTATTATCTTCATTCGTTGAATAGATATACTCTATTTCATCAAGAGGGTCTACTACTGTTCCACTTATTTTTATTGCCTGTTGTGAGCCTTCTCAAAAAAATCATTGTTTTAAATACATTCCACTTCCTGTTATTTCTACCATATTTTCTGGTTCTGGATACACTCATGTTTTTATACTTAAAAGGTCTAGTCCACTTTGTATATTTTTTACTGTTGCTAATCTATTTCCATCTCTAGCACTTCAAGAATAATTTCTAAATGATGTAAATGCAATGGTCGCAAGAATTGCTAATATAGTTATCACTATAATGAGTTCTACTAAGGTAAAACCTGCGGTTTTACCTAAAAGATATTTCGGAATATCTTTTTGTTTTTTTATTGTTTGTGTTTTCATAGATACAAGTTATAAAATAAAAGCGCAATAAAAGTTTAGCAGATAATTTTTTGTTTGGCAAGAAAAAATATAATTTTTTATAATAAATAAAATATTTACTTTTAGACAAAAAAATAAAAAAAAGTGATTTTCATCACTTTTTATCTAAAAATCCTTTATTGGTTCTTCAATAATTCTTTCTTCAATAATTTGTTTTTCAGTTTGCTCATCTTTTGTCATATTTGCTTTTGACCAATCCATTTTCATCATAATATAAAACATAACAATACAAATAATAATAGAAGTAATTGGATCTGACCACCAAACTCAACTCATTCATAAAGAAGTATAATGAGCTAAAATATATGCAAGTGGTAGTTTAATTACCCATTGTCATAAAATCGTAATAAACATAGGAATTTGAGTTTTTCCAATAGCTCTCAGTACTCCATTTAATGACATTTGAATTCAAATAAGTCAGAAAAATAAGGCTCAAATACGAACAATTTCACTTCAAATTTTTATTACTTCATCCTCTCAAGGAACAAAAAATGCAATAAAATAAGGAGCAAATATAAACGCAATTCCTCATAATAGTGTTAAAAGAATAAATGAAATCCAAGCACTTATTTTATTAATTTCTTTTGCTTTTTCTATAAGTCAGGCTCATACACTCTGTCAAACGAGTACCGAAGTTGCCATAGAAAGTCACATAGAAAAAATAATAATAAATTGCATAATATTGCCAGCTACTCAAAATCAAGCAAGAGCCAGTGTTCCAAACATGGTAACAATTACTATTAAAAGTGCATATGATCCACTTCTTGCTGTCATTTCAATAGAAGAAGGAAGTCAAAGTAAGAATGATTTCTTAATAGCTTTTTTATCAGGAATAAAGTCATGAAGATGAAGACGAATTCCATATTTTCCACTAAATAATAGAGAAAATCCTATAACAGTTGCTATTGCTTGACTAATAAGAGTAGTAATAGCAGCTCAAATAACTCAAAATCATCAAAAGTTTCCAAATCAAAAAATGAGAAATGGATTTACTGCAAAATTTATAAGTACTGTGAGTCACACAATAAAAATAGGTATATTTGGTTTTCAGATTCATCTCATAATAGATTGAAACATAAAAAATGAAAAACTAAATAATACTCAAACAAAAGAAATACGAACATATTGTATTGTTTGATGAAAAATAGCTTGGTCTACTCAAATGAGAGAAATAATTTGAGGAGTAAAAATATATCAAAGACCTCATAAAAATGCAGAACTAAGTAAAATCATTAAAAGTGTTTGTGCCGCAGTATGATTTACCATTTTTTCATTTTTTGCCCCAAAATATTGAGCAATCAAAATTGATCCCGCAATACTGAGTCAACTTCAAAGAGAAATAGTTAAGAAAATAATCATTCATGCAACAGTTACGGTTGCAACTGCATCATGTCATAATCTTCATACCCAATACGCATCTGTAAAATGATATGCCACTTGCAACATATTGGTAATAACAATCGGTATAGAAAGAACAAGTAAAGCTTTTCCTATCGGCATTTCTAAAAGTGGTAATTTCGTGTTTTGTTTCATAAAAAATATATTAAAAGAATTAAAAACGATTTATTAAATATAGTGATTTTTTTATAAAAGCAATTTTAAATGAAGAGATTTTATCTAGCCCATATTGATTTTTCAAACAAAAAATATATATTTTAAAAAATTAATCATAAACACATGAAAAATATATTTATAACTGGTACCAGTTCTTGAATCTGAAAATTTGTTGCACAAAATATGCAAGAAACTCATACTATTTATGGGATATCAAAAAATTCAAGCAATCTAAAGATACAAGAATTTTTATGAAATATAAATGATGAAACATTTTTATCTGAAATCTATAAAAAAGTTCCTGAAATTGACTGGCTCATTTTAAATGCTTGAGTTTGATATTTTGATACTTTCAAAAATATTTCTTTAGAAGAACATAAAGAAATTATTCAAACAAATCTCCTTTCACCAATTATTTTTACGAGTATTTTTTTAGATAAATTAAAATCTTGAATCATTTTTATTGGAAGTATTTCGAGTAAAAAATCTGGAAAATTTTGAGCTTCTTATTCTGCAAGTAAATTTTGACTGAGAGGTTTTGCTATGAATCTCAAAAATGAAATAAAACAAAATATTCATATTATCAATCCCAAAGTAGTAAAAACAAACTTTCATAAAAATTCAAAAATAGAAATTCAATGAAAATTTGAACAAACAAATCTTGAAGATATTTTACAAGTTATCAATGAAATCATTCAATGAAAAGAAAAAAGATTTGAAATTGACTTGTAAGTTTATATAATAATTTCTTAATTTATTGAAGATAATAGTATGACTCAAAATAGAAGATCAAGTGATAATATCCGCAGTATTGAGGATTTTACAAATTTTTCCACATCAGATACTTCTGAAAAAACTACCGCAGTAGAAATATTACTTCATACTGATTTTGAAACATCAAATGATTTTTCAGATTTTTCTGTAGATGAACTCAATGGAGTGGTAAATAGATGGAATAAAATAGAAAGAAAAGATATCCTTTTTCTTGAATTTAAAAAAAGTTCAAAGGAAAAAAATATTCACTTTATGCTGAAATTTTATATTTCAAGAAGTTATTCATATAAAATAACTTGATATTATATTCTTGAAACAATAGGAGATAAACGCAGAAGTACACCTCATTATTGAGAAATAAAATACACAAAAATAAAAGGATGAAAAAGAAAAATACTTGAAACAGTTCAAAGCTCAAATGATGTGATTTTAAATGAATTTCAATCATTTATAAATGAAAGTATTTTACAAGAGATTACTATTTTAAAACCATCTCAAAATATTGAGAGTTTAAAAACTTGGGTTAAAGCAAAAATACATTCCTTTTTAAAAATATAAAATAAAACACCAAGAAAAATTGTAAAATAATCTTTTTTTCATATACTCTCCAAGTCTGAAAATAAAGACTTCAAGACTATCTTGTAAATAGTTTACTTATTTATTTTTTGTTATGTCAAAAAAATTAGAATTACTCATGCCTGCATGAGATATGGAAAAATTAAAATTTGCTTATGCTTACTGAGCAGATGCAGTATATGTATGAGCACCTATGTTTTCACTTCGTGCGAGAACGAATGCTTTTACTATGGAAACTTTGCAAGAAGCAGTAGATTATGCACATAATTTATGAAAAAAAATCTACTTTACAGCAAATATTTATGCTCATAATGTAAAAATCAAGCCATTTATGGCACAATTTAAAAAAATGTATGATATGAAACCTGATGCTTTTATCATGTCAGATCCAGGACTTATACATATTGTAAGAAGAGAGTTTCCTGATGCTGAAATTCATCTTTCTGTTCAAGCAAACAATACAAACTGGGCACAAGCTCAATTTTGGAGTGAACTTGGAATTAAAAGAATCATTTTATCAAGAGAAATTTCTATTAGAGAAATGAAAGAAATTCACGAAGCAGTTCCAACTATGGAATTAGAAGCTTTTGTACACGGAGCTATTTGTATGGCTTATTCTGGAAGATGTTTAATTTCAAATTATCTTTCAAATAGAGATCCAAATCAAGGAACTTGTAGTCATTCTTGTAGATGGGAATTTAAAGTTTTTAAAGATGAAAAAACAGAAGCTGAACTTGAAACACTTACTGGAAGACCTGAAGAATATGAAGAATTAACAGGAAATTTTTATCTTGATGAAAAAGAAAGACCTGGAGAACTGATGGAAATTGATGAAGACCAATATGGTACATATTTAATGAATTCAAGAGATTTATGTGCTATTGATTATATTGAAGATTTAGCAAATGCTTGAATTATCAGTTTTAAAGTAGAAGGAAGAAATAAAACAGTAAACTATATTGCTTCTGTTGGAAGAGCATATAGAGAAGCTGTTGATGCAGTCGAAAGATGAGAAAAATATGATGTACAAAAATTAGCTGATGAATTATTTTCTATTGCAAACAGAGGATATATTCCTGGATTTTTAGCTGGTAATCCTGGAGCAAATGCACAATTTTATGAAAGAAATGGTGGATTTCAAACAAAAATTTTCCTTTGAATTATTAGAAATTTTGATGAAGGGAATAAACTTGCTAGAATTGAAGTAAAAAACAAATTTAATCTTGGAGATGATATTGAAATTATTACTCCAGAATGAATTTATACAACAAAAGTAGAAACTATTAAAAAAATTACTACTGCAAATAATTCAACTGGAAGACCTGGATTTAGACCTGATGTATATGACGAACGTTTAAGTGAAGATGCAACTTCTGCTCATGGTTGAGGATATGAAGTTTGGATTAATATGGAAAAAGATTATGGTGAATTTGCCATCATCAGAAAAGCTGTTGAATGAGCAGTATCTGAAGAATAAAAATTCATTGAAAAAAAATATAAAAAAGCAAGACTAGTCTTGCTTTTTTATGAGTTCATTTTTTTGTTTTTTAGAGAGTTTTTTTATTTCTATTTCTCTTTTTGAAGCGAGGCTTCTATTTTCATATTTTTCAGAATATATAAGTGTTACTGGACGACGACTTTTTGTATATTTTGCTCAGAGTGATGAAGAATTATGTTCAAAAACTCTTCTTTCCAAATCAGTTGTGATTCCCGTATAAAAAGTATTATCAGCACATTCTAAAATATAAATATAGTACATATTTGAATTTATTAATTTTTTTTAGTATATAGAAAATATTATTTTTACCAATTTTAAAATTTGCAAAAAATAAAAAAATTATACAATAAAAAATATTATTTGATAATTTCTTTATATGAAAAAATATTTTTATATTCTTATCTGAATGATTTATTTTGTATCTTTATATATTTTAAAAGAATGATTTTTAGATAAAGAACTAACAAAATTTATAAATACCTATATTTCTCTTGAAAAAATATATTATGTTTCTTTTATATTAGTGATTATTTTGGTAATTACGAGTATCATAAATAAAGTTTTCAAAACTTTTGAGCAAAGACAAGCAAATAAATCACTTTCAAAACATTTACTTCCAATTTTAAATAAAATTGCAAAAATAATTGTTTGGGTACTTGGAATTATTACTATTGTTTCAAATCTTGGGTACAATGTTTGAGCTTTACTTGCATGAGCTTGAGTTTGATGACTTGCTTTAGCACTTGCATCTCAAAAAACAGTTGCAAATATTTTTGGAGCTGTCAATGTTTTAATTAATAGACCTTTTGAAATAGGAGATAGAATCAAAATTAGTTCTTATGAATGAGAAGTCGAAGATATCTGACTGATTTATTTAAAAATTAGAAATACTGAATGAAATCTTGTTTTAATACCAAATGAAACTATTACGAGTTCTGCAGTTGAAAATTTTTCAAGAAAAAAATAAACTCCTTTCAAAAGGAGCTTTTTTATAAATAATCTTACAATATGACTTTAGAAATAAATGAAATCCTTTTTTTAATCATATGATGATGTATTTGAATTATCGTATGAATTATTATTTGAAAAATCATTAAATACAAAACTCTCAAAAATGAAAGAGAACTTTCTATTAAAAAATCAAAATCAGTTATTCTTTGAGAAGTATATGAAAAAGTACTTCCCTTTTTACCAAATTTTCCATACGCACCTCGTGATATGACTTTTGTTTGAAAATGAATTGATTATATAATTTTTGATGGACTTTCTGAAGGAAATTTAAAAAAGATTATTTTCTTAGAAGTAAAATCATGAAGTTCTAAACTCAATCAAAATGAAAAAATGATTCGAGAAGCGATATTACAAAATAAAGTTGAATATAAAGAATACAGAATATAAAAAAGAGAATATAAATTCTCTTTTTTATTAAAATGATTTTGATTGTAAATTTTTAATTCTGTCTTCTAAATCTGGATGAGAAGAAAAATATTGTAAAAATCATGATTTCGATTTTGTAGATATTTTCATAGTTGCTAATTCACTTGAATCAGAACTTGCAAGATTTTGCATTTTTTGTAAAGCTCTTAGTCAAGCAATCATTTTTTCTTTTCAAACAAATGTTGCACTTCCTTCATCAGCTCTATATTCTCTGTATCTTGAAAATGCCATAGTAATCAGTGAAGCTAAAATTCAAAGAAGAATTTGTAAAATTAAGTTTACTAAAAAATATCCAAGTGCTCCAAATTTTCCATCCGTTACATTATCAAAAATATTTGCTAAAATTCTTGATAAAAATACTACGAATGTATTTACTACTCATTGTAATAAAGTCATAGTAACCATATCTCCATTTAAAATATGTGCCATTTCATGAGCAATTACTCATTCAATTTCATCTTTATTCATAAGCTCTAAAAGCCCTGTAGAAACAGCAACTAAAGAACTATTTTTTGTTGCTCCAGTTGCAAATGCATTTGGATCACTGTCTTCATATATTCATACTTCTGGTATTTTAATATGATTATTGTCAGCAATTCTTTGTACAATATCATATACATGTCTTTCTTTCTCATCAAGTTTATTTAAATTTTCAGAAGTAATCAAAACAACATTATATGCTCTTTTTGCAACCCATTTTGAAATAAGTAATGAAATGAATGATCAAGTAAATCATACAATTGCTGCATAAATTAATATAGAAATATAACTCGTACTATATCCTGAAATTTGAATTCCAAATACATTTTCTAAAATAGCTATTATAATGGTAATAACTGCTAAAACAGCAATATTTGTCAGTAAAAATAAAAAGATTCTTTTAAACATAATAATTCTAAATTATAAAATAACAAAATTGATATTATCAAAAAATTTGTAACTGTCAAACATTATCTTGTTTTCAATTTGATATATTTTCTTGATTTTTTTGAAAATGTTTTTCTACTATTTCTAAATCATACTTCAAATTATGTCCTACTATTTCAATATCAAGAGAAAATAAAAATTCTAAAAAATCTTTGCTTTCATCATAGGAAATTTTTTTTCCATCATGAAGTATATTAATATAAAAAATATTTTCATCATCTAAATATAAACTTATTCCAACCAAATCTGCCTGCATAATATTTAAAGAAGTCGTTTCTGTATCAAAAAATACTCTTTTATAATTTTTGAGAAGAATTTTTAAATTTTCTAATTCTGTTATTTGAGTAATAACTTGTACTTTTAGTCCCAAATTCTTCCAAATTTTGAGTTCTTTTTCTTCTTTATAAAGTGAATTAAATTCATATTTTTTAAAAAAATTTTTTACCTCATCATTCAAAATACTCTCTTTATCAAAAATGAAATTTTCTAAATAAAAATTATCTAACTCTACATCTTTTTTAATAGTTGCGAGTTTTTTTGATAAAAATGCAATTTCGTGACTTTGTTTTAATTTTTCCAAAGTTTTTCCTGATAAAATAAAGTCTTCATCATCAATATGTTCAAAAATTTGTTCTAAAGTTCCATATCTATTTATAAGATCTATTGCTTTTTTTGGTCCAAATCCTGCAATACCTGGAATATTATCTGAAGCATCTCATACAATAGCTAAATAATCAATAATAAGCTCTGCGGGAACATCAAATTTTCCTCTAGCTCATTCATAATCATAAATATGCGCTTTCATAGTATCATAGATCTTTACATTTTCTTTGGTTAAACTATATAAATCTTTATCTCCAGAAAGTATATAAATATCATTATTCTTATCTTGTCCTAAACTTTCAGCTAAGGTTCCAATAACATCATCAGCTTCACAATTAGGAATTTCTACTATTTGATGTCACATTTTTGTAATCATTTCTTCTATAAGAGCAATTTGAGTTCTTAAATTATCTGGCATTCTCTCACGAGTTGCTTTATAATCAGCATAAATTTGATGACGAAAATTATCCCCTTTTGCATCTTTAATAAAAACAAGATAATCAGGATTTTCTTTCACAAGTTGTCATACAAAAAATTTTGCCATTCAAAAAAGTGCATTTACAAAAGTTCCATCACTTGTTTTAAATTCTGGAATAGCAAAAAACATACGGTAAATAAAAGAATTTCAATCAATTAAATATATTTTTTTCATTTTTAATTATTTAATTTTAGTGATTTTTATTATAGTATTTTTGAAGTTTTTGCAAGAAAAAGTATTTTATAAATATTTTTTGAAAATATTATTTTATCTATATAGTATAATCCAAATATTATTAACTAAAAAATTATGAACATTTTTGCAAAAATTATTCACACTAATAACGAGCATATAAAAAATGAAATTATAAAAAGTCTTTCTTTGAGTTTAAAAGAAAAACTTGCCGATAAAGAGATATATTCAAAACTTGATATTGATTCAAATATTGTACTTATATTTTGAGAAGATATTTCTTCTATTATAACTTATGTGAAAGAAAATTATGAAATTGTAAAATTTTTTCATATAGGAAATGCTCTTCCTCTTGATACTTTAGATATAAATCTTTGAGATATTATGATTCCAAATACATTTATAAATGAAGAAAATGAAGTAGTATTTTTAGAATATTTAGTAGAAAAAAATTATGATTTAAAAAATTTTTGATTATTACTCAATGGAATTTGTCTCAGTTTGAAAGAGGAAATTAAAAATGAAGATGAATTAGAAGAAATCATAGAAAAATATTCAGCAGAAATATTTGATAACGAAAGTTTTTTAATTGCAAAAGCTTTTGAAGAAAATAATATCATTGAAAAATCATCTATCATAAAAATAATAGGAAAAGACGAAGAATATATTAAAAATTGAATGAGTATTTTAGAAATAATGCTTTAAAAAAATAGGGAGTCTTACTTCCCTATTTTTTAGTTTTCTTATTTATTAAAAATTGAGTCAATGAGATCATATGATCTTAATTTTTGTAATTGTTGTCTTGTAGCACTTGCAACATTTGATAATAAACTATTTGTTTCATTATTAAGTGCATATTTATCAACATTTCATTCAAAATCAGATTCTTTTGTAATTGATTGTAAAAGTTTCTTTTTTTCTTCAGTATTTTTTCAAATAAGAGATTTTAATTTAGAATCAGCATTTTGAAGTACTTTTTTATAATCATTTCTCGTCATTTTCTCACTTAATTTTTCTAAATAAGTTTCAAGACTTTCTGTATTATAATATCCAAAATAACTTTGAGATTCATCTTTTTTAGATTTTAAATTCTCTAAAACATTTTCTTTATTTCCGATATTTACATAAGCAGCATTTGCAAGATAGAGTTTTTCATTATTTGAAAATTCAGCCACTAAAGAAATAGTTACATTTTTATATTCATCTTTAGAAAAATCTTTTACTAAATCAGATGAGTTAAAAGTATATTCTGTCTTTCCTGGAGTAAAAGTTACTACTTTATAATTATATTCTTTTTCTACTGGGTCAACAGCTATACTATCAGCCTCTAAAGCTAATCATTTTGCATAAAATATTGGACTTCCTTCTTCTACAAGAAAATAAATTTTACTTGCTTTTTCTTTTACTTCATCAGGAATAACAATATCAGAAGTTTTAATTTTTTTTGTAAAATAAGTACTATTATTGTATTCATTATCTGGAGTAATTTTATTATTTCTGATGATTACATCGTATTTTTGTAATAATGTGTCAGTAGTAGCAGTAGGAAGTTCTTGAACTGCAATTGGAGCAGAAATAGATCTTATTTTTACATTCTCATCTGCGAATGTATTACTTGCAAATAAAGCAGTAGATGCAAGAGTAAGTGCGATTACTTTTTTCATAATTTTGTAAATTAATATATAAAATTTGTGCTATTGCATATGCTATAACTTAAGATTAAAAAAAAGGTGACAAAAATTTTCTTGTAATATTTTTACTTTTTCTATAATAACTTTGTTTATATATCTAGTAAAATAAAAATGAAAATACTTTTTTTACTTCCCCCAAGCGAATGAAAAAAAACTGGATGAAGCTTTGAAAATGAAATGCTGAGTTTTCCTTTTGAAAAACCATTAAAAATAATGAAAAATACGACTGAAAAAGACTTAAAATGTATAGGAAAAAGATTTGAGGAAGCTCAAAAATTAAATAAAAATATACAAAATTGACCATTTTTGAAAGCAATTCAAAGATATAGTTGAGTGATGTATAATGCTATTTGATATGAAAAAATGAGTAAAAAATGACAAAAATATTTTGAAAATCATTTTCTTATTTTTTCTGGAATGTATGGAGTTTTAAAACCAGAAGATTGTATTTGAAATTATAAACTTCCTATTGAAGCAAAAAATTTGAGTTTATTTTGGAAAGAAAAAATTACCCAAACTCTTAAAAATTTAGAAGTTGATATCATTGTTGATTTTTTGCCTTTGAGCTATAAAAAAATGATTGATTTTTCTCAAATTGGAAAGAAAGTTTTAGAAATAAATTTTATAGAAAAATCATCTGGAAAAAAACTTGCACATGGAGTAAAAAAGATAAAATGAGAATATATTCAATATATTTGTGAACATCAAATTTCTCATAAAAAAGATTTATGAAAATATATTTTTGATGAGTGAGAAATAGTGATTGAAGAGAAATAATTCTTTATTTTTTTAAGAAAAATGTATGAAAAAATTAAGTATTTTTATAATAATATTCTTTTGATTATTTGGGAATATTTTTGCTGACAATGCTATTTTAGAAACTGAAAAGTCAGAAATAGTAACTGGTGAGAATTTTTCTGTTGTGATTACTTTAGATAATAGTGGAGAATTTATCGAGTTAAAATGAGCTGAAAATTTTCAAATATTGTCTCAATCTCAATCAACTTCGAGTATGAGTCAAATCAGTATTCTAAATGGCGAAACAAAGCAAGAAAATAAAACAATTTATAAAATAATTCTTACTCTTTCCCCTACTTCTGCTTGAGAATTTGAACTTTGACCAGCAGTTTTTAAAACTTCAAGTGGAACAGTTTCTTCAAATATCGTACAAATAAAAGTAAGTTGAGAATCAGTAAAAAATGAATATGTTCCTGAAAGTAAAAGAGGTTTTTTATTTACTTTCTTGTGAAATCCAATCATTATTATATTTTTGATTTTCTTTTTCTGACTGTTGTGATATTGGTATAGTTTGTTTCAAAATAACAAAAAAGCATTTGCTGTGAAAACTCCTGTTGTTCCCAAAAAAGAAATTGTTTTCCCTGAAATAGATGACGAAAATTTTTCTGATTTACTGTATAAGATTTTTATAGAATATTTGGAAAAAAAGTTTTATGGAACAGATTTTTATTATAAAACTCTTTCTGAAATCGGAAGTGAAATTGATAAAAAGAAATATCCTGAAATACATGAAATTATTTGATTGTTTCAAAAAGTAAAATATTCTGCTGAGAAGTTGGAGAAGGAGGAATTGGTGGAGAGAGTGAAAAAAATTATATCAAAATAAAACCTCATAAGAGGTTTTTATTTTTTACAAAAAATCAATATTTTACTGAATAATCTTTTTCAATTCACTTACTAAAATCTTTATTTCTTCGTCATTTTTTTCAATATTTTTTATAATTTCATCAGGAGTTCTTAAAATTTCTTCTTTTAATTTGTTTGGATTTTTTGCTGATAGATCATAATCTTTGATATTTTCAATTTTTACTATCCAAGAGTTTTCTCAGATTTCTCTTTTTTTAAGTAAATTTGGAATATCTTTTATTTCTTCATAAGAAATAGGTTTATTTTTTGTCAAAGTTCTTCCAAGATTGATTTCATAATACCAAATATCCTTACTACTTCCCTTTCTATCAAAGAAAATTATATTTGTTTTTACTCAACTGTAAGGTAAAAATACTCAAGCTGGGAGAGAAATAATACTATGCAGATTATAATTTTCAAGAAGTTCTCTTTTGATATCTTGGAAAGAATTTGAAGTATTAAATAAAACTCATTCTGGAACTACAATACTTGCTTTTCACTCCAATTTTAAATGCTTATAAATATGTTGCAAAAATAGCATTTCAGTAGCACCTGTTTTAAAAGGAAAATTATTTTGAATCATATCTTTTTCTTTTCCTCAAAAAGGAGGATTTGCAAGAATTATATCATATCTATCTTTTTCTTGAATTTGCCTAATATCCGTAGTAAGAGTATTTTTCTTGTTGATATTTGGATTTGAAATTCCATGCAAAATCATATTCATCACTCACATAATATATGCAAGTGGAGTTTTTTCATTTCAAAAGAAAGTATTTTTTTGTAAAAAATCTAACTCTTTATCATTTTTTTCTTGAGAATTGAGATGATTAAATGCTTCAATTAAAAATCAGCAGCTTCCAGTTGATGGATCATAAATGGTTTGTCATACTTTTGGGTCTATTGTATCAACCATGATTTTTATAATACTTCTTGGAGTGTAAAATTCTCAACTATTTCCTCAATCATTTCACATTCATTGAAGGAGATCTTCATAAATTTTTGATAGCTCAAATAAATCTTCTTGTTTTTGAAAATTGAGTTCATCAATGATATCAAGAATTTCTCTGAGTGTATGTCAAGAATCAATTCTATTGTCTATAAAACTAAATATTTCTCAGATTTTGTATTTTATATTATGATAATCTTCATTTGCATTTCTGAAACTTTTTAGATATGGAAATAACTCTCTATTTACAAAGTCTTTTAAATCATCTCAAGTAATTTTTCCCGCTTGCAAATGTATCCAGTTTTTCCATCTGAATTTTTCTTCTAATATATATTGATAGATTTTTCAATCAAGAACGGCATTGTCATTTTCTCTTTGTTCATAATCATCAAGAAATTTAAGAAAAAGGATCCATGAAATTTGTTCAGTATAGTGCATAGCTCCACTAATTCAGTCATCTCTTCTGAGTATGTCAGTAATTCTTGAAATTTGTTGTTTCATACGATTTATGTAAGTAAGTTAATAAAATCAGGGATATAGATAAGTTTATTTTTTCAAATTTTTATTGAAGAAATAATTTTTTCTTGTTCTAATATATGAATGTATTTTGTTGCTGATTGTCTTGATAATCATATTTCTTTTGTAAAATCAGAGACTGTCATAAATGGTTTTGAAAATAAAATATGTATCATTTTATAATTATCCATTTTTAAGTGAGATAATTTTATTTCTGTTTTTTGTATTAAATTTTTTATTGTAATAATTTTTTTACTTGTATTTTTTGCTTGAGAGATAATTCATTGCAGTAAATAAACAATAAACTCTCCATAGTCTCAAGTTTGACTGGTTTTATTTAAAAGGTCATAGTATTTTTGCTTTGAATGATTAATATATTCACTTAAAAATAATATTGGAAAATCTAATTTTTTGGCTAACACGAGATATAAAACATTTAATATTCTTCCAGTTCTTCCATTTCCATCATAAAATGGATGTATTGATTCAAATTGATAATGAATAACAGGCATTTTAATAAGTGCATCAATATCATCATCAAAATTATTTATGAATTTTTCTAAATTTGTCAATAATTTCACTATTGTTTCATATCCTACTGGTGGAGTATAAACAACTTCACCATATCCATTTGCAATAACGGTTCAAGGTATTTTTCTAATTCAGATTTTATCTGGTTCAATATAGCTTTGAAGTTCCACGAGAAAATTATATCAGATTCCTCCTTCTTTTTTGAGCTTTTCAAAACCTGTCATAATTGCATTATGATAATGCAATACTTCTTTTTCTGGTCATTTTACACTTTCTATTGCAAGAGCTTTTGATTGTAGAACTTTGAGAGTTGTAGTATTAATATTTTCTATGGCTGAAGATTCTACTGATTCTTTTATTAAAAGTGGTGAAATGAGTATTTCCAGATTTGGAATTAAATAAGATAACCCATTAAGTTTTGATATTTCTTCACTCGCTTTAATTGCTAATTTTAAGAATTCTTTTTTATCAAAATCAAATTTTCAAGGCAATAAAGGTAAATCATTATAAGGAATTTTTCTATCAAACATACTTCTTATTTATATAATAATTCAAGAATAAGGTACCTATTTAGTCTCAGAAGTCAAATAATATGTAAATTATTTTTAGATTTTATTTACATATTAAAATAATATGTAAAGTTTAGTTGTCATGTTATTTGTTTATGTAAAATTTTTTACAACTTCTTTACATATTACTCTTTCACTAATCTTCCCTCAAAAGCATCTTTGAGTAAACTTTGTTTGAGTTCTTCAAGTTCTTTCAATTGAAGTTCATATTTTGTTTTTAATTGTTTATTTTTTTCAAAAACTTGATCTAGGTATGAGACGATTTCTTTTTGTTTTTGGAGTGGTGGAAGTGGGATTTGGATTTGGTCTAAATAAGTTTTACTTATATTTGGTTGTGCTCATCAAAAACTATCTTTAATTATTTGTTCTCTTCTTGAAAGCAAAAAGTAAAATAGATATTTTTCTACAAATAAATTAAATAAATTTTGAATAGAACAAACTGCTTGATTTGTTGTTGAGTCAAAATCAAGTATTCATAATTTTCAAGCAGTTGCTCAATAAAGAGCAATAAGTAAAGTTCATTTTTTGAAAATTTTTGCAGAAGAATTTTTTAATCAAATTTCTGTTATAAATTCTTCAGATGAATTTATTTTTAAATTATCATTTAACTCTCAGGATTTTAACCAAGGAATATTTCATCACCAATATTCTTTTTTATCTCTTAATGGAGTTCATCAACTTGTTGTTTTTGAAATCTCTCATAGTTTCTTCATTTCATATTCTCACTCACTAAAAACTTTTTCTAAAACACTTTTGTTTAATTCTTCAAGATTTTTGAGATTTTCTTTTGTGATATTTATATTTTTATCTATGTTTTCAAATGCTAAATCTAGTTTTTGAACTATGAGTTTTTGAGTTGGGAGAGGTGGGAGAGGGATTTGAATATCAACAATATTTTTTTGATTTAAACTTGCTTGATTTATTGCTTTATTACAAATTTTAGCCCAATATCAAGATTTAAAATAAAATTGTAAAATTATGTGTAAATATTCATCTAAAATATCTTTTTTATTTCATCTTAATAATAATAAATTCATTCAATGAAATAAATCTAAATAATCCTTTTTAGCAATTGCAATTTTTCAAATATGTTCAACACTATTTATATGACTAAATAAAATATCTCACTTATTTATTTGATATTTCTTTTTTTCATCATTTGTTAAATTAAAATATCATACTTTTTCTTCATTTATAGATCAAGAAGAAATAGTTTCAATTCTAGTAATTTTATTTCAAATTTTATCAGAAGTTTGTTTACAACTTTTTCAATTTCTAATAATTTCAAGAATTTCTCAAAGTTTTTTTGTTGGGTACATGATCTTAATTATTATAAATAAATCTTAATAGTTCATCATGAATTATATTTTTATTATTATCACTTAATGTTTTCAAAATTCGATTTTTTTCTATTTGAAAATAATTTTTTGAGTCAACATTATAATCTCAAATAAAGGGATTAATAATTTTCATATTATATAACCATATAGCACTTTCCCTTGAAACTCATTTAGAAATTAAATAAACTAAATTTGGATAATAATTTCAAATTTCTAAATAAAATAAAAAATTAGTATCAAATTGTAATATTTCATTTTGATCTATATCAAAAGAATTATTTATTTTATAATTCTTATATCATAGATTTGCTAACTCAAAAAATATGCTTATTCAATTTAAAAAATTAAACTGTATCTCGTCAGTAATTTTTTTTAGTATTTTAAAATAATTATCTCTACCTTCTAAAATATTTTTTAATGAAACTCAAGATACCCATTGATTCATTAATCACGAAAGATAATCAATATAATCAAAATCATATCATGATGAAAAAATAAAATGTTTATCAACTTCGTTAATTAGTAATTTTAATTTTTCTTTTTTGTGATCTTTTTTATCGTTAATTAAATTATTAACATTTGAAAAATATTGAATATGATTTAACACAAATGATTGTTTTCAAGAAATAACTAAATCGTAAAAATCGAGTTGTTTTCTGGGGTCTATAAAAATATTTTTCTTAACAATGTTTAAAAAATACCTATCAAACTCAGATTTATGATTAATCTTCAATTCATTACATAAAGAGTAAATAGATTTTCTTAATTCTTCTATTTTTTCTAATTTATATTCCTTATTTCAATAAATAAATTGTCATACTTTATCAAAGAAGTCTTTTTTTCATCAAATTTTTAATTGCTCTAGCCTATTAATAAAGTAATTTTTATCTAATAATTCTAAATTCTCATTGTGCCTAATTTCAGTATTTTTTTCAATAGAATCAATTACATTAGATACTAAATATCAAGTTAAATATTCAAATTCTTTCTGTTCTTCTCTTAAATCATTATCTAATATTTGACTTTTATATTCAAAACTTCAAGGTTTTATATAATTTAAAAATTTGTCAAACTTAATTTCATTTCAAAGTAAATTTGATATATTGTTAGTTAATTCTCAAGTTGGATTTTTTTCATCAATAATTTTATCTTTATACTCATTAAATTTTACATAAAATACATTTCAGTTCAAGTGATAGTTTAATCTTCAAGCTCTTCAAACTAGATTTTTGAAATCTAAAATACTAATTTCATCTCTCTTTCAATCTCATCAAATAAAAATATTTTTAGCAGGAAGATTTACTCATTCAAGCATAGTGGAATTAGCACATAAATATTTTAAATCTCAATTTTTAAATAATTCTTCAATTTTTGATTTTATTGATGTGGGTAATGCTCAATTATGATATCAAACTCATTTTTGTAAAAAATCTTTTAATTCAAAATTTTCTGGAAATATGTCACTTATATAATTTAAAATTGTTAGATTTAAATTATCTTTATTTTCTAATTTTGATAATTTCTTTGCCTGATCTAAAACATAATTTGGGAAAAATCTAAATATAATTGATTGCTCTCATTTTGAAAAATTTTTTGCTAAGTAATTTAAAAACTTTGTATCAGATTCTACTTTTGATTGAGCTAATTTAAAATTAAATAGTCCATTTTCTTTATTATTCAAATAAAAAAATAAATGATAAGATCCTCAAATTTGTTTTGATTCAACTAAAATTTGATTTTTAGCTACAAGTCAAAAATTAGAAAAATTTTCACTTAATGAATTTAATCAAAATTCATCTTTAAATTTATGTAATTTTGAAAGTAATGGTGCTAATAGAATAATTTGTATATTCTTATTATCTTTTTTAATTTTTCATACAATATAACTTAATAAAGTTCCTCTATATCAATATCAAACTTTATGAGCTTCATCTACAACAACTAAATCTAATTTAAAATTTTCTCATCAATTTTTAAATTTAGTATCATTATAAAAATAATTTAATCTTTCTTGAGTTAAAATAAATAAATTAGATTTTGATAAAAAATATTTAATGAATTCATCTCATCAAATATGAGTATGAATATTACAAATTTCATTATTTATATTATAGTTTTTAAATAAAGCTATAAAATCTACATTTAGTTCGTTGATTAAAGATTTACTTGGAACAACAAAAACAATATTTATATTTTTATTTTCTAAAAAAGACTCTAAAATTTTTATTATTATATATTTTTTTAAAATAAAAGTTTTTCAAGCTGATGTTGGTGCAGAAATTGCAAATGATTTAATAGGAACACTCTTTGATTCAATTAATTTTTCCATTAGTCAGAACTGAAAATCAGAAAAAAAACTTTCATCATCAATAAATTCTTTATATTTACTTCAAAATCAATTTATAATTTTTTCTTCTCAAAAATAATCTTTAATGGAAAATCTATTATTTAATTCTTTATTAGTAGCCTCTATTTTTCATTGTAAATCAATAGAATAAATATCCACATCATTTTCATCTAAATTTCTAATTTTAGTTAAAATTCATAATCTTGTAAATAATCTATAAATTATGTTATTATTATCAAAAAAGTAATCTTCTATATTTCAAATTTCCTTTAAATATTTTCCATAGTAATAAATACTAATTGCTATTCTATAAGAATTATTTTTTATATTATCAATTTCTTTAATTTGTTCCTCTTTTTCATTATTTGTAGAATAAAAAGTTAATTCATCAGCATTTAAATTCGCAAAAATAAAAGCAGTTTCTAAAAGTCTCTTTATAATATTTTTATCTAGTTTGATAATTTCATTATCCAAAGCAGTTTTTATTTTATCTTTAACATCTTCTGATGAAATAGAATATAAATCATATAAAACTCCTATTTTATAAATAAGTTCATAATCTTCTTTATATTGTTTTTTTTCATAAATATTTTTACAAAAACTATAATATTTATTGTTCAATATTGGAATTTGTATTTGATTTTTTTCAAACATATTATTTTCAGTTAATAGTTTCTAAATTTTCTTTATCTTCTAATTTTAATGCATACTTTTTTAAAATATCAAATGTATTCCTAATAGGAAGTAGGAAAAAAGTTATTTTTTTATTATTTAACTCTGCTTCTTTAGATTTATAATATTTAAGTAACTTTATTATTTTATCATCAAGCTTACTTTCATATAAAGTTACATCAGAGTTTACCAAAAAATCTGCATAATTTTGGTCTTTATATCACAAAAAGGTTACTAGTTCATATTCAAGATTATTTATATTTTCTTCTAAATTATAATATGGGTCAATAATTCATTGTAATAATCATTTTTTATCTTCTTGAATTAATCACGAGACATTTCATATTATATTAATTTCTTGATTAATATAATTTAAAGGTTCTTCTCAAGAAAATTTAACTAAACTTTCCCTAGATTGTTTTTTTCATGATTCAAAAGAATCTGTAAATTTAGATTCTCAAAAAATTAATTTAGTTCAACAATTTGATATATGTATTCCATCAGCTCAATATACTGGCATTTGATTACTTGTTTTTAAACTAATTTTAGATAATGCGATTGGAGAATTTAGTAATCATTCTGTTAAAAAAAATAATATCAATTCTCATATTTCCCTTTGTTTACAGAGCAATTGTAAATCAGAATCAATTTCATATTCAGTTTTTCAATTTTTTATTTTTGTATAATTTACTCATTCTTCTAGTTCTTCTATAATTTTCTTTTTTAAAAATGGCAAATATTTTGTTAGCTGCTCTACACTTTTAATATATTTTATATTTTCATTTCTAGAAAAAGTATTACAGTTTTGTCATCAAAAAGTTATAATATGTTCAAAAATATGATATAAAAAATTATCTATATCATCTGGATTAATTAAGTGTATCTTAATAACCGCATAGTTTCAGTAAAAATCTGACTTATCTCATCAAATTTTACTTGTAATATCCTCAGTTCTAAAATATTCTTTAAATATTTTATCAAAATGTTCTTTTTTTACAGAACATAAATTTTCTAATGACACTATATTATAAATTAGAAATTAAATTTAAAACTATTTAACATATAAACTTCTCTGCAACTCATAATAAGCACTCTTAATTTCCTCATTACCTAAACAACTTTAAATAATTTTCAAAACCAAATATTTTATGTCTTTTATATCAAGTAAGCTCCCTTAAAACTCACATTTCCATAAAGATTTTTATAAAACTATTTGCCGTTGCTGGAGTCACTCACAAAAGTTTTATAATATCATGACTTGATACAATAGGATCTGAAAATAAATAATTCAAAATTTGACTTGCCTTTTCACTTTTGGCTCATAAAGATATTATCTTTATTTCAATCTCATTTTTCAACTCTAAAATAGATTGAAAAGTATTTATAGAAGATTCACATGTTTCAATCACTCCTGTAAGAAAAAATTTTATAAAATGTTCAATATCATTTGAGCTTCTTGCAATAGTCAAGGCATCATAATAACTTCATTTATTTCTTTCAAAAAAATCAGAAATATATAACACTGGCTTTGTAATAATCTTTTTATCAATCAAATATAATATAATCATAAGTCTTCCAATTCTTCCATTTCAATCTAAATATGGATGAATCGTTTCAAATTGATAATGAGCAATAGCAATTTTTATAAGTTCTGGTATTTCTAAAGATTCATTATGTAAAAATAATTCAAAATCTTTTACCAAATCACTTAAATCATCTTGGTGGGGAGGTATAAAAAATGCATTTTGTAAATTACTTCCACCTATCCAATTTTGACTTTTTCTGATTTCTCAAGGATTTTTGTGTTCTCATCTTACTCATTTCAAGAGAGTTTTATGAATCAGTGAAAATAAACGAAATGTCATAGGAAGTTTTTTGAGTTCTTCTATTCATAGATTAAGTGCCTCAATATAATTTTTTACTTCTTCTATATCATTTCTTTCCTCCACACTTTTTACATCATCACTATCCAAAAATAATTCATCAAATTCAGTTTTTGTTCATTCTATTTTACTTGATTTTATTGCTTCTTTTCAAATATGCATTGATATAAAAAAATCTATATCAGGAATAAAACTTGAAAAACTTTCTAATTTTCCCAATTCTAAATTTGCTTTTTCAAGCAAAAGATTTATTTTTTTATCTTCCCAAACAAAAGTTTTATTGACCCCATTTGGGAAAAAACTCTTATAATTATATTGTTGTTTCCAAGTTCAAGCAATAAATTTTTTTTCCATAATTTTAAATTAAAAATATTTATATTTTAATTTTACTCGATTTTTTAAATTATACAAATTTATATTTTAATTTTACTCGATTTTTTAAATTATAACTAATTATTTAACATATAAACTTCTCTGCAACTCATAATAAGCATTTTTCAACTCCTCAATTCCTCAAAAACTTTCAGCAATTTCTCTTGGTTGTCATTTATTAAAAAGTGCTATTTTGCTTGATAATCAATCTTTTCTAAAATCTAAAATCCCATTTTTTACATATAATCCAAGTAAAAATTCTAAAAATTCTTTTGCTTTTAAATTCTCATACTTTTTCACTGTTTCTTCTCCATATACATATCTTTCAGATCTATATTTTATATCAACCTCAAAAGATAAATGAGCTAAAATATCAAAAATATCAGAATTTTCTGCCTCAAAAATCTTTTTTAAATCTTCCAGTTGTTCACTATCAAGTCAAATATTTTCTAAATTATGAAGCAATTCTCCCCTCGTTTCAGGATTACTCCACAACATCCTTAATTGATGTTCATCTTTGTATAAATTTGGTAATTCTCAAAGAATTCTTTTTAAAAAATCCTCTGAACTCAAATGTTTTCAACTGATAGGATCAAGATATCTCGTTTCAATATCAATTACTTTTATTTCTCTATTTGCTGCTAATCTAACAACTAATTTTTCCTTTTTTTCTTTTGTCACATTCTCTTCATTTTTGTTCTCAAAATCATAATTTGGTTCTGGTTCTTTTATGAGATATTTATTTTCTCAAATAGTTTCAATTACTTCTTCATCCTCTGGTCATCCATCCCATATTTCATCTTTAAAATCATTGGTAGCTCAAACAAAATCATAAATCGTAAAATAATCTTTTCCATCAAAAAGTCTCGTTCATCTACCAACTATTTGTTTGTACTCAACAATATTTCAAATATTTCTCACTAAAATAATATTTCTTACATTTAAAGCATCAACTCAAGTGGTAAGCATTTGAGAACTCGTTAAAATAACTGGAATATCTTTATCATTATCTTGAAATCTTTCTAAATATGCTCTTCAAATCAGTCATTCATTACTCGTAACTCTCACACAATAATCAGGATCTTTTACTTGTTTATATTTATTTATACTATCTCTTATCCTTAAAGCATGGTCTTGATCTACACAAAAAATAATAGTTTTCTCCATTTTGCCTATATGTTGCAAAATCGTACTTGCAATTAAATCAGCTCTTTCATCAAGAATAATGTTTTTTTCCATATCTTTTGTGTAATACACATCTTTTTTTACTTCTCAAGAAATAATGGTATCTCAACTATGTAATACAAATTCATCAATATTTAACTTCACTCTTTTTATTTTAAAAGGTGTCAAAAAACCATCATCAATACCACTTCCAAGTGAGTATTCATATATTGGATTTCAAAAATATTTATAAGTATCGATATTGTCTTGTCTTTTAGGAGTTGCTGTGAGTCAAATATGAACGGCACTTTCAAAATATTTGAGTATTTCTGCCCAATTTCCATCATCACGAGCTCATCATCTATGACATTCGTCTATAATAATGACATCAAAAAAATCTCTATCATATCTATTATAATAGCTTTCTAAAATTTCATTTGGATTATCCTCTGACTCTCATCAAACAAGTGCTTGATAAATAGCAAAGAAAATATTTGCATTTGTTGGAACTCTTCCTCATCTTTTTTTAATTTCAGTTCCATTTATTTTAATAATATCTTTTTCTAAAGGATTAAAAGTATTCATTGCTTGATCTACAAGAATATTTCTATCTGCAAGAAAAAGTATTCTTGGTCTTCTTGCTCAAATCCCATCAAGAGACCATCTGGCATTGAATAATTTATAAGCGATTTGAAAAGCAATTACTGTTTTTCCTGTTCCTGTTGCGAGAGTAAGTAAAATCCTTTTTTTCTCACCTCAAATAGCTTCCATAGTTTTCCCAATTGCTATTTCTTGATAATATCTTGGTTTTCTCTCAGATAAATAAAATGGTTCTTGAAGTAAAATTTCTTTCGTATGATTTATTTCTCAAAATACTTTGTTATAGAGTTCTTCTGGAGTTGGGTATTTTTCTATAAAATTTCCTTTTCAAGTATTCAAGTCAAATTCATATATTTCTTTCCCATTTGAAGCATATACAAATCTAAGATGTAATATTTTTCCATATTCTTTTACTTGTTCGAGTCACTCTGTTGGAGATGAATCAGATTTTTTAGCTTCAATAATTGCTAGCTTTAATCATTTATAGCTCAAAAGATAATCCGCAAATTTCCTCTTCCCTCTTTTTCCTCAGAGTCAAATTCTACCAGTAGTAAAATAATATTCTCTTTCGATATTTATAGAACTCCAACCATCTTTAATGAGTTGAGTATCTATGTAATTTGCTCTTGTATCTGATTCTTTATAATTCATTCCCAAAAAATAAAATATAATTTTTGTCAATTATATAGAAAAATAGGAAATTTTCAAAAAGTTTTTCATTTTTATATATATTCTAGTGTTTATATTTTTACATTGAATGAAATAAAATTTTATTTCCAAATCAAAAACCTTGCAATAATCAAAAAAACAATATATTTATATATGTTTACTTCTTAATTATTTTCCTATGAACCTATTAAGTTTGTTTCGTTTTGAAAATTTAAAGCAGCATATATCTCGTATCTTGAAGAGATTTCCTGTTTGAGTACTGCTTATAGTTGTGATAACTATTTTGTTTTTTGTTCTTACCAGATGAGAACTTTCTTCACTTACTGAAGAAACAGTATTGAAAGTAATTTTCTCTCTTATTTTAACTTTCTTTCTGAGTGTTTGAGTATCATTTATTTGAGAAACTCATAAATATAAAATAAACTCACTTCTTTTACAAGTATTCCCATTTTTATTTTGAATACTTTTTTACTTAAGTTTTTCTTCAAATTTTGATAATTTTGATAATATACTTTATTTTATATTAACTTGAGTTTGAATTATTTGATTTTTGTATATATCTCCTTTCTTGAAAAAAGTACTTACTCATGAGGAAATTTCAAAAGAATATTATAGTTATTTTTACAATATAAGTGTAGTATTTCTTATTTCAACTATACTTGGATGAGTGCTTTTTGGACTTTGAGCAATAGGAATTTCAGCTGTTTTTGCTTTATTTGACATTAATTGGAGTTATAGTAATTTTTACTCAGATTGGGCAATTTTAGCACTTTCATTTTTGGCTCCAATTTTTGCTTTAACTCAACTTCCAGAAAAAGAAAGTTTTGAAAATTCTCTTTTTGTAGAAAATAAATTCTTTTCGTTTTTAGTAAAATATATTGCTATTCCATTTATTTATGTGTATTTTATAATTTTGTATGCATATTCAGTAAAAGTACTTGGAAATTTCAGTGATTGGCCAAAATGAGAAGTAAGTTGGATGGTAATTTGATTTAGTATTTTTGGATACTTAATTTATATGTTTTCTTCCTATTTTGAAGAATCAAATGGATTTATAAAAACATTTAGAAAAGCATTTCCATTTGTTGTTATTCCTCAACTTTTTATGCTTTTTTATGCCATTTATTTAAGAATTGCTCAATACGATATTACGGTAAATAGATATTTTGTAGTAGTGTTTGGAATTTGGCTTTGAGTTATTTCTCTTTACTTCATAATATCTCAAAGAAAACAAATTTTTATGATTCCTGCTGTTTTAACTCTTTTTACTATTGTTATTTCTATTGGACCTTGGTGAGTATATTCTCTTCCAGAAACAAGACAATTTGCTCGTTTGGAAAATAATTTAATACAAGCTTGAATTTTAAAAGATGGAAAAATTATTCCACTTCAAAAATATGAAGATATTGATAGAAATCTTTCAAAAGAAATTTATGGATGAATTAGCTATCTTTGTAATTATGATGATTGTGAAAGTATAAAAAAATTATTTTCAGAAATCTATACGAACTTAGAAACAAAATACAAAGAAGATTTTGAAAAAAATAAACAAGATGATATAACTATTTGGCAAGATAATCAAGAAAGAATTGAAGCAATTCAAAAAAGAAAATATTATCCACCTTCAAGTTGGACTATTGTTTCAGAAATAACTTCTACTATTAAAGTTCAATCATATTATTCTACTCTTGAGGCACAAGAAAGTGAAGTGATATATTTTTACTCTGATGATTCAGATAATATTTTCCCTCTTTCTATTGAATGATACAATAAACTGTATAAAATAGAATCCTATGCAAAAAATAAAGATTTTACTCTTTCTTATAATATGAAAGAAAAAACTTTAGAAATTCAAGAGTGAGAACAAAGAGAACTCATAGATATTTCTTCTGTAATTGATAGTCTTTCATCATATTATGCCGATAGAAAATCAACTACTCTTCATAAAGAAAATTCAGTATATCAACTCAAATGAGAAAAGCATGAATACATACTTATATTACAAGGTATTAATCTTGACAATCCTCTTTATACTGGAGATTTTTCAGATTGATATGGAAGTGAAAATATATCTTGATATTTATTACAAAAATAATTTTAAAAATAGGGATACTCTTCCCTATTTTTATTTTGTCTTAAAAATACATAAAAATGTTACAGAAATGTAACATTTATTTTTTATAAATTTTTTGTTTATTTATTAATATTAAAAATTTATGAAAAATACTTGTACGGTTAGAGCAGTAAATCCAAAAGATTTAACTCAATGAGATTTTGAAAGATTAAATGAAGTTACTCAAGATATGTGGGCACACGGTATTTGAGAATTTGTACAATGTAGTTGTTGTAATAAAATGATGTCAAAACAAGATATCTTTTGACACTTAGAAAAAGAAGTATATGATGAAACAGTAAAAAAAATTATGTGAATATTATCTATGAGTGAAATACCTTGTATATCATGCGGAGGAAAAACAAAATTTATATATGGAGAAGATCATGTCGAAAATATAAAAGAAAGATTACTTGAAAGTGAGGAATCATTTTTAGTAGTTTGTGAAAATGAAACTTGAGAACTTGTTTGATATGAAGAATGATATGTAGATAGTTTAGAAAATATTTTTAGAAGAGAACTGGCATATCATTATGAATGAATTGGAATAAAGGAAATAAGAAAAAGAGTAGAAAATATTATTGGCTATAATCCTGAAAAATTATTAGTACTTTCTTCTATTTGAATACTAAATAAATATAGTAATTTTTTTACTCTCTTTGAAATATTGAAACATTTTGCTATAAATATGCCTGATAGATTAAGTAATTTAGTTGCTATTTCTGAACTTGATATGAATAATAATATGAATTTTTTATTTCAAATGACAGAAAATATATCTTTATGAATTCATAAAGATCCACAATTACAACAAAAAATTATCAATACTTGAAAAAATTATCAAAGTAATCTTATACTTATATTAAATGTAGTTCAGCAGTATAAATATTACTTATCTGGAGGAATAAAGAATTTTTTAAAACTCACAAGAAAATAAAATTTTACTATTTATTACTATAAAATGACTCTATATATTATTATTTATATTATATCAATTATTTCATCTCTCTATTGAGGTTTTACTGTTTATAGAATCTATAAAAATACTTTTTGACTTTTCTTTTTTATAGCGACAATATTTATGTCTCTGTGGTTTATTTTTTTCTTTTTATTTTTTTCTTGAATTACCAATCCTGAAATTCTACTTTTTATTACTAGAATATGCTTTTCAGTTGGTATATTAGCAAGTTATAGTTTACTTTTTGGTGTATATTTATTAAATAAGTGAAGTAAATATCCATCTTGAATAAAAAAAATACTTTTTTTCTCATTTTATATTTTTATATTTTGCTTTTATACTTTTAGTGATTTTATTGTTGAATCTCTCCAATATTCACCGATAAATAATATATATAGAGAAATTCATTGAAAATTATTTTTTATTCATCTTTTATTATATTGAATATTTATTATTTCTTTTATTTGAATTTCCTTTTTAAAAGTAAAAAATCAATCTTATATTAACAAATTAAGATTAAAATATATTTTATATTTATCATATATTACTATCTTTATTTGACTTATTTTTCAACTCTTTCTGCCAATGTTAGGGGTATGGTTTTTAGAAAGAGAACTCATTTTATTTTTCTTAGGATATGTTTTATGTGTTGTTTATATCATAAAAAGATATTATTTTAGTAGTATTTCTTCTTCATTAGGAAAAATATTCATTTTAATAATTTCTATTTTATTTTCAGTTTCCTTTTTTATTCTGTGAGAATATTTTCATATAACTATAAATAATTGATTTTGGGGAATTTCTATACCATTATTATATGGAAATACTATAATTTGAATTTTACTCTACATTTTATTTTATAATATTTTATCAAATATTTTTTTATGAAAATCTTGAAAAGATAATTTAGAAAATATTATAAAAAAATTAGAACATAATATCTCTATGATTACAGATTTTCGATATCTTAACAACTATTTATCAAGAGATATGTGAAAAATATTCAAAACTCAGTTTTTTGAATTACAATTATATAAAAACTCTCATCACGAACTAAAAAATTATTTTGAAAAAGACAATAAATATTTTATAAATGATTTTGTTTTTATAGAAGAAAATAAATCAAAATTCAATAAAAATAAAATTCTGAAATATATTTCTAAACAAGCATTTTTAATATTTCCTATCTACAATAATAGAGAGAATATATGATTTTTAATATTATGAAAAAAAATATTTGGAGATTTTTATAATGCCACAGAAATAAAAGTAATACAAGATTTTATATTTTTTTTAGAACATCATATTAAATATATAAAATCTTTTGAAAAAATAAGAGATCTTTCTCTCAATCTCGATAAAAAAGTAGATGAAAAAACTATTGAATACAATAACCTCATCAATAAACAAAAAGAATTTATAGCAATGATTTCTCATGAGATTAGATCTCCAGTCGCTTCTGCTATTTTTCAAGCTGATAGTATGTTAGATGATATAAAAAATAATGATATGAGTACTTTACCAAAAGAACTTGAAGTATTAAATTCTATTCTTTTAAAGATATGAGAATTAACGACTAAATTATTTGCTGTACAATATTATGATACTCACCATGTAGAATTATATTTAGAACACATAAATATAACTCATTTACTCGAAAATGAAATAGAAGTACACACACATATAAATGAAAATATACAATTTATTGATAGAGTTGATAAAAATATTTGATTTCTTAAAATAGATAAGATACAATTCAAACAAGTAGTTGAAAATTTGATTTCAAATGCAGTCAAATTTATTCATTGAAAAAATGGTATCGTTTGTGTAACTTGATACAAAACGCAAAAATCTTTAATCATATCTGTTGAAGATAATGGTGAATGATTTGAAGGAGTTGAAGTCAATGAATTATTTGAAAAATATACAAAATGAACTTGAGATTTTATTGGACTTTGAATGTGACTTTATTTATGCAAAAAAATTATTAGTATGCATAAATGAAATATTGAAGCAACATTTTCTAAAGAATTTAAGGGAGCACAATTTACTATTGAAATACCAATAAAATAAATAGTACAATAATTTATAAGTAATGAATATTTTAATTATTGAAGATGATGAATTATTAGCTGAAAAGATAAAAAATATATTTCAATCAAAAATAATTACAAATAGAGTATGTGTATCACATTCACTCATTGAATTTTATCATCATATTCCTATTTTATCATCATATGATATTATTTTAACCGATATAAAATTATCACATGATTTTCACAATACAGATGGATTTGAAATTATAAAAATAATCAGAAAAAAAGATATAAAAATTCCTATTGTAGTAATAAGTGGAAACAGTAATATAGAAAATTTACGATGTGCTTTTAACTATTGAGCGAGTGATTATATTATCAAACCGATTCGATTAAAAGAATTAGAAGTGAGAGTTATAAATTGGTTTACAAATTTTTATCTTTCCAATATTTCTTTTTTATGATGTATTTATTATTATGAAGACTTATCTTATAATATTGATATGAATGAATTTTATTTTCAAAATCAACTTATTCCTCTCACCAAAAATAATAAATATATTTTATCTCTTTTTTTTGCTCATAGAGAAAAATTACTTTCAGAACCTTTTTTAATAGAAAAAATTTGGGGAGATATATATTTCATTGTCAACAGGAATTTAAGAATAAATATTTTGAGACTTAAAAAATGACTTTCTCCTTTTTGAATAGATTCTCGGATACAAAATATTCACTGAGAATGATATATTTTTTGTGCTCAATAATAAGTTGTATTTTAAAAGAAAAATTATACAATGCCTAAAAATATTTTTTATAACAAAAAAATGACAAAAAAATTACTAAAAATTGAAGAGATAAATTTTACTCTTGATGAAAAAGAAGATGAAAGTGTATTACATGAAAAAACAGCAAAAATTTTATGAATCAAAAAAGAACAAATTATTTCTTTAGAAAAAATTAAAAGAGCTCTTGATTCAAGAAATAAAAATAATATTTTAATTGTTTGGAGTGTTTTGGTTGATATTTGAGATAATGAAACTTTTCTTTCAAAAGCACACCATCCAAAATTACTTCAAAATATTAAAAGACATAAAATAAGACTTCAAGAACCTTTTATTTATGATATAAAAGAAGTAGATTTAAATAAAGTGAAAAAAAGACCTGTAGTAATTGGAAGCTGACCAAGTGGATTATTTTCTGCATTACTTTTGGCAGAAGCATGACTAAAACCAATTATTTTAGAAAGAGGAAGTGAAGTAAATAAAAGAGTTCAAGATGTGTATAAATTTTGGACACAGTGAATTTTAGATTTAAATTCAAATGTACAATTTTGAGAATGATGAGCTGGAACTTTTTCTGATGGAAAACTCTATACTTTAGTAAACGATCCAAGAAGTAAATTTATTTTTAGTGAATTTGTAAATTGTGGAGCTCCTGAAGAAATTTTATATTCTGCAAGACCACATATTTGAACCGATAGACTCAGATGAGTAGTAAGAAATTTAAGAAAAAAAATTATCTCTTTATGATGAGAATTTTTCTTTGATACTATGATGACTGATATTGAAGTAAAAGATGGAAAAATAGATAAAGTTTTCACTCAAAATGGAAAAATATTTGAAACAGATGATTTGATTTTAGGACTTTGACATTCAGCAAGAGAAACGTATGAAATGTTATATAACAGATGACTCACTATCACTCAAAAACCATTTGCTATTTGAGTAAGAATCGAACATCCAAGAGAATTAATTAATGCTTCTCAATTTGGAGAATCTTGCCAGCATGTAAAACTTCCAACTGCCAACTATAAACTCGTGGCTCATAATAAAGAAACTCGTAGTGTGTACACATTTTGTATGTGTCCTGGATGAGAAGTGGTAAATGCTTCAAGTGAGGAATGAAGACTTTGTGTAAATGGAATGAGTCATTATGCTCAAAAAAATATTAATTCAAATTCAGCACTTTTGGTAAATGTAAATACAGCTGATTTTTGAAGTGAACATCCTCTTGCTTGAGTAGAATTTCAAAGATATTGGGAACAAAAAGCATTTGAAGCTGGTTGAAGTGATGCTTCTGCTCCTGCACAACTTGTTTGAGATTTTCTTGCTGGAAGACCTTCAACAAATTTTTGAAATGTAAATACTACTTATAAACCAAAACTTCATTTTACTTCTTTAGAAACTTGTTTACCAGATTTTGTGGTAGAAGCTTTAAGAGCTGCTCTTCCAGAATTTGAAAAGAAAATTCACTGATTTGCTGACCCAAATGCTATTCTTATTGCAATTGAAGCAAGAACTTCCGCAGTGTTGAGGTTTTTTAGAGATGATGCATGAGAATCAAATATTAAGTGAATTTATCCAACTGGAGAATGAGCTTGATTTGCAGGAGGAATCACTTCATCTTCTATCGATTGACTAATTATTTGAGAAAAAATTCTTGAAAAATATAGTTAATTTATAGCTTATTTTTAAAAATAGACAAACAAAAATAATTGTGTTAAAAAGATTTTTTTGTATTATACCTACTCATTTATTTATTATTTTAATAGGATATGATACAAAAAATCTTTTTATTTTTTATGATTTTTTCTTTTTCTATTACTTCAGGTTTTGCCTATGAATTAAGTGAAAAAGATAAAAATGCGTTAATACAAGCAAAAGAATTAATATCAAATTTTTCTGATAAAAAAGAAATAATATGGTTTGAAAATAGAGTAAAAAAAATTGATACTCTTGCTTCAAAATTTAAAACAAATACAAGATACTGGATTATTTTTAATGAATTAAGAGCTGAATTTCAATCAGTAATTGATAAAAAATTAGAAAAAGAATTTGAAAATACTCAAGGTGAAATTACTTCAGAACTAGATTTTTTTAATAAATATGGAACTCAAATCACGACATGATTAGAAGTTCCTGAAAAATGTAAAACAAATTATGATTTTGTTGATGAAATAGCTAAAAGAAATGATTTTCCAACAGCATTAATTATTGCAACTTGGTGAAAAGAAACCAATTGTAATATGTATAATCCAGCAAATGGTTGGTGAATTTTTCAAATTACAAGTCAATACTACGAACCTGGAAATATTTGACTTATTGAGCTAGAAGAGTCAATTGAAAAATTTATTGCATTTTCCAGAAATAAATGGAATTATTTTAATACCAATAAATACCATGATTATAAACAAAGATTTTGAGAAGAAAATATACATTTAAGTTATGATAATTATACTTTAAGAGATTTAAGACTTCATTCTGTTTTATATAATGGAGTAAGTGCAAATACCACTTTAGAATGAAACACCTTTGCAAATAATAATCTCAATCCAAATGTAGTAGGTCCAAGTGATGGAATTGTTACGAGATTTTTAAAAATATTATATTGGAAAAGTACAAAATAATTTTGAATTCTTCATATTTCCTATATAATTTGTTTGTTTATATTATAATTTATAGCCTATGTGATTTATAGTTCCTCTTGTATTGATAGTTGTTCTTGTGTGATGATGAGTAACTGGACTTATTCTTCCAGCAATCGTATTAGATATTATTTTGATATTTTTATCTGTAAAAATAGTAACTCCAAATACGGTAAAAACCGTTGAATTTTTATGACAATATAACCGTATTTTAAGACCTGGTATTAATTTTTTAATTCCTTTTATTGAATGGACAAGACATCAAGATTTACTGAGAAAAAATTTTACTTCTAATGTAGAAAGTATCAGTTCTGACAATGTTACTGTATATGTAAGACTCAATGTTGTATATTATGTTTTAGATAATGGAGATGATTCAAAAAATGGGCATATTTATAAATCAGTATATTCAGTACAAAATTTTACTCAAATTTTAGAATCAGTAATTGATGAACAATTAAGAGCTCTTATTTCTACTTTTGATCATAAAGAAATTTTTTCAAAAAGACAAGAAATTTGAGATTCAATTGAAGAAAATTTAAGAGAAAAACTTTCTCAATTTGGGTATACTCTTGACTCAATCCAAGTAAGAGATATTAAATTAGAAGCTTCAGTAATGAGTGCTATGAATAAAGTAATAGAATCACAAAAATTAAAAGAAGCTGCTATTAATGAATGAGAAGCAGAAAAAATTAAACAAGTAAAAGCTGCAGAAGCTGACAAAGAAGCAAAAGTTCTTATCTGACAATGAATGGCTGGACAAAGAATGGAAATTGCAAAATGATTTAGAGAATCTGTTGAAATGATTGCTTCAGCTGATAAATCACTTGATGGAGATAAAATTTTGAAATTCTTACTTGATTCATCAAGAATTGAAACTTTAAACAATATTGGTACTTCTGAAAAAACAAAACTCGTATATTTAAATGAAGATTTAGAAGGAAGAGGAATGAATAAAGAAGCAAAACTTATTGCAGGAAGTGAATTAATGAGATAAAAGTATATTTTATTTCAAAAAATTAAAAATTCACTCACTTTACTTTTATAAAGCTCTCTAGAATTTTTATTATGTTTATTCACTTTTATGTTTTACTTCTGAATATTGTTTCTCATATTTATAGATTTATTCACAAAATTTATAGCAAAAAATAACCTACAAGTTCAAAAAGACTTAGTAGGTGATTTTTTCTATTTAAAATATGTAGAAAATATTTGAATTGCTTTTTCTCTTCCTCTTACCTGAATTCTTTTAAAAATATTGACTATCATTTTAATATGAGTAATATTTTGGTATTATTATACAGAAGAAAAGAAAAAAAAATTAAAAATAATTGATGCAAGTTTTATGTTTGTTCTCGCATGAGCATTATGAAACGGATATGAAAGAGTTTTTAATGGAAAAGTAATTGATTTTATAGGAATAAAATATTTTAGTGTCTTTAATTTTGCAGATATTTTTATTACTTTATGAATTTTTTTATATATATTCAGTCTTATTTCCTTAAATAAAAAAAATTATGAGCCAAAATGATAATATTTTTTGACCAAAACAAACAAAAATAGTTGATATACTCATGACTTCAGCTTGAGCTTTTATTGCTTGAGTTATTGGAAGTGTTTTATTACTTTTGATTGTGTTTCTTGTTGGAGGAATTATTAATGTTCCATCACAATTTCAAACTGTCTCTATGACTATGGGAGGAAATAGTCCTTTATTCCCTTTTGCATTATCATTTATAACTTTTATAGTTTCTGTTATTGTATCAACTGCTACTTACCATTTTCTTACTCTTATTGATAGCGAAAAATATAAAAAAACTATCCTTCATTTTGGTCAAATTTCATTTTTTGCTATTGTTATTTATATTATTCTTATTCCTGTATATGTAGTAGTAGGAATGAATAATTATAATGCTATTCTCTATGTATTTATTCTGCACATTTTACTTTTAAGTTTTTGAGAAATTCTTATTTTAGAACTATTAAATAATTATAGATATATTTTACTTGGAGTATATGCAAGCTTTTTTTGATTATGAATGAGTGCGATTATTGTAGTATTTATTTTTTCTTTATTTCCTGATTGATATGCTAAACTTCTTTCTTTACTTCTTATTTTACCAATGAGTAATGCTTGTTTAATATTTTTTAAATGACTCTTTGAGTTTTTATATTATAAATATTTTCTCATTACTGGGAAAGATCAATTATGAGATATTTTTGACCAAATAAAACAAGAAGAAATGGATGAATATAATCAAGCTGCAAATGAAAGTAATTTATACTAAACAAAATTTTTATTCTTTATTTTATTCTTTATGATAAATATAGTTAAACAAGCGATTTGATTTTATCTCACCAATGGAAAAATTCCAACAAAAAATGAAATTATTATCACCGATACTTCATTATTTGAAAAAAAATGAAGTGTTTTTGTAACTTTATATAAAAATGGAAATATCGTAGGAAGTAGTGGAAATGTCGTTGAACTTGAAACTGATATAGTCAATGAACTCATTCAAAATGCGGTATATTCTCTTCAAGATCCAAGATTTGAAAAAATTACTCTTGGAGATATAGAAAAAATAAAAATAAGAGTTGATATTATTTCCAGAAATCCTTTAGATCAAAACAAAAAAATTGAAGATTTAAATCCTGTAAAAAGTGGAATTCTTGTTATTAAAAGAGATTATACAAAACTCTCTATTATTCTTCCAAATATTTCTTCTACTCTTGTTTCTTGAAAAGATTTTCCAAAAGTGTTAACAAAAAAATTAGAAGAAGTGTTTAAAGAAGAAAATTATATTATATATGAAATTCAAAGCCAAATCATAAGTGATTATTAAAAGTTTTTCTTGAAGAAAGACTTTTTTCTTGCAAAAAGTTCAAAAAATTTATAATTGCTTTTAATATCTCCTACAATACATTCATTTTTTAATTTTATAGGTATGACTATTTTTGAAATACAAATATTTGGATTTACTCTTGCTCCCAGTTATTATTGACTTATGTATGCTCTTTGATTTCTAGCATGATATTATTATTTTCAAAAGAAAAATCTTTTACAAAAAGAACAATTAGAAAGTCTATTTTTATATGTTTTTTTTGGAGTCATCTTATGATGAAGAATTTGATATATTCTATTTTATGATTTCTCTTCATATTTTGAAAATCCTATTGATATAATAAAATTTTGGGAATGATGAATGAGTTTCCATGGATGATTTTTATGAGTAGTAAGCAGCATACTACTCTTTTCAAAAAAATATAAAATAAATTTTTGGGAAATTATTGATGAATTAGCTGTTATTGTTCCTATTTGAATTGGGCTTGGAAGAATAGGAAACTATCTCAATAAAGAATTACTCTGATATGCAAATTACACATGAATTTTTGCAGTTGAAAAAAATGGTATATATTATTTTCCTTCACCACTTTTAGAAGCATTTTTGGAATGAATTATACTTTTTATAATATTATATTTAATAAACAAAAATAAAACTTTTTTCTGACAAACTTCTGCCTTTTTTTTAATATTTTATGGGACTTTTAGAACTTTTGTAGAGTTATTTTTTAGAACTCCAGATATTCATATTGGATATATTTTTTGAATTTTCTCTTTATGAAGTTTACTGAGTATTCCTATGATAATAGTTTGAATTATTTTACTTTTTATTTTAAGAAAAAATGTGATTTTCAATAAGTAATATACTCATAATTATTTCAATAATATTTACTTTTTTTTCAGCTTGAAACCCTGAACTAAGTAGATTTTTTGGAATGAGTCATTTATTTTTATTACAATGAGATTATTTAAAACTATTTTTTCAATTTTGTTTATATAGTTTTTTACATGGAGGAATTTTTCATCTTCTTTTCAATAGTGTGTTTCTTTATTTTTTCTGAAATCAATTAGAATATCATATCTGAAAAAAATGGTATATATTATTTTTTATACTCACTACCATTTTTAATGGAATAGCTTTACTTTTATTTACTCAAATAGGAACTATAACCATTTGAATAAGTGGTTTTGCTCTTGCTATACTATCATTTTATACTCTATTACTTTATGAAGTAAAAAATCCAGAATACAAATGAGGAATTACCGCAATAATTATAAATATTTTAATATGATTCAGTGCTCAAATTAGTTTTATTTGACATTTATTTTGAGCTATTTTTGGAGGAATTTTTTATGGAGTATATAAATTTTTTACAAAAAAATAAAATCATTTCTTTAAAATATAAAGAAATGATTTTATTTTTCCAGCGAATAAGCATATTCATAAGAAGTTTTGAGCTGATTTAATTATTCCCTTTATATTCCTCAAACAAATTCAACACCTCAAAATCTCACTGTAATCATCTATATAAATGATTTATTTTGGGAGTTCCTGATCATAAAAGGAGTTTTATTTGATTTCATTCTGAAATCTTCTCACTTACCTCTATCGCGTCATATCTTGGAGCATTATCAGAAATATAACTATTATCATGTTCTTCATCAACAATAATAATTCATAAACTATGATATGGATAAAATAAAGCACTACGAGTTCCAATAATAATCTTTGCTTTATTTTGATAAATTGCTTCCCAATATTTTGTCCTTTTTGCTTGTGAAACAGTTGAATTTAAAATAATAACTTCCTCTCAAAATACTTTTTTTATTCTTTCAAATATTTGATTTGTGAGAATAATTTCTGGCACAAGAAGAAGTGATTGTTTTCATTCATCTAAATATTTTTTAATAAGATGTATATATATTTCTGTTTTTCCACTTCAGGTTACTCAATACAATAAAAATTTGAGTTTATTTGAAGTTATTATTTTATTATAGACATTTTCTTGAGCTTGATTCAAATGTTTATGGTATTCAAAAGTGTAATTGAAATTTTTTATATAAGAAAATTGAAATTTATTTTTTTCTAATTTTTCAATTAAATTTTTTGGAAAAAATAATCATAAAGATTGATGAATAAGACAAAAATAATAATTTGCTATCCATTTTATTCATACTTTTCCAAATTGATTTAAAAAAATATCTTGTGAATATATTGATATAATTTCTTTTATTTTTACTTTGTCAAATTGTGTTTCTTCTGATATGTCTAAAACTACTCACAAAAGATTTTTTTTTCAAAATGGTACCAAAACTACCATTCCTAATTGAAGAGTATTTTTCATACTTTCAGGAATCTTATAAGTAAATCATAGATCATCAAAACTTCATTGAAATGGAGCAATAAGTGCAAACATTATTTTATTTCAATATTAATATCTAAAAATCACATATTTTCTAAAGCTTGTGTTATAAGAGCAATATTATCAGAAGAAGAAATTTGTTTGAGTGCAATTTTTGTTTTTGTAAAAACTACCAGATTCTTTTCATCAAATTGTATACTAGAAGCTCTCATTGACATAGTTAAAGCTCACTTTGCCCCAATTGTTTTTAAAGTAGAAATAAAAGCCTCTACATCAAAATTTGAAAGAGTTCCTATATTATTTTTCACTTCTTTTTGAGGAGAAATATTTTCTTTTTGAACAGGGAAGTTCTGAGCTTCAGAAATATTGGAACTATCATTTTCTCAAAAAATATCAAATAAATCCCCACTTGAAATCTCTTGAGTTTGTTTTTCATCTAGAAAAGGTATATCTATTTCCTTTTTGATAAAAGAATCTTTATTCTTTTTTTCTGGTACTGCCTGAAATTCTTGAGAAATTTGAGAAGAAGAGATATTTTTTATACATTTCACAATTCATAAGAGAAAACTTGTTTTTGAGTCAAAACTATTTTTTGATTTTCTATAAGCATCTTCTAAAGTTTCAAGAAGAAAAATATGTGAAGTTACATTTTGAATATCACCAATATGCTCCACTAATTTTTCTTTTAGAAAAAATAAAACCTCTTTAAAAAAAAGTGATAGATTATAATTTCAAGAAATTTCCTCAAAATCACTCAAAATACTCTCATCTTTTTGAATTAATTTTATATAAAAACTTTCTACAACTTCATTTTTAGGAATTCCATAATTATGTATTACAGTTTCAAAAGAAATTTCTCCATTATAATTCAGCTGTTCAAAAAGTGAAATAGCATTTCTCAGTCAACCATTTGCTTGTTTAGTAATAAATTCAATACTTTGCTCATCTATTTTAATATCTTCTTCTTGAGCAATAAAAAGAAGTCTATTTTTTATATCTTCATTTGTGATACTTTTAAAATCATATCTTTGACAACGAGATAAAATAGTTTCAGGAATTTTATGACTTTCTGTAGTTGCGAGAATAAATTTTAAGTGTGCTGGTGGTTCTTCTAAAATTTTTAAAAGAGCATTAAATGCTCCTTTAGAAAGCATATGAACTTCATCTATAATATAGACTTTATATTTACATTTTGTTGGTGAAAAAGTTGCCTTTTCTATAATTTCTCTAATATTATCCACTCAAGTATAACTTGCTGCATCTATTTCAATAATATCAACTAAATTTTCATTTTGAAATCATACACAAATTTCACATTCCAAACAAGGATTTCCTTCTTGAGCATGTAAACAATTCATCGCTTTCGCAAAGATTCTTGCTGTTGAAGTTTTTCCCGTTCCTCTTGGTCAACAAAATAAATAAGCTCCAACTAACTTTTCTTGTAAAACAGCTTGCCTTAAAGTATTTTTTATAAAATCTTGTCCAACTAAAGTTTCAAAACTGGTAGGTCTATATTTTAGATACAGTGTCATAGTAAAAAATAATTCTTATAATGTTTTTATTATATCTCTTTATAGGAAAAATCAAAATGAAATTCCCTTTCCTATTTAAATAAAGTATTTATCAAAAAAGCTCACTCTCATCTGGTAATTATTTTTGTTGGTTGAAAATATCTGGTTTGTCCGAAATAATCATTCCATGTAGATGATTTCAAAATATTTTTTGAATATTCTAAATTCGTTCATTCTAAATCTCTAAATACTACAAAATCATTTCATCTATATTCATCTAATGGAGCATATTTCCCAATAAGTTGTAAATATTCTGCACGAGTAAAATAAGAATATTTATCATTTATTTCTTTATTCAATCAAAGAAGTGCTTCACTATACAAGGCTTTACAATCAATTTGAGAGCAATTTTTATATTTACTTTCTAGATAATTTCTTAAAAACCCAATTCCGTCTTCTCTTGTTAAATCTCTATCTGGGAGAAAATATCCTTTATTCACTCCTGTTGCAAGTCATAGCTTTAAAATAGAAAGAACATCATTATAATAAGGATGAAGTACTTGTAAATCAATAGGAAGAGTTCCATTTAATGTTTTTGTAGAAATAGTTTGTCCTTGAGAATTAACTATCATTAAATTACTACTTCCCTGAGCTTTGAGTTTATAATTAAAAACTATAATTCATAAAAGAACATCTTGAGCACTAAATTCTATTTGATCTCTTAATTGTTCATCTCTACAATTTGTATTATATATTCTATTCAAATCTCAAAGTGTAGAAACTTTTTTTATACAAAAACTGATAGAATTATCATTTGATTTTAAAGTATATTTTCCATTAAAATTTACTCATAAAATATTAAGTCAGAAATTATCTTTAAAATAAAATACTCATTTTTTTGTTTCTGATACAACATTATTTGTTGAAACAGAATACACTGCTTGTTTTGGAACAATTTGTTTTGATGTATCAAATACTCAAAAATTTATTTTCTTAAAAAATGTTTCTCATATATAAATATCTATACTTGATTTTCCAGCTATTTTTGGTGTGATGGTAAAATCTCTACTTCCATTATCTATTTGTAAGATTCCTGTTGGGAAAATATCTAATCTTTTATTGTCATATTTAAAGTTCATATCTCCAGGAAAACTTCCAGTAAATGGTTTTCTTGTTCTTTTATCAATAACAGTAATTCTAAACGTTCCTTTTTTACCAAGTTCTATATTAGCTCAAGTATTTAATATTTTTACTTGAACATTGTATGATTTTAAAAAGTCTGCAATTTCTATTTTTAAAATTTCTTCTCTTGATAACATTCATTGTTGAGAAATTACTTGAGTTGCTGGTTTATTAACAGTTGTTGCTTTTACCACAGCACCATTTGTTTCTAAAAATAAAAGTGGATCTATTGTATTAGTATTAAGTTGTGAAAAACATACACTTGTATTTACAATTGTATCATAATTTTTTTCGCTACAACTTGACCGATACCAAGGTCATTTTCCTGAAGTAGCTAAATCTATTTGAAAATGAAGATGATTTCCTGTACTATTCCCAGTATTTCCAACCTCTCATACTTTTGATTTTGTTGATAAAACTTGTCATACTGATACATCTATTTTTGACATATGTGAATAATTTGAATACACTTTTCTTCCATTAATAGTATGTTCTATTTTTACTGTATTTCACCGTCCAGCTAAAAATCAAGCTTGTACTACTTTTCACTCAAAAATAGAATATACTGGAGTTCATTCAGCTGTTGCAATATCAACTCACTGATGTCCTCAGTTTCAAATATCCCAACCATAATTATATGTAGCTCCCCATAAAATAGTATACACTCTCCTATAGAGATTATAATCATTTTTATATTTTAAATAATCAGAAGTTTTTAATATTGGTAATTGCATTTTACAATCACTCCCAAGAGTAGAAAAATTTTGAAATCTACATTCTACTTTACTCATTTCTTGAATTGGATACACTAAATCAGCATTTACAAAAAAAGGCATACTAGAGAAAAGACACATAAAAAATATGTTTATTTTTTTCATTTTATTTATAATTTAAAAAATACTATAATTTTCAAAATTATAGTATTTTTTAAGAATTTTCCAAAACTTTCTTTTGGAAAAAATGTATTGAATAAAATAGAGAGTTTTTTACCAAAAAAGTAGATTTTTTTTATTTTTCACTAAACTCTCATAAAATTTTTCTCATTTTTGTATAACTAAATACAAAAAAACTAAATATTAATATTCCAAAAATCACAAAAAAACCATTAAATCCAAATATTTTCACTAAAAGTGATCCAAATAATAATCCTATTACATTTGTAGTATTAATAACTATTTTTAGTGGGGCAGCTGAAACAGTAGTATCAATTTCTTTTAGATTATATTTTTTCGCATATTCTTCATTATATATTCAAGAAAATGTTGCTTGAGCAAGTGGCATAGTAGCAGCATATCCAATACTATTTAAAATACCAAATAACATAGACATATAGAGTCCGTCAAAAGTTCATAAACATATTAACGATATTGCTGAAAGAATATTTCCAAACATAATAACTTTAAAAATTCCATATGTTTTTGATTTTTCAATAAAAAATTGCTGAAATAGGAAAGCTGGAATTACGAGTATTCCTAAAAGTACATATCCAGTAATCAGTCATTTCGTATGTTGTAATACATAATCTCAACTATTAAAATTTAAAACTTCTTCCAAAAAATCAACTAAATATGTCGCTACAAAAGTATCCCAAAACCCGTATTGCATCATAAGAGCAAGAAACCATAAAATAATTACATTTCTTGGCATCTGAAATAATATTTTAGAAAAAGTTTGAAATCAACTTATTGAATATTCATAAATTTCTTTAAAATTAATGGATTTTTTTATTTCTATAGGTTTGAGTAAAATTACTTTTGATTGACGAGAAAGTTCTATAAGATTTTTTGTATTTATTTTTCCAATAATTTCTTCTTTTTTATGGAGCAAATCATTTTTAAGAACATCAAGTTTTATTTTTTTGATTCCTTCAAAATCAATAGTTTCTATTTTATTATCAAAATAAGTCCAAATAAACCATAAAAATCAAAGAATGATGATGATAAAAACAAATACGGCTATTTTCATATTAAATGCAAGGAAAATTCAGGCAAAAACAAGTCATACCATAGAACCTCCTCCATTATAAATATTGTATTTTGATAAAATACTTGCATATTCTCCAGGAGTTGAATTATTAAAAATATAACTAATAATCGTCACATCAAAGCTTTCTTTTATAACTCAATATAAACAAGCTGAAAAAAGAAGTAAGATAATATTAGCCGAATCATTTAAAAATTCTCATAAAAAAGATATTGTTTTTTCAATAATACCATTTCATACATTTTCTCCTCAAATATCGTATAAATAAACAAATTTCATAAAAATAAAACTCACAATAATCATAAACACAATTCCTATCACTAAAAATATTTTTGGTTTAATATATTTTTGTAAAACTCAAATAGGAATATCTAAAAGAAGTGCAACAAAATTTCAAATTCACAAAAAAAGTCAAACGAGTAAAATTGATTCAAGTACCATTCAGAAAAAGAAGATAATAGTAAAATGAAAGAGTATCCAAGTAAATCCTATAAAAATTCAAACATTATATAAATTATTGAGTTTTATCTTATTTTCCTCGCTTTCAATCGTTACAAAATTACTCATAAATTTTGATTAAAATATATTTTTAGATATTATATCAAAAAAATTGCTTTTTTGCAAAATAAAAACTTATAATAAAAGAAAAAATGAAGCACTTAAGAATAAAAGTTAATAAATATGAGGTAGATGGAAATGTCATCTTAAAAGATATTGACTTTATTATGAATGAAAATGATTCTATAGCACTTGTTTGAGGAAATTGAGTAGGAAAAACAACTCTTATGAAAATAATTACTTGAGAAATAAAAGATTTTGATGGAAATTTAGAAAATATTTGAAATATGTCTATTGGATATCTTTCTCAAATATATTCAAATGATGAGTGAAAAACAGTCAGACAAGAAATAAAAGAAGGATTTAAAGATATTATTCTTGCTGAAAAAGAACTCACAAAAATAGAACAAGAAATGGCAGAAAATCCAGAAAATATGGAAGTAATAGAAAAATATACTTCTCTGCTTGAAACTTTTAATAATATTGGTGGGTATAATTATAACAATCAAATTCACAATGTAGCAAATGGTATGCAAATACTTCATTTACTTGATAGAAAATTAGATGAAATTTCAGGTTGAGAAAGAACAAAAGTAGCACTTTGCAAAATACTTGTAGAATCACCAGACATACTTTGTCTTGATGAACCAACAAATTTTATAGATATGAAATCGGTAGAATGGTTAGAATGATATTTACAAAATAAGTGGTGAAATGGATATCTCATTATTTCCCATGATAGAGAATTTCTTGATAAAACATGTAAGAAAACTTTTGAACTTCAACCAGCAAGACAAATCAATTTTTATCACTGCAATTATTCAAAATATGTTGAGGAAAGAGGTAAAGTTGAAGAAAAGAAAATGGCTGAGTGGGAAAGACAACAAGAGTTTATCAAAAAAGAAGAAAATCTTATTAATCGTTTTAGAGCTGGAAGTCGTGCAGGATTTGCTGCCAGTAGAGAAAAAGCACTTGATAGACTTGAAAAACTTAATAAACCATATATTCCTCCAACTCCCAAATTTTTCTTTGATTATATTTGAGATGAAAATGAGAGAATTTTGTATTTTAAAGAAGTGTTTATTGGAAGAACCGAACCTCTTTTTTTCATAAATGAACTCTATCTAAATAAATGACAAAGAGTCTGAATTGTTTGAGAAAATGGAGTTTGAAAATCAACTTTTTTAAAAACAATTATGTGACAATTAGAGACTCTTGATGGAATATTTACCAGATGAAAATGAGTAAAAATTATTTATTATTCTCAACTTCATGAAGAGCTGGACAAAGAAAAATCTATCAGAGAAAATTTTTTGCACCACGCAATTCATATGGAAGATCAAACTCTTATTTGATATTTAAAATATTATCTTATTGAAAAAGAAGCAATTGATAAACCAGTAAAATATCTTTCTGGATGACAAATTTCAAAAGTTTTATTTGCTATCTTATGACAAAAAGAGTCAAATTTTTTAATCTTTGATGAACCAACCAATCATCTTGATTATGATTCAAGAGAATCTTTAGAAAGGTCTATTTCAAAATATAAAGGAACTGTTTTATTTATTTCTCATGATAGATATTTTGTGAATAAAATTGCTGAAATTATGTGGATAATTCGTGACTGAGAACTTACCATAAGTTACGGAAATTATGAAGATTATAGATATAAACTTGAGCACGGAATAGATATTGAAATGAATTTATTTGATGAATCTGCTGAAATGGATATGGTACTTTTGGAAAAACTTTGAGAAAAGGAAGCAAAAAGAATTAAGGATAAATTTACAAGGAGAAAAAAATAACTATATAATTATGCTCTCAAAAAACCAAGTTAAATACATAAAATCTCTTCATAATAAAAAAGAAAGAAATGAAGAAAAAAAATTTTTAGTGGAATGAAAAAAAAGTCTTATTGAATTATTACATTCTGATTTTCAAACTGAACTGCTTATTATAAGTGAGAATTTTTTTATAGAAAATAGAAATCTTCTTTCAAAATATAATTATGAAATATTAAAATGAGAAGAAATTACAAAACTCTCCACTCTTCAAACAAATACTGATGGAATAGCAATAGTAAAACAAAAAGAAAATATAAAACTAGAAAATAACAATGAAATTATTTTAGTACTTGATGAAATAAAAGATCCAGGAAATCTTGGAACTATTATAAGAATTGCTGATTGGTATTGAGTAAAAAAAATAATCTCATCTCAAAATACTTGTGATTTTTACAATCCGAAAGTAATTATTTCAACAATGTGAAGTTTTACAAGAATTCAATTATTTTACACAGATATAAAAAATTATTTACAAAATCAAAATTTTCCTATTTATTGAGCATTTATGGATGGAGAAAATGTGCATAAAATAAGTTTTAAAAATAATTGTTTTCTTGTTATTGGAAATGAAAGTAATGGAATTTCACAAGAAATAGAAAAACTTATAACAAGAAAAATAACTATCCCTAGATTTTGACAAGCTGAAAGTCTCAATGCTTGAATTGCAACAGCTATTATTTTAGACAATATGAAAGGAAAATCTTGACTTTCATAAAACAAAATATACAATGCCACATATTATTTTATATTTATAACCTTATTTATGTCAGTAGATTGACCCGCCCCCAATTCATGATTTGTTGCAGTTTTATCAGCAATTATTTGAAATTTCTTTATTACTATTTTAAAATTTATTTGATTTATAGCATCTGGATCTGGAAGTTTATTTTCAGAAGCAATACACTCTTTTGCTGATACTATGAATCAAGTACTCCTCATGGTTTGAATCAAAAAATCATCCAAAAAAGAAGACCAAAAATATTCGTATTGATATAAAAAAGAAAGATATTTCCGGGCAACTATTTCAGCTTGTTGAATATTCTTTATTTGAGCATGAATTACTATCTATCATGGAGTAGAAATTCTTTTGCATCCAAAAGCAATTGAAAATGTAACTTGGTCATTAATTATTTTAGTAATTGCCTTTATTGTAGAATCTATCACACTTTTTATCGCATTAAAAAGTATTTATAATAAAGAAGATGGACTAATTGAATCTATAAAAAATTCCGATAATGCTTCTTTAGCTGTTATTTTAGAAGATTCTATTGCAGTTTTATGAGTACTCATAGCAATACTTTGTATATTTTTATCTCATACAACAGGGATTTTATATTTTGACGGAATTGGTTCTATTATTATTGGAGTTATGCTTTGAGTAGTAGCTGTATTTCTGATTATTCAAAATAAACATTATCTTATTTGAAAATCAATTGAAATTGATTTAAAAAATGAAATAGTAGATTTTTTAGAATCTCATGAACTCGTTGATAAAGTATTAAACTTTAAATCTCAAATGCTTGATGATAAAAATTTCATTATAAAATGTGAGATAGAATTTAACTGAGCAGCCCTTTCGAAAGATCTCAATAAAAATGGAATGTTTGAAAAAGAATACGAAGATATAAAAGATGATTACATAGAATTTGTAAAATTTTGTTCTTATTATGCAAATCTGGTTCCAAGAGTCATGTGACAAAAAATTAATCAGCTTGAAAAAGAACTTACCGAAGAATTTCCAAAAATAAAATATATTGATTTAGAAATAAATTAAAAAACTTCCTGAAAATTTCAGGAAGTTTTTTATTTCATCTTTTTTCTTAAAAAATCATTTAATTCAGAAAGTTCAACTATTTCTTGTTCCATAGTATCTCTAAATCTCACTGTCACTTTTCCATTTGCAAAATTATCACTATCAATAGTTACACAAAATGGAGTTCCAATTTCATCAAATCTTGCATATCTTTTTCCAATCGTTCCAACTTCATCATATTCACATACAAAGTCTTCTGATAATTGAGCATATACTTGTTTTGCATCTTCTCAGATTTTTTTGACCACAGGTAAAACTCAAACTTTAATTGGAGCAACTTTTGGATCTAATTTTAAATAAGTTCTTGTATTTTCCCCTTCTCCATCAGTTGTATAAGCATCTGCTAAAACAGTTAAGAAAAGTCTATTTAATCAAACTGAAGGTTCAATTACATATGGAATATATTTTCTATTATTTACTGGATCAAAATAACTCATATCTTGTTTTGATTCACTCATATGAGCTTTTAAATCAAAATCTGTTCTATCAGCAATTCCCCATAATTCTCACCAACCAAATGGAAATTTATATTCAATATCAGTTGTTGCATTTGAATAATGAGAAAGTTCGTCCTTGTCGTGATCTCTCATTCTAATATTTTCTTCTTTTATTCAAAGAGTCGAAATAAGGAAATTTTTACAAGCATTTTTCCACTCTGCATGTACTTCTAAATCTTTTCCTGGTTCGCAGAAATATTCTATTTCCATTTGTTCGAATTCTCTCGTTCTGAAAATAAAATTTCCTGGAGTAATTTCGTTTCTAAATGCTTTTCAAACTTGAGCAACTCCGAAAGGAATTTTTCTTCTTGAAGTTCTTAGTACATTTGGGAAATCAACAAATATTCCTTGTGCTGTTTCTGGTCTCAAATAAATAGTTGAAGATGAATCTTCTGTTACTCATTGAGAAGTTCTAAACATTAAATTAAATTTTTTTGCATCTGTCCAATCTCATACTTCTCAAGTATTTGGGTTTTTTACTTTTTCTCATCTCATCACTTCTGTTTGTTTTTCAAGTGACCAAGATTCTGGAATTAAGTTTGAAACTCCGTATTTTTCTTGTAAATCTGAAGCTTTATCAGCTAATTTTTCAATTAAATCTTCAAGTAATTTATCAGCTCTAAATCTTTCTTTTGTATTTTTATCATCGATTAATGGATCAGAAAATCATCCAACATGACCTGATGCAACCCAAACTTTTGGATTAAGTAAAATTGATGAATCTAGTAACATCATATCTGTTCTTTTTTGAACAAAGGCTTTAATCCAAAGATTTTTAATATTTTCTTTTAAAAGTGACCCATATGGTCCATAATCCCAAGAATTAGCGAGTCATCCATAAATTTCACTTCCTGGATACACAAATCATCTTGCTTGTGAAAGATTTACAATATCTTTCATTTCCACTTTTGTACTCATAGACAATACATTAAAATATAAATATTTCTCATCAAAAAAGCCCCAAGGCAAATTCGATGAATTATTGCCTTGGGGTCCATTTTAATTTCTCATTTATAATTCCTAATTATTTGGACGGTTCCACCCAAGTTCTTGAAAAAGTTCAAGCACTTTTATATGAAGTTTTTCTTTATATACTTAGGTTTTCCACACCTGAAAGAATAAACTTACAAGAAGTATATAAAATATTTTTAAAAAATCAAGAAAAAAAGAAACTCTTTTTAAGTTTCTTATAATGAATTGAGCATTTTAAGTACATCATCAGGATTTTCTTCTTTATCCTCTCTTTCAGCTTGAGCAATTTTTTTCTTCGCATCACGAGTTTGAAATTCTTGCCATTCAATAAGATGTTTTTCATTAAGAGATTTAATTTCTTCCTGATATTTTAATTCTAATTCTTCTAATTTTCTTCTTTCTGTTTCTAAAATATTAAATAATCTATCAATTTGAGAATCATTCATTGAAGCAATAATATCAAACCAATATTGTCTTTCTTCATCATCCATACTCTCCGTTGCTAAAATCAATTTAATGAGCTCTGGATACTCAGCTTGTATGTCATCTGAAATATAAAAAATCTTTCCATTGTGTTTTATTTCAGCCATATTATAAAAGTTATAAAGTAATAATAGAAGTATTTTACACTATTTTTTAAAAATTTGCAAAAAAAAATAAAAAAATTATACTTTGCATTGAGTAGAAATACCATATTTGATTATACTATTTTTTAAAAAAAGTAAAATTTATGTTTTGAATTTGAATATATATTTTTTTCTTATGATGTATTTGGCTCTTTTTTATAATAAAAAAACTCAATATATCAAATTTTAAAAATATAAGTACAAATATACATAATATAACAAATATTATTTTTTTTTGACTCGTTATTTTTTGAATAATATGATTTTTTATCGTAGTGCAAAATAATATTTTAAAAAAACATATTGAATTAAATGACAATAAAAGTATAGAAAATGTTTATTACTAAATCCTAATTATGACTAGCATATTTACAAAGATTATTACAAGAGAAATCCCAAGCGATATTATCTATGAACAGGATAATATTATTGTTATCAAAGATATTCATCCTCAAGCAAAAACTCATTTGCTTATTATTCCAAAAAAGGAAATTCCCACTATTAATGATATTGAAGAATCTGATAGAGAACTCATTGCTGAAATGTTTTTTGTTGCAAAAAAAGTAGCAAAAGACTTAAAAATTGAACAAGGATATAAACTTCATTTTAATGTATGAGAAAAATGAGGACAAGAAGTTATGCATATTCATCTTCATCTTTTAAGTAATATATAAAAACTTTTATCACTTTACCAACCTTTTTATGAATAAAAATAAAATAATATTTCTTATAATTTGAATTGTTTTAGTAATATTTTTTATAAGTATTTTCATGTTGCTTTCAAGCACTTGAGAAACAAAAAATAGATCTTCATCTTCTTCTTGAGATTTTACACTTTGGATTTTACAAGATAATAAAGAAAAATTTAATACTTTTTTAAATGATTTTAAATCTGTAAATACCGCTTATAAAAATACCAATTTCAATATCGTTTCTTTTGGAGATTATGAAGAGTATTATAATGCTCTTATTGGAGCATTTTTAAGAGAAGAAGCCCCAGATATGTTTATGGTAAATAATAATGATTCTCTTATATTTGAGTCTCAAATATCATGAATTGACCCAACACTTATTTCTCCTGATGATTTTAGAAAAAATTACGATTTAGTATTTTCAAATGATCTTATCAGAAAAACAAAAGTTGATGATAAAGAAGTAGAATTTCTTGCTGGAATTCCTCTTTGATATGAAAATTTATGAATTTTTTATAATTTCAGAGAAATAAAAGGAAAAACTCTTTCAACTTGGGCTTATATAAATGAAGTAGTAAGAGAATTAAGAGAAAATTCTGGAAAAATATGAATTGGTATTTGAAATGGATCTACTGTTTACAAAGCCGAAGATATTATTACCCAATTTTTTCTTCTTGATGATATAAAAAATCTACAAGATGCGAGTGGGAATAGTATAAAATCATCTTTATCAAATTACATCAGATTTTGAGATGAAAGACAAGATAATAAATATGATGAACTTTTCCAAAGCCTTCTCACAGATAATAAAAATAATCTTGATGCTTTTAGCAAATGAGATATTCAAATGGTAATTGGATATCCAAGAATGCTTGATGAAATAGAGAAAAAATGATTTAATAGAAACTTTCTCAGAGCAGAAATATTTCCTATGTACAAAGAAAATAGTGGAAAACTTCTTATCAATTACAATTATTTTGTAATAAATAAAAACTCTCTAAAATCCACAACTGCACAAGATCTTATGACATATTTTTACTCACCAGACGGACAAAAAAAATATTTAGAAATTTTTAATTATTATATGCCAACTCAACTCTGACTTATGGCTACGAGATGAGAAGAAAATATAAAAGAAGGATTCACTATCAAATATAAAGATTTTTATAATGCTAACTTAGAGCTCACTACTTTTAATAAATGAATAAAAAGTATTTATGATAGAGAAGTAAAAAATATACTTGATAATAAACTAAATTCAATAGAATTATTTGAAATTTTTAGAAAAAAAGTATTATGTATAAAAAATAAAACCACTTCTAGTGAAAGTTTAGAACAAAATTGTAGTTCATTTTAATTTTTAATTTATAGTATATGCTGAAAAAATTTTTTATCTTATCTTTGCTTACTCTATTTTCTATAAATACATCTTTTGCAAATACCAATAATAAAGATTCTCTTTTAAATGATATTACCACTTTAGAGTGAAAAATTACTACATTAAAAACAACGGCAACAAAAAGTTTAGAAGATAAAGTATTTAGTCTATCTTCTGAATATGATAGTATTTTTACTAAACTTTGATATAATGCAAAAACAGTAAGCTATCTTGTTTCTCTTGGAAAATTAAGCTCAAATTTTAAAGAAGATTTACTTTGAGAATTTAATAATCTCTCAAAAGAAATTTCAGATACCACTTCTACACAAATAAGTAACCTAACCAGTATAAAAAATAACATAAAAATTAATTATACTACCGTAAGTGATAACGAAAAAACTACCTTAAATAATTCTATTAAAAATATAGAAAATAATTATACTAATCTTTCACAAACATTTTCTAGCAAAACAACTACTCTTACAAATAAATATTCGACTTCTCTTAGTGATTATGAAACAAGATTAAAAAATGCTTATTTATCAAACTCTCAAGAAATAAAATCACTCGAGAATTTTTCATCTAAGTATGAAACTCTCTATTCTATTTATGTAGATTTTGAGAAGAATTATAATGATTTTAAACAAACCTATCTTTCATTTGCTTGAGATTTAACTCTTTTTTCTGAAGAAAAACAAAAACATTATATAAGTGTTTTAAGACAAGAATTAGAAAAAATTAGAGATGGAAATTTAAAAGCAAATAAAAGTTTAGAAAATTATAAATGAGATATAGATAGATTGATTGATATTTTATTACAAAATTTTGAGAATTCTCTTGTATTAAAAATAAATGAAAGTTATGGAGTTATTTATTCTGATTCTGATATTAATGCCCTTGTTTCAAAATTTAATACAGCAAAAAATAAATATTATGATCTTGATGGAAAACTGAAAGCAGGAGATGTAATATCAAATACTGGTTCTTTAGAAGAAATAAATTTTATTGGTCAAAAATTATCTGAAATTAACTCAAAAATTATTACTCTTATTGGTACTGGAAGTACAAGTAATACCTATGATAATGTAAAAATCAGATTAGAAAATGAAATGATAAAATTTTACAACGAAAATTACAAATGATATAGAGAAGATTTACTTGCAAGATTAAAAGAAAAACTTAATTTCATAGCTTTAGAAACTAAAAATACTCTCCTTGCTTCTGATACTATCGATTTAAGATACTCACTATTAAATGATAGAATTTCAAAATCAAATGATTTTGTTTATATAAGTGCACAAATTGCATCATTTAAAAAAGATATAGAAAAATATACTCTTTTGAATAACACTACCCTTAATACAAAAATTTCTAATTTAGAAAATAATCTTGAAGTCTTCTATATTACAAAAGAACTTTCTCAATTCAAATATACAAAAATGAAGGCAGAAAAATATACTCTACAACTCGATACTATTATTTCTAATCTAAAAATAAAATTTCCAAATACTTATAAAGAAAAATTAAATACAGTAATTAAAAAAATAGATACTCTTTTATCAAATGCAAAATTGAATGATAAAACAAGATTTATGTTACTCGTAGTAAAATTACATCTTTTAAATGCTAAAAAATAATGTTTTCTTATATTCATATTCCCTTTTGTGAAAGTAAATGTAAATATTGCAGATTTGCTTCTTTGGGAAGTATAAACAAAATTTTAGTACATAAATATCTTGCACATTTAGTTGCTGATATAAAAAACTTTAAAAGACCTGTTAAAAATGCAGATCTTTTAAATAGTGTTTATTTTTGAGGATGAACTCCCAGTATTTTAGAAATTACTCAATTATCTGAAATTTTGGAAACTCTACAAAAAAAATTTTGATTCAAAAAAAATATTGAAATTACCCTTGAAACTACTCCCAAAAATATCACTTCTAAAAACCTCCTCTCTTGGAAGATATTAGGAATAAACAGGATTAGTATGGGAATACAAACTCTCAATAATACAGCTCTAAAAGAAATAAAGAGAGATCCAAAAGAAACTATTTTTTCTGCTCTTGAACATCTAAAAAACTCAAAAATAGAAAATATTTCTGTCGATTTTATTATCTGACTTCCCTATGTTGAGCCTTGAGAAACACTTCAAGATATAAAATATATTTTAGAAAATTATGATTTTATCAAACATATTTCAGTCTATATGTTGGAAGATTATTATGTTTGAAATGAGGATGATTCAATTTTTGAAAAAATTACATATCCAGAAAATTGGAAAAATCTATGATTAGAAGAAGAATTTTTCTCAAAAGAATACTCAGAAATAAAAGCTTATTTAGAAAAGTCTTGATTTTATAGATATGAACTTTCAAATTTTTCAAAATCTGGATATGAATGTAAACATAATAAATCATATTGGGATCACTCTGAAAATGTAGGATTTTGACTTGGAAGTCATAGTTTTGTAAATAATACTCGTTATGCTTATAAAGATGATTTTTTATGATATTATAAATGAGAACTAGAATACGAAGAACATTTGAATGAAAGAGAAATATTTTTAGAAGAAGTTATGTTTTGAATGAGAACAAAATGATTAAGTAAAGAAATTTATGCCAAATTCAATCAAGAAAAAATCAACAATTTTCTACAAATGTGATATATAAATATTGAAAATGATATTCTTTCTATCAATGATGCAAATATTCCTATTATGGATCGCATCATTTCAGAAATTATCTAAAAATGAGATAAAAATACCTTTCATTTTTCTTATTTTCTTCAAAAGATTAAAAAACTTGCAAAAAAAATTAAGTATATTATGCTTTATACGCCTTTATTTCATAATTTTTTTGATGTTGAAATCACAAATAATAAAAAAGAAAAGAAATTTTTCTAAAAATTTCTTGAGTAAAACCGGTTTTACTCTCGTTGAACTTATCATTGTTATTACTATTTTAGCCATTCTTGCCACTATAGCATTTATGAGTTTTAAAAACTATCACAATATAACCAGAGATAGTGTAAGAGTCAGTGATATGCAAACGATATTTCAATGACTTTCTATCTATAAAATAAAATCTGGAAGCTATCCTACTCCTGATAATTCAATAGAAATTACTGCCGGAAACCATATTCTTACCTATCAATGAGAAATTGGAAAAAATATAAAAATATCAATATCTTTGCAAGGAAACTGATTTGACCCAAAAGATGGAAGCAGTTATATTTATGCAGTAGATAAACAAAAACAAAAATGACAACTTCTGTGATATTTAGAAAATGGCGAAAATATCAATCATCTCTCTTTGTTTCCTCAAAGTTATGCAAATAATTCTTCTCAGGACTATTCTCAAAGATTTGTGTATATCTATGGAGATAAACTTTGAATTATTACAGACGAAAATAAAATACCTCTTCAATATACTACGACCAATACTGGAATTAATATTTTGAATGATGAATATCAACAAAAAGAACTTATTACCTATATTTGATGAGATGTATGAAGTGGTGGGAAAACTACTTCTACCTGAAATGTTCTGGCTCAAGAAATAGAATCTTCATTAAGTGGAAATCTTTCTTGTTGAAATAAAAATTATAATGATTACACATTACTTTCATTACAACATAATGAAACACAAATTTTTACTAAAGAAATAGAAATATTAAATGGAGCTCAAGTTTTAGAACTTACTATACAATGTAATAATGGAGAATTTGATACAATATGAGCAACAGAAAATATAGTAAATACGACTTGTACCACTTTATGATATATTCCATATAATAATACTTGTGTAGAAAATAAATGTCAAAATAATCCTCCACTTAATGCTACTTCAACGGCAACCAGTGAAAATCATCAAGTAAGTTGGAATTATCAAGAAACACCTTGAGAATGTAGTTTTGAATGTAATACAAATTACACATATAACTCTTGAAGTAACACCTGTGAAGCAGACACAAGAAATCAAACCTGTAGTAACATCCCAACCAACGCAACATACAACACAACTTCAAGTATAAATCAAATATGGAATGGAACTTCTTGGCAACCAAGTAATACTTCACTTCATAATGTAGAGCCAAGTAATGAAGAATGTAGATTTAAATGTAATTCTTGATTTACTTATGATATAGAGAGTAATCAATGTGTATGAAATAATTGTATAACTCCTACTTCTTGAGTACATAGTGGACTTGTGTATTCCCTTGCTTCTCAAAGTTTAACTCATGGAAATAGTGTGACTATTACGAGTGCAAACAGAGCTTTTTGAACCAATCCTGCCAATGGAAATACTTCTGCTAACTTTACTTTTTCTTGTAATGCTTGAGTGATTTCTACTCTTTCTACTGCAAATAATGCTTGAAGTTGTAACTCTTGACATGTATTTAATAATAATTATTCAAGTCCGGGGTGTACTCCAAATACATATATAGTCACATTTCACGGAAATGGAGGAACTGGATTTTCACCAACTACAAAAACAGTAGTAGCAAATACAGCAATTTGAACTTTACCAAGTACCCCAACTCGAAATGGATATATTTTTTTATGATGGTCAATAACGGAATCTACTCTTATAAATAGTGCCATTACTGTTTATGCTACTTGGCAAGAACAACCAAAATATTATGGAGCTCCTGTATATTTGTGACAATCAACTTGAATATTTGATGGTCATAATAATTGGAGATGAAGTGTTAGTTGATATGCGTATAGTGGTTATAATGCGTATCCTGGGACTGCATCTATCAGTGTCAAGTCAACATGTGCAGCTTGATGAACTTCTGCAGCCAGAACTCTTTGAGCTTCTTATAGCCAAAACTCTCTCCAATGAGAAGAATGTAGTGAAGATGGAGTTTGGTATGTATTGAGTGCTCCAACAAATTGTTGTTTTATTACGTCAGTTTGACCAGTACAATGTAATTTTACAGCCAAAATTTATAAAATGCCGTGTCAGTAAATTTGTAATTTTTCAAAAATCTTATATAATCATTTCAAATTAAAATTTATTCTCCTACTTATGATCCTCTTCACTATCGCCCTTCCAATAGAAGCTAAGATTATAAAACAAGAAATAAAAAACCTATCTCTCAAATGAGTTGAAACTGATATTCTTATCACTTGAGTATGAATTTTAAATAGTCTATATGCTATAAAAAATTATATTCAAGAAGGGAATAAACCAGATTTTATTGTAAATATATGAGTCTGTGGAAAAAAAGATGAAAAAGAAAATAATTTTTTTCAAGTATATCGTATAAAAAACATTTCTAATCAAAAAGAAACTCTCTGTCCCATTTATATAAAAAATCTTTCTCTCAAATCAATTGCCTGTAGTGATAAAATTATCACCAATATCAATGAAATTTGAGATGAAAACTTCGTAGATATGGAAAGTTTTTGAATTGATTTTATATGTGATAAAGAAAAAATTCCTTATATAATAATTAAAAAACCTTTTGACCTCATATCTCAAGAATCCCTAAGAATAGACAAAATAGAACTAGAAAAATGTTTATTATGATTTAATTATCAAACATTAATAGATCAAATACAAGATTTTTTAACTATAAATAAAAAAGAGGATTTTGAAATTATTATATACAAATTAAAACAAAATTATAGACTCACTTTTAGTGAAACAGAAATTTTGAAAAAATATATAAATAAACAACTTGCTTTTTGAGAAAATAAAAAACAAATTTTTCATTTTCTTGGAAAACTTTGAAAAAACCAATTTATAGAGACAATAAAAAAATAAAGTAAAAGAGTCTATCCCAAAAATAAGATTTTTTTAGGCTCATCACTTTAGAATTTATACCTAAAGACATATATTTCAAAATCTTTCATCCTAGTCATTCTGAACTTCTCCCTAAGGGGGATACATTTCAATATTTTCAGAATCTTTCATTTAAAAAAAGATCCTGAAATAAATTCAGGATGACCTTTTTGGGACAGGCTCTAAAACCTTATTTTTTATTTATTTGATAATTCTTCTTTAAAATGATCAAATAAATTATTTACTAAATCATCAAGTTTTTTATAATCTTCCCTTTCATACCTAAAAGATTTTCCATCAATATTTATTTGTAATACTCCATTAAATAATCATTTTTTATTTTTTTCAATCTTCATACTGATATTTCCTTCTACATCTTCTCCATCAAGTTTATTTAAATAACTTTTTAATTTTTGATCTAAGTTTTCTCAAGTAAGTCTCTCAACTACTCCTTTTGCTTCTTCCGGAGCATGTATTTGTATTTTTAGTTCCATAATCTTATAGTTAAGGGTATAAATTTGATAAAATGACTTTTACAAGGCTTTAAAAATTGTTTTATCAAAGCTCTATAATTATAATGATATTTTTTTAATATCAAATATTTTCTCTGATATTTTCTAGAAGTTGTAAATCAACTTCACTTATATGTTTTGGCATTCTTACATCAATATTTACAAGTAAATTTCATATTTTCCCTCAAATATTTTTTCCAAATTCTTTTACTCTAAACTTTGTTCCAGGTTTTGTATTTGGTGGAATTTTCAATTTTGCTTTTTGTCATAAAAATCCCTCTACTTCTATCTTACAACCTAAAATCAAATCAAATACTGGAACTTCATAGGTTTTTTCAATATCTACTGTTTCTTCTTTTTTTTCTTCTTTATAATTTCTATGAGTCTTTGTTTGTCATCAAAATAAATCCGAAAAATCAAATCCAGCAGATGAAAATCATCAAGTTTTTGTTCCTCCTCAAAAACTAGAAAATAAATCCTCTAAATCTACTCCACCAGTAGAATATGAATAATTCCCTGCACCTCAAAATGGATTTCCATTTCAAGAAAATCAAGATTTTCAAAACATATCATAATTTTTTCTTTTCTGTTCATCTGAAAGTGTTTCATATGCTTCATTTATCTCTTTAAACTTACTTTCAGCCTCTTTATTTCCTTTATTTCTATCGGGATGATATTTCATTGCTAGCTTTCTATAAGCTTTTTTTATCTCATCCTCTGATGCTGATTGAGTAATTCAAAGTATCTCATAAAAATTTTTTTCCATATTACTATTGACTTTTAAAAAAATATTAGTATAAAAATATCTTACTTTTTAATTATTTTACTCGTATGAAGAAAGCTCTCATAATCATTATAGCAATTTTTTCTCTATTTTCAATAGAAAATAATGCTTTTGCAAATACATATTCACAAAAATGACTTATAGAAAATTTACTCAATTTAGACTATGGACCTATAAAATATGAATTAGAATTACAATCTCTTGATAATTATACTTTCCGCGATAATTCTTTAAAAAAAATTTATTCTGATTTGCTGAGTTATGATACAATTGTAAGAAAAGAAATTATATATTCTCATCAAAAATGAATTTTTGATTATTATACCACCAATGGAATTGTAAAAAATTACTCTCTTTTTATATCTTATACCAATGATTTTTTTTACTATCTCAGTTTAATAGATAAAAATCCAAAGCTAGAATACAATCTTGAAATACAAGATGCAGTTCTAAGTACTTATAAAAATAGTAAAATTTATTATAAGAAAGTACAAAGTTTAATCTCAAAAAATAAATAATATTCTTCAAATGGAATATTATTTTTTTTATAAAAAATGATACATATTAAAAAATACGATATAAATTTGACAATTTAAAAAATATATACTACAATTTATAGAGTAATAAATTATTATTACCCAGATTATATCTTTTTCACTATTTTATAATTTTTCTTTTATGAAAACAAAAATAAAATATCTATTATGATGATTAGTATTTTTTGCATTTTGACTTCAAGTAAATGCAAACTTAATTCCTGCTGATGCTCTTGAAATATCTACTTCAGGAATAAAATATTCGTATTATGAAGTAACATGGTGTAGTCCTCATGCTACGAGACTTGCTGATAATCGTTTCAAAACCGCTCCTTGTCAAAAATGATATTTTTACAATGATTCTTGAGTATGAAAAATGACTTATAAATGAGAAAATTTTTCAAATGGAAATGTAAAGTTAAATACAAATTTTCCTTGAATAACAAGAACAACAACTACCTGAATCATTGATTTTTTTTCATGAATTAATTCTATTGCATTTGAATGAGAATGAACTTATACTCTTCGTATATTACTAGTAGACCACGCATATAATGCTTCTAAATTTGAATTTTCATATAAAATAGATAAAACAGCTCCTCAATTTCAACTCACTGGAATTACAGAAGATCATGAAAATATTTTTGTTTCAAAATTAGAAAATGAAAAAAGACTTACTTGATTAAGTGGAAGTATTGTAAAATATGATAGTAATAATGAAACATCTGATGACAGAGATACATATAAAAATCCTATGATACAAAACTATACTGGTCCTATTCCTATAGAAAGATCTTGACATACAAGACAAGACCTTTATGTAATGTACTTTAAATGATGAAATACTGCTAATGATTTAGCAAATCATCCTTTTCAATTAAAGGTAACATATAGTGATAAATATGGAAGCCATATGAATTGATATTTATCTGAAGAAAAAAACTTCTCTCTCCATAAAGAAAATGGAGATGTAATTAAAGAATGAATTGCACTATGAAATATTCTCTCTTTATCTACTGCTGATTTACAATCAAATAATTCTCTCAATTCTCAAGCAAAATATAAACTCAGATTATATGATAAAACAGTAGGAAAAGATACAAATAAAAGACCTAATTATTCAGAAATCATATTTTATGCAGTCAGAGATAATACAAAACCAAATATGTGAGTTGGTTTAGCAACAACTGAAACAGAGGCAATCAAAAAATTATTAAAATTTGATGAAAATAATCATGTTTGGGATAATGATGCAACATCACAAGTATCAAAATTTATTTCAGCAAAAACAAATCAATCATTACATTCAGTATTACAAGAAACTTGAATTACAGGAAATAATTCTAATCCAGCTTGGTATAATGCATGAGTCCCATTATGATGATGAACAAAAATTTCTATAGAGAAAGCAGATAGATTAAATGATTTTGATGATACTATAATTTATAAAGACAGATTTAATAATTATAAAAATAATACCATCAAGGATAAAAATTTTTCTCAAGTTGATAATAATAGAAAAAATGGTTATAGAAATTATTTAGTGCACTTTAATACTGATCAAATTAGTTGAAATAATAAAATCTGTGATAATGTTTGAAATTGTTTAGAACCACAACTTGATTTTAGAGTAGTTGCAAATGTTTTACATGCTAACACAGCAAATGTATCTTTATCTTTTATTGCAGATAATCCATTAACTCCTAAAGAAATTTTTGCGAATTGAAAAGATAAATATAAACTAACTACAAACTTAAAAGATCAATATTGAAATGCTATTGTTTGAGTAACAGCGAAGGAAAACCAAAATAAAATAATAAAAAATGTAGATATCGCTTTCAATTTTAAAAATGATCTTTATTATAATCAATTAATAAATGAGGGTGAAAAATGAGTTATTATACAAGATTTACATCCTGCAAAACATTCAACAAGTAATATTACCGATACCAAAGTATATTTTATAGAAAAAGCTGAAAGTAATTCTGAGCCTTGAAAAGGAACTTATGAACTTTCTATTGCTTCAAATGTTCCAAGTCTTTGAGCTTATCCGTATTTAAAAAATGATTCAGTCTTTAAATTAACCAATATTTTCCCGAAAGCATTTTTATGAACGGGGGGTATTGATAAAGTATGAATATACCCTCCAACAAATGTAGCCTCAGCACTTTGATTTTTTTCTCAAAATAATCATGATTTAAAATGAGATGATAATTTTTTATCAACAAATATAGATTTTTTAAAAGCTAGCGACTATCATACTGATTTAGAACAATCTGAAAAAAGTAGATATTGAATCGTTACTCTAAAAAATGCAAATGATATAAGGTATAATACTCTAAATTGAAGAAAATTAGAATTAGATTTTGCATCCCCTGCTATATATTGAGCAGAAAATCTTACTCTTCATCATCTGATAAATACTATTTGAGCAACCTCAACTCATAAAAAGTATGCTTATAAATTATGAGGTTTAATAAATGATCCTACTATCTTTGAACAATACCTTCCATCTTATACTTGAGCAACCGTAGAAAGACCAAAATTTACTCCGGATATATTTAATATTTTTAGCAATTTAAATGATGGAACTGAATTGAGTACTGGTTCAATAATAAATAATGGAACTTGAATAACTTATTCTAGTACATTATTTAATAAAGATTACCAAACAAAATCTTCTCCTATAGATTCCGAATATAAAACTCAATGATATTGATTTAATATGTGATATATTTCTAGTATAAGTTATACAATGTCATGAATTGTTCAGATTCCATCTATTTCAAGAAATGTTTCCAATAATCCTAGTACTGATCCTCAAATAGCAGATAAAAATTCTAAATATTATTTTCCTGCTGGACTCGTTACAATAAATAATAAACAGCATTATGTATGAAATTGAGATTATGTAATTCTATGAGACCCTATTATAAATACAGGAATTGAATGAGCATTGTGAATTGCAGTAACTTGATTGACAAATCAACATCAAGGTATGATTATTGATCAAGAAAAATGAAGAAAAGCGAATTTAAATGTATGAGAAAATCTTACCAAATATGATATGATGACATTATTCAAAAAAAATGTTGTTCTCAATACTGCTTGATTTGCAAAAGATAACAATAAAAAATGGTGTGATTGAATTACTATTACTGATTTAAATAATGTATCTGGTGTTTTAAATAATTGTACTATTAAATTAAATTGAGAAACAATATCATTCATTAAATGAAATTTAGATATAGAATGTAGTAATGATAATACTTGTATTTTAAATAATACAAAAAGAACCATTGTAGTACAAGATGGTTCAACATACATAAAGTCAAATATTACTACTTTTGGAAAAAACTCACAATTGCTTATAGGGACTATCGCAAATACTTGACTCAAAAATATTTCTATCCCAGATAATTCTCTGTTATCAAGAGACGCAACTACTATTGGATGGACTTTTATAGACCCAAGTGTTACTAATATAGATTCATTCATCGTATCTCAATGACCAATTGTATCTTATGATGATGGTAAAGTATTTATGACTCCAACTGACACAGATTTAAAAAATCAACTTCATATTTATGGATCAACTTTATCACTCAATACCATTGGTTGATATAAATGAGCAACAAATGATAAAGATGATTCAAAATGCCCATATATAATACAAAATTGTAACCAAAAAACAGCATTTATTTTTGATCTTGTACATTTAAGAAAATATAGTTTAGAAGGAACTCAAGCATGAAGTTCTCTACTATCCCCTTCGGGATGATGAAAAAGATCAGGAGGAAATACAAGTAAATTAACAAGTGAAAATAAAATAATAACTCAAGCTGATACAAACTGATACAATGGATTAAGATATATTTCTGATAAAGATTACATCATCTACCCACTTTTTGTGGAAAGAGATGTAAGTTGGAATAAATCTCCAAGTACAATGTTTAGAAGTGATAAATAATAAAAGTCAATATGAAAAAAATTGATTTCAACTAAATTCATTTAATATACTTTAAATTTATAATTATCAAAATGATTATGAGAAAAATAATATTGATTTTTATCCTCCTTCTCAGTTATATTGGAATAGCAAATGCTTGAGTAGTTCCAGGAACTATAAAAAAAGGAACACATACTGCTGCATCAAGTTGTGGATCAGAATGAGGTACTTATGCTCCAGCTGGTTACTCGTGTCCTTGTATTGAGTATAATAAGAAACAAGTATGTGCTAGCTATGAGGATATAAAAAACGCAAGTGGTGTCGTTGTAGGTCAAACTTGTAGTAGTTATATATGGGTAGATGATTATTCAAGTTGTAAAAAACAAAAAATAGTGGGTATTAATGGTATAACATATAACGGATATACCTCTGGTTCTGCAGAAGCTCATTTTAAGGATGCTCCCTATACAGTGATACTTGGTAATGATAAGTCAGCATCATGTTTTGCTTCAAGTATATGAACACCGCACACTCCCCCTGGAGCGAAAAAGAAAGTAACAAACTGTAGCTGATGAGTTTGTGATATAGGATGATCTTTAGTATGACCCTGACTGAACTGTAGTGATCCTAAAAATTGTTATCTATCGGCAAATTGAAAAATAAGTCATAATACACAAGAAGCTGTGAAAGAAATGAAAAATTCGTGTCCTCTAGAAGGTGTAGTATTACACTATTATAAGGATACTTGATCAAATTGATCTTGCCAACCATGATTTGGAGAAGATAGTTTAATTGAGTTTGACCAAATATGAACCTTTAAAAGATATAGAACTCCATCATCAACAAGTTGTAGAGTAGAAGGAAGATATGCAGATTGAGATGATACAGCACCTAAAGCTACGATAAATTGAGTAGGAAATGTATTTACGTCAAATGATAATGAATGGTGTAATATAAATAAATATAGACAAGACTGATATACATATAAAGCAGATGAAAATCCTGGGTGTGAATTTTATAAAAAGAAAAATTCAGAGATTACATCTTGAAATCAAGGACCTCAAATAGATTTACTCAAATGATTACAAATCACTATTCCTTGAGATCCTTCAGGAATTTGAGAAGTACAAATCAAACTTTGAGCTTGTGATAAAACTTATAAAATTGATAATCAAGCTATTGCTTCTATTATTAATGCAGATGGAACTTGGAAAAAACCAGAACAAAAAAATGGTTTTACTATTCCATACACTTGAAATATTACAGATGGTTCATTTAAATGACAATGATGATTATTATCAGTATTTTGAAAAACAAGACTTGATGAATGTCTAAAAGAATGAAAAAATTCTCTAGCTATTCTTATTAAAGATATGGCAAGAAGCGATGTAGATGGAGTTACTCTCAAAGCAAATATTTGAGAAAAAGTAATACTTTGAACTATCAATATAGATAATTCAACAGCAAAACTTGAATTAACAGGTGATTTACTTACTACTTCTTTAAGCGGAACCACTATTTGATGATTTTTTAATTCTGGAAGTATAACCAATACAGGAATGTGGAGAAATTACACTCTCACAGGAAATATAAGGCAATGAGAAATATATGAAGGTTGAGTACACAATGAATGTAAAAGTTTTACTTGAGCACTCACTTGAGATTGTACGAAAAAACTCACATTACCTACATGACAAATCCGGGTAGCTCCAGCCTGAGTACAAGCAGATTGAAAATTTATGCAATATAAATGTGATAATTTAGGACCTTTTCCTGATGAAAGTGAATGTAGACCATGATGTCCTAGTTGACAAATTTGGAATCCAAATACAAATAAATGTGAAGGAAATGTATGTAAAGCTTTTGTTGGATGAGCAGAAGTAATTATACAACATTGAATAAATGGAGTAGTATCTGGTTCAAGTTGTATGGCATATTGTATTCCTGGACATAGTTTAAATTGTGTAGTAAAACCTACTTCTTCACCAATATCTACTACAATAAACTGAATATGTTGAGGTTCTAATGGAGCAAATTTAGGTTCAATTCCAACATCAAATCTCTGTGATAGGTGAACTCCAAGTGCTGTAACTGGAATTTGACCTTGGGCTTGGACTTGTAATGGAAGTAATGGTGGGGCTAATGCATCTTGTAGTGCGAATAAATCTGAAACTACAACAATTCCAACCACTCCAGAACCAACAGTACAAGGTTGTGAAGGTGCAAATTTAGAATGGACAAAAGATAGTATTACTTGAGAGGAAGTTCGTACTACTTTAAGAAATCCTGATAGTTGAGAATATTGTGTATTTCGTCTCAATTATGCAACAGTTGATCCAGGAAGATGTGGAGCTAACTCTTCCCAAACTTGTCTCTTCCCTATTGATTACCAAATAACTATTTCTGATACCACTAATCCTTTAACAGGAAGCACTCAAGTAGCTTGTAAAGATGTAGGAAGTATTTCTGGAATATGAATTTGGGTACACTCTGGAAATAGTACTTGTGCTGCTATCACTCCTACTAGTAAAACAGTTCCTCTCTATATATGGCCTGGACCACCAACTCAACCTCCAGTTGACTCAATTACTATTACATATGATACAAATAAATGAATTGTAACTACTCCTTATAATGGGTATCTAGTTGCACATGAAAAATATGCAAATTCATTTACTGCTCAATGAAATTTAATTCTTCGTAGTATGGTAGTAGGTGCTACATGAGGAGATTATTCTATTGGAACTATGAGTAAAAATAAGTTTGATACTATTTCATATATAGTAGTAGAGACCGGGATAGGTGAAACAGGTTCTACAGATGGAGGAGGTACTCCTCAATGTAAAACTATTTATATCAATTGATGTTCTCCAGAATACGATAAACTTACTAATGCCCAAAAATGTGATACCATTATTGTTTCTAGTGGTTGACAAGCAATTTGGAAAGAAGCTGGGTATACTACAAATTGTGAAGAAGGAGGATGTACAAAATCTTATTATGATGCTCATTGGTATATAGAACAAGGTGCTTGTGTATGATGATAATCATATTTTATACTCTATAAATAGTAATTTTTATAGAAATCTAGCATTTTATTAAATCTAATCAATAAATAAAAATAGATTTTAAGAATACCCCCTTAAAATCTATTTTTTTATTTTTCTAAAATTATTATATGAGAAAATAATTTGACAATTTTTAAAATATATAATACAATTTATTCAGTAATAAGTAGTATTACCAAAATTATATCTTTATTATTTTGTAATTTCCCCCCTTATGAAAATAAAAACAAATATATTATTATGAATAATTCTCTTTTTATTTAGTCTTATTATATGAGGAAATAATACCCTTGCATCAGGAGTTATTCCTCTTACTTCATGAATAAAAACCGGATATTATCAAATAAAATGGTGTAGCCCACATGCAAGTTTACCAAACTGTGGAATGTGATATTTTCATAAATATGGAAGTATTGGAAAACTCACATATAAATGAGAAAATTTTCAAAATGGAAACCTAAATACCATAAAAATTGAAACTCCTCCTACTTCTACAAGAGTAGCAAGTGAAGGTTTTATTTCTTTATTTGATGGAATTACTTCTCTTGAGTTTGAAGGAGAATGAACCTATACTGTTACTATATTCCTAGTGGATTATGCAGATAATACTGCACAAATAGAATATACATATAAAATTGATAAAACAGCTCCTCAATTTCAACTTACTGGGATTACTGAAAATAGTAATTTTATGTATGTACATAGTGACTCAAAAGTTCAATGAATAAATTATGATACACTTTATAAATTTGATAGTGCTACAAATGGAAGTGACTCAAATGCATGAACTTATAATACCCCTTCCATTACAGAATATAGTTGACCTATACCTACAGAAAAAACAAATCATCAAAGAATAAATTTACATACTATTTATTATAAAAATAACGATTCTCAACAATTTAATCTTACCACACTCACATCTGATACTTTTTGAAGTAGTCTTCGTAATTTTGTCTCTCAAACAGGAAAAATTGAACTATTAAAACATGATCATACTCCCATATCAACACTTTGACAAGATCTTTGAATACAAACTTCAAAACTAGGTTTATGAGAAAACTCTCAATGAAAATTTATTGTAAGAATATATGATAATACTATTTGAAAAAATGGATGAAAAGCAAATTATTCTGAACTAGTATTTTATGCAGTTAGAGATAATACAAAGCCAAATATGGCTTCTGGTATTGATGAAAAATCAGCTATTGAAAAACTATTAACTTTTGAAAATGGGTGAACTACTGTATGGGATACTTATATATCTGATAATAGTCATAAAAGTACTAACGCCTCATCAAAATTTATTGCTGCAAGTACTAGTCAAAGATTATTTTCTCAACTCAATGATATTGGAATTCAAAATGGAAATAATCCTGAATGGTATAATGCCTGAATACCAACTCATTGATTAAGTCCTCAAGTAGCAATAGAACAAGCTAAAAATAAAAATGGGAAAGATTATATTTTTACCTACAATGATAGATATAAAAATAATAATATAACTGACTCTCATAATTTTAGTAAAGTAGATACTGATGATTTAAACAATAAAACTAGAGAAAATTGATACAGAAAATATTCAACCTCATTTTCTACTTCCTGAGTAAATTGAATTTGTGATAATGTATGAAACTGTTTAGAACCACAACTGAATTTTAGAGTAGTTGCCAATGTATTAAATAGAAATAATTCAGAAATATCTTTAGATATAAAGAGTATCACTGGAAATAATAGAATATTTGCAAATGGATTAGATACATATCAAACTACTACAAAATTAAAAGATTTTCATGGAAATGCAATTGTTGGAGTAAGAGCAGCAGAGAATAACAATGTGGTAATAAAAAATGTTGATATAAAGTTCACATTTAAAAATGGGTTGTTTCCAAATCAAATTACTACAACCCCCTCTGGTGTAAGACAAGTAAAAATTACAGATTTATTACCAGAAAAAAATGATTCAAATGAAACCAGTACAGGTAATATTAATACAGATAATTGAACTATTTCTTTTAAAGAAATTCCTGAAAATTGATATAATATAAATAATTGATCTTACCAATTTTCTGCAAGTTCTCTTGTACCAAGTGCTTGAGCATATCCCTATTTAAACGAAAATGCTACACTAAGTTTAACAAATATTATTCCTAAAGCTACTAACGATACTCCTACTAATTGAGTATGAATTTATGGTAATATTTGAGCTTTTAATAATGAGAATATTGTTGTATCTTGAACTACAAATATGATAAGTAGCCCTAATACAAAATTTTTAAGTAACAGTGATTATAAAACTGATTTAGATTCTCATTTTCAAACTGATTATTGAAAAATTGAAATAAATAAAGCAACAACAACTTATAGTAGTTTATGAGCAAGTGATAATGTAAGCCTAGAATTTGCTTCTCCTTTTATATATGGGGCAAAGGATTTGTCATTAAATCATTTAATTAGATTAGCTCCGGCACAACCTCATATAAAAGAAATTCATAAATTTAGTAATAATATTATTGATAGCAATTCATACATACAAGAGCAATATCTTCCATCATATACTTGAGCTGAAAATCTTACTCCAAAATTTACACCAGATATCTTTAATATATATAGTGATACTACTAGTGGAACAACAAAAATAAATACTTGAAGTAAAATCCCTGCAAATTATATAGGTTCATCAAAAGAATATTTTACAAAATCAAGTCCTATAAAAGAAAATTATCATATAGATTGATATGGCTTTAATATGTGATATATATCACATATTAGTTATGATATTTGAGGAACTCAAATATCACTTCCTTCAATTTCAAGAAATGTATCAGATAGCAAAAGTGATGATGCTACAACTGCTGATAAAAATTCTCGTTATTATTTCCCAACAACTGGACCATACAATGAATGAAACTGAACATATGTTATCCTTTGAGACCCTATTTTATCAGCTTGATTATTAAGTGGTATGTGAATTGCTATTACTGGTATGTCAAATAGTGAAGATTTAATGATTATTGATAGAGATAAATGAAGAAAAGCAAATTTAAATGTATGAGAAAATCTTACCAGATATGATTTTATTACAAATTTTAAAAAGAATGTAGCTTTAAATACAGCTTGATTTGGAAAATGAAATAACCATGAATGGTGTTCAAAAGATATAATAGATGAATCCTTTTTGAAAAAATGAGAGGAGAAATGTACAATAAATATTAATGGAGAACAAATATCATTTATACAATGAAATACAAATATTAAATGTTCTAATAATAATACTTGTGTTTTAGATAATAATCAAAAAAGAACAATTATAGTAAAAGATGGATCTACATATATTCAATCAAACATTTCTACTTTTGGAAAAAATGCTCAACTTCTTATAGGAACTATTACTGATAGTGGATTAAAAAATATAACAATTCCTGATTGAAGTCCTACTTTAACAAGAGATTCAAATGTAAATTGATGGACTTTTATCAATCAAAATGTAACTAATATTGATGCTTTCATAGTTTCTCAATGACCTATGGTATCATATAGTCATAATAATAATGATGTAAATAATTGATCTCTTTTTGATAATAATATTACTAGTGGGCAATTAGAAAATCAACTCCATATATATGGTTCTACTCTATCTCTTAATACCATTGGTTGATATAAATCAGAAGCAGATTCAAAATGCCCGTATATAATACAAAATTGTTCTCAAAAAAATGCTTATATTTTTGACTTAGTAACTATTAGAAGATATAGTTTAGAATCTCAAGATCAAACAAATCGTAATACATTTATTATAGCTTGAACAAATGGGAAAAGATCAGGATGATTAAAAAATGATGACGACAAGGATTGTAAGATAACTTATGATAATGAAAGTAAAAAAATTACATTTGACTCTTGTGCTACTTTAGAAGGATTAAATCCTTGAGATCTCAGAAGAATTACTGATTTAGATTATATAATCTACCCACTTTTAGTTGAAAGAGATAACAGTTGGAGTAAATCCCCAAGCATAATGTCTAAAATAGATAAATAAATGTCAATAGTAAAAAAATTGATTTAGAATAAATTCATTTAATATACTTATATACTTATAATTTTGAAAATTATGAAAAAAATAATATTAATTTTTACATTGCTTTTTAGCTATTTTGGGGTTACATATGCTTGAGTAGTTCCAGGAACGATTCAAAAAGGAAGTTATGAAAGTAATATATTTTGTACTGCTGAGACAAAAACATATTCTCCAACTTGATGAACCTATTCATGTTCAATGTATTACAATGCAAGAAATGCCGCTTGTTGAGTACAATCATATAATACATGTACTAATGCCGCTTGTTGAGTTGCAAGTTATAATTATAACTCTTGTGCTACATCTACTTGTTGAGTTGCAAGTTATACTGCATGTTGATATGCAAATGATGATCCAAGTAAAACTCAAGTATGTGCTACTTGATCCACTTGTAGTTATGCCGGTTATACTACAACAAGTTGTACTACAAATTATAAAACTTGTGCTGCTTCTGCTTGTTGAATAGCATCTACAAATTATAAAACTTGTGCAACTTCTGCTTGTTGAGTTGCACTATATAATAGTTGTAGAACTGCAGCAAATGGATGTGAACAATATTCATCATCTGCAATTTGAACTGATTCCTATACTAACTATACTGATAAAGAATGAATATTTTATTTTTCTCAATCTGGAAATAATATAAAATTAGGAAATGATGTTGGACAATCTTGTAATGCAAAAGCAACAGTAAATGTTACACATATTGCTCCTACATCTGGAATATGGTATTGTCCAATGTGAAATTGTAATCCATCATCAATATCTATAAAAAATGAATATTCATGAAGACATGCACAATGTACTACTTGATATTCAAGAGATAATTTAGTAACAAGTTTTGATCAACTTTGAAATATACAAAGACAATATACATCATACCAAAATAAACAAGTTTGTAAGGTGGAATGAAGATATGCTACTTGAGATAGTACTGCACCTACAGTAAGTATAAATTCAGTATGAAATGTATTTACAGATGATATAGAAACTTGGTGTAATATTACAAGATATAAAGGAGCAAGTTCAAGTACAAAAGATGGATGTGAAAAGTATAGAGCTCGTTGACAAGCTGGTTTTTGAGCTGATTTATTAAAATGACTTGAAATTACAATATGAAGTGATCCTTCATGAATTGGATCAGTAAATATAATTCTCTGAGCTTGTAATGCTACTTACACACCAAATGCTACAGATTTAAATAGTATATTAGCAAGTACAACATCTCCAAGCTGAGTAAAGTCTCAATATACAAACGGATTTATTATTAAATATGATGCTTCTTTTACAGCTCTTTGAAAATCCCAACCAAGTTTACTGAGTTTATTTGGAAAAAGTAGACTTGATGAATGTTTTGATGAGGGGCAAAATCTTCTTATTGTTGAAGCAAAAGATATGGCAAGAAGTGAAAATGATGGAATAAGTATAAATCCAAATTCAGAAAAAATACAAAAATGAACAGTAAATATAGATAATTCTCCTCCTAAAGTAAAACTATCTGGTGATTTAACAAATACGAGTGATATCTGGAGAAATTATACTCTTGAATGAAATATAGAGCAATGAGAAGTTTATAAATGAGGTTGAACTTCAACTTGTAACTCATATTCTTGATCCTTAGTACAATGTCCTTGAACACTTACTGGAGGACAAAAATGGTTAGCTCCTACTTGAGTAGATGCTAATACTTGAAAATTTATGCAATATAGTTGTAATGGACAACCAGGAAAACCATCAATAAATGAATGTAAAATGTGATGTATTGCATGACAAGATTGGAATCCAAATACACTAAAATGTGAAGTAGCTAGTTGTAAAGCTACTGTTGGTGGAAAAGAAGTTGTTATAGAACATGGAGTAAATGGAATAGTATCTGGTTCAAGTTGTATGGCATATTGTATTCCTGGGCATAGCTTAAATTGTGTAGTAAAATGAAGTGCTCCTGTTTCAATAATAGCATGAGTATGTTGAGGTTCTAATGGAGCAAATCTTGCTTCAATTCCTACTTCAAATTTATGTAATAGTTGAACTCCTAGTGCAGTAAGTGGAAATTGACCTTGGTCATGGACTTGTAATGGTTTAAATGGTGGAGCAAATTCCTCTTGTACAGCCATAAAATCAAGTTGATGAACTCCTTGAACATGTGGAAGTTCTCATAATACTTCTCTGAGTACAGCCCCTACATGAAATCTATGTAATAGTTGAACTCCAAGTACAGTAACATGAACTTGACCTTGGACTTGGTCTTGTAATGGTTCAAATGGTGGAAGTACAGATTTCTGTTCTGCTTCTAAAACAGGTTGATGAGACATCGCTACCACACATGGAGTATGTTGAACTACACATAATACTACTATAGCTGCAACTCCAACTACAAATCTCTGTAATTCTTGAACTCCAAGTTCAGTAACTTGAACTTGACCTTGGACTTGGAATTGTACTTGAACCAATGGTTGAGAAACAGTAAATTGTATTGCAAATAAACAAGCTGAAAATTGTATGACTCAAACATATTATACTCCAACATATACAGCTAATTATACTCCAAATCCAGGAAATAGTAATGATAATTTAATTCCTTATTGTGTTGGCTGACACTCAGGACAAGATGGATGTTCTAATTATAAATATATGTATTGAACTCAATCATTAACATTCCAATGATACTTTACTCCTCCTGCACCAAACTTAAAACTTTATGTTATATCTAACTCAAGACATGCAGGAAAACCTCCAATAAAAACACTCTGGTGTCCTGCTGGAAAAACAAATCAAGAAATTAAACAAGAAGTTCAAAGAATATTTGATTCTGGTGGAATGAATACTCAACTAGATTGACATAATCAAAACTACATAAATCAAAATGCAGGGCCTACTTTAATTCCTGATTGGCAATTTGGAAAAAATATAGATACTCAACAAATGATTTCTCAAATAGATTCTCTGAATCTCCCTCTACCAAAACCTAATATTAAATCCTATAATGGTTGTGATATTAGTTGAGGAAGATGGTCTGCTAAATATACTTCAGATTTTTTCATAACTGTAGTCTTTTGAGATTTATATGTAAATCCTGATTGAACTTTCAATCAAAATGTATCATTATATCGTTATGATGCTACTGAAAGTAATTGTCCACCTCCACCTCCAGGATATGATTGAGGTTGAGCTTAAATGTAACTCTATTTTAATAATCATAAACAGATTTTAAGAAATATTTCTTAAAATCTGTTTTTCAATTTTTTTCTTGCAAAAATAAAACTATATGCTATACTTCACGAAAAATTTTTACTTTTATAATTTTTTACTATGAAAAAATATGCTTTTATAGTTCTCCCTATTATTATACTCGGAATAATAATTTTTTATATCTATAAAGAAAAGGAAGTTCTATATACTCCTCCTGTAGAAGAAAATAAAGAAGATATAACTCTTTATAACAAAATATTACAATCATCTACAACTGCTGAAGATGTTAGTAAATGTGAAGATATAAAAGATAAAAATATACAAGAAGTTTGTATATCTTCTATAGAAGCAAAGTTTGATCCTCTTTCTCTTGCAAAAACTACTCAAGATTGTGATAAATTAGATACTCTTTGAGATCAAACAAAGCAAGAAAGAATTGATATTTGTTACTATAATATTGTTTCTAAAAATGCTACCAAAGCTGAAGATATCACAAAATGTGAAAAAATTAAAAATAAAGATATCCAAGAAACTTGTATGACTTCTATAGAAACAAAATTTAATGATATGAGCAAAGTTACAGATTTTGATGGATGTGATACACTTTGAGGAACTCAAACAGAAACAGCTGAATTCAGACAAGATGTATGTCGTTATAATCGTTTAAAAAATATAGTAAATTCTTGAAATTATAAAGAACTTTGTTCAAAAATAAATACAAGCGATATTAAAGAAATTTGTTTATATGAATATAATGCAAAATTTAATACAAAATAATTTTAAATAATTCTTTATAATTTTTTCAAAAATGCATATTGCTATTATTGATGATGAACAAAACCTTGCAAAAAAAATTTCAAAAAAACTCAGATGAGCCTGATACACAGTTGATGAATTTTATAGTTATAATGAATTTATGAAATATGGTTTTTTTGACGATATTTTTGATTTATATGTTATAGATATCTCTCTATGAGATGGATCCTGATTTGAAATAATACAAAATTTAAAACAATCAAATAAAATCTCTCGTCCTATTATAGTTATTTCTTGATTTTGAATATTAGAAACTAAACTCTTTTGATTTGATATGTGAATAGATGATTTTGTTACGAAACCTTTTTGTCCTGAAGAGCTCATAGCACGAATCAGAAGTATTTTAAGAAGACCAAGAAATATTTCTCAAAATACAAAGATTATTTATAAATGAATTGTATTTGAACCTCTTTCAGGAGAAATTCAATTTGAATGACAAAACATAACCTTGAGCAAAAAAGAAAAAAATATAATTATCTTTTTTATAGAAAATATTTGAAAAATTATATCAAAAGAAAATTTTATAAAAGTAATATGGGGACATCGTATAGATAGAGAAATTAATAATAATACCATAAATGCTACTCTTTCAAAACTCAGAAAAAAACTTTGAAATAATTTCCCTCTTCAAACCATTCCGCATATTTGATATATTTTAGAATAAAATGTAATCTTAAATTTGATTTTTAATTTTTTTTTGTATAATTCACACACATTTTATTTGTTAAGTACCATACAATGGAAACAACTTTAGTGCTATTAAAACCAGATACAATCCAAAGAGGATTAGTTGGAGAAATAGTTTCAAGATTTGAAAACAAAGGTTTAAAAATCGTTGGAATGAAAATGATGCTTTTAAGTGATGAAATCGTAAGTGAACACTATGATTTTTTAGCTGACAAACCTTTTTTTCCTGGAATTAAAGCTTATATGACTTCTGCCCCTGTTGTTGCTATGGCAATTTCTGGAAGCAATGTGATCAAAACCGTAAGAAATTTAACTGGTGCAACAAATCCAGCTGAAGCCCTTCCTGGATCAATTAGAGGAGATTTTGCTCTTACTATTGATGCAAATATCATTC
>JAUCCN010000003.1:0-100786 GCA_034676185.1 Patescibacteria group bacterium | reverse complement strand
GACTTCCAGTTGGAGATATAAAAATATTTTTAAGTTTGAAAGGACAAGAAATAGATACGAAATTATCTTTAGCGAAATTGGATGAAATTTATGAATTTGAGAAAAAATATTTTCTCAGTTAAAAATATGAATAAATAATTGATTTATGTATAAATGTGATTTTAATATACCCTAAAAATACCATATATCAATCATATTATGAGTAATTTAGAAAAAAAATTGATACAAGAGCTTGTATGAAAAATACAATTTGAATTACAGTTTGATTCTTAAAATAGAAAATATGAAATATAATCTACCAAAAGAATATTACGAATTATTTTGAATATTTTCACCTGATTTTCCTGATTTTTTGCATGAATTTTTAGAAGCAAAAAGTTTGCAAAGATTGGCTCATATTGGGCAAAATTGTGGAACAGAATATACAAAGTTTTTTGATTATAAATTTGAAGCAAATCGTTTGTGACATAGTATTTGAGTTGCTTTGATTATTTGGAATTTTACTCATGATAGAAAACAAACTCTTGCGGGGCTTTTTCACGATATTTCAAATAGTGTATTTTCTCATGTATGAGATTATGTTTTATGAGATACTGAAACTCAAGAAGCAGCTGAATTTTATATCACAGATATTCTCAAAAATGATGAAAAAATCATGGAACTTTTGGAAAAATATCATATATCAATTGAGGAAATTAATGATTATACGAAGTATCCAATTGCAGATAATAAGAGTCCAAAACTTTCTTCAGATAGGCTTGAATATACTTTGGATGGAGGAATATATTTGTGATACAAAAATTTTCAGGAAGTGAAAAAAATGTATGATGACATAGTTACTTTAAAAAATGAAAATGGAGAACATGAGCTTGGTTTTCAGACAACTAAAATTGCTATAGAGTTTGCAAAACTTTCAGTTTTAAACGATTCAAGTTGTTTTTCTAGTTTTGAAAGTCATATATCAATGTCATTTCTTGCTGAGATTTTAAAGTCTATGATGAGAGAGAAAATAGTTGATTTTCCACAATTATATACGATAACAGAGGAAGAAATTATTCAAAAAATATATACTTCAAAGAATGAATCAATTATAAAAATGTGGGAGTTTTTTATCAAAATGGATACATATAAATTATCTGATGATGAGTCTCAAACTTCAAAATATTTTGTCTATTCAAAGACGAAAAAAAGATATATTGATCCTTTAGTACAAACTATTGATGGTGTGAAAAGAGTTTCTCAAATTGATAGTGATTTTAAGGGGAAAGTTGAGGTACATCTTGGAGCACAGGAAAAGTGGATTATGGTAGATTATGAAAAGAGTGATATGTAAAAAACATTTTTAAAAAAATATAAATTCAATATAATATTTTATATTTTTTTAAATTAGATAAAATGAAGGTAAATATTAAACAGGCAATATTAAAATATTTTAAAAATTGTATTGAAGAAGATTCAAAAGAATCATTAAAAATAGATTTAAATAATATTAAATCAGGTATTTATTTTCCTTGAAAAAATGAAGAAGATTTTCAAAAATATTTAAATTTTTCATATGATGAAAATGAAAAAAATATTTTTTATAAAACCTTATGAATAAATCAGGAGAATTATGATAGTGATTTTTTAGTTTCTTTTTTTAAAAAAACGCAAACTGATTTTGATAATTCAAAAAATAGTAAAAAACAATGATGAAAATATGAATTAAATAAATTCATTTCATTTGAGAATAATTCTTTAAGAAATAAATCTTTACAAACGGTAAAATTATCAAAATTAAATTTACCTCCTTTAGAAAAAGAAAATTTAAAAGAATTATTTTTTTCTCCTGATAAATGAAAAGACTGAATTTCAAAAATTGATTTCAAACCAAATTTAGATTTTCTAGATTTTTATGATAACAACAAAAATGAAAACTTTTATTTAGTTTTAGAATATATAGAGATTCAAGATAAAGATGATAACTTTAATTTAAAAGATAATATTATAACTCCTTTATATCTTATATGAATAGAAATAACTTCAAATGATGATTGAAGTTTTGAATTATCACTAAAAGAAAGTGAACCAGAATTTTTATATAACATTAAAAATAAAAAATGAATTAATATTTTCCCTTTTTCAACATCTGATAATTGAGATGATTGATTTCAAGAGATACAAAATTTAGAAAATGATATAAAATGAATTACTAGTTCTTTTCAAGAAAAAATAAATTATTATAAATCAAAAATTTCTCAAAATATAAATAAAGAAGATGAGTTTATTTTTAACCCTTGTATTATTACTTGAAATAATAATATTCAAATTATAAAAAATTTATTGTTTGATTATAATTGAATTATTCAAAATGAAACTGCTTTAGAAAATTTAGAAAATAATAGTTTATGATTTATTTTTAATGAAAATAAATTTTCGGACTCTTGAAATACAAATCAAATTGTAAATATTTCATCTTTAAATCAAGAACAAGAAAAAATTGTAAATAATGTATTAAATCAAAATATATCAGTTGTTATATGACCTCCTTGAACATGAAAATCTCAAGTTGTTGTAAATTTACTTGCAAATATGTATATAAATAATAAAACAGTTATTTTTGCAAGTAAAAATAATACTGCTGTAAATACAGTTATAGAGAAATTAGAAAAATATGATTTTCCTTATTTTCCATTTTTAAGGTTAGGAAATAAACAAGCAACAAAAGAATGGTTACCAAAAATATTATGAAAAATAACTAAAGATACTTGATGAGTCCATAAAGAGTATTCTTTTAATGATATTCAGAATCAAAAAGATATTATAAAAAAAATTTATAATGAAATAGAAAATATTCAAAAAGAATATTTAGATTATTATCAAGAATATGAGAAATTTGAGTTATTATTATGAGAAATATCAGATGAAAAAGTGAAAGATTTTTTATATAAACTTTTACCTTTAAAGTTAAGTTTTGAAAAATTAAAAAATGATAATATTAAAAATAATAATTTTTTACAAAGTATTGAAAAATTTAAAAAAGATATTATAGAAAATAAAAATATTTTTGAAATATTAAAAAAACAAATTCTAGAAATATGATGAAATGAAATAAAAGATAAATTTGATCAAATTATACAAAAAAATATAAAAACTTATAAAAATGATTATATAAAAAATACTTGTGATTTTAATAAAGTAGTTTCAGATATAGAAGAAAAATTATTAGAATATCAAGGCAATATTAAAAAACATAAAGATGATATAAATTTATTATCAAAAAATTCATCTAATTTTATTTTTGATTATGATTTTTTAGATTATTTACTAGATAAAGATATAGATTATGTAAATCTTATAGATATTTTTGAAAAAATAAATAATTGAATAATAAAATCAAATAATAAAATAAATAAAAATAATATATATATTTATTTTAAAAATAACTGAATAAATAATTCTTTAGAAAAAATTTTAGAAAAATGAAATTTTATAGATTATAATAATAATCTAACAATTGAACTAAAAAAATTAACTAGAGATTTTAAGGAAATAAATGAGTATGGTTGGTTTAAAAAAATATTTTGAATTCAAAAAAAAGATTTTAAAAAAATATATAACTCTTATCTAGATTTAATAAATCTACAATCTAATATTGAAATTAAAAATTACTTTATCAATGTGAATCAAAAAAATTCTACAGACTCTGAGGATATATTATATAAAATAGATGATATTTTTAAGTTACATGATTATGAAAAAACCTATAACAATTTTGTTAATTGAAATAATGATCTTCAAAATAATTTAAAATTACAAGAAGAATATATAGATAATTTGAAAAGTATATTTTGAAAATATTTTAAAAGTTGAAACTTTTTAGAAATTTGAAATGAAATAGATAATATATCTAAATCTTTAAAACTTTATAAAAAAATATTAAAAATAGAAGATAATATAAGGATTATAAATCAAGAAAAAGAATATAGTATAAAAGAATACAATAGTTATTTATCAAAAATATCAGATGAATTATATATAAATTTTTTCAATTTAAATTATGAGATAATTTTAAATTTATTTGATTTATTATTAGAATCTAAAAATAAAAGTATTCTTATTAAAAATTTAGTTCAAGAAAAACAAAAAAATTTAAATGATTATAAATCTTTTCAAGTAAATATATTTACTGAATTACAAAAAAATATTTGATGAGATTTTTTAATTTATTTAAGAGAAAAGTTTTCATGAAATATTTGAAGTATTTTCAATGAAATAATAAAATTAGAAGATACAAATAAAGTAAAAAACAATATCAATAATTTTTTAAATAAATTAAAAACAAATAAAAAATCTATTTCTATACTTTCTAAAGAGTTATATGAAGAACAAAAAGTATTAGAAGAAAAATCAAAAAATTATTTGTCATATAAAATATATGAAAATATAAAAGATTTTAAACCTAAGATTAAGGATTCTATAGATTGAATTTATAATGCTTATGATAAAATTAAAGAAACTTGAAAGAATAAAGATGTATTTTTAAAAGAAATGTATGAAAAAGTTTTTTGAAAAGTTAATATATTTGTTACTACAAATCAATCAACATCAAAATTACCATTAGAAAAATGATTTTATGATTATTTAATTATTGATGAAGCATCTCAAAATGATTTAGCAAGTATAATTCCACTTATGTATAGGTGTAAAAAGATAGTTGTCATTTGAGATCCGCATCAATTACAAAATATTACTAAATTAACTGAAGGAAGTTCAAAAAAAATATTTGACCAAAAATTAAATGAAATAAATATTGACCCGAAAATATATGAAGTTGATTTTAAAAATATATTTAATTATGGTAAAAGTAAAGATTATAGCTTAAGTGCGTTTAATTCAATAAATCATATATATAACTGAATTTTTAATCAAGAAACTTTTGCTCTAAAAGAACATTATAGATGTTATTCTGATATAATTAATTTTTCAAATAAAATTATTTGAGAGTATGATTTATTTCCAAAGTCATATATTTGTAATAAAAATATAGATGAAAGTCTTACTCCTTTATGAATTCATTGGTTAAAAAGTATAAAAGCAAAAGATACTGAAAAAACAAAACAAAATGAGGAAGAAGCAAAAGCAATTATAGAATATTTAAAAGAATTAATTCAATTTTATTGAGATAAAATAACTATATGAGTAATTAGTCCTTATAGAAATCAAGTAACATTATTAAATAAATATTTAAGACAAGAGTGATTATCAGAACAGAAAAATATTTTAATAAATACAGTTCATAGATTTCAATGAGATGAAAAAGATATTATTTTATATTCACCAGTTTATCCAAAATCAAATTTATGGAATGATAAAAACTTATTAAATGTTGCTGTATCAAGGGCAAAAAGTACATTTTATATTTTTTGAGATAAAGATTCTATTTATAAAGCAAAAGATGAAAAATGAATCAATTTAATGAAGGAATTAATTGACTATATTGATGTTATTTCAAAACAAAAGGAAATAATAAAAATAAATAAATTTGATACTGAATATGAAAAAATATTTTTTGAAGAACTAAAAAAAGCAAATATAAAATTTGATTTTCATTCTATAGAAAATAATTGAAAATATGAACTTGATTTCAAATTAAAACTGAAATGATTTAATAAATATTTAAATATTGAACTTGATTGAAATAGTCATGATAATAAAAAAAGTTATGATTATACAAGAAATAAAATTGTTGCAAAATTATGACACATTAAGGTTATAAGATATACAAACAAATATTTAATAGAAAATATATATGAAATTATTGAATCTCTAAAAAAAATTTGTGAACTTAAAAATTAATATAAATAAATATGTAAAAAGTCAAAATTGGTACCATTTCCAAAAAAACATTTGCAATAAAATCAAAATACTATATAATCTATAGTGTTTAATTTTTAACTAAAAAAGTAATGAAATCATCTGACCTATTTGTAGAAATATTAGAGAAGAAATGAGTACATACGATTTATTGAGTACCATGAGAAGAAAATCTTGATTTAGTAGATAGTATAAGAAAATCTGGGAAAATAAAATTAGTTATTACCAGAAATGAGCAAACAGCTGTATTTATGGCAGCAACATACGGAAGATTAACAGGAAAACTTTGAGTAGCATTAGCAACTCTCGGACCCTGAGCAACCAATATGGTAACTTGAGTAGCATATGCACAATTATGAGGATTTCCAATAATGGTTATTACGGGACAAAAACCGATTAAAAAATCAAAACAAGGACTTTTCCAAATTATAGATGTAGTTGCTATGATGAAACCAATTACAAAATATGCAACTTCTATTGTTTCAGGAAATAAAATTCCATACATTTTAGAAAATGCATTTAGAATTGCAACTTCTGAAAGACCGGGAGCAGTAGCTATTGAATTACCTGAAGATATTGCAGCAGAAGAGGTAGAAAATCCAAATCTTAATATCAGTGTAGAAAAAATTAGAAGACCAATTATTGATGAAAAAGCAATTGCATTACTCGTACAAGAATTGCAAAAAGCTAAATCTCCAATTATTTTAGTATGAGCTGGAGCAAATAGAAAAAGAATTACAAAATATTTAACTGAATTTATTACCAAACATAATATTCCATTTTTTGCTTCTCAAATGTGAAAATGAGTAGTAAGCGAAGATGTGAAAGAATATCTTGGAACAGCAGCATTAACAACAAATGATTATATTCATGATGCCATTAAAAAAGCTGATTTGATACTTTCTGTTGGATATGATCCAATTGAAAAACCAACTCACTTAATCTGAGAATGAGGAACAAAAAATATTCATATCAATTTTTATGAAGCAAATATTGATGAAGTGTATAATCCATATTTAGAAATAATTTGAGATATTGGAAGTACATTTTGGCAATTATCAAAATCAAATATTGATACTGGAAATTGGAACTTTAAAGAAATCTATGAAATAAAAGAAAATTATGAGAAAAAAATTCTTGAAAATAGAGAAAAAGAAGTTGCAGAAACTGGAGTTATGTGACCAAGACAACTCGTACAAGATGTAAGAGATGTATTAAAAAATGATGATATTGTAGCTTTAGATAATGGACTTTATAAAGTATGGTTTGCAAGAAATTATAAAACTTTTGAAGCAAATACACTTCTTTTAGATAATGCACTTGCTACTATGTGAGCTTGACTTGCATCAGGAATGGAAGCAAAAATTTTACATCCAGAAAAAAGTGTAGTAGTGGTAACTTGAGACTGAGGACTGGTGATGAATCTTTGAGATTTAGAAACAGCAGTAAGACTTAATTTAGATATTACCGTAGTCGTTTTAAATAATGCAAGTTACGGAATGATCAAATGGAAACAAGTTGGTGCAAATATGCCAATGTGGGGGCTTGATTTTGGAAATCCAGACTTTGTAAAATTAGCTGAAAGTTTCTGAGGAAAATGATATAAAGTACAAAATAAACATGAATTTCAAGAAACATTAAGAAGAGTAAATCAAGAAAAATGATTAAAAATTATTGATTTAGATTTTGATTATCCACAAGAAATAAAATAAAACCTGAAAAGGTTTTATTTTTTATATTCAAAAATAGAAAGTTCATTTTCATTTTCTTTATATTTTTTTTCATCTAATCAAGAGTTTTCAAATGAAAAACAATACGATAACAGTTTTGAATTTTCTTTTGCTTCTTCCCTAAATTTTGGAATAATTTTTTCTTTCAAAGAACTTGGACTTCAGAAAATATATAAAATATCATATTTACTAAAATCAAGTTTAAGAGCATTCCCATAAATAATTTTTATATTTTTTTGTCATGAAAAAAAAGCTTTTATTTTTGAGATAATATATAAAAACGGTGAAAATTCTATTCACACAATTGAGTTGTTTGGATAATATTTTGCCATAAAAATACTTACTTTTGCCGTTCCACATCAGACTTCTAAAAAGGTTTCATTTTCTTGTAATCAAGCTATTTTAGCAACTCTTTCTAAATCTTTGTTTCTGGTTGGCACAAAAGGAGCAAGTGAAAAAAATGAGAAAAATCAAATAAGTAGAATAATAAAAATAATATTTTCCATAAAAAGTTATAAAGAAATATGGAAATAAATATAATATTTTTCAGTTTTTTTTCAAAAATAAATTGAATTTCAAAGAGAAAATATTGTATTTTTTATATTGAGAATATAATGAAATTATATTACTTAAAAATTTATATGCCTAAAAATTTTTTAAAGACTATTTATTTTGATACTTCAAAAATTTGAGAAAATAAATTTATAAATGAAATTGAAGTATTTAAAAATATTACATCTCTCGATTTAGAACAGCCAATTACTTATTTTATTTGAGAAAACGGAAGTGGAAAATCTACTTTGCTTGAAAATATTGCTACCAGTTTTTGATTTAATAAAGAATGAGGAACAAAAAATAGTTTTTATCAAACCAATGCGGAGGATAATTTAGAAAATAATTAGATACAATTATCATGGCAGCCAACTAAATTTCAATATTGATATTTTTTCAGAGCAGAATGAATATATAATTTTATTAATTATTTAGAAAATATTTCATGATTTCATCCATATGGATGAGAAAATTTGCATAATATGTCGCATGGACAACAATTTTTAAGAATATTTGAATCACAAATGAATTCAGTTTGATTTTATATTTTAGACGAAATCGAATCAGCTCTTTCCCCAGAAAATCAGCTGAAAGTAGTGGAAATAATCAAATATATGGTATCAAAATGATCTCAGTTTTTAATAGCAACTCATTCTCCAATTATTTTAAATATCAAGAATAATTCTCAAATTTTATCATTTGATTATTGATATATTCATGAAATAGAATATGAGTTTGCACCATGTGTTGATATTTATAAGAGATTATTTAAAAATTAGAATATATTATTTCATATGCTGAAAATAAGAAAAAAAATATAAAAACTTGCAATTTTATTCAATCACTATAAAATATATAGTGATTTATTTTATAAACATGAATTATGGCAAAATTACAATCAATTAATCCTTATACAGAGGAATTAAATGCTGAATTTGAAACACTTACTTTAGAAGAAGTAAATCAAAAAATTGAAAAAGCACACGAAGCATATTTAACTTGGAAAGAAGCTCCAAGTTCATATAAAAAAGAATTATTTTTAAAATTAGCTGATGAATTAGAAAATGATATAGAAGAATCATCAAAATTGGAAACTATTGAAATGGGAATGTTGAATCATGTTTCAAAGACTGGACTTCAAAAAACAGCAAATCTTATCAGATGGTTTGCAAATAATTTTGAAGAAATTTTGAAAGAAACTTATTATGAAACAGAAGGATTAAAAGTAAAAGAAATGTATGATTCTATTTGAGTTATTTTTTGAGTAGCTCCATGGAATTTCCCATTTAACCAACTTTTAAGAGCGGCAGTTCCAAATATTTTAGCTTGAAATACACAAGTCTATAAACATTCATCAAATGTACCTTTGGTCGCTCTTAAAATAGAAGAATTATTTAAAAAAGCAGGTTTTCCAGAAGGAGTATACCAAAACCTTTTTGTATCATCATCTCTGAGTGAAGATATTATTAAACATAAATATATTGCTTGAGTAAATCTTACTGGAAGCGAATGAGCCGGAAGTGCTGTTTGATCTTTAGCTGGAAAATATTTGAAACCTTCAGTTTTAGAACTTGGAGGAAATGATGCGTTTTTGGTACTTGAAAATTCTGATATGAATCAAGTAATAGAATATGCAGTAAATGCAAGAGTAAGAAATGGATGACAAGCATGTAATGCATCAAAAAGATTTTTAATACCAGAAACTTTATACAATGAATTTGTAGAAAAATATACAAAAGCAATGTCTGAACTTGTTATTTGAGATCCTATGGATGAAAAAACTCAACTTCAACCATTATCAAGTAAAAAATCAGTTTTAGATATTGAGAAACAAGTAGAAAGAGCAGTAGCAAGCTGAGCAAAAATTACTACTGGATGAAAGCCTTTAGATAGAAAATGATTTTTCTTTCCAGCAACAGTTTTAGTAGATGTAACTAAAGAAACTTCATCTTTTCATGAAGAAATTTTTGGACCAGTTGCATCAGTGATGAAATATAAAAATATTGGGGAAGCTATTGAGTTAGCAAATGGAACAGATTTTTGACTTTCAGCAGTCGTATTTGGAAACAACCAAGAAGAAGCTATTGAAGTAGCAAAAAAATTAGATTGAGGAATGATTTTTATTAATAATATTGCCGGGTCAAGAGCAAGTCTTCCTTTTTGATGAGTAAAAAAATCTTGATATGGAAAAGAAAATGGTCCTGATGGACTCAAATCTTTTACTAATAAAAAAGTAGTTATATATTAAAAATAATTATTTGATAAATCAAACAAGATAAATACTATACCTGCCTAGTAGGTATATTATTTTATTTAATAACACTAAAAATATGAAAAAAATATTTCCCAAAAAATATTATAATGTAATTTTTGCTTTTTTAATGGCAAGTATGATGTCTGGACTGATGTCAGCATTTGTAACTTATAGAAATGTTTGATTTCCAGATAATTTTATTTCGCTCTGGCTTCATGCTTGGTGGGGGGCTTTTTTAATAGGACTTCCAATAGCACTTTTTGTAGTTCCAATGGTAAGAAAATTTGTTGATAAAATTACCTATTAATAAATGTTTCATTAAAGCTAAAAAATAGTACTTTTTCTTTTGAAAAAATACAAAAATATGTTACAATAATGCAAAGTAATTATTTTAACATTTTTTTTATGCAAAATTATACAAAGATTCAAAAATTTCTCTCTTTTTTGCTCATATTTTCTATCCTTTTTTCTTTTACTTTTCATGTAACATTTTTTACTTTTTTAGGAACTATTTTTGCAGCGGATAGCAAAAATTATAATCTTGTTTCTATTTTTGTACAAGAAGAAATTTATTCTGGAGTAAAAAATAGTATTGATAAATATGCTAGAAATATTCAATGAGTTTTAGAAAATACAAAAACAATGATTATTCCAATTCCTGGAAATACACATCCCTTTAATATTGCGTCACTGAATGAAAAATTATATTTTGAATGATATAATGGCCTTGATGGATTGACTGGAAACTCAAGACTTATTTGAAGTGTGTTTGTATGAGATTTAGCTCTTCCAGTAGTTGAAAATGGTGGAAGTCATGAGAAAACAGTATTTCCATATGTAGATTTTGATGAAAAATTATATATTTATAATGAAACAGATAAAATATATAAATTAAATAAAGATGTAATTGATACACCAAAAGCAGAAATTTGGCACTGATTTATTTCTCCTAATACCTGAAATAGATGAGAAGATATTAAGGAAATTAATGATTATTTTGCAAAAAATAATGATTTTTATCAAGGAAATTGACTTTTTGAAAATGCAAAATGAATTATGAATGGAAACATGTGAGAGGATTTAATGGAAAAATATGAACCCTATGTTTTTTATTATGACCAAATCAGAGAAACAAAATCAGTAAAATATGTTGATTATAAAGCATATGAAGGATATTTACAAAATAAAGAAGATTTAGTTTATAATAGATTTTCTTCTGAACTTGCTGAGAAATTAAAAGCAAACTATTTTGCAGCTCAAGGAGAATATATTTGAGATATTGGAAGTATTTTCTGAAGCGGAGTTGATTTGAGTGAAATGCTTTTAGGTCCTACTACAGTAAATATTCCAGATGTACAGCTAAGGCATATTATTAAAAATACGACTAAAAATTTTCTGCAAATTTTTAATGAAAGTGCTCTTGGAGAAATGAGAAAAAATGTTCATAATGCAGGAAGATATAATTCTTGATCAAGTCAGGTGAATGTTGATCTTATTCCAGCACTTCTTACTAATCTTGATACTATTTCTGATGCATCTTTAAAGAATGTAAATACTGATTTGGAAAAAATTATTGATAGTATAGTAAAACAATGACTTTCAAGAAATATTGCTGTTCCAAGTGAGTTTCAACTTGGAAATTCTACCTATACAAATTTTTTGTATGGTATGCAAGCAAAAGATATTCTTACTGCTGGAGAGTGTAGTTTTTATAGAGGTTCAAGCTTTTCAGGAGGACAATTAGTAGAGTCAAATAGAGCATTTAATATCAATAATGTAGAGCCAGATATAGCTCTTTGTAGAAATGCAGAAACAAGAGGATATTGGGGAGGTAATTCCCCACTGAATCTTGATGTTGTTTATGATGTGGATAATGTAACTCAAGCAAATCAAGCAAATCAAAGTACAAATATTTATAAATTAAAATTTAGCGATACTACTAATGCTATTACTCCTTTATATGATGTATTATGAGGATTAAAGATAGCAGATATTACGAAAAATCCAAAACCAGAAATGTGTTTTACCAATAATCTTATTTTAACAAAAAGTGAGTGATGAGACGAGTGACAAGCACAAACTTCTTATAGTGTACCTATAAATGGAAATCCTGCTATTTGATGGAATTGTAATTCTACAAATATTAAATATCCGTATGCTTATAATTTTGATGAAACCTATAAAAAATTTCCAATAACTCCGCTTAATTCTTGTGAAGAGCATTTTCTAAAACTTGATGGAGTAGTTGTAAAATCTTTATCTTCTGCTTGTTGAGAAGGGGGAGGATGAAATGGATGATGATATCAAGGAGAAAATTTCTGAGGTCAAGAAAGTACAACTGGAGTTACCGAAAATTCATATAATTTTCATAAGCTGGCTTCTTATATTGAGCATAAATCTCCAAATAGTGAGGAATTATATAAACAAACTCAATATATGATTTCTCCAAATTTACCTATTGATAAAAATAGATATATTGATTTTATTGCCGCAGATAATACATATGGAAAAATAGAGTACCCATATTTATTTAGAGTAACTACTTTATGAAATAATGCTTTTACTCTTGAAAATGCAAAAAATTCTCTCAAAGAATATCTTGATCAAAAATCAAGAGAAATAAATACCCTCATTAATCAAAAAGATCCATCAAAGTTAACTGGGGAGGATCAGAAAATATATGAACTTTTAAAAACTGGACTTTATCCTCAAGCAAATATTGATTTATATGCGGAACTTTTGGCAAAACCAGATAAAGAAGTAGAGATTTTATGAGATAAAAAAACTTTGAGTTATGTTGATACATTAGTATTTTCTATTTTATGGAATAATCTTACGAGTGTTTCAGCAAAATATAAATTTATTTTTGAAAATTATCTTTCAGATCAATTTGGAGGAAATGATTTTAATTTTTATCTTCCAAGAAACAAAAAAATGTATGAAATAGCATATTTATGAGCTCCTTGAGATTCAAAAAATATGTATGTTAAACTTGATCCGGAAGAAAAAGGAGAAAATCCATATCTTGATATTATAGCTGCAAATCAAAATCTTAATAATTATTTACTAAGTATAAAAGATGTAGATGATGGCGAGGCTTTATTTAAATGTGCTCCACCGGAATGAGTTCCTATTTGGAAATGGATCCCAGCTGTTATTTGTCGGTTAAAAGATATGCTTCCTCCAAAAATTAGTATTAATGATGGAAATTGTTGATTACCTGCAATGAATTTTTATGAAGATATGTTTGCTTCAAATTCAAATCAATGAGTGTGCACAAATTGTGATGATACCAATAATCTTCCAAGTGATATTTCTGGAGAAGATATAAATAAAAATGGAATTCCAGATGTTTTAGAAAAAGCTATAAAAAATGCAACGCTTCATTTTCAAACAGATTCTATAAAATATCCATATAATAAAGTATGATTTTTAGATACTTATTTGGCAGATAATTCATGATCTGTGTTAACCTATGATAGTTTTTCAGAGGTAAAATTTGAGCTTATAAAACTTGAAATCCCTAATGATGAAAATAAAGAGTTTCTTAATTCAAATATAAAAACTATTTTTGATACTCAAAATGAAAAACTTCAAGATGAAAAAGCAAGAAAAGAATCTCAAAAGTATTTTTCTTTTTCTGATATTATAGTAAAATTAAATAGAGGGAAATTTAGATATAATTTTTCTACTAAATCAAAGGATGCGAATGTAACATTAAAAGCAACTTTAACTTTAAAATCATATTCTTGAGAAGTTATAGAGGAAAAACAATCACAGATTACTTTTCAAGTGAGAGGAGATGTTTTTCATATTTCTACCTATAAACTTTGATCGTTTGAAAATGAGTTATCTTTGGATGTAACTGCTGGAAGTGTATCTGCTTCAAAAAATCAAAATGTTTTTATTATGGAAGAAAGTTTCTTTCTTTCTCAAAAAAATAATCTTTCATCTCTTGGGGCACTTTCTTTAGCAAAAGAAAAACTCTTTATTACTCTTTCAAATCAAGATAAAAAAGGAAATAAAATAGCTATCAGATATCCACTTAGTATCAATATTTATAACCAAAATAATGAAAAAATTATTGATACTCTTTCTCTTCCAAATGCAAATTCTGCATTTCCTCTTTGAGATTTTAAAGAAGCGGGAGTTTATAGATTTGAAATAAAAGATTCTACTGGATTTATTATTAAAAAATATATTACCATTCTTCCGGATACTGCAGTAAAAATTGAACCTCAACTTTCTACGAATTTAATGGAAAAATGATGAGTGATTACGACTCATGTATTTAGTATTTATGATCAATATGATAATCCAGCATCAGGTGAATTTTATACTGTAGAAGCTGAAATTTCTGGAAATAGTGTAGTTTTTGAAAATAATCAAAAAAAGCAAACATTCCAAGTATATGATGCTTATAGAGCATTTCGTTTGCAATCAACTCCTATTTCTGGGGATTCAAATATTACATTTCGTTTAAAACTTGCTGAAAAAATCTTAAGTGAAAAAGTGGTGAGTATTTCAGTAGTTGATAGGATAGCTTTTGAACTTTCAGGACTTCCTTCCGAAATAAAGGTAGGAAATAATGAATATTCCTATTCTCTTACTGTTCAAAATCAAAATGAAAAAACAGCTTTTAATTCAAGAGCCTATTTGGTAAGTAATGGAATGTACCTCACATCAAATGAAAATTATATCAATATTCAAAATGGAGTATGATCAGGAAGTTTTAAAACGAAAACAAAATCTTGAGAAAAAATTCAACTTGAATTCAAAATTGAATGAGTAAAAAATTCAGTGTATAAAGAAATAAATATTTTACCAGAAGTATGATTAAAAATAGATCTTACCCTTTCAAAAGCAAAAATTGAAGCCAATTCAGCATCAATTTCTTATCTATATGCAGAGATAAAAGATAGGTATGGAAATGTTGCTTGGAATGATACTAATACCCAATTAAATTTAGAAATTTTACCTCAATATCGTAATATTATCCAAGCAAATACTTCTTGAGAAAAGGTGAAAAAAGGAAAGGCAACTTTTATTTTATCAGGAACTGATATTCCAGGAACTGCATATTTTAAAGTTTGATCTACTCCAAGTTTAAGTGAAAATAAAATTGAAATTATTGGGCAGTCTCCATTTGCAAAAGAAAAATTAGACACGATTACCTGAATGAGAGAATGAGGAATATTAACCGAAATGGGAAAAAAGTTTTTTACTGACTATGATACAAAAAATTATAGATTTGAATATTTTGATCTTGAAATTTTAAAATCAAGTCAAAACTTTAAAGATCAAAATATCTTAGTACAAAATAAGCTTATTACTTTGTTTCAAGAACAAAATACTATTGTTGTGAATTGAGTATGAGAAAATGTATGAAAAATAGAAAGTTTTTATTTTTGGAATAAAGAAAAAATTGATGGAAATAAATATAATTCTCTCTATACGACTCTTTTATGAAGTAATTATGGAGATATTACTATAAAAGATAATCTCGCAAATTCTATCATTTTTGATAAAAATAATAAAGCACTTTGAGTAACCACTCTTTTGACGGATCCTACAAAATATGCTGAAATTTTAAATATTCATCCAAATGGAAATCTTGTAGTAAATAATAAAAGCGGTGATATTTCTCAAGATGTGAGTTCTCATTTTTCTGTTAGTAAAGATTGAGATTTAGAAGTTTCTTTTTATAATAATACCTTTTGAACCCTTGCAGCAAAAATTTTTTATACTTTTAAAAAATGAAAACTTATTGATAAGTGTCAATCAGCTTCTCTTGTATCGTGTTATGATAAAACTTCGCCAACCATTTTTGTAAAATCACTGAGTAATAATTATTCATCTCTCGCTGATGAAAGAAATGGATTGAGATTTATGAATGCACAAAATACTATTCTTTTTGAAGTTTCTCCAAATGGAAAAATGAAAAAATCAAATGATGTTACTTTTGAATTAAATAAAAATTCAAAAGAATGATTGTCTTTAAATCTCAAAGTTGGAGGACAAATAGTCTGAAATGCAGTGATATATTTTCCAAAAGAAAACCTAAAAATTATTAGAGATATTTCTTTACAACCAGAAGTTACTTCTACCCAAACAGAAGGATGAATGATAATATATTTAGAAGCAAGAGATTATTTTTATAAGTCAAATTATTTATGATCTTCCACAAAAGAAAATATTGGATATACGATTGCTTACAATGATCCATTTGCTTCAAATACAAAATCAGTAAATCAATTTTGAACCTTTTTTGAATTTTGATATGAAAGATTTGAATCAAAAGATGGTCTTTGATGGAAAGAAGATAATAAAATCCTCCTTTCTTTTGCTGCTGGAAAAACTATTGGACAAGCAACGAAAGATTTTATGACTTTTGGACTTATTAATATTTGAGATCCAGTGGCAAGTTTAAAACCAATTCCAAAAAAATTACCTGGGACTCCAAAAACTAGAAAATATGATGCGACTATTTGATATTTAGTATCAAAGGATTCTGAGAATTTATGATATAATATTATAGACTATAATAATGATGGTGAAGAAGATATTGTTATTCTTAAAAGATGATGATATATAGAGTTACTTGAAGGAACTTGAGTATTTGGAGATTTTATAAATAGAGGAAATCTTGTTTATATTGCTGATATCAATAAAAAATCATCAATTATTACTTGAGATTTTTTTGGAGATACATACGAAGATATTGTACTTCTGAATAAAGATAGAGAAATTATTCTTCTTTCAAATCGTGAAAAAGACTTTAAAAGAATACAAACCAATATTACTTTGAATTGAACGATCAATCAAATCATTGCATTTGATATGGATTTAGACGGGAAAATGGACTTAGTTATTTTAGATGATGTTTGAGATTTACATATTTTTTATGGAACTGCAACTGAAGGAAGATTTGATAAAAAATTGATTGATTCTTGATTGTGAATTCGTTTGAATGGAGAAATAAGAAAAGATCTCTGAGCTCTTTATTATGATGGACTGTATCAAATACCAAAAGATAAAACTTTAGAAAATCTCACCAGTAGTGAAGAACTCTTACAAGAATTAAAGAAAAATTCAAATAACCTTTCAAATAATACACAAAATCAAGCTCAAAAATTAAATGAGGGACTTATTGATAAATTGGTATTTACTCAAATGAATTATACACCAGCAGGAAAAAGAAAAAATGAGGTGTCTAGTTTTTCATGAGTACAACTTCCTTTTGAGCTCCCTGATTCTATTATGACACCAGAAATGATTTCATGATTGCAAGATCAACAAAAATCTGTAAATGATGTTATAAAAACTCTTTCTGGAACTTCTACTCAAACTTCACCAGATTTATCTGATGGTGTTTCTGATGTAGAAAAATGAATTCAAGATACTCGTAGAGAATTACAAGATTTATTTGAAATGTATCAAAATGACCCAAATATTCAAATATGATCTGAATGAACTCAAATTTCAAATGATCTTACTACTTTTGTGAAAAGTGAGTATGCTGAGTATAATGGAATTGAGATTACTAAAAAATATACCGATGTAAATGGAAATATATTAGCCTGATGAGACAGTGTAAAATTAACGATACAAATTACGAATAATAATACAACTCCATTAAAAAATATAGCTTATACAGAAAAAATATATGATATTTTTTCCCTTACTGAAAACTCAAAATATTCTCTTAAAATTTGACAAAAAGAAATAGGGAGTGAAAATATTATTTTACAAACTTCTCCAAGTAGTGAGTATACTTTTTTGCTAGATTCTTATATGTCATGAGATAAAAAAGAATATATCTCACTTCTTCCAGGGCAAAAGCTTGAGCTTACTATTACTCTTACGACAAAAACATTTGAATATTGATATATAGATGCTTGATTTTTTGATAATCAAACAGAGCATGGAGATATTATTTTTAAAGATAAAAATGAAAATTGTTGACAAGAAATATGACTCTATAAATCAATTGCTAAAAGAGATTATGAAAAAACTATTCATACTCCATCTTGTGAAAATGATTTACCAGATGAATTAGAAGGAAATGCAGTTGATGCAGATGGAAATGGTATTCCTGATTATATAGATGCACTTTTAAGTGGATCTTGAGGTTCAAATATAGATCTTTTACAACAATATGCTCAGGAAAATTTAAATACATTTAATAATGATATTTCATCTTGAGGAGACGAAAACGATGATTTTATGAACTCACTTGATAAAATAAATCAAAATGTTGATAAAATTATGGCAGATGTAGATACTATTTTAGCGGGACTTTCTTGTTGATTTGGTGGATGAGGATGTATTTCTATGCCTCTTAATTGGGCTCCTCTTGCTCCATGAAATGATCCAACACTCTTTGGGATGCCTGTTTGAGATGGATTACATGTTTGAGAATGACTTCCTATTTTTTCTGCGATGAATTGGAAAAGAGTTGGAAAAAAATGTGTTCCAATGCCTTGGCCTCCAGCAGTAAATTTACCATGATGTTTTGGAACTGGTGCTGGGGGGCGGCTTTGAACTTTATCACCTACGAACTTTATTAGAGTGTTTGTTACTCCAACTTTAACTGGAGCTGTGGGAATTGCGGTATGTTTTTGAGCACCACCAATTGTAGCAGGAAATTCAAATCCTATGGGGCTTCATCCATTTGTTCCAGGAGGAAATTGTGTGGTTGCAGCAACTCCAGTATTTGGATGTAAAAATGATGGCTCAGATGGAGAAATCTATAATTTATGAGATCCAAATGCTGAGATAATAAATTGAAATTGTTCTGGGCAAAATTCAAATAATGCATCACCTTACTTATGAGAAAAATGAGGAGAGTATGTCAATTATAAAAATACTGGGAATAAATCTTCAAGTCTTGATACAGATTTAGAAAATATTTTATCAACTATTGCTTCAGGCCCTACTCATGCTTGGAAACTTCCAAATAATCCTCTTTTAACTATTGGAAATGGAGGGAAAGAAGATATTGGAGTTGATATTGATTTTTGAGCTTTAAAAGAGTGAAATTTTCAAGATGTTGTGAATGTAAGTATGACAAGAATTTCTCCTTTTCCTGATTTTATAATGGAATGGGTAACCAGACAAATAGAAGAGATAGCAAATAAATTAACTGATTTTCCAACATTATATATTATTTTACCTGATTTTAATTGAGTTTTTGATAGTGATTTTTCAGGATTTTTAGAAAAATTAAAGTGATCATATTCTGCAGGAGAAGAGACAGCTTTACAAAAGCAAGAAAATATTCAGGCACAAATAGATGCTAAAAATTCACAGCTTTCTTCACTTAATTGTGATGAAAATATGACGGAGTGTTTGACTACTGAACTTGAAGTTTCAAAATTACAAGCACAAAAAAATCTTGGACAGAATAAATCTCTTGGAGGAATAAAGGCAGCCTATGAATTTTTATCAAATATGCCGATAGTAAAAATAGAACCTCAAAAAGTGAATTTTAATATTCCTTGGATAGATAAAACCACTCTTGATAAAGCAATTGCTGATTTTGAAGCTACTAAGCTTCAACGGACACAAGAACTTGAGAGAGCAAAAAAGCAGCGGAATATAGAAAATTATAATTGTGTAGAAACTTCTTCTAGTCAAGAATGTAAAAATATTATAAATGCTCAAGCACTTATTTCTTCTATTGATAGAAATATTGAGATTTTAAAATCATATAAAAATATTCCAGAAGATATCTATAAAATGTTAAAAATAAAAGATGTTCGGATTGAGCAAATTTTATGTAATATTGAAACTATTTCTAAAATTACTGGTTGACGGATTGGAGAAAATGGAAAAAGATTTAAAGCATGGGTAGAGCTTTATGTCCTTATTAAAGCTATTTTAAAATCATGGCAACTTTTAATAGATGTATTTGTTGATTTTGATGCAGAATGTCACCAATGTAAAAATGAAAGATATGATTTACAATATTTTATATGGAAACTTATCAGTATGGTACTTCCAAAAATACCAGTAATACAATTTCCAAAATGGCCAGATATTTATCTTGATTTACACGATATTAGAGTATCGCTTGTAGTATGATTGCCAGAGTTTGAGTTCAACCTCAGACCAATTGTACTTCCAACTCTTCCAAATTTATATCTTCCAAATAGTCCAAGTCTCGGATTGAATTTACCTTCAATACCCCTGTTACCGGAATTTGAATTACCAACTCTTCCAGATTTGCCATCTTTACCAAATATTGAGTTACCAAATCTACCACCACCACCAAAACTTCCAAAACTTCTTTCAGCTATTGAAGCATTTTTAAATATACTAAAAATTATTACAAAAGTAATGTGTATTTTAAAAACCTCACCATTTGTTCCAGAGTGGAGAGCATGAGACCAAATTGCATTTATTACAGAAAGAACAGGATATCTTTGAATTGATTTTCTTGATATGTCTCTTCCTCAATTTTCATTTCCATTTGTAGATGCGATAAAAGTTTCTACATTTGTAAATTTAGAATTAGAAATAGAGTTTTTAGTAGAAATGGCAAGACAAATGGCTCTTCCTATAAATGCATTTGGAAATGATATAGCAAATATGTTAAATATTTGATTATGAGATCTTGATTTAAGATGAGCAACTCCAGAAGATATCCAAATAGATGTTGAGAGAGATGGAAGTGTAGAAACGAGTTTTCACATGAATAAAGAAGAAAAAATAACTCTTCTTGATCTTGCATCTGTGCTTGCTCTTGAGATTTTAAAATGATATACAGCTTTGGAAGAAAATTCAAAGATAGAATTAACATCTCAAGAGTTTAAGGGGGAGATTATAAAACAACTTCCAAATATAGAAAATGAAAAAATGGTTTGAGTTTGGAATGAAGCTCTCAATTATTCATTTACAAAAGAAAATGAAATCATTCAATCACTTCTTTTAAATAATGAAGAAAAATATATGGAAGTGCAATCTATTCTTCAAGAAGAAAGAGAAAAAAATATTGAACTTCTTCATAATATACAAAAAAAATGAATACAAGCAGAAAGAAAAGAAATGCTGGTAAACTTTTCTCAATCAAACACTATTTCTTCTTATAATTCAAGACTTGAACCTTATACGAAAAAAGCCTTTGATTCTTTAAATAATTTATTTGTAGAGGATAGTGAAGTAACTCAAATCAGAGCAGAATCAAAACAGATTCTTGCCCAAGTACAATCTTGACTTGACACTTTTTCTAACCAAATACATCAATCAAGACAAGCTTTTGAAAATATAGAAGTAAATCCACAAAAATTATTAGCTACAAATATTTGAACTCAAACTTCTGAAAGCCTAAGTCATGAAATGAGTTCAGGAAACTCATGAAATTCTTGAGTAAATTCTCAAACTGAACAAGCCTGTAGTATTGCTTCTGGAAGTAAATATTCGTATGTATATAAAGGAATTTATATTATTGAGAAATTTTTAAATAAAAAAATAAGTTATTATCTTTTTGACTATTTAGATGAGGTAACTGGAAAAGAGGTAGTAAAAGAGGCCGATTTCGATAATGATGGAGATGAGGATATTATTTATATGGTAGGAGATGAGATTTATTTAAAACAAAATCATTTGAGTAAAAAAGTCGCTCAAGAATATTATACAGGAACTCCTATTGTTCTTTCTTCTGGAAAAAATAATTATATAAAAGGAAATTTTATTCCTTGAGTGAATGGATTTAATGAAAGTGTAAGTGATAGTAATTTTATTAATATTTGATTTCAAGCATCACAAACAAAGACAAATTATAGAATAGAATTTTTCCAAATAGTAGATAAATTTGATGATATGATACTTGGAAATCTTCCATCATATTTTCCTAAAAATGTGAAAAAATATATGATAGATGCTTTTTCAGATATAAGTAATATCACTCTTGATATGGAAAAAACGACTCAAAATTGATTTATTTCAAGAAAAAATCTTGCCTATATAGATCGTATTTCTTCTCTTGCAGGAGTTCATTTGTATACAAAAGAACTGATATCTTTATCAGATGATCTTTCAGCAAATAAAGAAATTACTATTAATGCAGGGACAAAAATTTACACAGGAAATGATACAGCAAGACTGAGATATTATTTCTATAAAGAGAGAAATAATGAACTCAAAATGAAAGAAGTAAAAATAAATGCACTTTCAAATATTGAGTTTAAAGATGATATTGTAATTGTATGAATAGTTGGAAATGCTTATGTAGAATGAAATAATTTTGTAACTCTTACGGGAAATCAAATCGTAAATTATTTGAAAAAACCACTCTTTTTTGGAAGTATTATTACTTATAAAAATATAGAAGTAGCAAGAAATTCATATATGACCATAAAATATTATGATGGAAGTGAAGCAGATATAAATTTTCAAGAAATACAATATTATGAGTTATATGATCTTTGAGCAAAACAAGAAAAATATTCTATCAGAACAAAAATGGAAAATGATTTCTATTATGCAAAAATAAGAAGTTTTAAAAATAATGTATTTTCAACTTATTCTAATCAAATTCTTCTTTCTCCACAAAATGAATCTGATACGAAAGCACCAGAAATTTCTCAAATATCTTCTCTTAAAGTTCCGGTATATTCTAGAAAAATATTTAATATCAGTGAAGCAATATTTGAAAATAGTGGAAATAATAATATAAAAGATATTTATATAGATTTTGATTTAAATATTGATAGTTCGTGAGATGGGAATAAAATAAATGATAGAGATTTTGCTTTGGGGACTCCAAAAGATAATTTTAAAATTATCAAAGAAGGAAGTAGAATTTTATTACAAGTTGGAGCATTTGAAGAACTGATGAATAAACAAATACGACTTTATGTAGTAGATGGAAATAATAATATTTGAGCAAAAAATATAAATTTCATTGTCTATTCACCAATTCCAAGAATAGAAAGTATACAAAATAATTCTATTTCTGGTATGCTTGATGAACCTCTTGTAAATGAACCAGTAAGTTTTTATAGATTGAGAAATAATGAACTAACAAGACTAGAGGATTATAATAAAAATAGATCAGTAAATACAATAGAATCATGAAAATTTATATTTAATACCGGAACAAATGCTTCTGATGCAGTGGTAACGTATTCTGGAAATACTTTATTTTCTATAAATGAGAAAACAGGAAAAATCAATATTTCTGATATTTCAAGAATTACTAATAAACTGAGTATAAATGTATATTCATCCAATGCAAAAGCGAATGAATATGCATATCCAAATATAACAGTAAGTAAAGATAATATTCCTCTCTATCATCAATATTTAGTTACTCCAAATGTTGAAAAAGTAGAAGTAGTGACTCATTTCGGGGAAGCAATAGAATGAAAACATAAAGCAAAAATTTGAGTGTATTATAGTCATTTGGCTTCAAATAATTTTTGATTTATTTCTCTTCCTTTATGACTGAATCATAATGCTTGAGATGTATTTGTATATTCTTTAAATGATAATGAAAAAACCCCAATTTTTACTCTTTTTAAAGATGGAAGAGTCAATACTCTTTGAGATTTATATTATCTTGAATATGCTACTTATGGAGATTATGTAGTATATAATTTAAAAAGAAGAGGACTTGAAACGACTATTGGAAAATTGCTTATTATTCCAGAAGAAAATTATGTGGTGAAATAATTTTTAGAATAAAAACTTTGCATTTTAAATCATTAAAAAAAGTGTAATAGATATTAAGAACTATTACACTTTTTCTGTAAAAAGTGAAACTTATTTTAGATTTTAATGGTATAATTTGATTTTATATTCCTTACAAAATAAAAAAATATCCTGAAATTTCAGGATATTTTTTAATCTTTATTTCTAGAAAATTTCTTTCTATCTGTTTCAGTTAAATATTTTTTTCTGAGTCTAATATTTAATGGAGTAATTTCTACATATTCATCCGGTCCAATATAATCAATAGCTTCTTCTAAAGTCATTCTTTTAGGAGTAACGAGTCTTAATGCTTCATCAGTTCCAGAGGCTCTCACATTTGTTAATTGTTTATTTTTTGTTGCATTTACTACCAGTTCTCCACCTTTTAAATGTTCTCAAATAATCATTCATTCATATATCGCTACTGCTGGATCAACAAATAATGGTCCTCTTTCTTGTAATTTCCATAATGAGTAAGCCATAGTTGCTCAAGCTTCACCTGAAACCATTGAACCAACCTCTCTTTTTTCAATAGGTCCTTTATATGGAGCAAATTCTTCAAAAGCAGAAGTTAAAATTCATTCTCATTTTGTGATAGTAGTAAATTCTGATTTAAAACCAAGTAATCATCTTGTTGGAACTTTAAATTCTAAAGAAACCATTCCATTTTCATCAGTCATATTACTCATTTCTCATTTTCTTTTTCCTAATCTTTCAATAACTGCACCTGAAAATTCACTTGGAACAGAAACAGCAACTCTTTCAATAGGTTCCATTTTTACACCATTTTCTGTGTGCATAATTACTTCAGGAGCACCTACTTGAAGTTCATAACCTTCTCTTCTCATCGTTTCAATAAGAACTGATAAGTGAAGTTCTCATCTTCCAGATACCATAAAATTTTCTCCAGATTCAAAATCTATTTTAAGTCATACATTTGTTTCTAATTCTTTTTCTAGTCTATCTCTGATTTGTCTTGAAGTTACCATTTTCCCTTCTTTTCAAGCGAAAGGAGAATTATTTACTAAAAATTCCATTTTTAGAGTTGGTTCATCAATTGTAATAGCAGGTAATGGTTGTACTTCAGCTGATTCAGCAATTGTTTCTCATACGAAAATATCAGCAATTCAAGCAATAGTAACGATATCTCCAGCATGAGCTTCTTTTGCTTTTACTTTTACTAATCATTCATTTGTTAAAATTTCAGCAATTTTTCCTTTTCTTTGAACTCAAATATTATTTGTAATAGTTACTTCTTGCCCCACTTTTACTTTTCCTTCGTATACTCTTCAAATAGCAAGTCTTCCTAGAAAATTATCATATGCTAGATTTGCAACTTGCATTCTGAATGGTTTTGTTTCATCATTTGGTGCTTCAGGAACTTTTTCTAAAATCATTTCAAATAATGGGTTAAAATTGCTTGAATCTTCTTCTAAGTTTCTTTTTGCAATCCCATCTCTAGCAATAGTATAACAAACTGAAAAATCAAGTTGTTCATCAGTTGCACCAAGTTTTACAAAAAGATCAAATAATTGATCAACTACCCAATCTGGTCTTGCTGTTGGTTTATCAATTTTATTGATAATTACGAGAGGTTTTAATCCAAGTTCTAGAGATTTTTTAAGTACAAATTTTGTTTGTGGCATTGGTCATTCGTAAGCATCAACTACGAGACAAACAGAGTCAACCATTCTCAGAACTCTTTCAACTTCGCTCCCAAAGTCAGCATGCCCTGGAGTATCTACTACATTTATTTTATTTCATTTATAAAATACAGAAGTATTTTTTGCATAAATAGTAATTCCTCTTTCTTTTTCTTGATCATTTGAGTCCATAACTCTTTCATCAACTTTTTCATTTTCTCTGAAAGTTCCAGATTGTTTGAGCATAGTGTCTACGAGTGTTGTTTTTCCATGATCTACATGGGCAATGATTGCGATATTTCTAAAAGACATAAAAAATAATTAAAAATTAAGCAGTGAATAATTATAATGAAGGTAATTTCATACTAAAATTATTACGATAAAAAAAATAAAAAGTATTTTTGAAAATACTTTTTTTGATTTTCGTCACATAGTATAAAAAAAAAAATAAAAAAGTAAAATAAAAAAACTCTAAGAAATATTTCTGAGAGTTTTTTTATTTTTAACTATGAAAATTTGGGTCAAATCTGCTAACGAAAGGAAGTAATGCAACCATTCTTGCTCTTTTAATAGCAATAGCTAATTTTTTTTGATTTTTCAATGATACTCCTGTATAATATCTTGGAGTAATTTTTCCAAATTTTGTTATATACTTCTTTAGAAGTTCTACATTTTTGTAGTCAATCACTACACCTTCTAAAGGACATTTTGAATTTGCCATGGTAAGTTAATTATAAAAATAAAGTTTTTTAGATTAAAATTTATCATCTTCTTCTATTGTATCATCATCATGATCAATTCCATCAATTGATTCAAAATCAGATTTTTTATTTAAGAAGATAAGACTTGAAATTACAATTTCTGTTTTATATGATTTTGTTCCATCATCTTTTTCAATAATTCTGGTTCTCAGTCTTCATTCTACATATATGAGTTTTCCTTTTGTTAAGAACTTTTCAGCTCTTTCAGCCAAACTTCCCCAAGCAACACAATTATGAAACTCACTTTCTGATTTATTTTCTCATTCTGATGTTTTATAATATCTGTTGGTAGCAAGTGAAAATAAAGCTACTTTTTTACTATTTTCAGTATTTTTCACTAAAGGATCTCTGGTAACATTTCCTATTAGTATAACTTTGTTAACCGTTCTCATCTTATATGTATTTAAAAATTAAATATCTTTTCTTACAAACATATGTCTCCAAAGATTAAGATCTAAGTTCATAAGTCTGGTAATTTCTATAATACTTTTTCCATCCATTTCTAAGTCTAAAAGTACATAAAATCCTCTATCAGAAGAATTAATTTTGTAAGCCATTTTTTTATCTCACCAAATATCTTCTTTTTCAATTTTTGCTCAAGCATTGGTTAAAGCATTCTTTACATTTTCTAAAGATGTATTTCTATCAGCTTCAGAAATGCTTGGATTTACAATGAGCATAAGTTCGTATTTTGCCATATATTTCCTATGGGTTAATATCTTTCATTATTTATGAAAGAAGGATATAAAATAAAAGTGCCCTTTTAAAAGCTTGGATTATTGTATGGAAAATGTTTTTTTTGTCAAAAATTAAATCATTATTTTGAGTATAATATTTTATTTCTCATAAAAATTATAAGTAAAATTAAGATATTTGTCTCTCATATGCTTGTATAATAGCATTGTAAATATTATTTGGTTCTGTCATATATTGCTCAAAGTATGCTATATTATGATTTTTAAAATGTATTTGCCCTTCTCAATTACTTTTAGAGTGTTGTTTATCATTATAATATCAACTGTTTTCAATTTCTTTACTAGTCAAAACCCAATATATAATAGTATTTCTCCATACAGATACAAATATAAAAACTTCTGCATAATCTAATTTTACTTGTTGAAAGTTCATATCAAAAGGCTTTGTAGTTGGATATGATAATGCTTTTACAGCATAAGGTTCATCTTTTAGTTTCTTATTTAATCATCTACTTGCTTTTATTTCAATTTTAATTTTTTTATTATTTTCTAAGATAAGTAAGTCGTATTGTCCCTTATATCATTCATCTAAATTTTGGTTTGGTTTTAATATTCTATGATCTAAGGACATAATATGTAATTGTGCCCATGTTTCTCAAAATGGTCTTGGTCATGCTATCTCAATTATTGGAAGATACATATTTTGAGAAATATAGTCGGTTCTTATTTTGAGATATTCTTTATATTCTAAAAGATTTTTTGATATAAGATTTGCTATTATATATTCATATTCGTTGAAGGGATATATTGATGCTAAATTATCAAGTTCAATCAATAATTGGTCTTTTTCTAATTGAGGTAATTTATTAGCATACTGTAGTAGTATGTCTTTTAATTCTAAAAGTTCCATATTATTTTGTTAATAAATTAAAAATATACTCATCAAGTTCTTGTTTTTTAGCTTTTCATTCAATTACTTTATCAAATAATTTTTCTATAAAAATATATCTATCATTATCAAGTATAGGAAGTGGTAATTCTTGGATATGGGATTTTAGAATTTTTATAGAATTAAATTTTTTTTGAAAGATTTGTTGATATAATTCACTATTAAATAGCGCAGTAATTACCTTAATAGGGTAATTTAATTTTGGAACTATTATATTTGCACTATTTAATGTAAAAACTCATTCAGTGTCTAATGAAAAAACAAGTCTTTTTGAGATAAATTTATAAATAAGTTTGGGAGTTGCTTGATATCTATCTAACGGTGCAATTTGTTGATATTTTTCAGGATTATATAATAGATATTTTTTATTTTTTCATAATTTATATTCAAAAACTTCTTTTCAAGTATAAATAGGAATATATCAATCTTTCATAATATCTGAAATAAATTCTTTATTATTTCAGGTAACAATTCATAAAGCCCAATCTGCATTTTCATTACTGAGGAAAAGGTTTTTTCTGGAATAAATTTTTTGTAAAAGCTTATTATTTTCTTCATTAATATGAATTGAAAATTCTAGATTTGAATTTTCTTTAAATATTTTTTTTTCAGTTATATGATTTTTATTATTCGCATATATATTAATATTTCAATTCTTATTTTGCTTTTTTATATCGATTCTAATAGCTGGAGTAAATACTCAAGTAAAAATTCTTCATAATTCATGGATAGATAGAATATCATATTTTAATATTTCTTTCCTTATATCTTTATGAGTTTTTACATTGAGGATAGATTCAGGTAGTATATAGGAAAGAATTCATCATTTTTTTAAAAGTTTGAGTCATTTTTCTAAAAAATAAGAAAAGGATTCTCATGATGTTATAGAATATCAAAAATATTGTGTATCTAATTTTGCTCACCAAGGAGGGTTTGTAGCTATAACATCAAAAAATCATTCTTTTAAGATTGGGCTATTTGTAAGAGAATCGAGATGAAATATATTTGGCTCAAAATGAGTATCAGGATATTTTACCATGAGGTTTATTCTGGCAATTTTTACAGCTAATTCATCACTGTCTGTTCCCCAAATATTTTTTGGATATTTTGTTGGGATATTAAGTAGATATTGTCCTGTTCAACAGCAAGGATCTAAAAATATATTTCATTCTTTAAAAAAGTTGTTTATTTGTTCTTGAGCTATATAATCAGGAGTATAATAAGATCATTTTTTATTTTTTTCTCATTCTGTAAGGAGAGATTGATATATTCATCATAAAATATCTCCAGATCCATCAATAGTCATTTCTACTAACTCATTTATAATTTTCTTGTTTGAAATATTCCATTTTTTTAATTCTCATTCTAAAAAAGTATTTGAAACATTTTTTGTTATATTTAATATAAGAGAAAATATGATCTCTTGAATAGTAAATCATAGATTATAATATCAATATGCCATTTCAATTATTGAAGTATATTTGATGTATTCTTCTGGAATAATTTTCTTTTCTGATAATCTTTTATTAGCTCTACTTTTTAATTTATGAGAAAAATTATTTGTTCAAATTCTTGTCCAATTTCTTATGGTTGCCACAGATATATCTTTTCATTCATAAGTCATAGATTTTTATTATATTTTAAATGAATTTATAATTAAAATTATCAAAAATAAACTGAAAAATAGTATAATAAAATTTAGATTTATGCAAAATTATTTGAAAAAACATTTATTTCTTTATTATGTTTTTATAATTTTATTATTGAAAAAATACAAATGCAAGAATTGAATCTACAAGATATTCTCTTAAAAACAAATGATATAAAAGAAAAAAAAGTTTGATATATTGCTATTATTGGTCGTCCGAATGTATGAAAATCTACTTTTATAAATTCTCTGTTATGAGAAAAAGTTTCTATTACTTCCAATATTCCTCAAACTACAAGAAAAAGAATTTTAGCAATTTTTAATGATTCAGAAAGCCAAATAATATTTTTTGATACTCCAGGAATTCATAAAAATGAAAAAGAATTTAATCAAAAAATCAATCATGAAGCTATCAAATCTATGAGAGAAGCTGATGGAGTTCTTTATTTTATTGATTCTTCTCGTCCTTATGGGGATGAGGAAAAACAAATTGAAAAAATTTTGGAATTTATTCAAACACCGATTTTGAAAGTCTATACAAAACTTGATTTACCATCAAAAATTGAAATTCCATTGAGTGAAAAACAAGTAAAAATTTCATCATTAGAAAAACAAGGATTTGAAGAATTATTAAAAAAAGTAAAAGAATTTTTGCCAATATGACCTCCATTTTATCCAGAGGATTATTATACTGATCAAGATATTTATTTTAGAATTTCTGAAATAGTAAGAGAAAAAGTATTTTTACATACTTCTGAAGAGGTTCCTCATTCTATTTATGTTGAAATAGAGGAAATTGATGACGGAGAAGAGCTTTTAAAAATACAAGCATATATATATAGTGAAACTGAAAGTCAAAAATATATTATTGTAGGAAAATCGGGAAGTCTTATTACAAAAATAGGAACTGAAGCAAGAATAGAATTAGAACAAATTTTTTGAAAAAAAGTTTTTTTATCTCTGAGAGTAAAAACTATGGAAAAATGGAGAAAAAATGAAAGAGTGATGAAAAAATTACTATCATAAATAAAAAAGAGTTGAAATATTTCAACTCTTTTTTATTTATGAATGCTTATTCAGCAAGAAGTAAATTATTAATTGTTTTTTCAAAATCACTTACTGGGTATGCTCCAGGAAGTTTTGCATATTCTCCAGTTTTTGTATTAATTAAAATATTTCCAGGGGTTCCAGTTACTCCAAAAGTATCAGATCACATTTTCATATGAGTATCTATTTTTGCAGTATATTTCCCACTATCAATACAAGCAGTTAATTCATCATTATTTAATCATTCTACTGCTCCAGCAATTCCAGCTTTATCTTTCAATCCATCTTTATATGCTTTTGTAATAGTAGCATACATTACATCAGTTCCTTTTTGGTCAGCAATACATTCAAGAATTACAGGTGCTTCTCTGTTGAAAATAGCAAAGTATTGGTAAGCTAAAGCAAGTTTATCTCAAAAAGTTTTAAATAATGCTTCGTGAGTTCAGTCATTATGAAGTTTTGCACAATATCCACAGTTTAAATCACTATATTCAACCCAAAGAATTTCAGCATTTTCATTTCCAGAAATACGAGAATCTTTTTTAATTTCATCAAGAATTCCATCATTTAACATAAGGAAACCTCTTTCACTTCTTTTTGCATAAGGATCATGAGTTGCTCCAACATCTAAACTATATATACCATTTGAAGTTTGTTTAAGATATTGTTGTAAATCTGATATATTATTAGTATTAAATAAAAATGCAGGAAGTTTTGTTATATTATTTGCTTTCAGGATTTCTTCACTTCCAGCATCAGAAAAATCAACTTCTTTAAATGTAGCAGAAGTAAGACTTGGAAGTTGTTTTAGGCTATCAATAACACTTTGTGTTTGACAGTCGGCACATTTTACATCTCCAATAACAGTTACTTCAATATCTTCTGGATTTACTACTACAGGAGTATTATTGTTTTGATTTGAGCTTCCTCCATTATATCCTTTCCCAACAAAGAACGCGAGTACAGCAATAACAATTAGTAAAATAATTATAACAATATATGGCCCGTTATTTCCATTATTGTTTTGAGTATTATTTTGATTTTCGCTCATAATAATATAAATTATAAAATAAATATGGTATTACTAAATCTAAAAAGTATGGAATTTTTAGAAGTATTTTAGATTATGTAATATATAATAAGGAAGAGACTTTATTTTTAATAAATAATCTCTACAACATAATAAATAACTTAAATTTTGTTATTTAATTATATGTCTTATAATATTCATTATATTAAATTAATCAAATAATATTATATATGTTTGAAAACTTTTTAAAGTTGAATATAATTGTAGTATTAATATTATATTATACTTTCAAGGAATGAAAACAGTAAATTATTCTCTTAATGATAATTTTAAAAAATATTTTTGAATAACGGAAGTAATCTGAGATTTTGTATGATGACAAAAAATAGTTTTCATTGTTAAAATATGAAATCAGATACAAGTTATAAAATTATTCAAAGATTACTGAAAAAGAGAAATAAGAGAACTTAATATATATAAAGATTATAATCATTTAGAATGAATACCTAAAATAATAAAAGTAGAAGACTATAATAATGATAAAGTTGTATTTGAAAAATACATTGAATGAGATACTTTAGAAAACCTAAAAACTTGCTACATATGAAATTATGAGTTAGTAAAAAATATAATAGTTCAAATTATTTCTATTCTTACCCCTCTATGGGATGCTTGAATAATTCATAGAGACTTAAATCCTAAGAATATAATAATAAATAGTAGCGGTAAAGTTAATGTAATAGATTTTTGAATAGCAAGAGATTTAAATTTAGAATCATTAACAGATACTTGATTTCAACCTAATACATATAAATTTGCTTCTCCAGAACAAATATTATGAAAAAAAGACTCTATTAGTTACAGAAGCGATTTTTTTAACTTATGAATAATTGCATATTATTTATTATATTGAAAACTACCATTCTGAAATGATAAAGAAGAAATTATAAGTATTTTTACTTCTTGAAGTATTGAATACAACACAAATAAAGATTGTAGATTTAAAGATTTCTTTGAAAAAGTATTTACCATTGATATTTCGCTAAGACCAAGAAGTACTAGAATGTTATTAAATTTATTACCTTAATTAAAAAATATGAAATTATTACATCAAGTATGATATAAATATAATTGGAATTTAGACTCATATTTTCAAGATAATATATGAGATGGTTTCATTTTAAATGCTTATAGTATTGAAGAAAATAAAATATGAAAAAAAATTTCAAATTATGAATTTAATTCTATAAGTGACAAATCATTCTTAGATTTGCAATATTATTGATGAAATTCATCAAAATGATGAAAATTAGATACTTATAGTTTTCATCCTATTCATTTGTCTAAAGATGATACTATGACATTAAGTTGAATAGAATTAATTTATAAATGAATTGATTACCAAATAGATAAAAATTTTAAGAATATTATTATTCCACATACATATTATGATATAACGGATACAAAAAAAATTTTAGATATAATAAAAGCTGTTAATAAAAAATTGAAAGATGATAAAAAAAATGGATTTAAATATTACATGACTTTACCTATTAGTAATGAAATATTATATAATAATGAATTATTAGAAGAATTATTGATTACAATAACTGACATTAGCATTTCATTTGATGGTTACTATATTGCTTGTGAATCAAAACCTTGAATAAGAAAAAAAGTAAATGATTCTTTTGTTTATTATAACTCTTTAAACAAGATATTTAAAACTTTAAAGCAACAAGAGTTTTCAATAATATATGCATATGCAAATTTTGATGCAATAATATTTTATTCATTAGTGGATATTGATTATATTTCATTATGAACATATGAAAATTTAAGAAACTTTGATATAAAGAGATTTACTGAGGATAAGTGAGGATGACCTTCAAAATGATGGTATTTTTCAGAAAAATTATTAAATATGATAAAAGCTGATAATATAGAGTATTTAAGAACTAAAAATTCAATTGATTTTATAAAAAATGAAAATAATATATTTTCTGATGAAATATTGTCAAGATGAATATTATGGTGGAATACACACAAACCTGAAATTCACAAAAATTATTTACTTTCTATTTCTAATATTTTTAATGAAATGTCTTTGTTAGATATTCCTAGTAGAAAAAAATTTATTATAGAAAAAATTGAAAAAGCAAAAGAAACATATAAAGTACTAGAAAATAATTGAGTTTTACTTTTAGATGAAAGTGCTGATTACCATTTAAGTAACTGGTTACAGTTTATAAAATCTATAGAATAAATTTATAAGTTATGAATAAAATTAAATATGTATATGATTCTTTAAAATGAATTAAAAGAAAAAAAAATAAAGATGATATTTTAATAATTGAAAACGAACATATATTATTGTGTATTTTATTTGATTGAGTAAGTTCATCTTATAATGCTAAAAAATGAATAAATTTTATTAAAAAATTTATTGTAAAAAATATAAATAAATATATATTTGAAAGAGAGTTAAATCTAAAAAAAATAATTTATGATTCTAATGAATATTTACTTTCAAAAGGTTTAGAAGATTCTTTTACTACTTGTTCTGCATTTGTACTTTCATATTTTAATAATTCTTATAAAATCCTAAATATATGAGATTCAAGAATTTATTGAATATTCAATCAGTATAAAATCCAATTCACAAATGATGATAATGATTTATTTAATAAAAATTTATTAACAAATTTTTTATGAAAAAGAATTGAATATAATGAGATAAAAGAAGCTAAATTAGATTATGAAAATTTAAAAGAATGAAATATTCTTATATGTAGTGATTGATTTTATAATATTTTTGAAGATAATAAACTCCTATTTCATAAAATTTTACATTATAAAAAGTTGTGAAATATAAAAAGAAAATTATTTAAAGAAGTTAAAAATAAAAATAATGATGATTCATCATATATTTACATTTTAATAAATAAAAATGTTTAATACCGAAGAAGAATTGGTTGAATCTATAGTTAATAGATTTAATAATAAATGACTATGAATAAAAAAATATAATAAAAAAAACATAGAGGTACTGAGAGAAGTAAATTTATGATACTGAATACCAGATATAGTTATTGTAAACAAAAAAACATCAATATGAAAAATTAGAGATAAAGCATTAAGTGTTTTTGATATTTCTATATTGGATATAATAAAAAAAGAGAAAGAAATAAATTTATATGACTTAATAGATTTAACAAAGTCATCTAAAAGCAAAGTAAATGGTAGTCTTTCGGTTTTAATAGATGAAAATATTATTCTTAATAATGGGAATGATAATTTTACTTTTGAAAACTATGATTCAATTATCTCTGAATGCATTGCTATAGAAGTTAAATTAAAAAATTGGCAAAGAGCATTAAATCAAGCGCATAGATATAAGTGGTTTGCAAATGAATCATATGTTTTATTACCTGAATCTAATATTAATCCAGCTCTTAAACAATTAGAATTATTTGAAAAATTCAATGTATGATTACTAAGTTTTAATATAAAGTGAAATATAAAAGTTTATTTTAAACCTTTAAAGTCAGTTCCTATTTCTAAGCAAATGCAATATTTGCTTAATGAATATTTAATAGCATAGTTGAAAAATTTAACAAAAGAACATAGTTACTTATGTTCTTTTATTTTGAGTTGTCTTTTTTCTAAAAATAATTATATTTTAAATACCACAATTAATTACTTAAAATATACTAACCAAAATGGTAGGGATGGGCGACTTATTCTTGCTCTTTTCACTATTTTGGGAAAAGTAATTAGTTGTGGTGACTATTGAATAGGTCGCCCTTTTTTATTATATAAAATTTTTTAAAATCTCATACATAATTTTATATTTTCTCGGCTTATTTAAAGTAATATTTTATATTTTTATTTTATATATTATGTTTAAATATGATAAAAAGTTATTAGCCATTTGAATAATAACTTTGATGTTAATAATAATTTTCTTCTCTATTATGATTTTAAACTGAAAAAGTGAAAATCAAAAAGTAACTCAAATTATAAATACTTGAGCATTAAATAATTTAGATGAAAATAAACAAAAAATTAATGAGTTTAAAAATAGTTTTGATGAAGTTAGTAATTACTACCAAACTTTAATTTGATTAATAGACTTACAAAATGAAGTTTTAAATAGTAGTCTTACTGATAAGGAAAAAGAAATTTGAATAAAATATATAGATTGAAAATTTAATGATAATATTTCAGTTTTTAAAACTGCTATTGAAAATTTAAATATTCCAAACTTAGAGAATACAGAAGATAAAAGTAAACTCGAAGTCTGAAAACAAGAAATGCTAAAGTGAATTAATGATATTTCAAATAAAACTTTTCCAGATTTAAGTTTAAAATGAATTTCAGATATAACAAATGTTATTAAAATTTATTTACCTAATTATGTAAACAATACTATTTTAGGAAATAATAAAGAACAAATAAAAAATCAACTATTAAATTTATTTAAAGAAGAAAGTCCTGTTTCTAAATATTTAGATTGTATTGTAAGAAATTGAAATACTTGTTTTATTAATATTAGCGATAAAGCATATATAGACTTCTTTGAAGCAAAGTGAAATTGTGAAGTTATGTGATATAAATTACCTTCAAAAGAGCAAATAGTAAACAACTATGATAAACTGAAACCATTATTTGAAAATACTAAAATATTATATGTTTGGACTAATGAAGAATATAATGACTGAACTTTTGATTATGGTTGGGTTCAATCAGTTAATGATATTGCTTGAAATAGTAATTGGGCTAAAGCAGACTCAAAATTAAGAGATTATGTTTGATACTTATGTGTACAGTAAAAATCTTAATTTAAAAATAATAAAAAACACCTAAAATTTTTAGATTTTAAAGTTGTTTTTCTTTTTTATTACTCAAATATAATAAAATGAACTAAAATGTGCTATAACTCAATTAAACCAATTTTGAGTTTTTAGCTATTTTTTCATAAAATGCTTGCTGTTGAATTGTAGTATATGCAAAATATTGCAATGTGCTTTCAATTCTCTTGTGACCTAAATATTGCTGAAGCTCTTTTAAATCTGCTCAACTTTCAGCTAGATGAACAGCTATAGAATGTTTTAATGTATGAGGATGTAATTTTTCTCTAGAAATATTTGTCATTTCTCAATATTTAGTCATCAAAAATTCTATTGTTTTCCCTGAAACTGGAACTTTATTTCTTGATATAAATAAAAAATCTTCTTCATTGGTTATTTTATACTCTCTTATATATTTGTTTAATAAGTTAATTCTAGTTGAATCTAGCCTTATAGTATTATTTAAACTTCATTTAAGTCTTTTTACAAAGATTTCTCCAGTGCTTTTATTGTAGTTCTCTAATTTTAATATTCATACTTCTGAAGCTCTTAATCAACAATAATATGCAATATTAAAAATTGTTAAATCTCTTAACCAAAAACGATTTCAGTCTTCTTTTGATTTTTCAATTACTGAAAATAGCTTTTTTAATTCCTTTTGACTAAAATATTTAATAACTTTGTTTTCTTGTCTCATATTCATAATAGTTAAGTTATAACTTAAAATGGAAAAATAATAATTTTACCTAGTTAGTTAATCCTTTGTTTTTATTTATTTTAAAATAAAAGTTTAGGTTTTATTTTTTTAATATTCTCATAACTCGGATTTACTATAAAGATTTTCATTGTTTTTTCCCTGACTTATAACGCATTATAAGTCTATTCAAAGCAAAGTCTTTGTTGCTTGTTTATGTAAATCTGAAAAACTTAAATTTTGATTTTCAATAAAAAAAGTCGCCACCTCATCGTAAGGTAGCGAACTTTTTAAAAATCATCTTTTTTGTTCTTCTAGACTAACAGCAATAACTCTAATCAGTTTCATCTTGCTTAATAATTCTTTTCATCAAGACTTCTGATGTTGAATAAAAGTATTATTGTAGATTTCATTAAGTTTTCAAATCTGTTTACAAGTCTTTTTATTTAATTTCATATATAACATTAAAATATTAAATACCTTAATATTATATATAACTTTTTACCTTTCTCAAGCCAATCTTTAATTTTCTTAGTGTATTACTAAATACTTTAGGAGGTTTTCGGGGTTTATTCTATTGTAATTTTACAAAAAATAACATTGATGATTAGGTGATTTGAACTTTAAATAAGCCATTATATTCAATATTTCTTATATTATTAGTAATCAACTTTTTCAGACAATAAAGTCTCCTATTATACTTGATAGTATAACTATTAGATTGTTAAGCAAAAAATACAATTAAATTTTATAATACTTATGTATTAAATCTTGATTTTCAAAAAATGTTTTCAGTGGTAATAATATTTCTCACTCTTGCATATGGTATGGTAAAAAGCTTTTTTCTACTCATTTAGTAATATTGGCAAAAAAATCTGTAGTTTCTAATATAAGCTTTTTTAATTCTTCATCATTTAAGTTAGAAATATTTTCAACTAAAGGAATGATTTCTAATTTAAACCAAGATTTTCCATTCAGCTTATAAAATCTAGTAAAATAAGATTTTTTCTTAAATTCATACAATCAATTATGTCATTCAGAGTGTATTAAGCTACTTTCTTTTTTAATTTCAACAAGAATAAATTTCTGATTTTTTCAAATACAGCTTTTAGGTAATTTATTTAACTTCTCTAAATTTGCAAAAATCTTTTCAAAATTGCTTCTAAATTTGTCAGTAGAAATTAGTAAAGCAATTTCAATTTTATGTTTCGTTAACTTGTGAATAAATAAAAAATCATTTTCCACTAACAATTCTTTTAATTTAACTTTCATAACTTTTTGTAATTAAGTTATAAAAGTCAATTAATACATAGTTTCTTTCTTTGTCCTTTAGTAAGGCTTTTATGTCTTCTATGATTAATTTTTTGTCTCTAGGAATAAATTCTTCTAGGACAATCTTATAATTATTCTTTTTCATAATAAAATTTATTATGAAGCTAGCTCCTAAATATAATTGGTACCTAGCTAATACATTACACATATTTTAATACATTTTTTACACATTAATAAAAACACCTATTAAGGTGTTTTTATTGGCTTATATAAACTAAAAAGTTTTTAAAAAAAAGATTTGACATCCTGTTTCTTACACAATTAGACTTTTTTTCAAATATATTTTAAACTACATAAATATGTTTCCTCGTTAAATGTTATTTGAAATCATAATTCTAATAAAAATTTCTTACTTCTACTAATATAACCTATAAGCTCTTTATCTGAAAGAGTTCTAGTTGCTGTAACTTTTTTAACTTTTTTATGTTCTTCTTTGAGGTTTTCATTTTTTTTCTTTGTATAACTTTTTTTCTTTTTAAGCATATTAGTAAATCATTCTTTTAAATCTTCTAATTTTAAACTTTCTCTCTTTTTACTATAGAAAACTAATAAAATTAATAATGGTTTCTTTTTTCACATTATTTCTGTAGATGTTTTATATAAGGTTAAATCAAAAGTATTTCAATCAATTGTTATAACTTGAGTTACTTCATTATAATCTATATTATAAAACTTCTTTTCAATATTAATAATCTTTATTTTAAACTTTAAAAAATTAGTTTTTCTTAAGTAATCATAATTAAGAATTTTTATTTTTCAATTACTTTCTAATTCAAGAAGTTTGGCTATAAATTCAGTTTGTTCTAGAATTAAATCATTTATTTCCTCTGATGTAAAATCAATATTTATAATTCAGTCATTGTCTTTTAAATTAGTTATATAACTAAACACCTCATCTAATTGTTCTATTTCTCATAAAAGACTTCATTTTAAAGTTCATCTAATATCATAATCACTTCTTAAACTAATACCTGGGTTTATTTCCATTTCAGAGTCTGAAATTCTAACAATAAGATTCTGTTTATTATTTTTATAATCTTCAAGTAAACTTTCACTAATTTTTAATAGAAAATAAAAATCATCATCGGGAACATAAGTATAATTAAAGTCATTTTTTGACTTTATATACCCCTTTTCTTTTAGCTTTTTTAAAAAAAATTTTATTTCTTCATCTGAAAAACGATTAATAGTATTATAACTTAATATTTTATTTCAAGTCTTTAAATCTTTATTTGAAATAAGTATTTCTCTGATAAATAGCAAAAATAATGATTCTTCATACAAATCTTTTACAATAAGTTTTCTTTTTTCTAAGACCATAAAATCTTTATAACTTATAAAATATATAAAAGTTTATTGATTTTTAAATATATTCAAATAATATTAAAATGATTATTTAAAAATTTATTAATATAAAAACTATGAAAGCAATAATTTACGCAAGGAAAAGCACAGAAGATAGTTGAAGTCAAGTTGCTAGTATTCAAGACCAACTTGATTTTTGTAATAGGCTTTTAAAAGAAAAATGATTTGAATTAGTTCAACTTATAAAAGAAGAAAAGTCGGCTAAAACTCCTTGAAGAGAATGATTTGCTGAAATGGTAGAATTATTAAAAAAGTGAAAGGCTGAAAATATTATTACTTGGAAGATGGACAGATTAGCTAGAAATCCATTAGAATGATGAATAATACAACAACTATTAATTGACTGAAAAATAAAATCAATTTATACATTTGAACAAGAATTTAAAAGTAGTGATAATATATTAATTTCATCATTACTTTTTTGAATGTCTTCACAATTTTCAAGAAATTTGAGTATGGATGTAATTAGATGAATGAAGTCAAGATTTAATAAATGAAAAACATTATATAAAGCTCCTTTTGGTTATAATAATGTTATAACTAAAGATTGAGAAAAAGTAGTTGAACAAGATGAGATAAAATCAAAATACGTTCTTGAAATATTTTTAAGAAGACAAAAATGAGAAACTTTGCAACAAATAGCTGATTTTATGAATACAACTTGATTAAAAACTGATAGTGGGAAGATTTTCAGAAATCAAACTATTCAAGCTATTTTAAGACAGACATATTACTATTGAGAAGTAAAGTATAATTGAGATGTAAATGTTTGACTTCATAAGCCAATAATTAGTAAAAAACTTTATGATGAAGTAAACAAAGATAATAAGAGTTATTTAAAAGTTAGTCAAGAGTTCTTCTTTAAGTGATTTATTAGATGAATGGATTGAAGAATTTTTACATATACTGAAAAAAAATGATATAAATATTACCATGAGCAAAATATTAAATGAAGAAAAAATATTTTCATAAATGAAGATGTTATATTTAAAGAGGTATGAAAAATAATTGAAAATTATAAACTTTCTGAAGAACTAAAAACTGAGTTTAGAAATTTTATTATTTCTGAAAATGAAAGTATTATTTCAGAAAATAAAAAAGAAACTAAGTTTTTAGAAGCTGAAATATGAAAAATTAAATCAACTATATGAACAGCAACAAACAAACTTATGGAATGAGTTATTAGTGATGATGAATTTAAAGTTTTTAGAAAAACAAAATATGATGAATTAATAATTATGAAAAATAAACTTGAGGCATTAGAACAATATGAGAATAATATTATTGATACCATAGAAAAATTTATGGAACTATTCTTTTTCCTTTGAAATACATATAAAAAGGGTAGTGAAAAGGTTAGGGCAGAAATTATTAAAAATATTTTTATGGAACTAAAAATAGACAATAAAAAACAGCTTCATTTAAAGGAAAATGAGCTATTTAAATTTATTAGAGAATTAAATTCCGTAAATGGTATCCCCGACAAGGATCGAACTTGTGTCTGTCCCTTAGGAGGGGACTGTTCTTCCACTGAACTACGAGGACATAATAGTAAAAAAACAAAAAATGTAAAATAAAAGCTTCTTTACATTTTTTTACTTTCTTTTCTATAGTAAATTAAATTTTAACCATCCAAATTATAACAAGTCCGATAAAAAGTATTATAGTAGTTATGATAAGAATATAATTTAATTTTTTCTCTTCTTTGAGAGAGTTATTTTTATTTTCTAAATCTTGTTTTATATTTGCCAGTTCTGAGTGAAGCGAATTTTTTGATTCTTCTAATAAAAATTGAGTTTTTTTGAACTCTATCATAGAAATAGAATTTTTTACTACTTCTTCCATTTTCCCTATTTTTATACTCAGATCTTTAATTTCTTCATCTTTAAGTTTGATTTCAAATCTAAGTTTATCAAAAATAACTCAAAAACTTTCATCAATTTTTACAGGAGTATATGTTTTTTCTTCTTTATGAATAGTTTCTTTTTGAGAGGGCTGTCCTACAATTACTTCTTGCTTTTTATTTCAAATTCATAAAAAATTATTTATATCATCTTCGTGTATATAGACAATTTTTCCATCTTTTTGAGATCTGAGTTTTCCAGCTCTTATATATCTATCAATACTTCTGGTAGATATATTCATCATTTGTGCAGCATCTTCCCTAGTAATTTTATACATAAAAATACAAAAATAAAAATAATTACTCTGTAGCATAATGATAAAAATGAATTTATCAAATTTTTTGCAAAATAAAAACACTTCTTTTGAAAGAAATGTTTTTTGTTGTTATCAAAATATGGTGTCAGTGAGTGGAATTGAACCACCGACCTCGGGGATATGAATCCCGCGCTCTAACCAACTGAGCTACACTGACTTAAATTAAAAAGTATAAAGCGAAAATTATTTCAATCTTTATACTTTCACTTTTTAATTTTTTTGGTTGCGGAGGTACGAATCGAACGTACGACCTCAAGGTTATGAGCCTTGCGAGATGCCACTTCTCTACTCCGCGATAAATTTTAGGGATTATTGAGACAATTTATTTAGTGTTTCATACTTTTTTCTTGTCTTATTATCCCTAAATATATTTTTTTAATGGCACGGCTACGGAGAATCGAACTCCGGTTACCGGGATGAAAACCCGATGTCCTAACCACTAGACGATAGCCGCAAATATTTACTTCTTTCTTGAAAGCTTGACTATTATATATAATTTTTTTTCTTGTCAAATTTTTTTTTATGAATATACTAAAGATAAAAGCAATGAACTATAAAAAATGAAAATTAAGAATAAAATTAAAAATAATTCCTAATTCTTATAAAAGTTTTTTGTATTATTATTAATTATTAAAAATGTTTATAGATGAAATAAAGGTTACTCTTGTTGCCGGAAAATGATGAAATGGATTAGTGAGTTGGAGAAGAGAAAAATATATCCCTAAATGAGGTCCTCGGGGATGAAATGGATGAAATGGATGAAGTATATATCTTCAAACTACATCAAATATTAATACACTTTCAGATTTTAGACATAAAAAAGTTCTTAAAGCTCAGGAATGAGAAAAATGATGAACCAATCTTATGCAATGAGCTTGAGGGGAAGATTTAATTATTTATGTTCCAGTTTGAACTATAGTAAAAGATGCAAAAACTGAAAATGTGATTATTGATTTATCAGAAAATAATACAAAATTTCTTATTTGCCAATGAGGAAGATGAGGTTTTTGAAATGCTCACTTTACTACCTCTACTAGACAAGCACCAAGTTTTGCTGAAATTTGAGATATTTGAGAAGAAATTGAAGTAATTTTAGAATTAAAATTAGTAGCAGATATTGGAATTATTTGAGTTCCAAGTGCGGGAAAATCTACATTAATAGGAAATGTTACGAATGTAAAACCAAAAATTTGAGATTATCCATTTACCACTTTAACTCCAAATTTATGAGTTTTAGATCATAAATGAAAAAGTCTTGTTTTAGAAGATGTTCCTGGATTGATTCCATGAGCAAGTGAAGGAAAATGACTTGGAATAGAATTTTTGAAACATATTGAAAGAACAAAAGTTTTACTACATTTATTAGATTTATACAGACTTGATCAGGTGTTAGAAGATTATGAAAATATTCGTTATGAACTTTGAGCTTTTTCTCCTGATTTAGCAAAAAAAGAAGAAATTATTGTATTTTCAAAATGAGATTTACTTGATAAAGAAATGAAAGATTTTATTGTTGAAGAATTTTGAAAAAGATTTAATAAGAAAAAAGTATTTGTTATCTCAGCTGCAACTGGAGAATGAATTGAAAAATTAAAAGATTATCTTATTGATAATTTCTCTACTTCAGTTATTGAAAATGAAACAATAAAATTTATTAATCAAGAAGACCTAAAAATTATTGATTTAAAGTATAATGAAGATCCAAAACAGGTTGATTTAGAATATATGGGAGATTATGTTTTTAAGGCAAGTGGGAAAAGATTAGAACAAATTGTAAGAATGACTGATTTTTCAAATGATGAAGCAGTTATGAGAGTGTATGATGTTTTAGATAAACTTTGAGTAATTAAAAAAGTAGAAGCAAAATTACAAGCTATTTTAGAAAATGAAAGTCTTGATAATAGTTTTTTCTTTGAAGGAAGTGAAAGTAATGGATTTTCTCCAAAAATCTTAGTAGGAATAAGAGAAATCCCACTTGAAAAATTAAAATATAATTTGTAATATGACGAGAATCAATTTAATTCCTGTTGTAGATTTGATGGATGAACATCTTTTAGCGGAACATAGAGAATTAAAAAGAATTCCAAGTATGATTCAAAAAGGGAAAGTAAATTTTGAAAATATTCCAGAAAGTTTTACTTTATGAACAGGACATGTAAAATTTTTTTACAATAAACTCTGATTTTTAAAAAAACGATATATTGAATTATATAAAGAATGTTTGAAGAGATGATTTCAAGTGCAAAATTATATTTCAAATTTTGATAATATTGAAGAAAAACTTTTTTGAGAGTTTGTTCCAAGTGAACAAGACTTGGAAATTTCAAAAATAAGAATTCAAGAAAAGCTTGATGCAAAGCCTGAGTTTTATAGATATTATTGAGAAAGAAGATAGGAGAGAATTTTAAGAATATCTTGATATTTTCCTTTATTCTATTATATTAACAACAAAATTATACTTATAATTAACATTATTTTATGAAATTCAATCTAGACAATCTTGTAAAAGACTATGATAATTTAACCCAAGAACTTTCAAATCCAGAAGTATTTAAAGATCAAAAAAAAGTAAGAGATCTTTCATCAAGAAAAAAACAATTAGAGTGAACAGTTGAGCTTTATAAGGAATATAAACAAGCATATCAATCATTAGACGAAGCAGTTGATCTTCTTTATAATGAAAAGGATGAAGATATGAGAGAGCTTGCAAAAATGCAAAAAGACGAATCAGAAACTAAAATTAGCGAATTAGAAGAAAAAATTAAATATTCACTTCTTCCAAAAGATAAAGATGATGATAAAAATATTATAGTGGAAGTAAGAGCAGCTGCGGGGTGAGATGAAGCATCTTTATTTGCTTCAGAGCTTACAAAAGCATATATGTTATTTGCAGAAAATGAATGATTTAAAACAGAAATTTCAGAACAAAGCCTCAATGAAACAGGATGAATTAAAGAAGTAATGTTTGAAGTAAGATGAGAATGAGCCTATGCAAAGTTTAAATATGAATCAGGAGTTCATAGAGTACAAAGAATTCCAGAAACAGAAAGTAAAGGAAGAGTTCATACTTCTACTATTACGGTAGCAATTATGCCAGAGGTAGATGAACTTGATATTGATATTAAAGAAGAAGATTTAGATATAAAAGCAACTCGTGCTTCATGAGCTTGAGGACAACATGTAAATAAAACAGATTCAGCGATTCATATGACACATATTCCAACAGGAATTTCAGTTTTTTGTCAAGAATGAAGATCACAACATAAAAATAAAGAAAAAGCATTTCAAATATTAAGAAGTAAAATATATGCAATAGAAGAAGAAAAAAGAGCACAAGAAAGATGAGAACAAAGACTTTCGCAAGTTGGAAGTGGAGATAGAAGTGAAAAAATTAGAACCTATAATTTTCCTCAAGATAGAGTTACAGATCATAGAATATGACAAAATTTTTCAGGTATTCCACAAATTATGATGGGAAAATTAGGTCATATTATTGATGCTCTTGCTTTAGCTGATGAACAAGCAAAACTTGAAGCTGCCTCAAAAATTAATGAATAATTTAAAATTATGTTTCAGCCAATTTCAAGAGAAGAATATCATAAATTAAAATGACCAGGAAGATATGGAAAGGAAAATTGTCCTTTTTGTAGTGTTTCACAACATAATTCTATAATATGGAAATGAAAAAAATGGTATATTCTATATTCTTTGGCTTCTTATTCATGAGATCATAGGCATATTATGGCTATTCCAGTAGAACATATTGAATTTTCTTATGATTTAACAAAAGAGCATTTTGAAGAATTAAAAGAGGTTCATAATGTAGTAAAAGATTTTTTTTGAAAAGAAGAATATTTTTCTTTTACGAGAGAATCTATGCAAACTGAAAACTCAAGAAGTGTGGAACATTTACATATGCATTTTTTAGTTTGAGATTTACAAGGAAAATTTTTAAGAAAGATGTTAGAATTGCAAGGATTTCCTATTAAACAAGATTTAAAAATAGATTAAAACTTGCTTTAAAAACAAAAAAATATATATTGAGACAAATTTATGCCTACAAGGGAACTTATCCCTCAAGGGGATACTTAAAATAAAATATAATTTAAAGCTTTATTAATATGGCAGGAGAAAATCAAAGTTATTGAGCTGAAAGTATACAGGTTTTGGAAGGATTAGAACCAGTAAGAAAAAGACCATGAATGTATATTGGATCAACAGATGAAAGATGATTACATCACTTAGTTTGGGAAATTGTTGATAACTCAATAGATGAAGCAATGGCATGACATTGTGATACTATTGTGCTAACTTTATGAGTAGATGGAAGTTGTATGGTTGAGGATAATGGAAGATGAATTCCAACAGCCCTTCATCCAAAAACAGGAAAATCATCACTGGAAACTATATTAACTGTTTTACATGCTGGATGAAAATTTGGTTGAGGAGGTTATAAAGTATCAGGAGGACTTCATTGAGTATGATCATCAGTAGTAAATGCACTTTCTACTCGTATGGAAGCAATCGTTGAAAGAGATGGGAAAAAATTCTTTCTTGCTTTTGAAAGATGAATAACCCAGTGAGATATTGAGGTTATTGGAAAATCAAATAAAACAGGAACGATTATAAAATTTTGGCCAGATTCAGAGATCTTTAAAATCACTACTACTTTTGATTATACTACTATTTTAAATAGACTCAGACAACAAGCATATCTTACGAAATGAATTACCTTAAAAATTATTGATGAAAGATCAGGTCAAAGATATAAATTCTATTTTGAATGATGAATTAAATCATATGTAAATTTTCTTAATAAAAATGAAGAACCAATAGGGGAGATATTTTATGTGGAAAAAGAAAAAAATGATATTTTTGTTGAAGTATCAATGCAATATAATAAAGAATATTCAAATAATATCATTTCTTTTGTAAATAATATTCACACTCCAGAATGAGGTTCTCATATGGTATGATTTAGAACAGCTCTTACAAGAACTATCAATAAATATGCCAGAGATAAATCAATCTTAAAAGAAAAAGATGCTAATCTTACGAATGAAGATGTGATAGAATGAATTACTACAGTTATTTCAGTAAAAGTAGTTGACCCTCAATTTGAATGACAAACAAAATCAAAACTTGGAACTGCAGAAGCAAGATGAGCAGTAGATAGTGTCTTTTCAGAAAAATTTTGAGAATTCTTAGAAGAAAATCCGAGTGCGGCAAAAGCAATTATTGAAAAAGTATTTTTAGCAGCAAAAGCAAGATTAGCAGCTCGTGCAGCAAGAGATACTATTATCAGAAAATGAGCTTTAGAATGAATGACTCTTCCAGGAAAATTGGCAGATTGTTCTTCAAGAAAACCAGAACTTTCAGAACTTTATATAGTCGAGGGAGATTCCGCGGGAGGTTCAGCAAAACAATGAAGAAATAGAGAAATTCAAGCAATTCTTCCATTAAGAGGAAAAATTCTTAATACAGAACAAGCAAGAATAGATAGAATATTTGGAAACCAAGAAATTAAAAATCTTATTATTGCACTTGGGACATCTGTTTGAGAAACTTTTGATGTTTCAAAATTAAGATATCATAGAATAGTTATCATGACCGATGCGGATGTTGATGGAGCGCATATTAGAACCTTACTTCTTACTTTTTTCTTTAGATATTTAAGAGGAGTTATTGAAGGAGGATATTTATATATCGCACAACCACCACTCTATAAACTAGCAAAAGGAAAACAATCTTGGTATGTATATTCTGATGAAGAAAAAGAAAGAATTATATCTGAACAAGCAATTACCTGAGAAAATATTCAAAGATATAAAGGGCTTTGAGAAATGAATCCAGAACAACTTTGGGAAACTACTATGGACCCAAGTGTGAGAAAAATGTATAAGGTAACTATAGAGGATGCTAAAAAAGCAGATGAAATATTTAAAATACTCATGTGAGATGAGGTAGCACCAAGAAGAAGATTTATTCAAACGAGAGCAAAACAAGTAAAAAATTTAGATGTTTAACAAAAAAAGAGTTATTGTAACTCTTTTTTTGTTCAAATAAAATATACATACTTATCTTTAATTAGAAAAGAGAAGACTCACTATTCCCCTTATTTTAAGCTATTTTATTTAAATGATAAAAAAATGTTAAAAAAACTTTGACATTTTATGAAAAAAAAATACAATTCTTCTCGCTTCATTAGGAAATGTCATAGATGCAAGATGTTACTCCTTTATATGTAAGCAAAGATAAATATTCCTCCATAGCTCAGCGGTAGAGTAGATGGCTGTTAACCATTTGGTCGTTGGTTCGAATCCAACTGGGGGAGCCATTTTTATATTCAAACTAAGAATATAAAAAAAAGTAAGGTAAAATAAAAAGAAAAATATTGTACATTAAAATGTTTTATTAATAAATGGAGAGATGGCAGAGTGGTCGATTGCACCGGTCTTGAAAACCGGCATGGCGCAAGTCATCTAGGGTTCGAATCCCTATCTCTCCGCCATTTAAAAAAAAGTAAAAAAAGTTAGAGGTGAAAATTTCTAACTTATAATTTTTTGGAAGGGTGCCTGAGTGGCTGAAAGGGCTCCCCTGCTAAGGGAGTAAACCTATTACAGGTTTCGTGGGTTCGAATCCCATCCCTTCCGCCATTTACTTTCAAAAAAGGGCCTGTAGCTCAGGGGTTAGAGCAGTCGGCTCATAACCGATTGGCCGTTGGTTCAATTCCAACCAGGCCCACCATCTTATCAAAAGAAAATATAAAAAAGTTTTGACTTTTAATATTATTTTTATAAGATACCGGAGTCTTCTTTTATGAAAGAGACATTAAAATAAATAAAAGTCAACTACTAACATATATTAAAAAGAAAATATAAAAAAAGTTTTGACAAAAAATATTTATTTAATATAGTATCCCGGCTTCCAAAAATATTTATATTATAGATGAAAACTTGAACTCAAAAAATAATTAAAAAAAGTTTTGACAAAAAGGAAAAATTTTATAAGATATCGGGGCTTCAAAAAAAGAAGTAAAAATTATAATAAAACAGTTCTTTAAAATAAGTGAAATTTTAGAAGAGAAATCTTGAACTAAAACTCGGATAAACAAAAAAATCAAAAATTTAAGTTTAAAAGAGTTTGATCCTAGCTCAGGATGAACGCTAGCGGTGCGCCTAACACATGCAAGTCGAGCGAGAAGTTGAGATAGCTTGCTATCAAGATGGAAAGCGGCGAACGGGTGAGTAACACGTTGGTATCTGCCCTCTGGTCAGGGATAGCCAGTTGAAAGACTGATTAATACCGGATAGTCTCGAAAGAGTAAAGATTTATTGCCAGAGGAGGAACCTGCGGCCTATCAGCTAGTTGGTGAGGTAGAAGCTCACCAAGGCTATGACGGGTAGCTGATCTGAGAGGATGATCAGCCACAATGGAACTGAGACACGGTCCATACTCCTACGGGAGGCAGCAGTGAGGAATCTTCCACAATGGGGGCAACCCTGATGGAGCGACACCGCGTGAAGGATGAAGGTCTAACGATTGTAAACTTCTTTTCTGAGGGAGCATAATGAGAGTACTTCAGGAATAAGGGACGGCTAAATACGTGCCAGCAGCCGCGGTAATACGTATGTCTCGAGCGTTATCCGGAATTACTGGGTGTAAAGGGTTTGTAGGTTGTTAGTTAAGTAGGGTATGAAAGACCGGAGCTCAACTCCGTGTTTGTATTCTAAACTAGCTAACTAGAGTTAGGGAGAGGTAAGCGGAATTTTAAGTGTAGGGGTGCAATCCGTAGATACTTAGAAGAACACCAAAAGCGAAGGCAGCTTACTGGAACTATACTGACGCTGAAAAACGAAAGCGTGGGGAGCGAAAAGGATTAGATACCCTTGTAGTCCACGCCCTAAACGATGATAACTTAGTGTTGGGGGTAACCTCAGTGCTGAAGCTAACGCGTTAAGTTATCCACCTGAGGAGTACGGTCGCAAGATTAAAACTCAAAGGAATAGACGGGGACCCACACAAGCAGTGGATCACGTGGTTTAATTCGACAATAAACGGGGAACCTTACCCAGACTTGACATCTATAGAATCATTTGGAAACAGATGAGTGCCCGTAAGGGAGCTATAAGACAGGTGCTGCATGGTTGTCGTCAGCTCGTGCCTTGAGGTGTTCGGTTAAGTCCGTTAACGAGCGCAACCCATGTCATTAGTTGTATTTTCTAATGAGACTGCCTAGGTTAACTAGGAGGAAGGTGTGGATGACGTCAAATCAGCATGGCTTTTACGTCTGGGGCTACACACATGATACAATGGTGTATACAAAGAGCAGCAATATCGTAAGGTGGAGCTAATCTCAAAAATACATCTCAGTCCGGATTGAGGGCTGCAACTCGCCCTCATGAAGTTGGAATTGCTAGTAATCGTAAATCAGACATGTTACGGTGAATATGTTCCTGGGTCTTGTACTCACCGCCCGTCACGGCATGGGAGAAGGTAATATCGGAAGTCCCTCTAGTAATAAGGGGGCCCATGGTAGGATCTTTGACTGGGCTGAAGTCGTAACAAGGTATCCGTAGGAGAACCTGCGGATGGACTATCTCCTTATATATATCCTTAAGTTTTTTTTCATTTTTTTCTTCTAAAATTTCGTTTATTTGTTCTTTAAAATAATCTGAATAATTAAAGTTAGTTAACAATAGTTAATTTAACTACAAAAATAATAATTGTAATAGAAAGTTGTAAGAGTAGTTACAGTATAAAGTGGATGCCTTGGCTTGAATATCCGAAGAAGGACGTGCTAATCTGCGATAAGCTTGGAGGAGTTGATAAGAAGCGTTATTACTCCAAGATTTCCGAATGGGGGAACCTAATAGTGGTAATCACTATTGCTATAAATTTAGCGGACACAATGTGAATTGAAATATCTTAGTAGCATCGGACAAGAAATCAAATACGAGATTCCCTGAGTAGTGACGAGCGAAACGGGAACAGTTCAAACCTATTATATGTAAGAGCAGGTCGTTGTATAATAGGGGTTGTGGGATTAATATATGTGCTTCCTGATAAGGTACAATATGTTTTAATATATTAAGAGAATGTAATGCGAAAGTACAGCCATAGAGAGTGTAAGCCTCGTATCATAAAATATTTTAAACCGTATATTTTAACTCCCGAGTAGGATCAGGCACGTGGAACCTGGTCTGAAGCTGGGTAGACCATTATCCAAAACTAAATAGTATTCAAGACCGATAGTGAACTAGTACCATGAGGGAAAGGTGAAAAGAACCCCGGGAGGGGAGTGAAATAGACCCTGAAACTTTATACTTTCAATGAGAGGGAGCCTACGGGTGACCTTGTACTTTTTGGAGAAGGGATCAACGACTTAGTGTGTATGGCAAGGTTAAGAGAGTGAAACTCGTAGCCGAAGTGAAAGCGAGCCTGAATAGGGCGTTTAGTCATACATACTAGACCCGAAACTGGGTGAGCTTCCCATGAGCAGGTTGAAGTAAGGGTAAAACTTTATGGAGGACCGAACCATTTGGAGCTGCAAGTCCATTGGATGACTTGTGGGAAGGAGTGAAAAGCTAATCGAACTCAGAGATAGCTGGTTCTCCGCGAAATAGCTTTAGGGCTAGCCTTGGTTAATTATTATGTGGGGGTAGGGCTCTGATAGGGCTAGCGGGTTGCAAAACTTAGTAAACCCTGATAAACTTCGAATACCACATAAAACTATTCCAGGAGTCGGACGGTGAGAGATAAGTCCCATCGTCAAGAGGAAAACAGTCCAGACTACTATCTAAGGTCCCAAATTAATAACTAAGTGGAGAAGGATGTGAGGTTGCTGAGACAACCAGGATGTTGGCTTAGAAGCAGCCACTCATTTAAAGAGTGCGTAATAGCTCACTGGTCAAGCGACCTTGCGCCGAAGATTCAACGGGGCTAAGTTATTAACCGAAGATGTAGATTCATACTTTATGTATGTCTGGTAGCGGAGCGTTCTGTATGCCGTGAAGGTGTGGGGTGACCCTAGCTGGAGGTATCAGAAGTGAAAATGTTGATATAAGTAACGTAAATGAAATGAAAACTTTCATCGCCGAATACCCAAGGTTTCCTACGCAACGGCAATCGACGTAGGGTTAGTCGGTCCTAAGGTGTAGCTGAAAGGCAAAGCTGATGGATATCAGGTTAATATTCCTGAACTATGTATAAGAGTGAAGGGGGGACGCATCGGGATATAGATCACAACTAATGGATGTTGTTATAAACGTAAGTCTTAGATTATAGGTAAATCCGTGATCTTCTAAGGACGAGCTAAGTTAATTTAGGAGCTTGCTTTCGGGTAAGTATCCTAGAGGGATCTACTATATTCTGGTGCCGAGAAAAGCCTCTAAACTTATCTTATATGTAACCGTACCGCAAACTAACACTAGTGGGTTAGTGGAGAACACTAAGGCGTTCGAGAAAACCATGCTTAAGGAACTCGGCAAAACAGCGGTCGTAACTTCGGGATAAGACCTGCCAATACTTTAATTTAGAGTATTGGCCGCAGCGAAAGAGCTCAGGCGACTGTTTACCAAAAACACAGCTCTCTGCAAACTCGTAAGAGGATGTATAGGGGGTGATGCCTGCCCAGTGCCAGAAGGTCACGTGGATTTGTGCAAGCAATGAAACTAAGCCCTGGTGAACGGCGGCCGTAACTATAACGGTCCTAAGGTAGCGAAATTCCTTGTCGGGTAAGTTCCGACCCGCACGAATGGCATAACGGTCTGAGCACTGTCTCAAGCATGGACTCGGTGAAATTGCAATGTCGGTAAAAATGCCGACTACCTGTAGCAAGACGGAAAGACCCTATGGAGCTTTACTATAACTTGGTATTGGGTTATGTTTTAATATGTGCAGGATAGGTGGGAAACGGTGAAGTAGAGACGTCAGTTTCTATGGAGTTGTCCTTGAGATACCACCCTTGTTAAAATGTAATTCTAACTCGAAAATTCGAGGACAGTGCTTGGTGGGTAGTTTAACTGGGGCGGTTGCCTCCTAAAGAGTAACGGAGGCGCACAATGGTTAGCTAGTACCGGATGGAAATCGGTATGATAGTGTATTCGCATAAGCTAGCTTGACTGAGAGACCTACAAGTCGACCAGACACGAAAGTGGGTGAAAGTGATCCGGCAATGAAGTATGGAATTGTTGTCGCTCAACGGATAAAAGTTACCCTAGGGATAACAGGCTGATTGCGTCCAAGAGTTCATATCGACGACGCAGTTTGGCACCTCGATGTCGGCTCGTCTCATCCTGGGGCTGGAGAAGGTCCCAAGGGTATGGCTGTTCGCCATTTAAAGAGGTACGCGAGCTGGGTTCAAAACGTCGTGAGACAGTTTGGCCCCTATCTGCTATAGGCGCTTAGGAATTTGAGAAGATTTGCTCCTAGTACGAGAGGACCGGAGTGAACGAACCTCTGGTGGATCGGTTGTCAGGCCTACTGGCACTGCCGAGTAGCTAAGTTCGGAAGGAATAACCACTGAAAGCATCTAAGTGGGAAGTCTACTTCAAGATTAGATTCCTCTGCCTTGAGCAATAAGTCCCCTCGGAGACTACGAGGTTGATAGGTTTCAGGTGTAAGAGTAGAGATACTTTCAGCCGAGAAATACTAATAGGACGAATGCTTTTATAACTTTCGAAACAATAATTATTTTTGTTAACTAACTTTCATTGTTCAGATTAAATAACAGATAAATGAATGATCTTTAAAGTCTTAATGTTAAAATCTTGGTGGTTAGAACGGTTGAGGTACACCTGTTCCCATTCCGAACACAGAAGTTAAGCCAACTCGTGCCGATGGTATTGCATCTCATAGATGTGAGAGAGTAGGTAGCTGCCAAGATTTTGATATTAAGATTTTTTTTATGAAATCTGAGGAATATAGATTTATGCCCGAGTAGCTCAGCGGAAGAGCAGTGGCCTTCTAAGCCAAAGGTCGTAGGTTCGATCCCTGCCTCGGGTACCATTTAGAAGTATATTATGGGTGATTAGCTCAGTTGGCGAGAGCATCTGCCTTACAAGCAGGGGGTCATAGGTTCGAATCCTATATCACCCACCATAAATAATTTAGAAAAAACCTTAACAGAAATGTTAAGGTTTTTTAGTGTTTAAAATTTGCAATATTTAAAATAATGATATTATTGATTTTAAATATTTGTTTAATTATAAAAATGGGAAGAAAGAAAAAATATACATATAAAAGAAAAACTCAAGTTGAAAAAGAATTTGATGCAATTATTGGTTTAGCGGTATTACTTTGATTATTTATATATATTTTACAAAAGGCGTTTAAAGAAAAATTTTTACCATATATTGAAAAAAATATAATTTATATTTATATATTATGATTAATTTTATTTTTATTAATATTATTATTTTTATTTATTTTTTATTTTAAATATAAAAAAAATAAGCAATTAGAACAAGATAAAATAGATCAATTGCCAGAACAAGTAAAAAATATTAAAGAAAAAATTGAGTCTTTTAAGCCACTTAGAAATTATTCAAAAGAAGAACCTTATCAAATAGAATTATCTTGATATTTAAAAAATTTTTTCCCATCTTTAGATATAGAAATTTCTAAAAATTACACAAGGCCAGATATTTTAATAGAAAATATTGCAATTGAAATAAAATGACCAACAAATTTTAGTGATTTAAAAACAATACCAGATAAAATTATTAGATATACAAAAGAATGGGATTATTTAATAATAGTTTTATTTAATTTAAAACTCCATGATGATATTAAAAAATCAGATGAAATATATGAAAATTGGAAAAAAGATATTGAAGAAAGCTTTGAATCAAAACTAGATAGAATTATGTTTATTACAATTTAAAAAATAACCTCATAATGAGGCTATTTTTTAAAACTGTTCATTTAATTTTAATTTATTTTGATAAAACATTCTACTACTTGATACTGAATATCTTTGGGCAGCAATTCTATCAATTCACATACCAAAAGCAAATCAAGAATATTCTTCAGGATTTATATTACAATCTTCTAATACTTTTGGATGAACCATTCCAGCCCCAAGGAGCTCTACCCAACCGGTTCCAGAACACATTTTACATCCATTTCCGTTACAAAGTTGACAACTTACATCTATTTCAGCACTTGGCTCTGTAAATGGGAAGATACTTGGTCTAAATCTCAGGCGAGTATTTTCTCATAAAAGTTTTTTCATAACCGTATCAAGAGTCCATTTGAGATCTCAAAATGTTACTCCTTTTCCTACAACGAGTCATTCTAATTGGTAAAAGTTTGAAGTATGTCTAGCATCTTCTTGTTCGTATCTAAATACTCTTCCAGGAACAATTATTTTAATAGGAAGTTCTCATTTGAGCATAGTTCTTACTTGTACAGGAGAGGTATGAGTTCTGAGTAAGTTTCTATCTCAAACTTTTTTGTCCGCATTTATTTCATCACTGATCCAAAATGTATCCCAAACATCTCTTGCTGGGTGATTGTCAGGAATATTGAGTTTATCAAAATTATATTCTTCAGTTTCAATTTGTGGTCAGTCTTCTACTTTAAATCAAAGAGAGATAAAAATGTCTTCTAATATTTTTGAAGTGAGAGAAATAGGGTGAAGATGTCATTTTTTCTCACTAGGAAATTCAAGAGTTACATCTATTTTTTCATCATTTTCAATTTTTCTATAATTGATATTTTCAATTTCAATTTGTTTATTTTCTGATTCAGACTTGATAAATTCTTTGAGTTCATTTGCCAGCATTCAAACTTCTTTTTTCTCTGAATCTGCTAAATCTTTAAGTCATTTTAAAATGTCATTGAGTTGTCATTTTTTTCCAAGTAAACTATCATTTAATTCTTTTAATCATTCTAAAGAATCAATATTTTGGAGTTCATTTTGAAAGTAATTTTTTAATTCTTGTATTTGGTTTTTCATAAAAGTCATTTAAGTATAAATTTTGCTTACTATACGAAAAAACTTATAAAAATCAAAAAAAATATTTCTTTTTGACATTTAAAACTTTTTTAATAAAATATTCGGGCTATTTATTTGTCTGTTACAGACTAATGATAAGTTTTTGGAAGAGGTTAAGTTAAACGGTATTTGTCGAGTACTAGTTTAACCTCTGACTTTTATATTTTAATTTATTTTAACATGGCTTGATTATTGGCTTCAAAGCTAGAAATGACAAGAATAGTTAAATGAAATAATTTTGTTCCTGTTACATTGCTGAAAGTTCCTACTTTAAAAGTAGTTGCAGTTAAAACTGAGGAAACAGATGGATATACTTCATTGGTTATCGGAGTTTTAAAAGAAGGAAAAGAAGCTAACTTAGCGGAATGAAAAAAATCATTAAACTTTTCTGATTTTTCTAAAATAAAAGAAGTTCCTTTAAAAAATGAGGAAGTTTCAAAATTTAATGTAGGAGATACTATTACATTAGATATATTAGATGGAGTAGAAATGGTAGAAATTACTGGATACTCAAAATGAAAATGATTTGCTTGAGCGATGAAAAGACATAATTTTTCTGGATGACTTGCAACTCATGGTTCTAAATTCCATAGAGCGCTATGATCTATCGGTAACAGAAAACCAAGAAGAACACATAAAGGTAAAAAAATGCACTGACATATGTGAGATGAACAAATTACTTTGAAAAAAGTTTGAGTTGAAATCTTAAATAAAGAATTATCAGTGTTAGGAGTAAAAGGTCCAGTTCCTGGAGCTAGAAACTCTTTAATCTCTATTAAATTTTAAATCTTTAATTTATACTAAATGGAAACTAAATTACTAAATCAAGAGGGAAAAGAAATTGGAACGATTGAATTAAATGAATCGGTGTTTGGTATTGATGTAAATGAAGGTTTAATACATAGAGCTTTAGTATATCAATTAGCAAACGCTAGACAAGTAGTAGCTCATACTAAAACCAGAGGTGAAGTAAGAGGTTCTACAAGAAAAATTTTTAAACAAAAAGGTACTGGTAAAGCAAGAGCTTGAGGAAATAGATCTCCAATTAGAATCGGAGGTTGAGTTACTTTTGGTCCGAGAAATACAGTAAACTTTACAAAAGCAATGAATAAAAAAGAGAGAAGATTAGCTTTATGTTCAATTCTTTCTTCTAAAGTAAAATCAAACAATGTACTTGTTTTAGATACTTTAAACTTTTCAGAAGCTAAAACTAAAAATATGGTTTCAGTATTAAATACACTTCCATATACAAAAAATGTATTACTTGCACTTGCTTCAAAAAATGAAGTGATTGAAAAATCAGCAAGAAATATACCAAATGTGAAAACTTTAACTACAGATTATTTAAATATTCAAGATCTTTTAAAATATACTACATTAGTACTATTGAAAGATGGAGTTGAGAAATTAAATACTCTTAGATAGTCAATTTTTATCTAACAAAGAATAATATATAATTAATTTACTATGAGATTATTTGAAGTCGTTAAAAAACCTATCGTTACTGAAAAATCATCAAGAGCAGAATTACAAAATGCAACTTATGTTTTAGAGGTAAGTGATACTGCTACTAAAATAGATATCAAAAAAGCTATTTTGGATATATACTGAGCTCAAGTTTCATCTGTAAGAGTATTAAATACAAGAGAAAAATTTAAGCAAGGGAAAAAAGGGATGGTTATAAGAAAAAGAACTTCTAGAAAAGCGTATGTAACTTTAAAAGATGCATCTGCTAAATTAGATTTATCAATTATTAAAATTTAATTTCATCCTGAAACGGATATATTAACATTAATTTTGTACAAATGGGAATTAAGAAATTTAAACCAACAACTCCTTGAAGAAGAGCAATGACTGGTAATACTTTTGAAGAAATTACCACCAGAACTCCATATAAACCACTTACTGTTACATTAAAGAAAAATGCAGGTAGAAATAATACTTGAACTATTACAGTAAGACATCAAGGATGAGGGCATGCAAAAAAATATAGACTTGTGGATTTTTACTTCCATGATAAAAAGTCTATTGAAGCAAAAGTAGAAACAATCGAATATGATCCATATAGAACAGCTTGGATTTCACTTATTTGTTATAAAGATGGTGAAAGAAGATATGTGTTGGCTCATAAAGATATGAAAGTAGGAGATAAAATCTTGACTTCTGAAAAAGCACCACTTACTTCAGGAAATAGATTAGAAATCTGAAATATTCCAGTTGGACTTTCAGTTCATAATTTAGAACTTATTGTTGGACAAGGAGCATCTTCTGTAAGATCTGCTGGTTCTCAAGCAATAATTGTTTCACAAGAAGGAGAATATACTCAAGTAAAAATGCCTTCAGGAGAAATAAGACTCGTTCATAAAAAATGTTATGCAACTTTAGGTCAAGTTTCAAATCCAGATAATAATCAAATTGTTATCGGGAAAGCCGGAAGAACTAGGCATATGTGAATAAGACCAACAGTTCTTGGAAAACAAATGAATCCAGTTGATCATCCACATGGAGGTTGAGAAGGACATAATCCAATCTGATTGAAAGCTCCAAAAACTCCATGGTGAAAAGTTGCTTTAGGTAGAAAAACAAGAAGCAAGAAAAAATTCACAAATAAATGGATTTTAAGAACAAAAAAAGGTAAATTAATGGTTGGATAATCATACATCAAACTGAATATTTTATATTTATATTTATATTAAACTATGGCAAGAAGTTTAAAAAAATGACCTTATATAGACGAAAAACTTGTAAAAAAGGTTGAAAAATTAAATTCTGATGGGAAAAAAGCTGTAATCAAAACTTGGTCAAGAGCTTGTACTATCACTCCAGAATTTGTTTGACATACGTTTTGAGTTCATAATGGAAAAGTTCATACACCAGTTTTCGTTACAGAAGATATGGTTGGACACAAATTATGAGAATTCTCATTTACAAGAACTTTCAGAGGTCACTCTTGAAATAAATAAAAAAGTGAAAAATTCTAGGTATTCTTAGATTTTAACTTTTACATTTAATAATTAATTATTTTAATTTATGAAAGCTTATTGAAAAAATATAAGAATTTCTCCTAAAAAATTAAGAGTTGTAGCAGAAGTTGTAAAAAATAGAAATGCTACTTGGGCTTTAAATTTCTTAAAGTTCGCTCCAAAAAAATGAGCAGATATTCTTTATAAAGTTTTACACTCTGCAGTAAGTAATGCAGTGAATAATAACTCTCAAGATGCAACTAATTTATATATTGATCAACTTGTTATTACAAAAGGTATTGTATATAAAAGATGACAACCTATATCAAGAGGAAGAATGCATCCAATTCTAAAAAGAACGTCTAATATAAGATTAGAGTTACAAGTAAAATAATTTAAATTTTAATTTTTTAGTCTATGTGACACAAAGTTAGTCCACAAGCCTTTAGAATCCCTTATATTAAAAACTGGTCAGCAACTTGGTTTGCTGATAAAAAAGAATATGCTGCACAATTACTTGTTGATAACAAAATTAGAGCAATTCTTAAAAAAGAATTTAAGGATATTCCAACAGGAGATATTGTAATTTCTAGAAATGATAAAGAAGTTTTAGTTACTGTTTATACAGCTAAAGCATCATTAGTACTTGGAAAAGAAGGTGAAAATGTTAGTACATTAGAAGCTAACTTATCTAAAAAAACTTCTGCAAAAGTAAAATTATCAGTGAAAGAAGTAAAAAATCCTGATTTAAATGCAAAAATTGTTTGATTCCAAATTTCAAATCAAATTGAAAAAAGAATGCCTTATAAAAGAGCAATAAAACAAGCAATTTCAAAAGCCATTGAAAAATGAGCAAAATGAGTAAAAGTAAAAGTTTGAGGAAGATTAAACTGAGCAGAAATTGCCAGAAAAGAAACTTTTAAAGAGTGAAATATTCCTACACAAACTGTTAGAGCTGATATAGATTATACTACAGCAAGAGCAGAAACTGTATACGGAACTATCTGAATTAAAGTTTGGATTTATAAATGAGATATTTTCAAAAGAAAATAAAAATTTGACTTTTAGATTTTTTTTATATACTTAATTAAGTTTTTATGTTACAACCTAAGAAAGCGAGATATAGAAAAACTCATAGAGGAAGATTAAAATGACTTGCTGTCAGAGGATCTACTCTCAGTTTTGGAGATTACGCTATGAAAGCTGTTACCAGATGATTTATAACTTCTAGACAGATTGAAGCTGCAAGAAGAGCTATGGTTCGTCAAGTAAAAAGATGAGGGAAAATTTGGATTAGAATATTTCCAGATAAACCTTATACAACGAAACCTTTGGAAGTTCCAATGGGTTGAGGTAAATGATCGTTAGAAATGTTTAGAGCTCCTGTAAAACCTGGAAGAATCTTGTTTGAAATAACTTGAGTTTCGCCAGAAGATGCAAGGGAAGCTTTTAGGCTTGCTTCGTATAAATTACCTGTTAAGACTAAAATATTAGTTGATTAATAAATTAGCCATGAAAGAAATAAAAGATTTAAGAAAATTAGAGGTTTCTGATTTAAATAAAGAATTAGTAGATGCTCAAAAAAAATTATATGAGTTAACTATGAAACTTGAATTAAATGAATTAAAACAAACTCATTTAATGAAACCTTTAAGAAGATATGTTGCTGTTATTCAGACAGTAATGACTGAAAAAACAATTTAATACTCTTTAAGATTTTTAAAATATGAGATTAAAAAAAGGTATTGTGTCGAGTAGTAAAATGGATAAAACAATTGTTGTTACTACCCAAGTTTACAAAAACCACCCTAAATATAAAAAAAGATTTAAAGTAACAAAGAAGTTTTATGCTCATGATGAAGAAAATAAATTTGCAGAATGAGATATCGTTACTATTAAAGAAACTAGACCTCTTTCAAAATTAAAAAGATGGGAGGTAGTTGTGTAATTTAATATTTAAGAAAAATATAATATGATACAAACTGAATCAAGATTGGTTGTTGCTGATAACTCTTGAGCTAAAGAAGTTTTATGTATTAAAGTTTTAGGATGATCTCATAGAAGATACGCTACAATTGGTGATACTATTGTAGTTGCAGTAAAAAAAGCTGATCCAAACTGATCTGTAAAAAAGAAAAAAGTAGTGAAAGCAATTATTGTAAGAACTGCAAAAGAAGTGAGAAGAAGTGATGGAAGTTTTATAAGATTTGATGATAACGCTTGTGTTATAATTGATGATAAAGGAGAGCCAAAAGCAACTCGTATTTTTGGTCCTGTTGCCAGAGAATTAAAAACAAAATGATTTCAAAAAATCGTAAGTATGGCTCCAGAAGTTTTATAACCTAAAATAATTAAATTTTATGAAAATTAGAAAAGATGATAAAGTTTTAGTTATATCAGGAAAAGATAAATCAAAAGAATGAAAAGTTCTTAAAGTTTTAACTAAAACGAATAGAATTGTGGTAGAAGGAATTAATATGGTTACAAGAAATTACAAAAAAATGGGAACTACTCCAGGACAATCTGTTAAAAAAGAAAGTTCTATTGATGTTTCAAACGTAATGCTTGTATGTCCATTCACTTCTAAACCAACAAGAGTATGATTTGTAACAATTACTGACAAATCATGATCAAAAAAATATAGATTCTCTAAAGCGGCTTTAAAAGCAAAAGCAGGAGAAGCAAAAGACTATATAATAAAATAATATTTTATAAATATATGAAAGATGTATATTAAAGATAAATATATAAGTGAGGTAGCTCCAAATTTGAAAACAAAATTAGGGTTATCAAATGTAATGCAAACACCAAAAATTGAAAAGGTTGTTCTCAATATGTGAATTTGAACTTACATCAAAACTGGAAATAAAGATTATTCTTCATTAAAACAAGATCTTGCTTTAATTTCAGGACAACAACCAGTAGTAAGACTTGCAAAAAAAGCAGTTTCTAACTTTAAATTAAGAGAAGGAATGCCAGTAGGTCTTTCAGTTACTCTGAGAGGTGAAAGTATGTATGCATTTTTAGAAAAATTGGTAAAGATTGTTTTACCAAGAGTAAAAGATTTTAGATGAATTAGTAAAAAAAGTTTTGATTCAGAAGGAAATTATAATTTTTGAATTAAAGAACATACTATATTCCCAGAAGTTCCTCAATTAGATGTTGTGAAACCTCACGGAATTCAAATCACCATTAAAACAAATACTGGAGATAAAGATGCTTCTAAATTACTTTTAGAAGAGTTAGGATTCCCTTTTTCTAAATAATTTTTTAATTTTTTAATAAAAGTATAATGGCAAGAAAATCAAAAATTGCAAAAGCTGAAAAATTAAAAACTAAGTTTTTAAGGGCTATTGCAGATTGAAGAAAACCAAAATTTGCTACAAAAGTTTTCCACATGTGTAGTGTTTGTGGAAGAACGAGAGGGTATATGGGAAAATTTGATATGTGTAGAATTTGTATTAGAGAAAAAGCAAATGCTTGAGAATTACCATGAGTAAGAAAATCAAGTTGGTAGTAAAAAATTAAATTTAGTTTATTAAGTTTTATAATTATGATAATAGATCCAATAGGAGATTTATTGACAAGACTTAGAAATGCATATTTAGCAAGAATTCTAGAAGTTAAGTCACCATACTCTAAATTAAAATCAGATTTATTAAAGATTCTTAAGAAAAATAAATACATTGTTGATTTTGAGGAAGTTGATGAAGGAAATAATAAGAAAGCTTTGCTTGTTACATTGAATGATGTAAGACAAACAAAATATGTTCCTACATTCAAAAGAATTTCTAAACCTGGTCAAAGAATTTATGTTTGAACAAAAGATATTAAAAAATCAAGAAATTGAAAATGAATATATATCCTTTCTACTCCAAAATGAGTAATTACTTGATACGAAGCAAGAACTCTTAATGTAGGTGGGGAACTTATTTGTGAAATATTTTAATACATTGATTTTATTACTAAGAAAAATAATATATGTCTAGAATTGGTAAATTGCCAGTAGTATTAGCTCCAAAAGTTGAAGCAAAAATTCTTGATAATGTGATTGAAGTATCTGGACCTCTGGGAACTTTAAAAGCTGAAATACATGAACTTGTATCAGTTTCTATAGAAGATGGGAAAGTTACCGTGACTCCAAAAGATTTAGAAAATCCTTTATCAAAAGCTTTATGGGGAACTACGAGAGCAAATATAAATAATATGGTAGAGTGAGTTTCTGTATGATATACAAAATCATTAGAAATTAACGGAGTTTGATATAAAATGGAAGTTTCAGGCACAAAACTTATTTTAAGTATTGGGTATTCTCATAAAGTAGAAATTGAAGCTCCAAAAGCTATTACTATGAAAGTTGATGAAAAATTGAAAAATACTGTTCATTTTTCTTCTTCTGATAAACAATTACTTTGAGAATTTGTTTCAAAAATCAGAGCTAAGAAAAAACCAGAACCATATAAAGGAAAATGAATTAAGTATGTAAATGAAGTAATTAGAAGAAAAGCTTGAAAATCAGGAAAATAAGAAATTAGGAATTAGAAATTAGGAATGGAGAATGAAAAGTTTTTTATTCATAATCCAATAATTTATAATTTATAATTTATAATTTATAATTTATAATTTTTTTAAAATTATGTTAGCAAAATTTGTAAAAAGATTACAGAGAAAAGAGAGAATTAGAGCAAAAATTTCTGGAATAGCCTCTAGACCTCGTTTGAGTGTATATAGAAGTAATACTAATATTTATGCTCAATTAATTGATGATGTGTCTGGAAAGACTCTATGTGCTTCATCAGATTTAAAAATTGATGGTGGTACAAAGTCAGAAAGAGCTCAAAAAGTTGGAGAAGAATTAGCAAATAAAGCTAAATCTCTCAATATTACTGAAATAGTATTTGACAGAGGATGATTTGCATATCATGGAAGAGTGAAAGCTTTAGCTGATGCTGCAAGATCTGCTGGATTAAAATTTTAATATTTAAACTGTAAAATCTTATGAGTAAGGAAAAATCTGAAAAAAATTTCAAAAAACAAGGTGCCTTCAAACAAGAAAAAGAGTTTAAAGAAGAACTTCTTGCTATTGATAGAGTAACAAGAGTTACTTCTGGATGAAGACAACTAAGATTTAGAGCAGTAATTGTTCTTGGAGATGGAAAAGGAAAAGTTGGACTTGGAACTGGAAAATCTTGGGAAGTAGTTGATGCTATTGCAAAAGCAGTATCTGATGCGAAAAAAAATATGATAAAAGTAAAAATGGAAAATGGGTCTGTACCATATAACATTGAAGCAAAATTTAAATCAGCAAAAGTAATGGTTCATCCTGCTTCAGAATGAACATGAATTATTGCTTGAGGATCAATGAGAAAAGTTTTAGCTGTTGCAGGGTATAAAGATATACTTGGGAAAAGATATGGTTCTACCAATCTAATCAACAATGCAAGAGCTACTCTAAAAGCATTAACTTCTTTTAAATAAAAAAATAATGAATAATGAAATGAATTTTAGGGAAACTTAAAAATTCAAATACATTAAATTATTAATTATTAGTTATTAATTATTAAACTATGTTTTCATTAAATAATATTGCATCAGAAGCAGGTTCAAGAAAAAAGTCTAAAAGACTTGGAAGATGAAACGGTTCAGGAAAATGAACATACTGTGGAAGATGATTAAATGGACAAAACTCAAGAGCTTGAGGAGGTGTTGCTCCTTGGTTTGAATGAGGACAAACTCCACTTTTCAGAAGAATGCCAAAATTAAAAGGGTTTTCTAATGCAAAATTTACTACAAAATATTCAGTAGTGAATGTTTGAGATTTAGAAATTTTAGCTCAAAAAGGTATTACTGAAATTACAAAAGATGTTTTACTTGCAAATTTAGTTGTAAGAAATAAATCTTATAAAGTAAAAGTTTTAGGTGAAGGTGAAATCACTTCTAAAATTACTTTAAAAATTGATAAAGTATCAGCTTCAGCCCAAGAAAAGATCACAAAAGCTTGAGGAAGTGTTGAATTAGCATAAGAGAACTTGAGAAAATCAAGTTTTTTTATTGTCTTGAAATTTATTTATAATAAAAAATCCCAATATATAAATCGGGATTTTTTATTTTTTATTCAAAGAAACTATCAATCAGTTTTCTATATGTAATTCTTTGTTTTAATTCTTCATAGTATTTTGTTCCAGGAATATAGAGTTCTTTGAGTCTTGCTACTACTTCTTCTGATCCAAATCTTGCAATAATTTTATCAATTTCTTCTGTAATTTCTTTTTCAGATACTTCAGTTTTTTCTAATTCTCATAATTTATGAAGAATAAGTTCTGCTTGTAACCTTCTTATAGCTACTGGTTTTACATTATTTTCAATATATGCTTCTTCACTTAGTCCTAATGATTCAATATAATCTAAAACTTTTGCTCCTGATTGTACAATATTATCTTTGATTTCTTCGTATACTTTGGAAGTTTGATTTTTTAGTAAACTTTCACCAAAATCTACTTTTGTATGTTTTAAAAGTTCTTCAATAAGAGTATTTTCATCTTGAAGTCTTGCATTGGTTTCTTTAGTTTCTGTGAGTTCTTCTTTGATAAGTGCTTTAAAACCATCAAAATCTAAATCTTTTCCTCTTAAATCTTTAATAAATTCAGGAGTAAATTCAGGAATTTTTGCATTTTCTATTTTGAGTATCTCTACTTCAAATTTTGTCTTTTTTCCTGCAAAATTTGCATTATGATAATCTTTAGGAAATGTAATATCAAGTTCAATTTTTTCACCTGATTTTTTTCCAACTAAACCTTCTTCAAATCCAGGAACAAGCACATTACTTCCTAAAATAAGAGGGTAATTTTCCATATTAGTATTTTCAAGTTTGTTTCCTTTTGAGTCATACCCTTGAGTATTTATATAAGCTTTATCTCCCATTTGTGTCTCATATTCTTCTTTTGCTTCTTCAAAACGAGTAAATTTTTTTTGAATTTCACTTAAGGTTTGATCTACTTCGTCATTTTTTACTTCAAATTTTGTTTTTGGAAGTTTAATTTTTTTATATTTCCCATCTATTTCCACTTCAGGAAAAACTTCAATATGCATAATTACTATTAAAGGATCTTGAGATTTTATTTCTTTAATTTCTCCTTGAGCAATAGGGAGTATATTATTTTCCTTTAGTGCTTGAGAATAAATTTTATTTAATGCTTCATCCACCATAAATGCAGAAATTCTCTCTTCTCCATAATTTTTTACTATTATTTCTTCTGGAATATCACTTCCTTTTCTAAATCCTTTTATATCAGCATTTTTTCTTAAATCTGATAAAACTTTTTTTCTATATTTTGCAATATTTTCTTTGCTTTCTTCAATCGTAAGTTCAATTATCGATTTTTCTAATTTTTTTATGCTTGATTTCATAAATTATCTAAGTTAAAATAAAATAAGTGCGAGTATTATATAAATTTTTTTAAAATTTACAAAAAAAAATGCTCTATACTTTTATCCCCATTGCATTTATCTTTCGGAATTGTATAGAGCTTTTATGTGTTATGTAATACCTATCTTTCCTAACTGTTTTACAAGGATATTTGGGAGCCTTGCTTCAAACTATATATTATGATAACTGAATTAGCATATAGAAGTTGAAGAGTTTTTATTATACTTTTTAATTATTTTTATTTTTGTTTTACGAGTTTGTTTTTATTTATCGGTAATTTCTTACCATCAATAAGTATTACGAATATATTAAACCACATAATTTATATTTTGTCAAATATTTTTTATAAAAAAATAAGATTTTTAAAAAGAAATCTTATTTTTGTTTTTTATATACTCTGATTTAATAGTTTCCCATTTCATAGTCAAAATGTTTTGTTTCTTCATTGAAAGTATAGATAATACCATAATTATCATATTGTTGAAAATCAGTGGGAAGAAAATCAATGTATGATTTATCAAATAATATTTTTGCATTTTTTGCATTCTCTCATGTATCTTCAAGATATTTTTTATTTCCTTGTTCAATATATGCTAAATTTAATTCCCTGATAGCCTTATTAATATAATTATTACAATTATTTCCTGATATAATTTGTTTTTCAGCCTCTTCATTAAATTCAAAATTTTCTTTTCGTAAGGTTTCTATATTTTTAATAATTTCTCCTGATAATGGAATTTGTTCTTGAAATGTAGCATATGAAATTTTTTGTAATTCATTTGAAAAAATATTACATATTTGGTTTTCTTTTTCTTCAGAAGTAGAAGCAAGAGTTAAAAACATCATAATTGATTTTTCCCTATCTCCTGATTTTCAACTCATAATTGCAGCCATAATACGAGCTCAATCAAGAGCATTATCATTTGCAGATGCTATTTTATAATAAGTAGAAGAAAGAGTCGGATTTTTAAGGTAAAAATAATATAAAAATCATTGTCAAAATGCTATATCAGCTGTTTTGCAAGGATTTTTATATTTTTCTTCTGTCCAAATTTTTTCTAAATTATCTTCTTTGGAAATAAGTTCAATTTTTTGCATATCACAAAAATTTTCTATTCATTTTAATCAAAGAGTTTCTGCTTGATTTGTATAATAAAGTTGATCTTCTAAAGATAAATTTTCATATCTTTCATTATAAGTTGGAAGTAATAATTGACCTATTATATAAGGTTTTTCAAAAAAAGGATTTAATTCTGTGATAAGGTCTAAAATAGCAAAGAGATATTTTTTATATTCACTTGAAATGGCATTTCATCCAATATATTGTATAGTTTCAAGCCAATAAAGATCTGCTCTTAAATTTGAAAATCAAAAAGAAGTATATTTTGCAATATCTTTTTTAGGAAGTAATTCAGGATGTTGAGTAATTTTATATTTTAATTCTTGTATGTGAGAATAATTATTTTGATTGATAAAATAAAATCATAATAAAAATCCACCTATACAAAAAAATATTCAAACTTTCATTATTTTTTCTTTCATAATCTTTTGCTAGAATTTTAAATATCAATACCATCTATATCTATAGTAATATTTTGACTTTTTTTACAAATATGAAGTCTTCTTTCAGCTCATTCTCACACACTTTTTGTGAAAATCTCATTATCAGAAAGTTCACTCACATAAGAATGAATTTTTTTTCTTTCGTATGAATTGAAATATGGGAGAATAATATCTCATTTTCAAGACTTTACTATTTGAATTTTTTTCATAATAAAATCATGGAGTTTATCTTCTTTTTTACTTAAATAATCATTTACTTCTAGATGAAGAATTATATTTTTATTTTCACTTGTATGTGTGATAATAGATTTTAATATTACTCTTACATCTTCTAAGTTTTTTCCAGAATATCAAATCAGAAGTCAAGAGTCAGGAGTTTTTATTTTTATATAAAATATATTCTCCTTTTCTTCCATCACTTCAATATTTTCAATTTCTATAGAAAGCTTTTCAAAGAATATGCTTACCATGTCTTTTATATCCTTTCCCTCCATAATTGTAATTTAAGAACTAAAATTGTCATTGTTATATCATTTTTTTCTATTTTTACAAGTTTTTCCTATTTTTTTTGACAATATACAAAAAAAACTTATTATCTATGAAATTTTTATTTTATAAGTGTAGATTACGAATGTCAGATAAAAAAATTGTTGATGATTATTATTCACAAAATCAAGATTCTTCTGTTGCATCAGATGTAAATCAAGCAAAACCAAAAATAGCAATAAAGGGAAAAATTAAATTAAGAAAAGAAGTGCAAGATTCTCAAGAAAAGAGAGATGAAAGTGTAAAAAAAGAAATTACAAAAGAAGTAGTAAAAAAAGTAAAACCTCCTATGGAAGGTCCTGAAAAAATACAAAAAACTTCCTCTATTTCGTCTCCTTCAACTAAAAAAGAGTATTTTACTAAAAAATGACAAGAAAAAAAAGATTGAGTAAAACAAGATACTTTTAAAAAAGATTTCACAAAACCCAAAAAAGAAATTTTAAAAACTGAAAATACTCAAGAGAAAAAAACAAGTTTTGTAAAACAATGAGGGTATCAAACACAAGCATGAAATACTTCTTGATTTATACCAAAAACTTTTGACAATGCCCCCAAAAAAGACTGAAAATTTATTCCAAAATCAAAACAAAAACCTTTTGGAGATAAAAAGGAAGAAGAGGCACCAAAAAAAGTTTTTAAAAAAGATAGAAGTAATAAATATGCAAAAAATATTTTATTAGAAGAGGATGATTTTTCTTTTTCTCGTTCTAATAAAATAAAAAATATAAAAAAAGAAGAGAAAAAAATAGAGGATATTATTCAAAATTTAACAGATCGTACTGGAGAAACAGTCGTAATCCCAGATGTTTTATCAGTAAAAGAGTTATCTGAAAAAATTTGAGTTCCACTCATGAAACTTATTACTGAGTTTATGAAGAATGGAATGAAAGTAACTATTAATTCAAAAGTTGATTATGATACAGCATCTATTATTTCAGAAGCATTCAATATAAAATTACATAAAGATATTTCTTCATGATTTTGAGTAGAAGATATGTTAACAGGAGATATTTCGGCACTTCTTGTTGAAGATGATAAAACACTTTTGGAAACAAGAGCTCCAGTTATTAGTATTATGTGACATGTTGATCATGGAAAAACGTCACTTTTAGATTATTTAAGAAAAACAAAGGTAGCAGACAAAGAAGCATGAGGGATTACTCAAAGTATTTGAGCATATCAAGTAGAATATAATAATAAAAAGATTACATTTCTTGATACTCCTGGGCATGAAGCCTTTACTATAATGAGAGCAAGAGGGGCAAAATCAACAGATATTGCTATTCTAGTAGTTGCTGCTGATGAGTGAGTAAAACCACAAACAGTAGAAAGTATTAATCATGCGAGAGAAGCAGAATTAAAAATAGTAGTAGCTATTACAAAAATAGATAAAGAGGGAGCAAATATAGATAATGTAAAATCAGGATTATCAAGCCATGGATTACTTCCAGAAGATTGGGGAGGAGATGTTCCTATGATAGGAATTTCATCAAAAACTTGAGTTTGAATCGATGAATTACTTGAAATGATACTTTTAGTTGCTGAAATGGAACAACTTCAAGCAAATTCTCATAGACCAGCTGTATGAACTATTTTAGAATCACACCTAGATATAAAATTATGACCAGTATCAACGGTTTTAATTAACACATGAGTATTAAAAAAATGAGACTCTATAGTATGTAAATGATCATATGGAAAGGTAAAAGTAATGAAAAGTGATATAGGAAAAAATATTGATCAAGCGTTTCCTTCAACTCCTGTTTTAGTGGTTGGTTTTGATAGTGTTTGTGAATGATGAGATATTGTACAGGTAGTTTCTGATATTGAAAAAGCGAGAATAAAAGCATTAGAATATAAAGAACTTATGGCTTCTAAAAAAGCAGCTGCTAGTTCATCTATAGATATGATTATGTTAAAAATTAAATCAGGAAATTTAAAACAACTGAAAATAGTGGTAAAAGCTGATACAAATGGAAGTTTAGAAGCAATAAAAGGAGCATTATTAAAACTTTCAACAGAGGAAACAAAAGTAACGATTATTCATTCTGGAGTAGGAAATATTACCGAATGAGATGTACTTATGTGTCAATGAAGTTCAGCTCTTCTTATTTGATTTAATGTTGTTCTACTTGGAAATACAAAAAATATTATTGAAGATACTAAAATTGAGTATATTTCAAGTAAAATTATTTATCATATTACTGAGAGAGTGGAAAAAATAGTAACATGAATGCTTGACCCAAAAGAAATTGAAACCGTATTATGAGAAGCAGAGGTTGGATGAATATTCTATGAAGGAGATGCTTTTATGATTTTGTGATTAAAATTGAAGGCTAATGGAAAAATTCAAAAATGAGTACAGGCAAGAATTATCAGAAAAGATAAATTTTTATGAACAGGAAAAATTGAAAATTTAAAATCTTGAATTATTGATGTAGTTGATATAGAAGGACCAATTGAATGTTGAATAAAATTAAAAACAGATGTGCATGTTGAGTTATGAGATATTTTAGAAATTTTTAAAACAGAAATTCAAAAATAATTTATCATTAATATAAAATTTATGTTAGAATGAATAGATTTGTTTTCTTCTTTAAGTCAAGAGACTTTACATACATTATCTATGTTTTGTCAACAAAGAAGGGTAAAAGCTGGGGAGGTTTTATTTCATAAATGAGAAGAGTCTACTAGTATGTATATTGTGGTTTCTGGAAAACTAGAGGTGTTTGATGGAGAAAGAATTTTATGATATATTCATCCTCAAGAATTTGTTTGAGAAATGTCGTTATTTACTGAACCGAAAGTAAGATCAGCATCAGTAAAGGCTATTATGGATACTGAAATGATAGTATTACTTGCATTTTCTTTAGAGCAACTTGAACAAAAATACCCAGAAGTATTGAATCAAATTAAAAAAGTTATTGAGGAAAGAAAAAAGAAAAATGAAGTATAATTATAAAAATAGAGAATGATAAAATAAAAAAGTCAAAAAAAGATTTGCTTTTTTATTTTTTTTAAATAAACTTCTGAGGCTATTATTTTTAAAAGCCTGAAAATTATTATGTCCAATAAGGAAGAAAAAATTGAGGTTGAGTGAACTATTATCAAGGCACTCCCGAATCTGGTATTTGATGTTCAATTACCAGAGGAATTTTGATGAGAAATTATTAAATGATATCTCAGTTGAAAAATGAGAATTAACTTTATTAAGCTTATAGAGTGAGATAAAGTATTACTTGAATTAAGTCCTTATGATTTAAGTAAAGGAAGGATTATATTTAGAAAAAAATAATATTTATTAACTTACTGTAATATCTTATGAAAGTATTGGCTTCTGTTAAGAAAATTTGCGATAAATGTAAAGTGATTAAAAGAAAAGGAATCATAAGGGTTATTTGTGAAAACCCAAAACACAAACAAAGACAAGGATAAGCTTTATGAATAATTAAGTAGTTCAATATTATTTATTATATTCATTTATTATTTTTAGTTATTAATTTTTAATTCTATTAGTTTTATGGCAAGAATTGCTTGAGTAAATTTACCAAATGGTAAACATGTAGAAATAGCTTTGACATATATTTATGGTATTTGAAGACCGGTGTCTAATGTTATTTTAGAAAAAGTTTGAATCGAAAAAACTAGAAAAATTGAAACTCTTAGTGAGGATGAACTCGATAAAATAAGAGAGGAAATCAAAAATATTCTTGTTGAATGAGATTTAAGAAGACTTGTAGCTTGAAATATAAAAAGATTACAAGAAATTAATTGTTATAGAGGTCAAAGACATAAGAAAAGACTTCCTGTAAGAGGGCAAAATACAAAAACGAATTCTAGAACAAGAAAAGGTAAATCTGTTGCTATTGCAAATAAGAAAAAATAATAAGGTAAATTGAGTTGTTATACACTCACGAAAGAATCCTCTGGGGGATATTTTAATATTTTAATATAAAAGTAGATTTATGGTTAAAACTACAGTAAAAAAGTCAAAAAAGACGAAAAGAATAGTACAATTATGACAAGCTCATATTATGGCTTCATTTAATAATACTATTGTTTCAATCACTGATGAAAAAGGAAATGTATTAACTTGGGCTTCAGGATGAACTGCTGGATTTAAGGGGGCGAGAGAAGCAACTCCTTATGCAGCTCAAATGGCAGTTGAACAAGCTGCTACGAAAGCAAAAACTCTTCATAATTTAGAAACAGTTGACGTATATGTTAAAGGTATTTGAGTAGGAAGAGAACAAGCTATTAGAGGACTTATTTCAGGAGGTTTAGAATTAAGAGGTATATTTGATATAACTCCAGTTCCACACAACTGATGTAGAAAGAAAAAAACAAGAAGCTTATAATAGTTTCTAAAATAATTTAATTTTTAGTATTTAATAAATCAAGGTTTATGAGATATACTTGACCAAAGAAAAAATTATGTAGAAGAGAATGAATCAATCTTTTTGGGACGGAAAAATATGATCTAAGTCAATCAAAAAGAACTCTTCTAAAATCAAGAAAAACTTCTGAATATGGAGGGCAATTGAGAAAAAAACAAATGGCAAAAAGAATGTTTGGATTATCTGAAAAACAATTTGCTGCATATTATGCAAAAGCAGTAAAATCTAAAACTCCAGGAACTACTTGAGATAAAATGCTTAGAATGTTAGAGTTAAGAATTGATAATGTTCTTTATAGAGCAAATTTTGCTAGAACAAGAATGCAATCAAGACAATTTGTTAGTCATGCTCATTTTAAATTAAATGGAGTAAATGTTGATGTTCCATCAATTTCTGTAAAAATTTGAGATGTAATTGAATTAAGAGATAAATTTAAAGAAAGTCCTTTATATAAATCTCTTATTGAGGAATTAGCAGATTTTTGAAAAGAAAATAAAGCAGTAGTGAGTAACACAAAATGGATTGAAGTTGATCCAAAAAATATTAAAATAACAATAAAAGCATTACCAGAAAATGAAGACTTTGATGCTATCATTGATATTCAAAAAATTATTGAGTTCTACTCAAAATAATATTTTGGTTTTTAATTTTGTTATTTCATAATCTTACTAAAAATGCATATTATACACAATGTAATTTGAGTTCCAAAAATTTCTCAACAAGATTTAGAAATAAATGTTTCTAAATTTGCATTAGGTCCATTACCAAAATGATATTGAGTAACTTTATGAAACTCTTTGAGAAGAGTACTTTTATCTTCTATTCCTGGTGCTAAAGTAACTGGAATTAAAGTTACGTGAGTAAGTCATGAATATTCAACTCTTCCTTGAGTAAAAGATAGTATATTAGATATAATGTTAAACTTAAAAAGTTTAATTATTGATAAAAAAACTCCAGATATTGAATGGATAAAATTGTCAAAGAATAAAGCTGGAAAAGTAACTGCCTGAGATATTAAAACTTCTGTTTGAATTGAAATATTAAATAAAGATCTCTACGTAACTGAAATTGATAAAGATGGATTATCTTTAGAAATTGAAATTAGAGTAGAAAAATCAGTTTGATATTTAAGTATTGAAGATTTGAAAAAAAGAGAAGATGATGTAAATGTACTTCTTGTCGATGCAAACTTCTCACCAGTAATAAATGTAAAATATGAAGTAAACGATACAAGATTTGGAGATATTACGAATTTAGATGCACTAGAAATGTTAATTACTACGAATGGAGTAATTTCCCCAGTAGATGCACTTAAATTTTCTTCAAATATGTTATCATCATATTTTTCAATATTTAATGAAGAATCTCTTCAAGTGGAATGACATTTCATTTCAAATGTAGCTGATTTACTTCAAAAAGAAAAAGAAGAAATTAAAGAAGAACTTGAAAAAGAAACATATACTCCAATTGAGATTATGGGACTTTCACCAAGAACATTAAATGCTTTAATCAACGGAAATATTCTTTCTATTGAGCAACTTATAAAATGTACAGAAACGAAACTTTCATCAATTAAATGATTCTGAAAGAAAGCTATGACAGAAATTAGAGAAGCACTTTGAGAAAGAGGATTAAAACTTCTTTGAGATGATTAAAAGACCTGTTAGATAAATTAAATTATTTAGCAAACAACATTTATAATTTATAATTTTATATTATGAGACATAGAGTAAGGAAAAACTTAAAGTTTAACTGAAAAACATTCCAACATAGGAAAGCTATGGAAAGAAATCTTTTAACAAACTTGTTTTTACATAAAGCTATAAAAACTACTCCAAAAAAAGCAGCAGTTATAGCTCCAATGATAGACAGAATCATCAATGTAGTAAATACAAAAGATGAAATGAATGCTATTAGATATGTAATGCAATACTTATTTACTAAAGAATCTTCTTTAGAATTATTCAAAAATGTAGCCCCAAAATTTAAATGAAATAGAACTTCTTGATTTACAAGAGTTACTCCTATAAAATATAGGGATTGAGATAATGCTAAATTAGTATTACTTGAATTACTTTAGTTATTATTTAAACGCATATTATGAAAACATTAATGCCAAAACAATTAGGAAATGATGCTAGAAAATGGTATGTAGTTGATGCTGAAGGTCAAACTCTTGGGAGACTTTCAACTCAAATAGCTACTATCTTAAAAGGAAAAAATAAAGTATCATACGCACCTCATGTAGATAATTGAGACTATGTTATAGTACTTAACTCAGATAAATTTATTGTTACTGGAAATAAATTAGAAGATAAAATCTACTATAGACATACTGGTTTCTTGGGAGGAATTAAACAAATTTCTTTGGGAAAATTATTAAATAAAAAACCTACAGAAGCTTTATCTAAAGCTATATCTGGAATGTTACCAAAAAATAAATTAAGATCAAATATGTTATCGAGATTAAAACTTGTTGTTGGAAGTGAACACGGGTTTAAAGCTCAACAACCAGAAACATTAACTTTATCTTAAAAGAATATTTACCCCAAAAGGGAATACTTAAAATAAAATATAATTATTTTTAAATATGGCTACTAAATATATTCATGCAATTGGAAGAAGAAAAACAGCTTCAGCACAAGTAAGACTATTTGAAGGAACAGGTGCTAGTACTGTAAATGGAAAAGATATTTCTGTTTATGTTACAAGACAAGACTTATTTGATGTTGCATTTTTACCAATTAAACTTACTTCTTTAAAAGATAAAGTTTACTTTGAGGTAAAAGTTGAGTGAGGATGAATTTCTGCTCAAGTACAGGCTATCAGACATTCTCTTGCTAGAGCTTTATCAGAAAAAGATGAAGCAAATAGAAAAATCTTAAAAGCAGCTTGATTATTAACAAGAGATGCTAGAAAGGTTGAAAGAAAAAAACCAGGAAAGAAAAAAGCAAGAAAATCTCCATCTTGGTCAAAAAGATAGTTTTCTTACTTATTTTAAAGAAAGGTATTATATATTTGACAAATGTTTATTTTTTAATAAAATTTTGTCGTTTTAAATTAATAAATTACTAAAAATGACTACTATAAATCAATTAGTAAAGAAAAGTAGAAAAGATAAGATCAAAAAATCTAAATCTCCTGCTTTACAAGTTATTAGAAACTCAATTAAAGGGAATAAACAAACTCAATTACCAAAATGAGCTCCTCAAAAAAGATGAGTTTGTACAAAAGTTACTACAATGACTCCAAAAAAACCTAACTCAGCCCTTAGAAAAGTAGCAAAAGTTAGATTAACAAATGGGTATGAAGTAAATGCTTATATTGGTTGAGAAGGACACAATCTTCAAGAACACTCTGTAGTTGCTATTAGAGGTTGAAGAGTTAAAGATCTTCCATGAGTAAGATATCATATCGTAAGATGAGTTCTTGATACTGAATGAGTAAAAAATAGAAAACAAGCAAGAAGTTTATATGGTGCTAAAAGACCAAAAAAATAAAAAGAATGTTAGAGTTTTAGGTTTTTAGAAACTTTAGAAAAAATTCTTTTGTTTCTAAAAATCTAAAACTCCAGTTCTAAATTTATATAAAGAGTAATCTGATGCATTTTCAGGTGAAAGTTTACTTTATTATTTATAAAAAATTATGAGTATTATATTAGGAAAAGATCCATTAGTTGATAAATTTGTTAACTATGTGATGAAAGAAGGAAAAAAGAGTTTAGCAATTAAACTTTTAAATGATACTTTTGAAGAAATCAAAGCAAAAGGTCAAAAAAAACCAGAAGAGATATTTTTCAAAGCATTAGAAAATGTAATGCCAAAAATTGAGGTGAGACCAAAAAGAGTATGAGGTTCTATATACCAAGTACCACAAGAAGTAAAATCAAAAAGACAATTATTTTTAGCTGCTAGATGGATTTTAGATTCTGCTAGAAGTAAAAAATGAGTTAATTTCTCAAAAGCTTTATCAGTTGAACTTATTGATGCTGCTAATGAAACAGGAAATGCTGTTAAAAAGAAATTAGAAGTATACAAAATGGCAGAAGCTAATAAAGCATTTGCTAGATTTGCTTCAAGATAATATAACTTTTTTAATTTTAATTCATAAGAAAAAAATATGGCTCACAAGAAAGCTCAATGATCAACCAATAATGGTCGTGATTCCAATGCCAAAAGACTCTGAGTGAAAATTTTTGGAGGACTGGAAGCAAGAACTGGAAATATTATAGTAAGACAAAAAGGAAATAAATTCTGGCCAAGTGAAGGTGTTTCACAAGGAAAAGATTTTACTTTATTTGCAAATAGAGATGGAGTAGTTTCATTTCAAGAAAAAAGAAGAGTAAGATATGATGGAAGAGTTTATAGAGATATTTATGTTTCAGTAAAATAATAAAAAAAATCAACTTTGAAAAAAGTTGATTTTTTTTGAGTTTCTATATAATGGGGCCATTGCCATTATAGCTCAGTTGGTAGAGCGTTCCCATGGTAAGGGAGAGGTCACGGGTTCAATTCCCGTTAATGGCTCCATTAAAAAATAATAAAAGCATCCTAAAAGATGCTTTTTTCTTTATCAAGTATTATTTCCATAAAAATTGAGTACCAATTTCTTTGAGTAATTGTGTAGTATTTTCTAATTCTTTTGTTTGTTTTGGAGTTATTTTATCATCAAGCTGTTCTTGCATTCTTATAAGTGCATCATCTAATTGTTTTTTTCCTCCAGATGCAATGCTCACTAAACTGACTCTTGCATCATTTGGATTTACTTTTTTCTCTACTAAACCTATTTTTTCCATAGGAAGTAAAAGTCTTGTAATTCCTGAAGCTGTAAGCCCAACCTTTTCTGCTAAATCTATTCTACGAAGCGTTTGTTCAGGTGCATTATGTAAATGATAGAGGACTATGAATTCATTGAGTCAGAGAAGTCATAGGGAAGAGTCAAAATATTTGCTCAGAATCATATTTAGTTTTGAAATATGAAGGATAAAATCGAGTTTGTTATTTCACATAATAATATAAGTTAATAAAATAAATTGAATAATACTTGATTACTCAAATAATATTCAATTTATTTTATTTGTCAAAAGTTTTTAAAAAGCATCCTAAAAGATGCTTTTATTTTACTATTTCTCAGGGAGTTGTGAAACTATTTGAATCTATAATTCTTCCTGGATAGGTCATTGTTTTTATTCCTGTTTTTGAGTTATCTCAAATAATTACTCAAAGTTTATGACGATGAGAGTTTACGAGTTCTCATTTCACCATTACTTTTATATCTCATTTATCGTGTCTGAGGTTCGCAGTAATCATTCCTCCTCAGATATTGACATGATTTCCGATAATACTGTCTCAAATATAGCTTAAATGAGCTACATTGGTATTATCTCCAAGAGAAGAGTTTTTTATCTCGACAGAAGCTCAAATATGACAATTTTCACCAATAACAGTCGAACCTCTGAGATACGCATTTGGTCAAATAGAAGTATTTTTTCCAATATAAACATTTCATTCAATATATGTTCCAGCTTTTAAAATAGCTCAGTCTTCTAAAATTACTTTTCATTTTATGGTTACTCATTCTTCAATTTCTCAAGCAACTGAAGTTTTTGTAAGATTTTCTAAAAAATGAGCATTTGCTTGTAAAATATCCCAAGGATATCCGATATCAATAAAATTACCATCAATAGGGAAGAGTTGGAACTCTTTTTCTTTTATAAAAGCATTAATACTATCTGTAATTTCATATTCTCATCTTTTTGAAAGTGGAATATTTTTTGAAATTTCAATAATTTTTTCATCAAATTTATATACTCATAAATTTGCAAGATCTCATACAAAGGTTTCTGGTTTTTCTATTACTTCTAATGCAAGTCCATTTTCATTTTGTTTAAAAATTCAATATTTACTTGGATCTTCAACTTTTTTTACTAAAGCACCATATCATGGAAATGAAATAATTTTATCAAAATCTTTTTGTTCAAAAATAGAATCTCCATTTAGCAGTAAAATATCTGTTTTTGGAAGAGATATTCATCTAATAGCAGCTCAGGTTCATTTTTCATCACTTTGTTCGATATAGGTGATTTTTGTACCCTTATAATCGTTTTTAAAATAATTTCTAATGATTTCTTGTTTATATTTTACTACAATAATTATTTCATCAACAGATGTATAAAATGATTCTATATTATGTTCTAAAATAGGTTTTCCAAAAATTTTTATCATTGGTTTTGGGATGGTATTTGTGAAAGGTCTTAAACGAGTTCATTCTCAGGCTGCGAGTATTATAGCTTTCATAATTTTTAGATTAGAAAATATTTTTTTTACTATAATTTTATTTGTAGAAAAATCAAAGGTTTTTTATTTTGACAATTTTGAGAATATTTTTATAATTTGGTCTTATTTTTTCATATATTTTTAATGGGGAATATTTTACAATTTTCAAAAAATACAAAAGCAGAAGAGTTATTCAGAGAAGAGACAAGAATAACGGATACTTTAGATATGATAGCTTGAGAAATAGATAATATTTTAGAGAATTGGATACAAGATTATACTCGATTTAGAAAAAAGCAATGAATAATAAGAAATTTAAGATAAGAATTGGTTTCTATGTGGGAGATTTTATTCTTTCATGTAGGTGAAATAGAGTTAGAATGAAAAAAAGCCTGACAAACAAATGAATATATTCTTGCATCTATTCAAGATTTTTGTAAACAATATAGAGAAGAAGCGATAAAAATATTAGAAAAAAATGAACAATAAAAAATATTTAATATAAAATATATATGGGAACAGTTATATGAATATGAAAATTTCCAAACTCTGGAAAAAGAATTGATGCTAAAAGAGCTAATCAGGTAATTGTAGATATTGATCAGGGGTTATATTGAGAGAATGTAGTGTTATTACCTCCAAAATGAGATGATAATACTATTTTTCAAGAAGAATGACTTGATTTTAGAGATAAAATAATGGCTGTTGTTGAAACTATTATAAGTTTAGGAGTTCAAGATTATATCTCTATAAAGAGAAGAAGTGTATCTGATAGACAACTTTTTATGGAAGTAGAATCTATGCATGGACAAATGTTTGAAGAGGCACTAGTCATTAGGGAAACTTTGCAATATGTAGAAGATAGTTATTGAGAAACTTTTGATGAAATTTTCCAATTAGAGGCATTATCAGAGATATTACATAGATATAGAAGAAAGGTCATTGCTGTATTAGTAAGAAATGAGAAGATGAAGGAGAGTTGAGAATAAGAAATTTATTTAACATAAGTCAAAATATGAAAATTTATAAAAACTTGCTCTAAAATAGACTAAGTTTTTATTTTTTCTATAATTTTCTCTTAAAATTCAATAAAACCCTCTATTTTTCTTTTGCAAAAAAATAGAAAATAAGTATATTAAAACCATAATTTATCTCTTAAAAATTTCTTTATGTCAGAAAATGAAAATTTAGAATCTGAAGAACTCGAATGAGCAGAAAACGAAACACCAAGTGATGAAAATAACTCATCTGGGGATCAAACTACTTTAACAGTTCCAACAGGACTTGTTTATGAATGAGATTCAAATAGAAACATCAGTGATGAAATGGAAGCATGTTATCTTGATTATGCGATGAGCGTTATCGTATCTCGTGCGCTACCTGATGTAAGAGATGGTTTAAAACCAGTTCATAGAAGAATTTTATATTCTATGCATGAACAAGGACTCAGAGCTTCAGCAAAATTTAGAAAATCAGCAACCGTAGTTTGACATGTACTTTGAAACTATCATCCACATTGAGATAGTTCAGTTTATGAAGCTATGGTTCGTATGGCACAAGATTTTTCTTTGAGATATCCTTTAGTTCATGGGCAATGAAACTTTGGTTCTATGGACTGAGATGGAGCAGCTGCATATAGATATACAGAAGCAAAAATGACAAAACTTGCTGAATATATGCTTTCTGATATAGAAAAAGAAACCGTACTTTTTAGAGATAACTTCGATACCACCAAACAAGAACCATCAGTTTTACCAAACAGAATTCCAAATTTACTTATGAACTGAGTGATGTGAATTGCCGTTTGAATGGCGACAAATATTCCAAGTCATAATCTATGAGAATTATGTGATGCAATTAACTATTTACTGAAAGTTCCAAATGAAGAAGAAGTAACAGTAGAAGATTTAATGCAATTTGTAAAAGGTCCAGATTTTCCAACTGGATGAATTGTATATGATAGAGAAGCACTTTTAACAGCATATTCAACAGGAAGATGAAGTGTGGTTATGAGATGAGTGGCTTCTATTGAAGAAACTCTAAAAGGAAGAAAATATATAAATATTTCTGAAATTCCTTATGGACTGAATAAAGCAAGTTTTGTAGAAAAAATTGCAGAACTCGTAAAAGAGAAAAAAATTGTTTGAATTTCAGATTTAAGAGACGAATCAAATAAAGATTGAGTAAGAGTTGTTGTAGAATTGAAAAAAGATGCATTTCCTAAAAAAATCTTAAATCAACTTTATAAACTTACACCACTTCAAACAAGTTTTGGGTACAATATGATTGCTCTTTGAGATAAAGGAAAACAACCAAAACTTCATAATTTAAAAGAAATTCTTGTTGAATTTATTAATCATAGAAAAGAAGTAGTTACCAATAGAACTATTTATGAATTAAAAATTGCAGAAGCAAGAGCTCATATTTTAGAATGATTAAAAATAGCATTAGATAATATTGATGAAGTAATTAAAGTTATTAGATCAAGTTATAATGATGCGGAAATTCAACTTATGAAAGCATTTTGACTTTCTCAAATTCAAGCTGAAGCAATCGTTGAAATGAAATTAAGAAGACTTCAAGGATTAGAAAAAGAAAAAATTGAAAATGAACTTCTTGAAAAATTAGCATTTATTGCTGATTGTAAAGATATTTTAGAAAAACCAGAAAGAATTACTACTATTGTTATTGAAGAAACTGAACAAATTAAAGAAATATTTGGAGATAAAAGAAGAACTCAAATCAATAATGCAAAAATTGGAGAATTCAATCCAAAAGATACAATTGCAAATGAAGAAGTTGTTATTACAATTTCAAAAAATAGCTATGTAAAAAGAATTCTTTCTAATTCATTTAGAACTCAAAGAAGAGGTTGAGTTTGAGTTACTACTGCTACGAAAGATGAGGATGAAATCAAACTTATTCTTTCAACAAAAAATCATAATGATTTATTATTCTTTACTTCAAGATGAAGAGTATTTACACTTCCAGCATATGAAATACCAGAAGCTACAAGAACTGCAAAATGACAACCAATTATCAATCTTTTATCACTTGATAAAAATGAAGAAATTTCATCAGTGCTTGATATTACAGAAGAAAAAAATAAATATCTATTCTTTGTAACTTCAAAAGGAACTTCTAAAAAACTTCTTATGGAAGAAGTGAAAAAAATTAGATCAAGTGGACTTATTGTATTGAAAATAAAGGATGAAGATAGTTTAGCTTGGGTAAAAACAACTTCATGAGATGATAATATTTTCATTGCTACTAAAGAATGAAAAGCAATTCAATTTAGTGAGGATGATGTAAGACCAATGGGAAGAGCTGCATCTTGAGTAAGATGAATTAAATTAAAAGATACTGATGAAGTAGTAGAGGTAACTATAGTTTCAAAAGATGAAAAATATGTGTTAATCGTTACTCAAAATGGTATGTGAAAAATTTCTGAAATTTCAGAATACAGAGATCAAAATAGAGGATGAAGTTGAGTAAAAGCTATGGCAATTACACCAAAAACTGGAAAAGTTATTGGTGCTATGATGTTAAAAGATGAAGATAGAGATGATACTGATTTACTTCTTATGAGTAAATGAGGTCAAACTATTAGACTTCCATTAAAAGGAATTAGAGTGACCTCAAGGGTAACTCAATGAGTAATTTTAACAAAAATTAGAGGAGAGGACGATGAAATAGTAAGAGCAAGTTTGATGAAAGCAAGTGAAGCTGAAGAAACTATGATACAAGAAACTCCAGTTGAAGAAGATTAATAAAAAAGCTAAATCCGAAGGATTTAGCTTTTTCTATTTTTTCAAAAATTTAAATAATAAGAGAAATATTTTTTTCTCAAAATGAGCAAATATAGGACTTTCTATAATAAAACTTTCAAGTGAGTTATAATCAATGATAGCGACCTTGTTTGCATAAATTATTTTGGTAATATTGTCTTCAAATAAATCATATTTTTTGGGAATAATCACCACATCTTTTTCCAGTTTTTTTGGCTTTAAATCATTTAAATATTCATTGGTGATCACATATCTTTCTAGTCTTTTTTCTTCTCTGAGTTTTTTATATTGTTCATAATCTTTTTGGGGAATTGAAGTTTTAGTTACATCATTTCTGGAACTATATCTATAAAAAATATCTCAAGTTTTGAGAGTGTTTCCAATATCTATAAATATATTTTTAATTCCATTTTTTCATGTTAAATGCTTAAAAATAGGTTTTGAAAACTGATTTTGATATAATTTTTCTATTTCTGGAATGTATAAATCGTATTCATTTTTAATATTTTCTAAATATTGAGAAAGTATTTTTGGATTTTCAGCAATATAGTGAGTTCTTTTTCCATTCATAATATTTCCTATGAGTCCAGTTTCTACCATATTTGGGAGAATTTTATAAAGTTTTGGTCTATTTATTTTGGTTCATTTTGAGATTTCTGCAATCGTTTGATTTTGATTATTTATGAGAAATAAATAAATATTTGCTTCATCTTGAGAAAGTCAGAGTTTTTGAAGAATTATTTCATTCATATTTTAAAGTGTAAAAAAATATTACACTTTTATTTTACTCAATTTTTCTTTTTGTAAAGAGAATATAAAAAATAAAGTGTATTTATTTTAAAATTTTAGGTGAAAATTTAGGTAAAAAAATAAAAATCATTATGATACTACTAGATTTTATTTCTTATCTATGAAATTATGAAACTCGATATGCATTTTCACTCAATTGCTTCGGATTGATTTTTAACACAAGAACAATTATTACAGAGAGCTCAAAATCAACAACTGGATTTTATTGCTTTAACAGATCATGATATTATTTCATATGATTTTAGAGAAGAAGCAAAAAAAATCTGAATTGAAAGTTGCCAATCTGTAGAAATTTCTGCATATAATAAAGAACATGATAAAAGTTTACATCTTACTTTTTACGCTAAAAAAATTGCAAAAGATATTTCAAAAATTTTAGAAAATGTTGTGCAATCAAAAGAAAAATTGGTTCATTTACAAGTTTGGAGATTTAAAAGCTGGGGATTTGAAATTGATTCACATCAGTTTTATGCTTATTTTGAAACTTTAGGTAGAAAAAGAAATACATTGAATAAATTTGATATTACACATTTTGTATTTTTATCTGAAAAAAATAGACAAAGAGCTAGAGAATTAAATGCTGGAAATGAGATTTCACACGAAGCATTTTATCTCAAATTTTTAAAAAGATGATGAGAGGAGTTTGAAAATTTTGCGGTTCAAGTTCCTCAATATGAAACGAGTATTGAATTATGTCGTGAATTTGTACAAAAATGTGATGGAATTTTATCTATTCCTCATGCAAATGTGACTTTTCGTAGAGATGGAATAGAAGAATTTCAAAGAGTATTACCTCATTATATTGAAAATGGTGGAGTGAATGCTTTGGAAATCAATGCTTGTATGACGAAAGATTGGGTAAAAGCTATTTTAGAAGCAAAAGAGAGATATAGTTTATTTCTAACTTTTGGAAGTGATTTTCATAAACCTGGAGTAAAAGATGGAAAACATGGAGATTTTTGAGAACAAAATATATATATTTCGCCAGAAAAATCAAAAGAGGAATTTAAGAAATACAGGGATAAAATAGTGCTATAAAAGGCATTATTTTTTTCTTTTTGCATTTTTTAAAAAATAATATACAATGTATTTGTAAGCTTCAGGTTTTTAAAACTCTACTCTATAAATTTTCATTTAAAGTTTTTTCTTTCAATTGGGTAATTTTATTTTTAGAACTTTTTAAAAAACACTTTGGTTTACAAGTGTTTTATTTTTTTTATTTTATGCTATGGCAAAAAAATTATTTGTTGGTAATATCAACTGGTCAGCTTCAAAAGAAGATTTAGAAAATATTTTCGGAGAATACGGAGAATTAGAAGAAGTAGTTCTTATTAAAGATGAAAACGGAAGATCAAAAGGTTTCGGATTCGTTTCTTATGTAAATGAAGAAGATGCTGGTAAAGCTCAAGGTGAATTAAATGGATTCCAAATTGATGGAAGACCATTATTCGTTAATGAAGCAAGACCACAAGAAAAAAGAGAAAGAAATTTCAGATAATTCTTGAAAAAAACTCAAACCGTAGGTTTGAGTTTTTTTATTTATAAAATGATATTATTACCTAAAAAATAAAAATGTTTTATAAAATATATGACCGGCCTCCATATACTAGGACATACAGTTAAGATAAATTTAGTAACTGATTTAATATGATGATATAATGTTTTAAAAGATGAACAAAGTAGAAAATTATATATAGATATAATGAAGCATTTATTAGATACTGTAAATAATAATCAATCAAAAGAAATGATTCATATTTTTTTTAATAAGTTAAATATATAAAAAATAAAGCAAAAAATTGCTTTATTTTCCAAATTCCTTTTGAATAAACTCAATATAATCACTAGCATCTCAAAAATTATGATATACAGAAGCATACCTTATATAAGCTACTTCATCTACTTTTTTTAATTCTTCAAGTACAAAAGCTCAAATATCACGAGAAGTAATTTTTCTTTTATTGAGAAGTTTTTGTTCTATTTGAAACATCACATTATCAATAATTTTAATACTTACTCATCTTTTATTGAACGCTTTTAATACACTTCCATAAAGTTTTTCTTCGTTGTATTCTTCCATTTTTCCAAGAGTTTTTTCCACCATTAAAGAGACTTTTTCATATTTTTCAAAAGTATTAAATCTGTTTCCACAGTTTAAACATTCTCTTCTTCTTTTGATAGATTTTCCATCTTCAGTGACTCTAGAATCAAGAACCTTTGTATCAGTATTTCAGCAGTGAGTACAGTACATAGAGATATATTAAGAACTAAAAAATAATTTTTTCATATTCTAAAGCTAATTTGTGCAAAGTATTATCTTCAAAATGAGCATGTTCTAACGTTTCATCATAAAGATTTTTCAGCATAGTATAGGTCGTTGTATAGGCATTACAAGCATTTTCTGGAATAAAAAAATTATTTGATAATTCTTTTATTTGCTCCAAATAGAAATCAAAAATTTTATGCTCTTTTTCCATTTGAGTAATGGGGTTTTTGATACTTCCACAATGAAATGCTCAAATATTTTTCTTTTCATTGACTGCCTTTTGAAGTGCTTGCATCATTGGAAAAAGTATTTTTTCTTCTTTGTCTAAATGTTTCAGCATTTCATTTTGAAAAAGTATAAAGATATCTTTCATTTTTGCAAATTCTGGATGAATATCTCAATGTACATCTACTATTTTATTTAACAGCAAATGTATTTTTGGAAGATTTTCTCTGAGAGGATTATGGTATTTTTGTATAATAAACTCTGTTAATTCTATTAAATCTTTATTATTCATATTTGATGATTATATTCTAATTTTTGTGTCTTTTATGTATTTTACTGCGATATTTTTAAAGTCAAGGAGTTCATTTGAAGTGAAACTTTCTCAGTAAAATTCTTTTTCTAAAGTATTTCCAGGTCTATAATTTTGCAGGAAATATTTTTTTGCTCATGTTATTTGTAAAACGACTTTTTCAAAATTTTCTTGTTTATGATAATTTTTTATAAGGGTAGTTCGAAATTCGTAATCAATAGAGGAATTTTTTATGATTTCAATGCTTTCTAGGTACTTTTGTTTGTCATATTTTCAAATTAAATCTTCCAAATTTTCATAATCTCATTTGATATCCATTGCGATATAATCAAGAAGTTTTTCACTGAGTAATTCTTGGAGAATTTTTGGATTTTGTCCATTCGTATCAAGTTTTACAAGAAATCACATATTTTTTATTTTTTGGCAAAATTCTTTTAGATTTTTTTGGAGAGTTGGTTCTCCTCAGCAAATCACAACTCCATCTAAGAGTCAGATTTTTGTTTTTAAGAAATTAAAAAATATTTCTTCTGGAATAAAATCTTGCATAAATTTTATTTTTTCTGGTAAAACAAATTCTGAATTGTGGCAATATTTACATCTTAAATTGCATCAGGCTGTAAATAGTAAAGTAGCAACCTTACCTGGGTAATCAAGTAAGGTTGTTTTTTGGATTCAAGATATGAGCATAAGGAAGAATTATTTATAATCTTGGATAAATTGAGAATTGGCAGATATGTTTTCTTTGAAATATTCTCTTGAGTAAAATTCTGATTTTTTTCAGATATTAAAGTGGCTGACTGGTCTGAAATATCACATTACTCTGGTATAGATTTCACATTTTGTTCTTTGGAGATTTGTTGTTTTCATATATAAATTATTAAAAATTAAAATTATTTAGATATTTGTTTAATAATTATTTTTTACTCACTGCGGAACTTGACTTCGTCTTCGAACAGTCCTCGTTTCATAAAAAATAATTATTAAATTTTCATTCACTTCGCCGTATAAATTTTCCTCACTTCTGTATCAAACTTTTCTCAAACATATCAAATTTCCTCATCACATTTCGGACAATAATCATGCTCTCCAGTAATATAACCATGTTTGGGGCAAATAGAAAAAGTTGGAGTGATTGTGATATAAGGGAGCTGATAATTTTCTAAAACTTTTTTTACCAAGGATTTACAAGCTTCACCATCACTCACTCTTTCACCAAGATAGAGATGTAAAACCGTTCCTCCAGTATATTTGCATTGAAGTTCATTTTGGTATTCTAAAGCTTCAAAAGCATCATCAGTAAATCATACTGGTAATTGTGATGAATTGGTATAATACGGAGCTTCCCACGTTCCAGCTTGAATAATATTTGGAAGTTGTTTTTGGTCTTCTTTGGCAAATCTATAGGTCGTTCATTCAGCAGGAGTTGCTTCTAGGTTGTAGAGATTTCCTGTTTCTTCTTGGAATTTTTTGAGTTCATCTCTGATATATTCAAGAATTTCTATAGAAAAATTTTTTCAAAATTCACTCGTAATATCTTCTTTTCATCCAGTAAAATTGAGAATTGCTTCATTCATTCCATTGACTCAAATAGTAGAAAAATGATTTCTAAAACTATGTAAATATCTTTTTGTATACGGATAGAGTCAAGCATCAAGCCATTTACTGAGCTCTTTTCTTTTGAGTTCTAAAGAAGTTTTTGCTTGATACATCAAATGAAGAGTTCTTTTTTTGAATCATTCTTTATCTCCTGCAAAATTATATCAAATACGAGCCATATTTAAGGTAACTACTCCAATACTTCCAGTCATTTCAGCACTTCCAAACAGTCCATTTCCTCTCTTGAGTAATTCTTTTAAATCAAGTTGTAATCTACAACACATACTTCTTACTGCTCACGGAGTATAGGCTTCCGTATTTGGAACTTTGGAAATACTTCCATCAGGATTTTTTATTTTTTTATATTGACTTCCAACAAAATTTTGAAAATAGGGAAGTCCATATTTTGCGGTCATTTCAAAAATTCCATCAACAATTGGATTATTCCAATCAAAATCCTCGGTAATATTATAGGTTGGAATTGGAAAGGTAAATACATTTCCTTTGGCATCTCCAGCAACATATACTTCTACTAAAGCTTTATTGATGAGGTCCATTTCAGCTTGAAGTTCTCAGAATTTTTTTTCATAATATCCAGCATCAACTCCCCCTAAAAATAATGCTCTATCTTTTAAATCTTCTGGACAATTGAGATCTAAAGTGATGTTGGTAAATGGAGTTTGAGTTCACCATCTTGAGGGAACATTGAGTCAAAATATAAAATTTTGCATTTGTTGCACGACATATTTATATGTTTTTTTATACACATAATTTTCTTTTTCTTCTGAAGATGAAAAATGTGTTTTTATTTCTCACAATTCTTTTTCTATCTCTTTTTTGTATTTGTGAACAAAAGGAGCTAAATAAGTGTCAAAGCTTGAAAATGCTTGTGCTCCGGCCCATTCATTTTGAAGTGTTCCAAGAAAATTTATCATTTGATTGACTACGGATTGAAGATTTTTTGGAGGAGAAGATTCAAGACGGTTTGGAAGTCCATTAAATCCAAGTTCTAATAATTGTCTCAAACTCCATCCTGCACAGTATCAAGAGAACATATCAAGGTCATGAATATGATAATCGGCATTTCTATGCAAATCTCAAACTTCTTTTGGATATATATGTGAAAGCCAATAATTTGCCGTTACTTTTCCAGAAGTATTGAGAATGAGTCCTCATAAACTATACCCGGAATTTGCATTTGCATTGACTCTCCAGTCGGCTTTGCTTAAATATTCTTCCATAGTATTGGCAACTTCTACGGTTACATTTTTATTTTCTCTGGAAAGTCTTCTTTGCTCCCTATAGAGAATATATGTTTTTGCAACGGTATTATGTTGGTGTTTAATTAAAATTTCTTCCACAATATCTTGTATACTTTCAACATCGGGAATACTTTCTCATTTGAGAATAATTTCTCTGGTGATTTCTTCTACAAGTCAATCAATTTTAGAAAAATCATCTCATCCAGCTGCGATTATGGCATTTTTTATTGCTTTTTTGATTTTTTCTCCATCAAAAGTGGCAATATTTCCATTTCTCTTTTTTACCTTAAAAATAGCCATAATAAATAAAAAATAAATAAAATATATAGTATTAGCTAAAACTTAAAACACTATATATAGTGTTTTAAGTTTGTAAAATGAGAATATATTGACTTTTTGAGAATTGATTTTGAGTTTTGAAAAAAGGGGCTTTATGAAAAGAAAAAAAGTTTGTAAAAATTACAAACTTTTTTTGAATAAATAAAAATAAATTATTTCTTTTTATAGAATTTTATAAATAAAGCTCACATAATAATTATGAATATAAAAAATCATAGAAAGTAATAGTTCGTAGAGAATATATTTTCAGGAATTTCTATTTTATTTTCAGTACAATAGGGAAAATCTTGCGTACTTATAGTATCGGGAATATAATCAAAAGAGTGATAATTACTTGTATCAAGTATATATTCAACCTGATTTCATACTTTTATATCACCTTCAAAGAAAGGTTTATAATAAGAATCAAAACTGCATTCTTTATGTAATAAAGTTGCATTCATAAAATGGGTTTTATTATTTTCTCATTTTATGAATATTCTCATATTGACTAAACATTGGTTTTTATTTCAGATTTCAATCTTTTCAATTTTTCAAGAAATTTTACACTTTTGAGCTTGTTCAAAATATTCTTGTAACCAGTCAGGGGAAAGTGCCATAGGAATTTATTTTAGAAATTATTTTTAATTATTTAATATCAAATCTCACAGTAGAGTGTATCGTATAAGAGTTACTATTGACACTAACAGAGTTAATATTAACATCAATATTTGAGAAACTTCCATTATTTCAAGCAATTAGTTCAATCTTTTTTTCTACAATTCCAGTTCTTATTTCTGGTCATTTTGTATCAAGTAAAAGACTTAACTGAGTTTTTCATTCTTTATTAAGTTCTTTTATAGTATCAGCAATTGGTCTTGCTCCATCAAAAGTTGCATGAGAAAAATTAAATCTCACAATATTTACTCATGAATGATACATTTTTTCAAGTTGTTCTTTACTTTGTGTTACTGGTCAAACAGTAGCAATAATTTTTGTTTTTTTCATAAAAAATTATTAAAAAATAAATAGGTAAAAAGCAATTCAAATATTGAATTGCTTTTATTTTTTAGTATCTAGGTTTTTTGAAATCTCTTCCTCCAGAACTTCTTCTGTCATCACTTCTTCCTCATCTATATCCACTTCTATCACTATTTCTATATCCTCCAGAACTTCTTCTGTCATCTCTTCTTCTATCTCCTCAACCAGAATAGCTTCTTCTTTCTCCACCATCAGTTTTTTCTTTTGCTCTTACAACAAGAGGTTTTACAGGATTTTTATCTTTAAATGCTTGTAATACAACATGTCAAACATCTTCAGGTAAATCAACATAAGAAAAGTTTGTTAAAATATCTACTTTTCCAGCGCCTAAATCTCCAAGATTACTTTCTTTTGCAATAAATGAAAGTAATGCTCCAGGATTCCCGATATTATCCATTTTTCCTTTTGCAACAAAAAGTCTAATCATTCCATCATCTCTTGATGCAAAACTTCTTTCACTTCTTTCTCATCTCTCAAATCTTTCACCTCTATCAGAACTTCTTTCTCTTACTGAAAAATCTTTATAACTATCAGCTTTAAATTCATCTTTATAGAATTTTTTTAAGAGAGTTGAAATTACAAGTGCTGGTTCTTTTCATTCTAATAATTCTCAAGAAATAGCTAAATAATCTCTTGCTTCATCAGTAATAATAAGAGTTTCAACATCATGTAATAATCATTTCTTTTTGTGTTCTACTACTTCTTCACCATTTGGTAATTTTTCTTTTGTAATTTTTGCTTTAATAGTTCTTTCAATGAAGAATAATTTTCTTGAATCACTACTTGAAACAATACTGATAGCAGTACCATTTTTTCCAGCTCTTCCAGTTCTTCAGATTCTATGAGTATAGCTTTCTGGATTATCAGGAAGTTCAAAGTTTACTACATGTGAAAGATCATTTACATCGATTCATCTTGCAGCAACATCAGTCGCAACTAAGATTGAAACGGCTCTTTTTTTAAATCTTCCAAGTACTTTTTCTCTCATTGCTTGTTCAATATCTCCGTGAATTGCTTCAGCTAAGTATCCTTTTTGTGATAATTTTGAAGCTACTTCATCAGTTTCAGCTTTTGTTCTACAGAATATAATTCCATAAAAATCAGGAGTAATATCTAAAATTCTACATAAAACATCAAATTTATGTCCTCTTGGAGCATCGTAATGAACTTGTTTAATATTTGAATTTGTTAATTCTTCTTTTTTAATAGAAATAGTTTCATAATCTCTCATGTAATTCTTTACAATGTTTGTAATGAATGGAGGCATTGTAGCAGAGAATAGGAATACTTTTTTATTTACTGGAGAAAATTTTAAAATTTCTTCAATTTCTTCTCTAAATCATACATTTAACATTTCATCAGCTTCATCAAGAACGAAATATTTAATAGTATCAAGATTTACTCTTCCTTTTTGTAAGTGATCTGTTACTCTTCCTGGAGTACCAACAATAATTTGTGGTCCAGTTCTCAGAGTTGACATTTCTGATCTGATTGGTTGTCCTCAGTAAAGTAAAACAATATTTACATTTGAGTTGGTTGAAAATGATTTTAATTCTTCAGCAACTTGGATAGCAAGTTCTCTTGTTGGAGTAAGTATAAGAGCTTGAAGATCACGAGAATTTTTATCAATTCTATCAAGAATTGGAAGTCAAAATGCTGCTGTTTTTCCTGATCCTGTTTGAGCTTGTCCAACAATATCTTTATCAGTATTTAATGCAAGAGGAATTACTCAAGCTTGGATAGGAGAAGGATTTTTATATCCTTTTTCTTCAATTGATTTTAAAATTTCTTTAGAGAGTCCTAAAGATTCAAAAGTTATATCTGTCATAAAAAAAAATTAATATATAAAAAGAAATAAAATATAATATATTTCTCGATAAAGGCGAAATAAGCAAAAAAATAAAAGCATTATATATGGAATGTTTCAGCGCATTATTTAACCTTCTTTTTGTTAAAATTTAGGTAAGTTTCACTTTATTCGCCATATTTAATACTTTTTAAAGTATGATTTTTTGAAAAACTGTTCTAAAATTATTAACAATCAATTCTGATTATAATAGTTTTTTTTGAAAAAGCTAATTTATTTTTAAAAATAAATTGTTTGACTTTTCCTACGATTTCAATATATAAAATAATACTTTTCTAGTGTATTATGGAAAGAGTTTTATAATACTAGCAAGAAAAGAGAAAAGGAGAAATATGGGGCTTTCTTGGCAAAATGTTTTTATTTTTGGAGTATTGTTGTACCTTTTTCTAGGAGTATGTATTACTGGCATTGTCTTGAAACAAACGGTCAAACCATCAAAATATAAAAAAAATCAGCCAACCAAAAAAGTATCGATTAAAGATATAGCAATATTGGTGACTCTTTCACCTATATTGCTTGTCTATAATTGGCTATTTACTTAAAAACGGATTGACTCATTTTATAAAAAGCTTGTTTTAGGACAAGCTTTTTTAATTTAAGAGTAAAAAATCTTCATATAATTTTTCATATAAACTTTTATCAATCATTTCTAAACAGGTAAAAGTTTTTTTAAAATAACTCTCTATCATCAGTTTGACACTTGATTGAATATCAAGTCATCTTGATTCAAGATAGAAAAGTTTATCTTCCTCAATTCTATGAGTTTTACTTGAATGGCTTACTTGTACATCATTCGCATCAATAAATAAATTTGGGAGAGAACTAAGAGTTCCTTTTTTCCCAATAAAAATATTTTCTAAATCTAAACTGGCTTCAATTTTCTCTGAATCTTTTGAAATATGAATACTTGAATTGATTCCAATATGACTTTCTTTCACAATAGAAATAATATGTATTTGAGAAACAGAATTATTTCCTGATATATGTGAAGAAATATTTGATACAAGATTATTATTTTCTCAAATAAATAATCCCTTTACATGAAGTTTTGAAGCATTTTCTTTTTGATAAATAGAAATATTTTTTGGAGAATTACTACTAAAAAAAGCATAAAGATCTACTTTTGAGTTTTCTCAAATAGAAAGAGTAATATCATTTTCTAAATCTTTGATGAAAAGGGAAGTATAAATATCTTTTTCAATTTCTATATGATTTCCAAAATGAGTATCAATTTGATAAAATCAGGTTTTTGTGATATTTGACATTTTTAAATTTTTAAATAATAAAGTACAGACTCTAATAATTGTATGGGATAAAAATGAACATTTGATGTCTTTTTTGCTTTTCTATACAAAATTTACAGTATCAACATAGTATTTCCTAAAATATTTTTCATTATTTTGTAATAATTGGAAGCAGGAAGCCTATAATGCAAATCAAACAAGGTCTTGAAATTACAACCTCATTTCTCCATGATTCGAAAGGAATTAAAGCAAATCAGTCTTATATTGCTGCTAGAAGAGCAAATGTAAAGGGAAGAGTTTTAAGGTGTGTTCCTGGTAACGGTGGAGATGTTTGGTTTGTTGAACATCATGACACACGAGATATTGCAGTATATTCATCTCTTGAACTAACTCAATAATCTTATTGACTCTTGCCCGAGTATAAAGGGCTTTTTTATTTTCCAAATAAATTTTTAAAACCCTCATTCAAATTCCATACTTATAAGTACATTCATTTCACTTGCATATTCAAGAGGTAATTCTTTTAAAATTGGACTGATAAATCCATTTACCAAAATTGAAGTTGCTTCATTTTCGCTCATTCATCTACTCATAAGATAAAATAAATCTTGCTGGTTTACTTTTCCAGCCGTTGCTTCATGTGCAACTGTTGAGAAACTATTTCCTATTTTAATATTTGGAATAGCATTATTTACAGAAATTTCATCTAAAATAAGTCCATCACAATCAATTTTTGAAACACTTCCTGTTGCACTTGGTTTTATATCAACCAGTCATCTATACGTTGAAATTCCACCTCATTTTGAAAGAGATTTTGAAGCAATATTTGAAGTAGTATTTTTTCAAATATGAATTACTTTTGCTCCAGTATCTTGATTTTGTCCAGAATTAGCAAATGCAATTCCCAAATGTTCTGCTTTTGAATAATCTCAAACAAGTACACTACAAGGATAGAGCATAGTAGTATTACTTCCAAGATTTCCTCAAACCCATTCTATAAATCCTTTTTCTTGTACAATAGCTCTTTTTGTGTTGAGATTATAAGTATCTAAACTCCAGTTTTCTACTGATGAATATCTCATATGTGAATTTCTTCAAACAAAAATTTCTACTCATCCAGCATGAAGAGAATTTTCATCATATTTTGGAGCACTACATCATTCAATATAATGAGCTTCACTATCATCTTCTAAAATGATAAGAGTATGTTCAAATTGTCATCCAGATTTTACATTCATACGGAAATACGATTGTAATGGCTCAGAAATTTTTACTCCAGCTGGAATATATAAAAATGTTCCTCCACTCCAAACAGCATAATGTAAGGCACTAAATTTATGATCAGCAAGAGGAATTGATTTTGAAAAATATTTTTTAATAATAGCTTCATATTCAGGAACTTTCAGAGCATGAGTTAAATCATCAAAAATAACTCACTGATTTTTTATTTCTTCTTTAAGAGAATGATATACAGTTTCACTATCATATTGAGCTCCAACTCAAGCAAGTGCCTTTTTTTCTGCTTCAGGAATCCCAAGTCTATCAAAAGTTTTTTTGATATTTTCAGGAACATCTTCCCAAGATTTATTATTTCCAGCACCTTGTGGTTTTGCAAAATAATAAATACTTTCTAAATTGAGTTTTTGTAAATCAGGTCACCAGCTTGGCATTGGTTTAGAATTATAAATTTCGAGTGCTTTGAGTCTAATGTTTAACATCCATTCAGGTTCTTTATTTGATACTGAAATTTGTCTTACTACTTGTTCATTTATTCAAGCAACAAGTTCTGAAGTATAACTTACTTCATCATGAAAATTCCAAGTTCAAGAGATGTTTATATTATTTGGGTTTGACATTTTTAATTTTTTAAATATAAGGAATATATTCATTATTTGAATGAAAAAAGGAGAATGAGATGAAGTATATTTTTATGATTATTTTGGAACATTTCACAGATCCTATGGAGAAATTCCGTATGGATCTTGCCTATATGAAAAGGAGAAAAAATATGAAAACATACTGAGTTTTTTTGAAGCTGGAGAAAAAACCAGCTTTTTTTATTCAAATCCATTTTTTACAATTTCTTTTACTAATTGTTTTCATCAAGTTTTTTGTATTTCTCAGTTTTTGAGTACATATACCATATCAAAATCAATATAATCAATTATCTTAAAATGGTGTGTAATTATTATAATAGAAGTTTTTTCATTTACCATTTTTTTTATATGTTCAGCAACTACTTTAAAAGCATTTATATCCAGTCAAGAATCAATTTCATCAAGTATAATGTATTTTGGATTTAATAATTTTGCTTGGAGTAATTCAATTTTTCTTTTTTCTCCACCACTAAATCATACATTTAAATCTCTCGCTAAAAAATTTTCATCAATTTCTAATTCTTGTAAAAATTTTCCAACGAATCTTTTAAATATAAAAGGGGAAAGTGGTTTTGTTTCTGGAGATGAAATTTTTAAATAATTATTATAAATAATTCTTAAATATTCTCACAAATGAATTCCAGGAATTTCTGGTATATTTTGAAATGATAAAAAAAGTCCTGCTTGAGCTCTTTTTGATGTATCCATTTCTAATAAATTTATTCCATCAATGTATACGTTTCAGGAAATAAACTCATAACTTGGGTTTCACATTAAAAAACCTGATAGACTTGATTTTCCACTTCCATTTTTTCCAAGTACAAGATAATTTTTTCAAGCTTCAAATCTAATATCCACTCATTTTAAAATTTCTTTTTCTCATACATTTACTTTTAAATTTTTTACTTCCAGCATAACAATAAAATATTACTAAATTAGTCATATTTTATTCAAAAATCATATTTTTCAAGTTTTGTTTCAAAAATTTGTACAAAACTGAATAAAGCTAAAAATTTATCATTTTTTTCTGTAAAAATATGAATGTTAATAGTTTGTGAAAAACTCTTTTTTTTCCTCTTAAAATAAATAAATAAATTGTCTAGTAATTTTTTTCACCTTTTTAAAAATAAGTATTGACTTTATTTTAAAAAAGAGTAAATATAAACCATCAGAAATGAGGAAAACAAAAACAAAAAAATCACTTATTAACATCTTTTTAACAAAAATGAAGAAAAAAGAAGAAAAAAATTTAGAAGAATTGCATATATCAGTATTATTACACGAGTTAGTAGAAAGTATTGTCATTTTTAAAAATAAGCAAAATATCATCGTAGATTGTACTTTGTGAATGGGATGACATGCAAGAGAAATTTTGAAAAAGTTAAAAAAATGAGATATATTTATTTGATTTGATGCAGATAAGAGGAATTTAGATATAGTAAGACCAGAATTAGAAAGAGAATTCGCAGATACAGGAATTGAACTTAAATTTATAAATGATAATTTCATAAATTTAAGGAAAAGATTAGAAGAACAAGAAATATCTACTATTACATGAATTTATTATGATTTGGGGATTTCCTCACTTCATGTAGATGAAGCGCAGAGGTGATTTAGTTTTAAACTAGAAGGCCCACTTGATATGAGATTTGATACTAGCAAGTGAGTTACTGCAGCACACATTGTAAATTCATATTCGCAAAGTGATTTAGTAAAAATTTTTAGGGAATATGGTGAAGAACCAAGCGCAAGAAAAATAGCTGATGAAATTGTACTTCAAAGAAAAAAGTGAATGAGATTTAAAACCACAAAAGAATTATCTGATTTAATTGGATGAATTTCAAAATTTCCTAAAAGTAAAAATAGAATCTTTCAAGCTCTCAGAATTGAAACTAATAAAGAGCTGGAAGTAATAGAGCAGTCGGTACAAGATGCTATTGATCTGCTACAAGAGTGAGGGAGTATTTTTATAATAAGCTTTCATTCGCTTGAAGATAGAATTGTGAAACACATTTTTAAACAAGAGAGTAAAGATTGTATATGTAGTGAACTTTTATGTGTATGTGAGCATAAAAAAAAGTTGAAAATTTCAACAAAAAAGCCTATACTTCCAAGTGCTGATGAAATAAAATCAAACTCAAGAAGTAGAAGTGCAAAAGCAAGATTTGCAATAAAGATTAAATAAAAATTAAAATCTAATACTACGCCAGCAAAATGAATCCAAATTTAATTGTAATAAAAAAATGACACTTTAGATTTTTCTCAGAGAGGAAAACAACCAGAGAAAATTTTAAGTTATGAGTGAATACTACCTACATATTAGCATTACTATTTATCGGATTTTTAGGAATCTACTATGTTTGGACTCTCAATGTAAATGCAACCAAATGATACAATATCAGAAATTTAGAACTCTTAAAGAATAATTTAACAGTAGAAAAAGAATTACTTGAAGTCAAAATTTCAGAATTAGAGAGTTTATCAAGTTTGATGAAATGGGAATGAATTCATAATATGGAAAAATTAGGGAATGCAGAATTCTTGGTAGTAAAAGATATGAAATGATATGCTTTTAATTATTAGAACTATAAAAATAAGTCAAAAATAAAAATTGACTTATTTTTTTTATTGTTATTATTTATTTGTTTTGTAAATTAAGAGAAATATATGCCTGAAAGCTTAAAGAAATTAATAAATATTATCAATTTTCTTCCTTGAATTTGAGAAAAATCAGCTACAAAACTTGCTTTTTTTCTTTTAAATTCTAATAAAAATTATCTAGAAAATTTTGCAAAAGCTCTCCAAGAACTTCATGGGAGTATTACCAAATGTGAAATATGTGGAAGTTTAATTGATAGTGGAAAATATATATGTGAGGTTTGTGCTTCTCAAGAGAGACAAAAAAATATTATCTGTATAGTAGAAGAATATTTGGATATGGTAACTATTGAAAATTCAAAAATTTTTAATGGAAGATACCATATTTTATGATGAGCTATTTCTCCAATCAATGGAGTATTTATCTGAGACTTAAATTTTGAAAATTTATTTAAAAGAATTTCAGATTTTGATGGAGAATTAGAACTTATTATGGCAACGAATCCAAATATTGAATGAGAAGCAACAGTTCAGTATATTTTAAGTGAATTAGAAAAAAGAGGTCTGAAAAAATTTGTGAGAGTGACGAGATTATCAAGGTGACTTTCAAGTGGATATTTAGAATATGCTGATAATATTACCCTTATTAATTCTATAAAAGAAAGGAAGGAAATATAATTTGTATTTTTTAATAATTTTTAATTTTAAAATTATGTCAGAATTTGCACCGACTGGAGGAAATCCAAAAATGACTCGCTCTCAAGTAAGAAAATATCTTCGTGAGATGGAGGAAAAAAGAACAAAAGCACAACTTGAACTTGAAAAAGCTCGTTTAGCTTGAGAATTACATAATGAAGAAGATTTAGAAGATCTAGATAAAAAAATAGATGATTTGTAATCATCTATTTTTATTTTATCCAACCAGTAGTTAAGTCTTTTATAGTTTGAGCCAATTTTTTAGGATCATGTCTTACAACATCACTTTCATTTACAAAATCTCTTTCAATAATTTTATATTTTTTTCCATTAAATTCCCTTATATCTTTTAATTTTACTGGTTTTTTTCCTTCTTCTATTTTATATTTTTCAACTAATTCTTCACTAATATTTCCATTATTTACAAATACATAATCAAGAACTTCTCAAGCGTATTTTTCTATGTTATCAATAAAATCTTTGAGTTCATAGGTGGTAGTTTCTCATTTTTTTGTCATGATATTACATACATAAATAATCTTTGCAGATGTTTGAGAAAGTGCTTCTTTCATTCATTTTGAAAGGAGATTTGGGACAATAGATGTATAAAAATCTCATGGCCCAAGTATTATATAATCAGAGTTCATAATAGCTTCATATGCTCTTGGATTGAGTTTTCATTCTCATCCAACCAGAAATGCTTCACTTACATTTTGATCAATATTATGTGTTCTGACAAAATCATTTTTATCACTTACATCAATATTTTTTTCTCCAATAAGTTCTGTTCCATCTTCAAATTTTACTCAAAGGTGAATATCTTCAAGAGTTACTGGAATAATTTTTCCTTCAACATCAAACATTTTACAAGCTACATCAAGTCCGGATTCAAAACTTCAGGTAATTTCTCAAAGAGCAGTAAGAAGAATATTTCCTATTTTATTTCCTCAGATTACTCAAGTTTCATCTTCAAATTTGTATTCAAATAATTTTCTTACTGTTCCAGTATCACGAGCCAATGCACATATGGCTCTTCTAATATCTCCAGGAGGAAGAACTCAATATTTATCTCTAATTTCTCCAGTTGTTCCTCAAGAATCAGTCATAGCAATAATAGTTGCAAGATTTCTTTCTTCACGTGAAAAGACTTTTTTGAGTCAATAGATTACATTGAAGGTTCCAGATCATCCTCAGATGGTGGTTATGTTCATTTTCTTTGTCATAGGGGATTATTATTTTTCTAAAACGGCTTTGATTCTTCTTACTCATCTTGAAGAAGCTTCTTCTTTTTTGATTTTAAATGTTCCCATATTTCCAGTTGCTTCTATATGTGGTCCTCCACAAAGTTCACGAGAAAATATTTCTCCAGCATCTGTTTTGAAAGTATAAACT
>JAUCCN010000002.1:0-107400 GCA_034676185.1 Patescibacteria group bacterium | reverse complement strand
TTATTCATCATTTTTTAAAAAATCATATTGACAATATTTTAGAAATTCATAAAATTATTTTTGCTATATTTTTTATAGTTTTAATTTATAAAATAATAATATGATTCAACTCTATGGTTCAAAACATTCTTGTTCAGTAACAATTCATTTTTTACTCGAACTTTTATGAGCAGATTACGAAAAAATTGATGTACAAATTGGAAGTGACGAACTCAAAAAAATAAATCCAAGATGAGCAGTTCCGGCTATTATTGATACAGATAACCATCTTACACTAACTCAATTAATAGCAATTGCACAATATTTAATCAAAAAATATCCAAATAATACTTTTTGAAGTGATGGAGATCTAGTAAATGACTATAAATTAAATAATGTTCTTGCTCTCCTAAATTCAGATATTCATCCAAGTTTTGGGCCTTTTTTTGTCACTGGAAAATTTACTACTTCCACAGATATTGCAATAATTAATGATGTAAAAACATCTTCTATAAAAAGAATTGAAGCAAATATGCAATACCTTGATACTCTTTTAGAAGGAAAAAATTATTTCCTTTTTGATAAACTTACTATTGCAGATTTATATGCCTATGTACTTTCTACTTGGTGAGCAATGATTTTATGAGAAAAATTTCAAGATTTAAAAAATCTTTCTACTTTTACTGAAAGAATTTCAAAAATTCCTGAAATCCAAAAAGTTTCAGAATCCTATAAATAAAAAATAGAATGCTTCCGCATTCTATTTTTTATTTTTTTTGTCCTAATATATTTTGCACTTTTCCAGATACTCATTCTCATATTTTCTGTTTTTGATGTAAAAAATTTCACATTCAAAATCTTTTTTCTCTTTCTTTTTGAAGTTGTGCTTCTACTTCTTGTGGTCTATATCATATTTTCCATCAACGAGGTTTATCTCAAGCCATAATTTTAAATTTAATAAAATAATGTAAGAATTGAATAATATACTTTTTAGAAAAAATGCAAATTTATTATTTCATAAGCTCTAATTTCAAGAGAGTGAGCATCATATAATTATTATTTACTTGTGTAGGAAGTGCTTTATCTTGCGGATATTTCATAATAATATTATAAGTTGCTTCTTGCAATACTTCTATAGCTTTTGAATTAATTTTTGTTTGTTTTGTTTCAGACAAAGTTTTTAATTTTGCTTTATATTGAGTCATAAAATTTTCAACTTGTTTGATATATTTTTGTGGAAGTTTTTGTTTAAATGCATCATATTGATTTTGATCATTTACACTAAGTTTCCCAATTTCTTTTAAACAAGACCAATTTTCTTGTCCTTTTTCTCCATAAATATGTTCACAGTACATCATAGTTGAAGCACCTGTTTTCCCATTCCAAATTTGAACGGTATTACATCCATCAGTAGCTACTTCACAAGTTTTTCCATAATCTTTTAAAAAACTTTCTGACGAAGTATATGTTTTTGTTGCAGTAGTAGTAAACATCAATTCTTCCCCTTCTTGCGCAAAAGCTAAGTTTCCTGCTATAAGAGAAAGCAATACAAATATTCCTAATATTTTTTTCATAATCCAATAATTAAAATATAAATTTTTAAGGCTTCGTACTCTCTATAACTTAAATATATAAAAAAAAGTGACAATTTTACAAAATAAAAGAAAAATTAAGGATTTTAAAAAGCTTAATTTTTCTTTTATTATTCAATTAAAATTAAAAAATATTTTATAATTTTTTTATAATTATTTCCTTGAGTTTATCTATTCCATTTCCTAAATAAGTTGAAATAAAGATCGGATGAAGATGAGAAAATTTATTTTTTAACTCTTTTATATCATCCTTTGAAATCATATCTGTTTTATTAAAAACATATATTTTCTCTTGAGTGGCTCCAATTTTTTCTAAAATATCATCTACTACTTGAATTTTTTCCTCAATTTTTGGGTCAGAGGCATCAATAACATGGAGTAAAATATTTGATTCAATACTATCTTCCAAAGTAGAAGCAAATGCCTGAATCAGATTTGGTGGCAAATCTCTGATAAATCAAATCGTATCATTGATAAGAATATCTTTTGGTCTGATAAATTCTCATGTTTCACTATAATTATTTTCAATATACATCTTTCAAACAGATGTTCCAAGAGTAGCAAAAAGCTTGTTTTCTGCCAATACTCATTTCCCAGTTAAAACATTCATCAGACTTGATTTTCAAGCATTCGTATATCAAACAATTCACACGGTATTGAGTCATTTTTTACTTCTTGCTTTTCTGTGTTCAGCTCTTACTTTTTTGTATTGTTCCAGTTCTTTTTTAATATGTATTTCCCTTTCTTTTAAGTGTCTTTTCATGATTTCTGTATTGGTTTCTCACTTTCATCTGGACAGCTTTGATCATCAACTTCATTGACTTCCAAGTTCTTCACTCATTCAAAAAATTCTTGGTCACATATGCTTTATAGAAGCCAGTTCTATTTGAAGCCTTGACTCCATAGTTTTTGCATTTTTTTCAAATATTTTCAAAATAAGATCAATTCTATCCCAAGCTTTTGCTCCGATAGTTTTGAGTTTTTCATTGATATTATATATTTGAATGGGTTTTAAAATATTTCAAAGTATGAGTAAGTTGGCATTTTGTTCTTGCATTTCTTGCATAATTTCGTCAAGTTTTCCTCCTCAAATATAGTTTTTATAATCAGGAGTTCCTCTTTTTTGAATATGTTGTAAAATAACCACTCATCAGTAAGTATTTACAAGATTTTCTACTTCCTTCATTCTAGCCTTCATATCTTCTTCATTTCTATTTTCAAGTGCTAAAACATCTGCAATAAAAACTCTTAATTCTCCATTTTGATATTCAAGGTTTTGTTGTAATTGTTCTAATTCTCTTAAGCTTTTTGTCATAATTGTATTTTTAATGAATAATAAAGAAATAAATCCTTTTTGGATTTATAAAAATGTTAAAAATTTTTGGTAATTACCAAATTCTTGCAATGATTTTTAATGAAATAAATATTGTTCTCATGATGTTGATATAAGTGATAAAATTAAGGCAATTATAATAATTTTTATTTATTTATCAAATCTAAACAACTTTTCTCAAACCTTCTCCTATAAAAAGTCCCCCATTTTTCTTTATAATATCTAAAAAAACCAAATATAACTTTTCATCAATATGTTTTGATATTTCCTTTAAACGATTCAAAGCCATACTATATTTTAATTCTCAAATAGTATAAAAATGTTCAGTTTCAAAAAATTTTCCATATTTTTTTATCGCTTTTGAAAGTAAATCAATATCTACTCCTTCTAAATTATCTGAAATAAGAGAAGTTTCAACCAGTGCAAGTTCTAAATTGGAAATTTTAAATGTTACACCCTCTATTGATACTGATTTGGTCAGTTTTGAGAGTTTTTGAAAGAGATTTACTTTTCATGCAGAAATTGTTTTAAAAATAATTTGATAATCTCCTATCATCACCTTTTTATTTATTTTTCTATTTACAATAATTATTTTTTCTGGAATAGAAAAATTTTTAAGATGTATTTCAAGGGATTTTTTTCCTGAAATAAAATACTCACTTCCGACATTTTCAGCTATGTACTTTTTCACAAAGGCAAAATAATACTTTTCTATCAGGTCGATTTCATTTAATTTTTCATCCTCTTTATCTGGGATAATATAGACTCCATTACGAATCGTTTTTATGACATTTTCCGACTTTAAACGATAGATGGTTTTATTGACCAGGGTCGTATATTCAGGCTTTTTTTCTGGATCAATAATTTCAAAAATATCTTCTTTAAAAATTACTTTTCATCATTTTTTTAACAGTTTATTAACAATTTTGTCAAAAGTTATCATAGTTCTATTTTATAATAAATAAGCTAAAATCATCCTATAATAATTATAGATTTTTTACTATAAAAATCAAATATTTTTTACTATAAAAATTTAATAGTTTTATTTATAAAAAAAACATATTTTTTTTATAAATATGTTTTTTATTTCTTTATTTGAAGAAAATTATTTTTTATCTTTATATTTTTCACTCTGAATATCATCTCTTTGAGTCAATGTAATTTGTGAAAATGCTACTAAAATTCCTGCTTGTTTAAATGCTAAATTAAGAGTTTCAATCACATTAGAGCGAATCGTATACACTTTTTGTCTTGATTGCATCCGAAATAATACTTTAAAAGTAACCCCATTTTCACTAAGCCCGGTCAACCATATTTTATGTTCTGGTTTGTCTAAAACTCACTGAGTATTTAAAATAACTTTATCTATTATCATTTTTACTCTTGAAATATCAGTAGTATAATCAAGAGTAAATTCAACCTCTAATCTTCTATGTTCATTTATATAAAGATTTGAAAATGAATCTTGTAAAAATTTAATATTGGGAATAAATCCCTTCACTCCATTAAGTTTTTTTACTTCAGTAAAAAGTGGATTTACTTTTTCAACCTTTGATAATTCCCCATTCAACTCAATCAAATCTCCATTTCTTACCGTTCATTGAGTTACCATTATTATTCCATATACAAAATTTGATAAAAAAATCTGTAAAGTAAATCAAATTCAAAATCAAATTCATCATAAAAATAATCCTATATTGAGTCACATAACACCAAACATCAAAGTAACTCATAAAAACCAAATAGTAATATTAACACTTCTTGCAATTACTCCATACAATCACTCTTTGGTAATATCTCTTTCTTTATTGCTTGCTTCATAATAACTCTCTAATTTTCAAGAAACAATTTTTGATATGAAAAGTGTAGCAACTAACACTAAAATTCAAAAAACAAAATTTACTAGTGCTTCTGTAGAAAGTATTTTTGATATGAAACTTACTCAATGAGAAACTCCTGTTTCATTTGATTGAGTATTTGAAGCAAATGCTCAATCAAATGAAAGAAAAGAAAGTATAAGATATATTATATATTTCATAGAAGTTTTTTATTTAAGTCTAAAATTAAAATTATCTGGAATATGTTCTCACTTTAATGCTTGTAAACATTTTATCATATTATTATGCCAATTTACTGGAGATGAAGCATAAATAGCTCATGTTTTATTTCCATATCTTGAAAGTTTACTCATTTCATTATAATCCCCTAAAAATTGATTATTTAAAGTTTTTGCCATCCAATACACTCAACTTCTTGCATTTGCAAAATCCCAAGTTCATCCGCTATCAGTATTTCCTACATTTCAAACATTATAGGCAGTTTTCAGGTTTCTACCAAGTCCACTCTCAGCAAGTCAAATACACATAAGAAAGCTTGGATCAATACTTGCATCTACTGACTCCTCTACCCACATATCCCAATTATTAAATTCTCTGGTTGCATATTTTGCAAGTAAATCTTTTTGTCTCTCCACTTCTGTTTGTCCTTCTAATTTAAATACAACGACATTTTTTAATAATTCTCATTCATATTCTACTCCATATTTATCTTTATAGTCAGATATATATTTATAAGCATATTTTTGAAGTGGTGGAACTCTCTCTTCCGATAATTCACTTAAATCAAGATAATTCAGTGGATCTACATATTCTTTATCTTTATACACTTCAAAATGAAGATGTGGTCAAGTAGTCATAAGTCCAGCTCCATTAGTTCCAATTTCTCCTCAACTACGAGCAAATACAGTTCCAGCTTTTATAAAATCATATTGCTTAAATAATACTTCATTTATATGTCCATATACAGTAACAAATCCATTCGCATGTTTTAATACCGCATAGGCATATCATTCATCTTTTGGTTCTTTTAAATAAGTAATATATCCATCTGCTGGAGCAACAATATCAGTTCCTTGTGGTGCTACTATATCAATAGCATCATGACTTGAACCAACAGCACTTAAATATGAAGCATCTCTAAAATATGCACTTAATCCTTTTTCTGGTTGTATTGGCCATACAAATACATTTTGTTTATTTTGAGAAAAAGGTTTTAATTGTGACTCAAGTGTAAGAATTTTATTTAACTCTTTACAATTTTTTTGTGTTTCATCTTGAATATCCATTACATACATATCATCGGTAAATAATCTATCATCAATATAACTACAATTATATTTTGATAAAATTTCTGATTTCTGGTCCTTTAATTTAACTTTATTTTGAATAATTTTAATTTTTAAAGTTGTATCAATTTTAATTTTTTCTTTTACATATTGAGTAAAAAGTTCTTCTTGTCATTTTGTATAATCAAGAATTTTTTCTCTAAATGCTTTTTTTTCTAAAAGTGCCTTTCTTTTTACAAGTTCCTGACTTTTTGTTTCTCTCAAATTTTTATTTTTCTTTTCTAAATCAAGTTTTTTTACAAATAATTCTTTTACCAATCTTCTATATTGTTCTACCAGAGTTTGTCCTGTTACTTCGAGTACTGATGAAAAATGAAGTTCTGATAAAATATCTCATAAAGTTCCATCTGATAATAAAACCGTTTTTAAAGAATCAATATCTTTATTACTTGAAGAATATAAAACATTTTGTTTTTTATAAATATGTGCGATATATTCTAAAAGAATTTTTCTTGATTCATATATTTCTTTATTTTTTTCTTCTATTTCATCTTTTGTAATATTTATTTCTGAGTGTAGTGCGACAATATTACGACTGAGTGATAAAATTTCATCTTGAGTTTTTACAATATCTCCATCTATAAGAGCAATTGCATCTTCTAAATTCGTTACTCTATCAGAAATAACTTGTTTTTGTATATCAAGTTCTTCTTTTTGCTCTTTATTATTATCTCTAATCGTTTCAAATAGCATAATTTTATTTTGAGTTTCAAAAAAATTTACATCTTCTTTTAAAAGTTCATTTGAATTATCATAAATATTACTAAACTGTTCTTGTTTAAAATTATCCATTATTTTTCCTCTCACTTGTTTTGAATAGATAAGAGAATTTGCATAAGTTTGAGTAAAAAAAGTATTTAAAATAAGAAGAAGTAAAGTAAAAGAGAGATATTTTTTTATTGAGCTCATAATGTGTGTTTCTTTTTTAGGGAGATAAATACAATAAAATTATACCATATAAAAAAAATAAAATCAAAAATATGGTTTGACTATTTTTGATTTTATGCGAAAAATTATCTTTTTCTTTTAAAAATTTTGAAACATCATTTCAATAAAAGATAAAATGATGAAAAAAAGAAAAATAGTTACGAAAGAGAATACTCCAACAATTTGAAATAATATAATTCCAATAAAAAATATACTTATCAAAAATGCTTGTCTTAAACTTGAGAAAATATGTGATAAAAATACTTCTCCCCTATAATATACTTTTTTAAATAAATAGAGCATAATACTTACAAATGAAGTCACACATAAAAGAAATGATACTGTAATAGTTATAATAGAAACTAGTTCATTTCTATACGGATCAAGGTAATTTAATATAAAAAAAAGTGTTGTAGAACTCAAGAAAAAAATACATAAAATTATTAAAAGAAGAAATTTTCTTGTCATAAATAAAAAATAAAAGATAAAAAATCAGAGAAAAATGAAAAGTATAACCATCTATTCATATACTTTTTACTGCTTCCTTTCTTTCATAATAATAAAATTTGAAAAAAGTAAATAATAAATTATAATAAATGAAGAATATTTTTAAATTTCTCCCAATGAAAAATCCATTTAGATATTTATGAGAAAAATATGCCTATCTTCAAGCTTATTTAGATGATACTGTTTTATATGGAGCAAAAAAACTCCAAGAAAAATCCAGTGAACAAAAAGATCTTAGGAATGAAAAAATGTGAAAAAAAATACTTCACTACACTTGAGTTTGATTATCTAAAAGTTTTGGGGAAGCATTCTCTTGATTTTATGAAAAATATGCTGAACTCAAAAGATGAGAAAATCTCGTACAAGAGGCTTTTGAGCAAGATATTCCAAAAATAACAAGAAAAGCAAAATTATTAAAAGAAAAAATGAAACTTTTAAAAATAAAAAAATGAAGTTTAGAAGATTTAAAAAAATTAAAAGATTAAAAAAAGAAAGTATCCTTTCTTTTTTTATTCAGTTTGAATTATAATTTTCATTTTATTCTAATTTTTTCAATAGAAATACATTTTTTTGTATGTTCGTCAATTTCTACAATACATCCACTCACCACATAGTGTGGGTCAAGTGATTGATCTATTTTTCATTTTAACATACCTCATAAAAATCTTGATTTCATATTTTCAAAATCAGCTCCAATAACACTATAAAGAGGTCAACTCATTCATATATCCGTTAATAATCCACTTCATCAAGGCAAAATAAGCTCATCATTAGTTTGAATATGAGTGTGAGTTCCGTATACAAAACTTATTTTTCCATCAAGAAAAAGTCCCATTGCATAGATTTCTGAAGTAGTTTCTCTATGGAAATCTATAATAATTCCATGGAGATTTTCCGTTTGAAATTCTTTTAATATCTGATCAATTTTCAAAAACGGGTTAAATACTTCATCTCTCATAAAAATAGAAGACATCAAATTGATAACCAAAAGTTTTTTTCCATTTTTTTCTAAAACTTTATATCATTTTCCAGGAAGATAAAAGTGCTCACTTTCATAAAAATTTGCAGGACGAAGCAATTTTGAATCCTTATCATCTAAATAATCCTTTATATCCTCAAAATTATCAAAAATATGATTTCAAGAAGTATACACATCAATTCATCACAATACATCTAATTCTTTCATATGTTTTTCCACTGGTCATCTTCCAGAAGAAATATTTTCTGGATTTACAATAACAAAGTCTGGATTGTATTCATTTTTTAAGTTCAAAAAATGCTTCTTAAAAGCATTTCTTCAAACTCTTCCATATATATCTCAAAATATTAAAACTTTCATGTTTTGATTTTATAAATTAAAGGATTTCTTGTGTTGTTACTATTTCTTCTTCATCTACCACAACTGTTCCTTGATTTATTTTTGGCAACATAATATGTTTATAAGTACTTACCAGAAACATTTCAAAAAGACCTGTTATACATAAAAATGTAAAAATATAATAGATAAATGCCCAATTACTTTCAATATCAGATAAATATTCCCCAATGATATCAAAAGGAAGAAGAACAATTGAAAATAATATCACCACCAAAAGAAATTTAAAAACTTTTACTCAAGTAGTAATTCTAAATGATTCTTTTACATAAAAAATTGCTTTTTGTGAGTCTTTATAACGGTCTTCATCTACCATAATAATATATGAATAATTCATTCTATATGCTAAATAAATAAACACCAAAAATAACATTAAAAATGTTCACAAGCTCAAAATAGAAAACATATTTATTCCCCCTCCATAAAGCATACTATAAATTTGATCAACTCCTCATAAAGTAAATACATAAACAACTAATAACAATACAAAAATCAAAAATAAAGTTAAAAAAACAAGTGCCACATATGACATAACTCATAAATATTTCCAAATAGTTTTCATATGAAAATAATGATTTTTCGAATATGCTAATACATCTCATTTTAAATATCATAAATTGAGTTTAGCAAAAAGTACCACTCTATAACTCAATCAAAAGAAAAAAAATCAAGCTCATAAAATAAACAAAAATGCTTCTCAAATAATATATAAATAATGCGACATTAATGCTATTCAAAATGATACACCTGGAGTTTGAGTAGTATAATAGTTATAAATAATATCTTTCCACTCAATAGGATCAAAATACATACAAATTCCTAATAACACAAAAAATGGAAGAGATAAGACAAGTCATAATAAAAATGATGTTATATAAATCAAAATCTTTGACATATTCCAATGTAAAAAATTTTTATATAAGATAGAACAATCCGATAAAATATGTCTAATAATTTGAAGCATAAAAAACATAAGAGTTATAATATAAAATTACTTCATAAATATAATATTTTTTCTCTATAAATCAAATGAATTATAGAATATAGCGATTTTATTTTCCTCTGTATAAAAAGAGAATTCATTTGTATTTATAATTTTTTTTATATAATAAAGTTAATTTTAATAGGAGCATACATCTACGAAAGAGCAATTTTTTGAGGAAAGTCTGGACTCCACGAGGAAATTACAAAAGCTAACGGCTTTGGTTTGAAGATATAATTCATAAACTTCAAATACCACCAGTGCCACAGAGACAATACTAGAAAGAAATTTCAAAAGGTGAAAAGTCAAAAGAGGTAAAAAATATTAATTTTATAAATACTTATAAGTAAATATTTTTCTGCTACTTTTGAAGTATAAGAGCAATCTTATAAACTTGGTAAACTGTGTATGGAGCAATGGGAATGGTATTTTTATTTTATTATTCCTCTATTGTAAAATAAAAATATACCCAGCTTGAGGTTCTTAGTGATAAGAATCCTAGATAGATTGATGTAGAAGTACAGAATCCGGCTTATTACTCCTATTAAAATTATATTTTTAATAATTATTCCAAACATATATGCATATCGTTTTTATCTGAATCCAAGGATCTGGAAAATGAACCCAAGCAAGAATTCTAGAAGAAAAATATTGATTTAAAATCTATGAAACTGGAACTGCTTTAAGAGAAATTGCATCTCAAAATACTCAGCTTTGAAAAACAGTAAAAGAAACTATTGAATCAGGAAAACAAGTAAGTCCAGAAATTGTTGAAAATATCCTAAAAGAAGTTATTTCACAAAATAAATGAAACAAACTTATACTTGATTGATTTGTCAGAAATGAAGGAAATAAAATTTCTGCTGATGCTATATTATGAGAATATAAAGTAGTTTTTTTTGATTTAAGTGAAAGCGATGCAAAAAAAAGACTTCTTGGAAGAATGTATGATAAAGAAACTTGAGAAACTTTTCCAAATTGAATGCTTATCAATCCAAAAAATTGAAATACTTTAACAAAAAGAGCTGATGATGAAGAAGAAGCTATAAATGAAAGAATTCGCCTTTTTTATGAAAAAACAATGCCAATTGTCCAAATCTATAAAACAGAATGAAAACTTATAGAAATAAATGCTCACTGAAGCATTGAAGAAATTGCTCACAGACTCAAAGAAAATTTATGATTATAATAAATTATTCCTTCTCAAGTATACTTTTATCTTTTATTTTTTATCTTTTACTTTCTTATGTTTGCCTTTGAACTTGGCCGTGAATTTAAACTCTCAATTGCTGAAATATTCAAAGTATTTCCAACTGGAAATACTCTTTTTTGTGATAAAAAAATGCTTCTTTTAGATGGATTATCAAAAGAAGAAATTTTATCAAAATCAAAAAAACTTGGATGATCTATAAAAATTATTGAAATCCTTGGAAATCAAGATATAAAAGAAAATTTTACTTCTCAAATTGAAGATATTTTCTCTGAAAAATTAGATATTGACTGATATATTTGAAAATTCAATTATGCTGTAAATATTTTTTGAAACAGTCCTGTTGAATTTAAAGATTTTTTAAAAATATCAAAAAAAGTTATCAAAGGTTTTTGACTCAATCCTCGTTTTATTAATGCAAACTTTAAAAATCTAGCTTCTGTAGTAATCATAAAAGAAGCCCTTATCAAAAAAGAAACTGATTTCAATTTTATTTTTATTGAATGAAAACTTTACTTTTGAAAAACAATTTTTGTTCAAGATATTTATGGATATTCAAACAGAGATTATGGAAAAGATAGAGATATGCACGTATGAATGCTTCCTCCAAAACTTGCTCAAATGATGATAAATATTTCAGGTTGAAAAACTATTTATGATCCTTTTGTATGACTTGGAACGGTATTAATTGAATCTGTTTATATGTGAAATACAAAAGTTTTTGGAAGTGATATCAGCAACAGAATGGTAGAAACTACTTTTTCAAATCTTGGAAATTTAAAAAATAAATTTAATTTCGAACAGGTTATTATGCTTCAAAATGCAAAATATATTCATGAAGTTCATTTTTTATCTCAAATTGATGCTATTGTTACAGAATGATATTTATGAGAAATTATGACTCAAAATAATATTTCTGTAGAAAGAATAGACAAACAAAAACAAAAACTTTCAGATTTATACGAATGATTTTTCTCATGACTTCAAAGAAAAAATTATCAATGAAAAATAGTCATCTCATTTCCTTTTTGGGAAATAAAATGAAAATTTTTGTATTTTGAAGAGATTTATGATATTATCAATAAGTATTGTAAAGTAGAAAAACTTCTTCCTGAAAATATAGAATTTTTTGAAACAAAATCAGGAAGTTTACTTTACAAAAGAGATTCTCAACTCGTTGGAAGAGAAATATTTAGTTTAGAATTAAAGTAAAATTATGGCCTCAAAAACTATTACATTATATGATATTTGACAAAAAGAAGGAAAAGGAGATATGAGTTCTTATATTGATATGTCGGACTTTGATAATGCTGAAGATTATCGTGAAATTGCGAAACATTTAAAGCCTCTGCATATTGGATGAGTTGATGTAACAGTAATGGATTTATTTAATATTCCCTTTAAAACAGATGATAAAATAAAACATTTTATTCAACAAAGACTGAAAATTGATATTGATACCCCATCTTGAATTCAAAAAATAAATACACTTTTTGAACAAGCACACCATCTCTATGAAGAAAGATATTTAAAAACACTTCCTACAAAATTTCAAAAATTAAAATTTCAAAATGCTCAATCAGTTATCAATTTTCTTCGTGAAACAAAAACAAATAAAAATACGGGAAGTATTATTTGTGCTATGGCAAAAATCTCTTATGCTATAGATGATGTGCTATCAAATGAAAAAATTAGAAGAGCTTGATTTCTTGATAGACAATTTATTTCTCAACATTTAGAAAGACCCTTTCAAATTCAAGCATGATATGAAGATAAAAATGGAAATATTTATAGAACTGGTACCGTAGTAATTGATGGAAAAATCATAAATTTTAAACTCATAGCCAGACAAAAATGAGTAGATTCTATTATATGAAAACAGCTCGCAGAAGCCAAATATTATTCTGTAGATGAGTTTAAAGATCTGGTTTGAGTAACTATATATATAGAAGAGGATTGGCAAGCTGCTTTAATGATGCAATATATTGATCAAGCATTATATGAATGAAAAGCTCAAATTAGAAACAAAAATGGGCTTGATTTACAAGCAGTAAAGGAAAAAGTATTTTTAAATGAAGAATTTTATCTCAAATTAGAAAAAGAAACAAAAGTTTCCCAAGAAGTAGAATCTGAAGAAGAAAAAGAACATAATGAAAGAAATAAATTAGCAAACAAGAAAAATTCTACTTCTAAAGATTATAGAGAAATAAAACTTGTTTGAAATGTTGAACTCTCTCTTGAAGAAGGACTAAAAGCATCAAAATATCCTATTGGGACAGAAATAAAATTTGTTGTTGGAAAACATGATAATGAAAAATGAGTCAGTCTTCAATCTATTTATGATTATGCTAAAAGATTTCGTGAGCTCACTCGTTTATGAATTCCTATAAGAGAAATAGATCTTGTCAATTATGTAAATGATTTTTTTGAAAATATTAATGAAATTCTCAAAAAGAAAAATAAAGAAAAAACTTCGTATTATGGAGAATTATTTATTGACTTTATAGAATGAGAATTAATTTCAGATTCCATAGAGATAAAATGAGATCTAAAAGTGATTCAAGATACTCTTGATAGGAAAAATAAAAATGCTTATTCTCAACTTTTTCATCTGATACAAGATGAATTATGATATACAAGTCTTACTGATAATATTGACATAATTGGAAATCAATTAAAAGATAAAAATCCAAAATTATATATATCGTATTGTGAGATGATTCATGAACTAATAAATCTTGGAGTAATAAATATTTGATGACAATCAATAGAAAAAATTTTAGCAATTTGACTCTATATACATTTTAAAAAAATGCTTATAAAAATTAAACTTCCTCACTCAAAAAAGACATATTATTTTGATGAAAATATGTTAAAAATGAGAAATGCTGGTCTATACAAAAAATTTGAAACAATATAAATTTTGACTAACAAAATTTTTCTATATAATAAAAAATATCGCAATAAAAGTGATATTTTTTTTATTTCATATAAATATACAAAATGAAAATTAAGATTTATGGAAATGATGGGCAAACTGGAGAGCTTTTAGAAAAAGTAAACTTTGCTATAGATGAATTAGGATTAAATGATTTTATAACATCAGAAATAACTACTGATGATGTTTTAAAAACTGAACTCAATATCTCTAAAGAACCCGCTCTTATTATAGAAGAAGAATCTATCTGATTTAAAGATATGATTTTTGAAGGAATAGTTCCAGAAATTGATGAGTTAAAATCAATGTTTGTAAGTATTGTTGGTGGATGATGAGAATCAGAAGGATGAGGATGTAGTTCTTGAAGTTGTGGAAGTTGTTCTGGAGGATGTTAAGAGTATCTTATTTATAATTTATAAAATATGATTTTTAATATAGAAAACTCTTTTGATGTTATATATGAAAATTTTGTTACCAAAACTGAGATATTATGACCAAAAATCATTTGAGCACTCATAATTCTTCTGATTTGAGGACTCATAGCAAGATTTGTGTATCTATTTTTAATGCTCATTTTTAGAAAGTTCAAACTCAATCAATTTATTGATAGACTCAAAATTAATTTTGATGAGGAACAACTTTCAGAAGAAAAAAAAGAAAAGAAAGCAAGATTTATAAAAAGTCGTTTTACTGATAAAGTAAAAGTAGATGATGTAATTGCAAAAGCAATGAGTTATTATTTACTAATCATATTTTTTAGACTTTCTATTGGTTATATGTGAATTACTGAAGTAGAAAGCTTTCTTAAAGATGTTACTGATTATCTCCCAAATTTATTTGTATGAGTACTTATATGATTTTTTGGTATCAGATTTTCAAATTTTGTTTATGATGTAGTATATCATACTCTCAATCTAACTAAAGAAAAAACAGCAAAAATTATAGCTGAATGAGCTAGAATTATCATACTTTTTTTTACACTCATGGTATTTTTAGAATACACAAAAATAGTAAGTATGTTTATTATCAATACTGTTTTAATTGGTTTTGTATCCATGCTTGCTATTGCAGGATGACTTGCATTTTGAATCGGAGGAAAAGATATTGCAAAAGAAATACTAGAAACATTTAAAAAATAAAACGAGAAATATTTCTCGTTTTATTTTTTACTAATAATTAATACATACAATTTATTTTAAAACTTGCTTTTGGACAAGATAAGCCTTCATTATTTCAGCAATGTGTTACATTTATAGTTGACTCTCAGTGGTCTTTTCATATGGTACATATAAAATTTCCACACCAGTCTATATTCGTTTGATTATGTGCATTTAATTCATACTTTCATGGTGCAATGGTACAAGTATTATACCATACTGTTAATTCGTCTATATATGTTTGATTTCATTGTATTCATGGCATGAGAACCCATTTTGCAAAAGTTTCATCTACAAGCTGATTCCATTGTGCTACTCTTTCATTAGGATCTGATGAATTTTGATGATATACACTTTTTTTCATTATAGTTTCATTTTCTCCTCCTCCGGGAATAATTGGAAGATCATCTAAACATACTATTTTTCCACCAGAAAATTTACAATATTTTCCTTCAGATTTTGATCATTTAAGGAGACTACTTATTTTATTGTAATACTCTGAAGTAATAATACTCCCCTCTGATATCGGTTGGTCAAATGATTGAATTTGTGAGGCTGCAATAGCTCAAGCTACAATGAAAAATCCTACTAAAAAAAAAGTTCATAAAAAAGAAAAAACTCATTTTATATATTTTTTCATATATTTTTATTTAAAAATTAAAATGTTAAAATCATGAAAAATATATTTTTAAGGAGATTGTCATTTTTCCATATAAAAAGCATTAAAATATAAAATTTTGGCTTATATATTTTATCTATTTTAAAAAATTCTGCAAATAAAAACAATATGAAATAAAATTTGATTAAAAAAGAAAAATATTTACAATCTCATCGTTAAAATATAAACCACAAAGAAAAATGAAATATAAAGTATTTTGATGTAAAGTAAATAAGTATTACACTGATGAATGGTTAAATAGCAAGTATCTGGAAGATAAATCTGGAATTTTTATTGCCAGTTGTGTCGTAACAGATAATGCAAAAAAGAAATGGATTAAATTTGTAAAACAAGAACTCCCAACTCTCAAAGAAAATGAAAAAATATATATTAGCGGATGTTGAGCTTTTGAAGAATGACAAGAAAATAAAGATTTTTTCAAAATATATTCTGAATTAGAAATATATAAAGAAAAAATCGAAATTTTATGAGAAAAACCTAAAACCGAACAAAAAATAAACAAACTAGATACTTCAAAACTAAAATCTATAAAAACAAAACTCAATCTCACTACAAAAAAATTTTTACTTATACAATGAGGTTGTGATAGTTTTTGCACTTTTTGTCTTACAGTAATAAAAAGAGGGAGACACTTTTATAGAAGCCCCGAAGATATTGTTGATGGAATTATTGAATTTGAAATGCAAGGCTGAAAAGAAGTTGTCCTTACTTGAGTAAATTTATGAGCTTGGGGACAAGAAAATACAAACCAATTTACTCACTCAAAACTATGAGATCTTCTTGAATATATTTTAGAAAAAACAGAAATCCCAAGAATCAGAATTAGTTCACTCGGACCTGAATTTGTTGATGAGAAAGTTTTAAAAATTTTTGAAAATAAAAGAATTTATCCTCATTTTCACTACTCTATCCAATCAGGAAGTTCAGAGATCTTAAAAGCTATGAGAAGACATTATGATGGTGATTATATGAGAGATTTGCTCAAAAAAACTATCAATATAAAAAGAGAAGACAATGTAAAAGTAAGTATTTGAGCTGATTTAATTGTATGATTTCCTGGAGAAACACAGGAAAATTTTTTAGATACTCTTGATTTAGTAAAAAATTATAATATTACAAAAGTTCACGGATTTCCTTTTTCAAATCATACCCTTTGAGAACATGTTCCAGCAAGTTTTTTCCCACATCAAATTGATGAAAAAATAAAAAAACAAAGACTCAATACTCTCCTAGAAACTTGAGAAAAAATGAGAAATGAATTCATAACATCACAAACCGGAAATACTTTTGAAGTACTTATTGAAAATATAAAAGATGGTCAATTCAAATGATGGACAGAGAATTATATTGAATGCACCAATGACAATTTTGAAATTCTTTCTGGAGAAAGAAAGAAAAATGAAATCATTATCTGAAGGTTAAAATAAAAAAGTGAAAAATATTTTTCACTTTTTTATTTTAAATTAATAAATTCTGTATTTTCTATTCACATCTCTCATTTGAGTTTAAATATTTCTATTTCTTCTTTATGTTGTCCAAGAGTATTTAAAAATATATCTTTCCCTTCTCAAAATGGAATCACTACTCTTGCTTCTATATTTTCAACTATTTTAGGAGCATTTTTTGTTCCTGTTACTAAAAGAACATCTACATCTCAAAAAAATGACATTACTTCTTCCTTCATTTCAAAATCATCATGAAATAATACCACAATAACTTTTCATTCTACTAAAAAACTATAAAATAATTTTTCATCATATTCTAAAACTTCAAGTAAAACTCATGATTTTTCATATTCACCTGGAAAATCTATTTTATAGTCCCCAATTTGAACTTCATAAGTACTGATATTACAACTTACTACTACATTATCAGAATTTTTAATTTGTATGTTTTTATTTGTATTCAATATTTCTATCATAAATTATATTATATAAAATAAACTTTATTTTTACTTATTATAGCCGGAAGATCAAATTTTACTTCTAAATTTTTTACCTCATCAACTCAAAACCATTTATAACCTACAAATCTTTCTTCTTTTTGAGGAACTGGATCTGCTTCTCCTTTATATTTAATTAAAAATAAATACACATCTTTATCAACAAGCGGATTATCTTCACGATATCAAGCTGTAAAAGTATAATTTAATTTTGTAATAAATTTTACAATTTCTAAATCCTTTATCTCCAGTCAAGTCTCCTCTGCTGTCTCTCTCAAGGCCGTTTGACTCGCAGTTTCTCAATCTTCCATATGTCACTTTGGAATTACATATTCAGATTGTCCTTTAGAATTAATCCATTCTAGTAAAAGTATTTCTACTCATGCTTGAGTCTTACGATATACAATTCCTCCAGAGCTTTTTTCATAAATTTTTGCCATACATACGATACATTTTCAAATAATTTTCTCTATAATAATCAAAAAAGGAAAACTTGCAAACTGACTTTATAAAAAGTAATAAAAGTATATTTTAGATTATTTGTCAATAGAATTTAAAAATATTTTCGTCCCCCATTTGCTTTTAAAAAAAATATATGCTAAAATATTCTTACCAATATAAAAACAAATATAACTTAAAACAAAAGTATGACAAACCAAAACACAAATAATGATATTTTATGAATATTTGAAGAAAATTATCACTGAGATGATATGCTTCAAAATATAGATTTTGAACATCAAGAAAACAGTAATGACATACTTTCAAATTTTATACTATCGGAAGAAAATATTTCAACTGAAATTCAAGAAGATACATTTCAAAATACCTTTTCTTGAAATACTTATGATATTTTAAGTACAGAAATTTCACAAAATATACAAACAACAAATGAAAATGAGATATTTCCAAATTATGAATCTCTTTCAAAAGAAAAAACAATACCAGTTGTTTCTAGGAATAAATTTTTTTCTGGATGTATATTTTTTATGAAATATATTGCAACTTCTAGCTTTATATTTGCTGTTTTAATTGCATCAACAAATTATAGTGCTTATATAGAAATAGCAAGAAGTTATCTCAATCCTGAAGCATTAGAACAAAATAAACAAGCTATGCTTACCTCTGTTCAAGATGCAAAAATTATAAAAGATATTCCAAAACAAGATATAAGCGAAAGTGAAGAAATCATCTCTCAAGATGTTGGAAATGAAGCTGAGGAGTTAAATACTACTGAAAAAATAGGAATGGTAAAAAATAAAACCTACCACACTATGGAAAAACTGATTACTGGAAATCCAAATAAATTTAATACCAATATAGAAATTGTTCCTTATGAAAATAGAGTAGTTATACCAAAAATTTGAAAAAATATTCCTTTAATTGATGTTCAAAATAAAACGGTTGAAAATGTAAAAGAATTAGAAAATATTTTTATGACCGAGCTTGTAAATGGAATCGTAAGATATCCTGGAAGTGCAAGACCTTGAGAAGTAGGAAATAGTTTTATTTTCTGACATTCATCAAATTTTCCTTGGCTAGAATGAAAATATAATGATGTATTTGCACTCATTGATAATCTTACTTTTTGAGATGAAGTAATTACCTATTATTGACAAAAAAAATATACTTATAAAATAAAAGAAAAGAAAATAATTAAACCAGGTGATGTTTCAGTATTAAAAAGAGAAAATAATATTTCTGAAATTACTTTGATGACTTGTTGGCCTGTAGGAACTACACTAAATAGAATGGTAGTAGTATGAGAACTTATAAAAGAAGAATAATTTTTAATAAAAAAATATGTCAACTATAAATATAGATTACAAATATAGAACTGTTTGAGAAATTCATGAAAATATGAATACTCTCAGCGAATTTTGAAGTGCTGAGATAATTATTATGATTATTTGGATAATAATTGTTTTATTTACTCTGTTATACTTTTTTCCTATACTTCAAATTATAAATAAGATTTACAAAGAAAATACTGAAAAAAAGAAAAAAAAGCTATCTCTTCAACAAATTCTTGTTACTAAAGAAATAGAACAAGAGATTGAAGATGAGCTCAGTGAAGAATTAGAAAAAAGACTTCAAACAAAATAATTTAAAAATCCTGAAAATATATATTTTCAGGATTTTTTTGTTATCAAATATATTTTTATTTCTCAATTTTTTTATTTACTAAAAATTCATAAAACATCATAATATACATAAAAAAACAAAATAAAAAATAGAGAATAAAATTGATATTAAATCATAAATATAAAATTTCCCAAAAGATAATAAAGAAAATAAAAGTATTTAAGAAAAAAAGTGAGAGCCAAAATCTTTTATATTTTAAAACATCTGGAAGAATAGTTTTTACAATAAATTTCAAAAAAAATACAATAAAAAGCATCGTAAAACTACTTAAAAATAATACAATTTCTAAAAATAAATTTTTCTCAAATTTGGAAATATCAAAAAAATTAATAGAAAAAATTATCCCTGTTACAAGAAATAAACTAAAAGCATAAAAAATATAATATAATTTTAATCTTAAAGGAAATACTCTTATAATTTCTAAAACATTTGGAGCTCTTTTTAACTCTTTTAAAAGTTCTTTTAAGCTATGATTAGAATCAATAACAAAATGAATCAACACACAATTTTTGTCTTCTTTATATATAATTTTTTTTATTTCTATATTAAGAGAATAAAAAGTATTCGTTAAGTTATTTATACTTAAAAAATCTTTTGTTTTAAATTTTATTTTTAATGAAACCTTTTTATTATAATCTTTTTTCTCATTCATCGCTATAATCTTGTTGAGTACTTTCTCAACTTCAATACTTCCCATTGAAAGAAATAAATACATTTGTTTTTCACTTCCCATTGCTAAACTTTTTAATACATTTCTCTTTATTTTTGAAGGATATGCTTCAAAGTGTCTCAATCATAAATTTTCTAAAGAAGAATCAAGTACATATTTTCATAATTGTTCTGCTTTTATTTGTGAATATTTTTTGAATAAATTTTTTATTTGTTCTCTTGCTATTTGTGTTTTTAATAAAAAGAAATTTTCTATTTTATAACTGATATATATTTTATTTGATTTTTCAAGTTTTATAAAATCTCCATTGTTTAATTTATAGAAAGGGTCTTGAATAAGAGTTCCATTGATATATGCTTGAGAAAAAAACTTCCCATAATCAACTTCACGAGAAAAAGCATAATCTATCAAAACAGAACCTTTAGGAAGTAGAATATATTTTCCTGTCATATCAAAACATTTGATTTCACTAATAATAATTTCTCCTGATAATTTTTCAAAAAAAGTCTTTGAATCAATAGTTTTTTTCTGTATATCTAATACCCCTCTCATCCAAGCTGGAAGTTCTTTATAATCAACTCAAAATCATTTATAAATAAAATGTGCTGCAAGTCAGGATTTATTGAGTTTTGACATATCTTCTGTTTGAATTTGGAATTCTAAAAAATTTCCATTTTCATCATATACGGTAGTATGAATTGATTGATATCCATTTTGTTTTGGTGACGAAATATAATCTTTAAATCTATCGTGTTTAATATTATATAATTTATGAATAATTCATAATGCTATATAAGCATCATGAATATTTTTTGTAATCACCCTCAAAGCCAATACATCATAGATTTCTTTATAATCAATATTTTTATGTTGTATTTTATTATAAATTGAATACAAGCTCTTTACTCTTCCCTCAATATTTAAAATTTGAAGTTTCTTTGCGGTAAATTCTTTTTGAATTTTATTATGTGCTTCTATAATTTGTGTTTTATGATATTCATATTTTTTTCAAAAAATTTTATGAAGTTTTTTATATTCACTCTCTTCTGTGTATTGAAAACACAAATCATGCATATGAGTTAAAAATTCTCAAATAGAGAGAAAATTTACTATTGGAAGATATATTTCTTTCGTTTCTTTTGCAATTCTATATCTTTTGGTCTTTTGTAAGTATTCAAGTGTTTCTAAATTATGATATCTATCTGCAATTTTTACTAAAAATATTCTAATATCATCTCATACAGATACGAGAGTTTGTTTGAGATTTTCAATATCTTTTGAATTCATATCCAAAGTATAATATAGATTTCCAAGCTTGTATACTCCGCTTATAATATTGGAAATATCTTTTCAAAATTGTTTTTCTATTTGTGCAAGTGTGATTTTATTATTATCCAAAACATCATGAAGTAAAGCTGAAATAATTGATGTTTCATCAGCTTCAATTTTCGTTAAATGAAGAGCGACATAAATTGGATGAGTAATATAGAGTTCTTTTGATTTTCTATAAACTCCCGCATGTGCTTCATAGGCAAATAAAAATGCTTTATTTAAAAGCTCTTTATTATAATACGGATTATATCTTATTATCTCACTTAAGAGTTTATCAAACAAATCTTGCACATATTTTTCCATAAAAAAATGTTAGGTGTATTTATCTCAAAGAATTCTAGCAGAGTTTACAAAAATAGCAATTTAATTTTTAAAGTTAATTTTCAATAATAATATCAAAAATATTCTAAATAAAATATTCTTTTAAATACTATATCACATTTATAAGTCTCATTTTTCCATCATTGCTAAAGCAATCTTTATATCAAAATAATTCACTTCTTTTGAAAGCATATCTTTTATAGGTTTGAGTTTATCTAAAGTAAAATTTTCTTTTTTTATCACTTCTCTTACCATTTTCAACTTTTCTAATGAAGAGTATTTTAAAATCTCTGAAAGAGTAATTTTATTAAAATTATACAGTTTTATTATATGATCTTGAATAGTTTGCAAAGTCATATCTCTATTTAAAGCTATTTCTGACAAGGATAATTTTTCTTCTAACAGTTTTAATGTTTGAGCATAAGTATCCATTTTTTCAACTTTTATTTTTTGGATTTTCAAATTCCCTCCTGATTTTTTTGCAGATATAAGAATATTTTTTGTTTTAAAATAAAGACTTGATTGTAATGATTTTTCTTCATTATATAACAAAGTATTATTATAAATTGCATCTATTCCTAAAGTAGAAATTCATATTTTTGGATATTGTCATTGGCTTTTATATAAAAACCCATACTCTAAAAGTACATCAAAAAGAGCCAGTATAAATTCTTTATCATACACTCATAAAATATTATAATCTTTATCCAAATCAAGATTCCATTCACGAATTTTTACTTCTTTACTTCAAACTAATATTCAAGCTAAAATTTGTGTTCAAAATTTTTCCTGAAACCTTTTTATAAACTCTAAAATAAGCAAAAAAACTGTTTTGGGAACTATTTCTTTTTGTTCTTGTCATTCATATTTTTTCTTTTCAATACAATAATCACAAACAGAGCAATTTTCATTCATATTTTTGAGATCTTCTTCATCTCAAAAATATTCTAAAATAAATCTTTTTCTACAACCTGGTCTAAAAAGTAATTTTTTTACTTGTTCTAATTTAAAATATGATTCTCCTTTTAATAAATCTTGATGTCACCATAATATAGGAAGATTTTCCAATTTCATTTTTGGTAAAAGCAAAGTAATTCATCTTCATCTAAAATCTAGTTCTCATTCTCTTGCATCAAATCATCTTTTTACAATTCCATATTTTTCAAATATTTTCACAATACTTCCTACCTTCATATCAGATTTTAAATCTGACTCTATCGCAATAGAATTATAGGTTTTTAGAATTTGCTTTCCTTCTCATTCTCCTTCTTTAAAAGGCTTATAAAAATAGTTATATAGTGCTAAAATATCTTGTTTGGGAGGATAAGTATTTTCAATAAAAAATTCTTGAATAATTGTATCTTGATAACTGGCAATAATAACTCAATAGCTATTTTTTCCATCTCTTCCAGCTCTCCCAACTTCTTGATAATAATTTTCTATACTTCCAGGTAAATTATAATGAATAACATAGCGAATATCTTTTTTATCAATTCCCATTCAAAAAGCGTTGGTAGCAACAATAACATCTGAAAGTCATAACATAAAATTATTTTGTTCTTTTTCTCTTAAATCACCTGACATTTCTCAAGTATAAATCGATACCCTTATACCATTTTGCAACAAATACTGATATACTTTTGAAACTGCTTTCACACTAGAACAATACACAATTCAAAATGGAGGAGTTTTTTTCACTACCTCTAAAACTTTTTCTAATTTTTCTTGTTCTTTAGATATTTCTCTTACTATAAATGCAAGATTTTTTCTATCAAATCATTTTGTAAATATACGATATTCTTTCAGTCCTAATCTCTCTACAATATCAGCTCTTACTTTTTTTGTTGCTGTTGCAGTGAGAGCAACTATTGGAAATAATTTTTCTCTCCTTAAATTTTCTATAAATCCCTTAATTTTTAAATAACTTGGACGAAAATCATGCCCCCACTGACTAATACAATGTGCTTCATCTATTGCAATAAGTGCAATTTTTACCTTTTTCATAATAGATAAAAAATATTCATCATTGAGTCTTTCTGGAGCTATATAGAGAAATTTAATATTTCAAACAATATCAGGATTATCAAGAGAAATTTCATCAAGAAGCATTTGTTTTTCAAAATTTGAAATCGTTGAATTAATTACTTCTGCCCTTACTGATAAAGCATTGAGTTTATCAACCTGATCTTTCATAAGAGAAATAAGGGGAGAAATAATAATTACAAGACCTGGTAAAACAACTCCAGGAAATTGATAAGTGAGTGATTTTCCTCCTCATGTTGGCATAAAAACAAGAGTGTCATTTTTTTCTATTACACTCTGTATAATTTCTGCTTGTCCTTCACGAAAACTTTCTAAGTTAAATTTTGTTTTTAATATATGTTCAAAATTTTGTATTCCTTCATCTTTCATATTTATAGTTTTTTCATTTATTTTATATCTTAATTTCTTATTTTCTCATATATAAAAAATATATTATTTTATTTCTATTTATCAAAAAAATTATTCTTTTTTCTCATCCAAAAGTCTTCTTGTCTACAAATTTTATTTCTATCCTCTTCATGAAGTAAAATATATTTTAAAGCTTCTTCCATAAAAATAGTATTTTGACTTCCCTTAAAAAGAATAATATATTTTTTCTTCTCTTTTTTTAATTTCTCCTCTAAAAATTCTCATAAAATCTTTGAATTTTTAAAATATTTTGCATCTGGAATAATAGGAAGAAAATATTTTTTCATACTCTCTCAAACAATAAAAATATTTTGTGATTTTTCTTTGACAAAGTTTGCTAAATTTTCATGTTCGTCTTTCGTATATTCTCCTAATTCTCTCATTTCTCAAAGACACAAAATAATTTCATAATTTGAATATATTTTTTGAGATAATAAAAAGAAATTTTCAAGTACTTTTTTCATACTTTCAGGAGCCGCATTATAAGAACTATCAATTAAAATAGATTTTTCTATTCATGAAAAAACGGAAAATCTTGAGTATTGAAGAGTAAATCCTATGTAGAGAGTATCTCAAATTTGAGATAAAAAAGACTGATTATAATATTTTTGATTCAAAATATCCGCAATATAAAGTCAAATAGTAATATATCAAATATTCTCTTGTCCGATAAGATTTGATACTATTTTTGTTTTATTTTTTCAGTATGATTCAAAATAAAAGCAAGAAACAATGCTTCCATCTTTTGTCTCTAAATTATAATCAAGTCACTGTAAATCTAACTTTTGGTCTTTACTTTCTCCTGCTGTTGTATAAAAAATTTTATTTGAAGTAAGAGTAGTTTCATATTTTTGTGCAAATCCATCATCCGCATTTAAAAAACTGAGTTCTTTACTTGATTGTAAAAGTTTATATTTTTCACTTGCAATTACTTCTTTTGACTCAAATTGACTTGAATGTACTTTATCTATTTTCGTTACAATCCCAATATCTGGTTTTACAATAGAAAGTAAAAAATCCATTTCTCCAATATGATCAATTCCGTATTCTAAAAAAATAATATCATATTTTTTTTCTCAAAAAAATGAAATCCTAGTAGCATTAAAAATTGTTTTTAATACTCATAAAAAGCTTGGTTTATAATCAGAAATTCATAAAATTGAAAGACTTAATCCGAGTTCTCAATTAAAATTTTTGCTCGAAGTAGAAATAATTTTCTCCTGTAATGTTTGTTGTAATAATTCTGAAATAATCATTCTACAACTGGTTTTTCAAATACTTCCTGTTACTCAAATTACAAAAGGATTATATTTGTTTATATAATTTTTTGCTAAAAATCAAAATATTTGAAAATAGAATTCTAACAGTTTTTGTTTCATTTTACTATAAATAGAAATTATCTTTTTTACTATAAAAGAATTCTTTTTTTTTGCAAAGAAAAACCTCACATTTTGTGAGGTTTTATATTAATGGAGAAACTTTCAACAAGGATATTTGACAAGCACCGGAAGTTGTCCAGCAAGTTGTGCCAAAATCTTTGCTGAAGAATCACATCCAGTCAGCAACATCTTTTTGTCCCCATCATAGATAGGTTGCCCATCATTATGGAGAAAATCCTGGCCAGGTTTGCGAAGACTTCTTTGCTTTTGAAATTTTTCCAGCAATGAGATAGGACATCCCCCCATATGAAACCCTTTGACGAATTTGACCCGACCTGTCATATGGTCTGCATTATAATTAACCAAACTAGTCATAATACCACTCCTTTTTGTGTCAAAAAACTGACATAATCTTTTTACACTTTTTTAATATTTTGTCAAGTAAAAATTATGTTTTTTCTAAAAAATTCATATAATATTCAAAAATAACCTATAAATATTTATAATGAAAAACTTCTTTTTAGTTGACTTATGACTCGATAAAACTAAGCAAAACTCTTATATTTCTCATACAATGCTCTCAAAAGTTGAACAATCTTTACAAGACAATAAAAAAGTTATTTTATATCTTAATAAAAGAGGAGCATACGATTTATTAATGTGTGAAGATTGCCATCATATAAAAAAATGTCCAAAATGTGATATATCTCTCTCTGTACATAGAAATCCTGAAAAACTTATTTGTCATCATTGTATGTATAGTGAAAATATTTCTCTTGAATGTGAAAAATGCCATGGAACTCATTTAAAAAATATTTGAGTAGGAACCCAACAAATAGAAGAAAGTTTTAAAAAATTCTTCCCAAAAATAAATATTTTTAGAATGGATAGCGATAGTGTAAAAAATTTGACTCTCAAAAAAGAAGCTTTAGAAAATATAAAAAATGCCCAAATTATTATTGGAACAAAGATGATAACTACTGGATTTGATTTTAGAAATATCTGAGTGATTGGAATTATACTTTTAGAACAAGAACTTCAAATTCCAAAATACGATACAGAAGAAAAAATTTATGCTACCATAAAACAACTTATTGGAAGATGAGGAAGATTATGAGAAGAAAGCGATATTATTATTCAAACTTTTGCTCCAAAAAATGAAATGATACAAAATATTACCTCCTTTAATTATAAAGATTTCTTTAAAAAAACTTTAAAAGAAAGAAAAATATTTTGATATCCACCTTTTTTTGAACTTGCCACTCTAAGATATAAACATAAAAATAAACAATGATCTATTGAATATATACAAAACCTCAAAGATATATTAGATAGCTACAATACTGGAAAATATGAAATTATAAAAATAGATAATCCTATAAAACGAGACAATCAATTTTTTACTAAAATTATCATTAAAGGAAAAAATATTAGAGATTTTTTACAAAATATAAAGTGAGAAATTTTAAAAAATAGAGATTTAGCAGTAATTTTTGAATAAAAAAAGAGTAGATATATGATCTACTCTTTTTTTATTTCAATTTTTTTATGTACACCTACCACTAATCATCCTTCTTGACTATCTTTAAAATAAAGCTTATCAACCAATTTTGTAATAATTAAAAATAATCCTCTTCCTCTAATAGATTTATGATTTAAAAATCATTTTTCTAATCTTTCATCTCTCAGTATTTCCATTTCTGTAGCTTTCTTTGAACTTTTTCAGTCTCCACAATCTTGAACTTCTATTTGAATATATACATCATCATTTCATTTTTCAGCTTGAAATCTAAGCGTATTAATGCTCCCTTCTTTACTCCCATATTCAATGGCATTATTATTGAGTTCATCAACAATTAAAACAAATCTATTTTTCCAAATCACATCAATTCATAAAATATCAAATATTATAAGTAAATAATCTCTTAAATATTTTGAGTTTCTAAAGTCGGATTTAAACAAAAATGAAATTTCAAACTTATTATTGTTGTAAAATAAAGCCAATGTTTCTTTATTTACACTCTCTATTTGTACTTCATCTATAAATATTTGTTCCATTGAGTAATATAAAAAAGTATACTATCAAAATTATAACACTTTTTTATAAAAAAATCAAATAAAAAATACCTCTTTTATAGAGGTATTTTTTATTTTTAATTATCTTACGTTTTCTTTTAATGTTTTACCAGCTCTAAAAACAGGAGTTTTAATAGCAGGAATAGAAATTTTAGCTCCAGTTCTTGGATTTACTCAATTTCTAGCAGCTCTTTGTGATACTTTAAAAGCACCAAACCCAGTAATATTTACTTCTCTTCCAGCTTTTAATTCAGCTGTTACTACATCTACAATAGTATTTAAAGCTTTACTAACAGCATCTTGAGATAATCCCGCAGAAGATGCTACTGCTTTTATAAAATCTTGTTTTTTCATAACAAAAAAGTTATTAATAAAATAAACATCCTTAATATAGCTCGTTTAAAACAAAATGCAAGTTTTTTTTTATTTTTTTCTCTTACATAAGCAAATAAAATTAAAAGTGGCTTATATAAGACACTTTTAATTTGAAAAAATAGAATATTTTAAGAGATTTAAGTATTCTGAACTGTTAATAATTACTCTTAAATTTTGTTTATAACCTCATATTTCTCCTGTTCAAATAATAGATGAGGCCTCTTTAGTAATCAACTCTCAAGGATTTGGAGCTCTCAAATTATAATCTATATCTGTAGCAGTAGTATTATGTAAAATGAGATAATTTTTCTCAGAGCTTTTCAAGAAATCTCACACTAGCTTTTTTTCATAAGAAACATTGGTTCAAGAAATAATTTTATAGTTTCCAGGAGTATTATTACGAACATTTCCTATTCATGATATTCAAGAATCTTCTCATATAATATTCCATACCACATCTTGTACTTGTCAGAAAAGTTCTATATTCGTAACTTTTTTTTCTTCACCATTTTGATTATAATAAAATAAAGGGATAATATCAAACTTTCCTGCTTGCAATTTTTTGTTTATCACTTCATTTGATGTAGCATCTAAATTATAAGATATAAATACATCTTTATTAAAATGATATAAATCAGTTCCTCTAAATAATACCTTTGATATTGGTTGTCATTTTTCTAGTTTGTCACTATAAGAATAATTATACTTTTTTGCTTTCAGTAATGCAATTTCAATAGCTCATTCTGCTCAGGCAAATGATTTTAAATAATATTCCATTGCTTTCGTATCTTTATTTTCTCATAATACTAGCAAAAAAACTCATGAAGTAAGCACCAGCATAAATCATACCATCAGTATGGAAAGAATAACAGAATATCAAGAATTATTTTGTTTCATAATACTTAAAAGTTAGAATATAGAAATCACTTATCATTTTTAATAATCATTATAGAGTCTTTCAGAAAGAGTAGTTTGAAATATTATTTTAGAATCTTTTACTAAATCAGGTTTTATTCCTTTTTTTCTTGAAGGTTGCATTTCAAATTGTAGTGTTACTTTTTTCATTCCACTATCAGAAACATAAAAAGTAAGATTTTTAAATTCTACCCAACTATTTGAGAGCTGTGTAATACTATGCCCATTATTTTGTACTAAAAAACATTGAATATTTTCTGAACATTCATTATTATTAACAATTCTGTTCCATTCTCACTCAACCTGTTTTGCTAAATAATAAGTGTTATTTCAAATACACAGTTTACTTCCAGATAAATACTCAGATTTTTTCAGTTCACATTTACTAGAAATTATATCTGAATTTACTCAAGAAGTTCCTTGTCTTCTTAAATCTTCTGCTATCGTTTCTACAATATTTTTTATATTTTCTTGCAAAGATCTTGAAATATCAGTTTTATTATTTAAATCAGCAGAAAGAGCAAATACGGTAAATACTGACACCATAATAATAGAAAGTATTGAGATAGAAACAATAAGCTCAACCAAGGTAAATCATGTATTATTTCATTTCATAAAAAAGAGATAACATTATAAAATTGTATTATGTAAAGTTTTTTATTGTCTTAAAAAATCTGTTAGAATAGTATCTATTTGTATTTCATGATATCATCTGTTATACCATATTACTTTTGCCGTCATTTTTAAAGCATTTTCTAATTTTTGATCACTTCCTCACTCTTGGTATATCACATCATCAAATTTTACATATCTATAAAAATATGTAGGAGTATGTGAGGTATTACAATCATAAGTATAGATATTTTCCCCTGTTAAACAAAGTTGATAGTGAGTCATTTTTCCCAATAATTCATTTTTTCCCTCTGCAAAATCTGAAATAATCTCAACTTTTATATTTTCTCAGAAAATATTTCACAAATTATTTTCTATTTTATAATATACTCCTGTTTGAAAAGTAGCATTTACATCACTTCAAGGAAATTTATTCCATTTAAATAATTTTTTATAATTACTATCTCTTACATTTCTAACGATTTCTATAGATTCTCTGGCTAAATTAGAAGCAATAATTGAATTTTTAGAGTAATCATTGAGTTTCATAGTAGATAAAAGCAGAGCATAGATTGATACTAAACCAAGAGTAAATATAAAAATTCATATGAGTATTTCTATAATAGAAAATCAAGCCTTATTTTGTTTCATAATTTTTTAATAATCAACTACATTTGTATTTTTAAAATATTTTAATTCTCTTTGAAATGGATAAGATTTCATATTTTTAAAGGAAAGAATAATATCAAGTTCATCAAGTATAATTATCTCCTTTTCTCAAGAAATATGAAAATAATAGAAGGTTGGTTCTCAGTAAATCGCAGAGAAATATATCATCATATTTTCTTTTCCAGAAATATCATCTATCCCCACACTATCTTGCAGTTTTTTTTCTTTAATAAGGTTCTCTTGCGATAAAGTAACTCAGGAATTATAATTAAATCAATAATATTTTACTACATTTTTATTATTTACATCAAAATAAATTCAAATTGATTGGTTAATTTTTTCTTTATCATATCCATTTATTGCCATATTTCTAGCTTCATGAATACTTTGAGAAACTTCTTTGAGTCCAAGTTTTACTTTTGCTATATTTTGATAGACCGCATAATTGATATAGGTCATCATAGTCAAAATAAGAAAGATAGTCATGGATATCAAAAGTTCTATAAGTGTAAATCAAGATATATTTATTTTTTTCATAAAAATAATTAAGGGTAAAGAGAGAAGATGAAACTATTTTCTACTATTATCTTTAAATTCTTTATCCTATTGTTTGAGTTAATTTCAAAATAGCTCAAAAAATAGCAAATGCAAACCAAAGTACAAAAATTCCAGCAACAAAAATAGCAATTGGTTCTATCCATTTGGTTAAATTACTGAGTGAGTAATTTACTTCTCTAGTATATTGTTCATTGAGTTTTTTACATACTTTGTCAAGAGAAGCTGTTTTTTCTCATACAGATAAAAGTTGTACAAAATCAGATGGGAAATACTCATTTGCCACATCTACTTCTAAAATAGAATCAACTATTTTTTTTCATCCTCCTACTTTTAATGAAATATCATTATATAATCATTCATAGATAGAATTATTTGATGATTTTCATACTAAAATAATTGTTTTTATAACTGGAATTCATGCATTCATAAGTACTCAAAGTATAGAAGCAGAAGAAGCTATAATATAATTTTTATAAACCTCTCATATAAGAGGAAGTTGTAAGTAAAGTGAATCAAGATTTTTCTTTCCTCCTTCTGATGATTTATATCAAAAAAATAAAAGTAAAAAAGCAAGAAAAAATAATATAAGAATAATAAAATTATTCGTAATAAAATTACTCGTTGCAATTAAAGCAACAGTAGCTAGTGGTTTTTCAGCTCCTGCTTCCTCAATTAAAGGAATAAGTGATGGTACTACATAGGTCATAACTATTAACACTGCTACGACTAAAAATATAATAATAATGAGTGGATAAGTCAGCGAAGATTTTATAGTTTGTTTCAATTCATGTAATTTTTTTGACTCTATAGCAAGAGAAGAAAGAGCATTTACTAAGGTTCAAGATTTTTCTCAAGCTTCAACAATAGAATGTTCTGAAGATGAAAATACATCTGGAAGCTTTTTCATCGCTTTATTTAAACTATCTCATGAAGAAATAAAAACAAGCAATTCTAAAATTTTTTCTTTAAAAAATGGATTTTTTACTTTTTTTTCTACTGATTCTAAAGCAGAAATAATAGTAACTCCTCCGTCAAGCATAATAGATAAATATTCATAAAAATTAAATTTATCTGCAAGACTTACTTTCTTAAATAAATAATATTGTTTTTGTTTTTTTTCAGTTTGATTATTTTCCATATCATTATAATTATTTATACAAAATTTTTACTGGAATATTCACTGCAAAAGGTCAATTTATATTTCAAAAAGGATAGTTAAATTGGTGAATATAAAGATTATACTTTGGTGAATTTAAAATATGGTTTGTCATAAAACTCATCATATCTTGTTCTGAGGAAAAAGTAAGATTTAAATCAATCGTTGCTTCTCTAAATCAAAATTCATTTGGAGTTTCTTCAGAAATTCCAAGCGATTCAATACTTACTTGCGGATGAGTTTTAGTATATGAATAAAAATAATCCACAATCTCATCTTCACTAAAATTTATCAAGTATTTATCAAAATCAAGAGCTTCTACATTTCAAGTATCAATATCAGATTTTATTTTTGCAATTTTATCATATTCGGTTTGTTTTTGTTGTAAACTTTCGGTTAAGGATTGTCTTTGTTTATTATTTTGTACTATTTCTCAATAAATACTTTTTGTGAATAAAAAAATCACAAAAACAGTTAAAAGTAAAAACAAATAGCTTAAAAATTTGTATTTAGAATTATTATTCATAATTAAGATTTAAAAAATAAATTATTTTTTCACTTCAAATTTTATAGAAAATTCAATCGTTTCTTGTCCTGAAAAAGAGGTTACAGGCAGAAGTCAAAAGATATTATCATCTTTTTTTCTAAAATATTCAAGGAAATTTTTTGTTTTTGTTGAGGCAAGACTTACCGCATCATTTTGAGTTTTTGCATTTGATACAATTTGCCCTTGTGAATAAGAAAATCATGAAAAAAGAACTCTATATTTTCTTGAAAGATCCGATACATTATTTATAAAAACAGGAATTTGAGAGAGGTCTTTATATTTTTGTAAATAAAGAGAATTAGCGGTAATAAGAGTATATAACTTTATTTTTTCATCTTCATTTACTTTTTTTATTTCTGTAGTAATACGAGTAATATCACCTTGAATAGTATTTATTTTTGAAATAATACTTCCATTATAAAAATACATTCATACTGTAATCACAAGAACTACTACAAACAAAATGATGGAAATATTCATCATTTTGTAGCTTTTCTGGTCATTTTTATATTCATTTGTTGTAACCATATAATATATGTTAATAATAAACTACTCATACATAGTAACATATATTTAAAATAATTGCAAAAATTTGAAGTTATAATTTATACTCCCGTAGTTACGACATTAATTATAAATTTTACAATAGAATATGCGAGCCAAATAATAACAATTCACACTAAAACTGAAATAATGGTTGATTTTGATTTTGACACTTCCTCATCATTTCATGCAGAAGTAAGAATTTTAAATCAAGCATAAATGATATAAAGAACTGCTAAAATAGTAATAAATCAAAGTAAATATATAATAATATCTTGAATATATGCTGAAACTGATCTCTCAGTTTCAATGCTATCAATTCCATGTTTTACCGTATCAATTCCCTCATCCAAAGAACATTCTCCATCTCTACAATAAATAATTTCTGAGTTATCTCTAAAAATACTTAAAGCTGATGTATCTTGAAAATAACTCAAAAAAAGTCACATACAAAGAAAAATAATACTCAAAATTTTCATATACATTATGATAAATAAATAAATTAAAAATATTATATGTAATTTTTTACAAATCCAAAAACTATTGTTTATAAAAAATATAAGTCAAATAAAAATATCCTCAAATAATATATAAAAATACAAAAAACATTAAATTAAAGGTCAAAAATATATCAAAAATAGCATGAAAGAAAAGTGCAAGAAAAAATCAAATAAAAAGCACTTTTATGAATTCAAAAGTATAATTATTTTTAAATTTTAAATACAAAGTTGAGAAATAATATGCAAAAATACTACTACATAAGATATGCAAAAATACAGAAAAAATATTTCTTAAAAAATAAGTGGAAATAAGTTCTTTTCCTACTCAAAAATTTTCATACAGAGAAATAAAGTACAAAATATTTTCTACAAAAGCAAATCCAAGAGCTATAAAAATAGATGAAATCACTCCCTGTTTTGCTGACACTACTGAAAAATTTCTTTCATAAGAAAAAAATAAAAATTTTGATAATTCTTCCAAAATCCCTATAAGAAGATAATAAAAAATAATAAGTTTCAATGAATTAAATACTATATCTCAAAATGCAATAGATATCTCAGTATCAAATTGTAACCCATCAAAGACAGAAAAAATAAAGTTTATTCCATACAATCATAATGATATGAGAAAAAAATAAAAAGAAAATAAGAGAAAACGAGAAAAAAATATTTTTAATTTTTCTTTTGAATATGGAGTAAGATAAAAAAGAAGAAATGGTAATAATGAGAAAAAAAATAAAAGTGATAAAAACGAGAAAAAAACTTGAATAATTCAAGTTTCTTGTCCAAAAGAATGAATATAGGAAAATATATTAAAAAGATGAAATGAAAATTCATCAATAATATCTCATAAAAACAAAACTGGAAATACAGCAAGTCATCCAGCTAAAATACCGATAAAAAATCTTTTTTTATTAAAATTATCACTCTCTATATAACCAAAAAAATATCCCCAAAGTGCAATTGGAATAAAGGCAATGATACTCATAATTCAAATAAGAAAAACATTTTCTAACATACTTAATCTTTATATATCTTATAATTTCAAAATTTTACATAACTCTCTCCTGTCTTTGTTTTTTTGGTAAGCATATATTTTGCAAGTAAAATATTGAGTCAGAAAAAAAGTAATAAACCTCAAATCATATAAGCAATAATTTGAGGATACATAATAATAATGAGTCCAGAAACAATAAGTAAAATTCAAAATGCTGGCATAAAAATAAATTAAAATATAAATGTAAATAGCTCTCTCCTTATTTAGAAACTTCAATCCTTGCTCACAATTTTTGAAGCTTCTCTATAAAATTTTCATATCATCTTTCAATATATTCAATATTCATTACTTTTGTTTCTCCTTCAGCAATGAGTCAAGCAATTACCATAGCTGCTCAAGCTCTTAAATCCCAACTGGTTACTTGAGCACCTTTTAAATCCATTTTTCAAAAAATAAGTGCTTCATGTGGATTTAAAATTGCCGTATGTCCTCTCATTTTATCAAGTTCTACCAAAAAATTAAGTCTTCCTTCAAATAAAACTTCATGAATTCTTGAAATTCATTCTGCTTGAGTCATTAAAACAGCAAAAGGAGAACCGATATCAGTAGGAAATCCAGGAAAAATATTTGTTTGAATAGAAATATTTTTTAAATTTTCACTTCTAAATACTCTTAAAGTATCATTTCATATATCTTGAAGTTGTACTCAAGCTTCTTTTAATTTTGCTATAAAACTATATAAATCATCAATTCTTGCATTTTTAATATCAATATATTCTTTTGAAGCTAAAGCTCAAAGGATCATAAAAGTTCCTGATTCTATATAATCTGAAATAACTTCATATTCTATTTCTTTTTTTAACTCTGATACTCCAGTAATAACGATTTTATGATTATATCTTATTTTTATATCAGCTCAAGCAATTCTTAAAAATCAAATAAGATTCATCACATGTGGTTCAATAGCTGAAAGTTCAATCGTGGTTATTCCAGGTCTAAGTACATTTGCTACAATGAGATTTTCTGTTGATGTTACTCAAAATCAAGCATTGATAGTGATATCTCAAGCATTTGGTTTTCCTGTGATATGAATAGAATTCTCAGTCATTTCATAATCATATCCGATTGCTTTGAGTCCATTTAAATGTGCATCAATTGGTCTTTTCCCAATACTACACCCCCCTGGCATAGGAATAGAAATATTTCAAAAATAATGCAAAATAGGGCTTAAAAGTAATATAGAAGCCCTTATTTTTCTAATCATTTCCACATTCATTTTTCATATATCAAGATGAGTGGTATCTAAAAATAATGTACTTCATTCAAAATGATATTGTACTCAAATAGTAGAAATAATTTCTAAAAAAGTACGAACATCTCAAATATTTGGAACATTTTTAAGAGCAATTTTTCCTCTCACTAAAAGGGTTCCAGCCAAAATAGGTAAAGCGGCATTTTTACTTCCACTTACCATGACTTCTCAGCTTAAATCTCTTGATGTGTTTATTTTATACATTTTTGTTTTTATAAAAAAATAAATGTTTTGTGTAAGAACAAAACTTCATTTATATCTTTTTTATTATACTGTTTTCTAAAAAATTGCAATATAGTTTTAAAAGCAAAAAAAAGAAAATAATTTTTCTTTTTTTTGCTTTTAAGATATTTATAATGATTTTATAACTCTTTCTTTTCAAATTTTTTAATATTTTAGTTACTGTTGAAATATTTCCAAGTAAAGAAATATAAACAGTTTCTTTATAAAAAAAATGAAGCTCGTTAGCAAGTTTTAAATAGTTTTCCAATAAATTAAGTTTTAAAAATAATTTTTGAAATAAAGCTTCTCTTTCTCATACAAAGGTAGAATTTATAATAAGAACTCATTCTAAAATATCAATATTTGTTTGTAAAATTTTATTTCATAAAGTCACTCTATAATCACGAGGAAATTTTGAAACAACTCGAAAAATTACTTTTGATAAAGCAACGGTTTCTTTATAAACATTTAAATGTTCATATCTCGTCATATTTTTGTTTTTATTTTAATAATATTTTTTTCATTTGCTAAAAAACCTACCTAACCACGAACCTAGCGGACATACTGGAGTCACGATACCCAGTATAAGAAAAACTCTGACTTGCACAACCATAAAGCCCTACCATACGAGCATACTGTCCCCAATAAGAACCACCCGTGTGACCAATAGAAGCAAGCCATATCCATTCTGATAAGTTTTGATCATTCGTTCAAGCAATATTTTGATTTCATTCACAAGCTACTTGGTATTCTCATTTATAGTTTCAATTAGTTCATCAGACTGTCCCACTATCTATATATGAATAGGCACTTGGAAGATGCGAACCTTTCTTTTGTGTCCATCAAAGTAAATATTTCTGTCTGTTTTGATATGCCTCAGTACTTCTTCCATCTCATGCAGTTGATGATTGTTGGGTAGAGTATTGGGCATAAGTAATAGTTTGTGGAATATTATCTTTATGAGTATAAATCATATCATTTCATAAATCCTTACTTCCATCTATACAATCTGATAGATATAATGCTGGATATACTAAATGATCAGCTGGTTTTGCATTGCTACTTATCCAATTTATAGCTGACAGTTTTATTGCATCTGTCCTATAATATGCTAAATATCTCATACGATTTTCCAAAGTATCTTGTCAAGTTTGATCATCTTGCCCCGATGCATTTCTAAATCATACCGTTGCACTTCATATTGCAGTACAACTATAAACTGTACTGTTATCTACTACATTTACTAAATTTCTTGTTTGTCAGGGATAACTAGTACCTGGGACATCACTATCTCTGATAGTACTTGCCCAGGTATCTGTATTCCATCCATTATAATTTATATTTGATGAAAGATTTCCCCATCCATTCCATGATATTCATTGTCCAGCTAAGTCTCATATATCTATAGTTGGTGAAATACAAAATCAGTTTCATCTCGTATCTCAAATGTATACATCATTTGCCTCTGATATCCAAGCCCATCAAGCTGATGTACATTGAGTTTGGCTTACACTTGTTAGGGAAGATGCCTTATTAGCAGTACAGTTTGCAGTAGTTCAAGTAGGAGTTCCGCTTCATTCACAAGTCCAAGTAGTTGGGGTTCATTCAGTTGGAAACACTGGAGTTGCTGGATTTGAAATTCCGCTCTCACAAAATGTACCAGTTCAATATGTTGTATCTGTATGTTCGTATATTTTATTGGCACTTCCACAAGTTCCGTTTACGGTAGTTGGGGCTGGTGGAGTTAGTGGAGATGCATTTCAAGTAACAAGAATTTCTAAACTTTCTTTATTATTTACTCAAAAACTTCATAATAATTCTCCGCTAGTTATTCAGGTTGTAAGAGTTGGAGTTTCCTCCTCACTATTAAAATATGTTAATAATTCTTCTTTTGATAGAGTTACTAGCTTTGCTTCTGTATTTCAGGTTTTATTTTTAAGGACTTGATCACTTTCTTCTTGATTTATATTTTTTGCATTCTTCAGTTGATATGGAAGATTATTTCAAGTATTTACTGAATAGTATGTTTGAGCTTGATTGAGTAAATCTATTCCACTTCCACTTAATGTTCCAGTAAAATTATAGATAAGACTTGGAATATTAGCTATCCACGTTGTCCCTCAACTTAAAAATAAAATATATCATTTATAATTTCATTCTACTTTTGCTTTATATGAATTTGTATTTGCATATGTTGGAGTTATAAAGTAAGGTTCATAACTCACTGGGTTTTCTAATACAGTTCAGATTTGATATTGTTGTTTATTGGAGGTAATTCCATATACATATTTTTGATTTGATTCTTCTGGATCACTTGGAAGTTTAGAAAACTTGATTTGGCTTACTATATTATTTCCTATTTCTCATTTATAGGCAAGAGGTTGATCATTTATGGTTCCAGTAAGAATCTGATCACCGTCTGGAAATGGGTAATTTCATACTTTAATTTGGTAGAGATCTAAACCACTTTGAAGATTTTTTACAGTTGCTATTCTATTTCCATCTCTAGCATTTCAAGAATAGTTTTTAAATGAAATAAAAGCAATCGTTGCTAAAATTGCCAAAATAGTAATGACAATAATGAGTTCAACGAGAGTAAATCATTTTCAAATTCCTTTCTTTACATTCATAGAAAAACAAACTTTTTCTTCTCTTTTCGTTCAGTAAGATGTAGGAAGAGATTTCTTTTTTGTATTTATAGTTTTCATATACTATTATTTAAAAATTAAATTATAGAAAATTAAATTCTCTTTTAAACTTTCTTTTTTATAAGTAATATACTTTTAGCACTCTTAATTTTTTTGTCAAATGATTTTTTGTCTCTTTATTGACTTTTTACTCAAAACATGGAAAATAAATTACGATAAAAATTTTTGTCCAGATACCATATAAAAAATTGCAAAAAAAATATTTTTTATTATATTTGCTTTCAAGAAATATATTATTAGTTATTAACTCATTTTTTTATGTTTCATTTTAATGTAAAAGATTATCAAACAGATCTCTCTGAAAACACTACTACTTGAAAAAATATTCAAATTGATGAACATATAAATTGTTTTATTTTAATAGATAGTCAAAATAAAAAAATCATCACTCCTCTTTTAAATAAAGTAGTAGATTATCTTTTAGACACCATTACTACAAAAGATGTCTATAATACTTTTTCTGTAAGTCTTGAAAGTATTAATTTTTTCTTAAAAACTCTCAAAGATAAAGAAAATAATTTACACGATTTACATATTATAATCGGACTGTTAGAAAAAAATAATCTTCATTTTGCAAAAATCGGAAAAGCAAGTTGTTTTTTAATAAATCAAAAAAAAGAAGTCATAGAAATCAGTGATAAAAATGAAAAAGCGACTTCTTTTGATTATATATCAAGCTGAAAAATTACTTACTGAGAAGTAGTAATATTTTCTAGCCAAAATATATGAGAATATCTTACTACGAGTGATTGGAAAGATATAGGAAGTTTAAATGAGATATCAAAAATTACTGATAATATTGCTGATATTTTAAAAGATGAAAAAGTCGCATCAAATATTTCTCTTGGTTGAATTTTTTCAGACTATGCTTCTGCTTGAAGTAGTGTAAATTACAAATTAGAAAAAGCAAAAAATATATATTACAAACTCCTTGATAATAATTTTTCAAAAAAAACTATTGCACTTTCGATGATTATAAAAGAAAAAATAGAAGCAAGATGAAAAATTGTAAAAAATATTCTATTTTTAGGAGGAATTATTATTTCTACTTTTATACTTTTTTATATGATTTCAGGAATTTTATGAAAAGGTATTGAAAATTCAAAAACAACTGAATATAAAAATAATCTTATCCAAGCAAGAGAATATATTCGTCTTGCAAACCAAAATCTTGCCAATAAAGAAACCTTTGAACTCAATATAAATAAAGCTGAAGAACTTATTGCGAAAGTAGCTGATCAAGAATTGTTTATGAATGATATTAAAAATATCTATGATGATATATCAATTATAAAAAAACAATTTAATGGAATTGAAGTATTTGAAGGAAATACGGGAAATCTGATTTTTAAATGAAATTTTGATGATGGAATAAAACTTATTGAAACTGGGAAAAAACTCTATGTAATAGGAAAAAGTTCAGTATATGGTCCTATCATTTCAGGACAAGATATTAAAAATAATCTCTTTAGTGAGTTAGAAGTTGATGATGAATTTCTTGATGGAGTGAGTGTTGGGGATGATATTATTCTTACCACCAAAAAACAAAGAGTTATAAAATTAACAAAAGACTGAAAATTTAGTTATATAAATGTAATAGGACAAACTACTTGGCAATGAAGTTCTTATATTGAAACATATAACAACAATATTTATATGTCAAATACCTCACAAAATCAAGTATATAAACATGCCCCAAGTTCCGGGTCATATACTTCTTGAGTTCCATATTTAAATGATAATGACTCAAAAAACCTTACTAAAATAGTTTCTATTTGAATTGATGGTTGAATTTATATGCTGAAAGATGATGGAAAATTATTTAAATTTTTCTCTTCTCCAAAATACAGATTAGAAAGTATTGTTTTAAATAAACTTCCTCAAAATTATACTATATGAAACAGTAAAGTAAAACTGGTAGTAAGAAACAATCTCAATTATATTTATATGTATTTGAATGATAAAATTTGGGTTTTTGAACCAAATACAAAAGTATTTACTGATACAAAAAGCCTCACTTATAGAGGACAAATTGAAGGAAAAATGGAAAGTATTTTATGATTTTATGTTCCAAGAGATGGAGAGCTCAGTATTCTGACAAAAAGTGGAATCTATAAAGTAAATTTTGAAATAAAAGATGAAAAGTTAATCGTAAGATAAAATAAAAAAGAGTTACTTGAAATAACTCTTTTTTATTTTATGTTCTAAATGTATTTTTCTCAATAAATTCATCTACTTCTTTTTGTAAGTCGGGTGAAATATGCATATTTACTGATACTTTTTCCACATCTTCATCCTCAGCAAATGCCTCTAACATTTTTGTTAATTTTAAAGCTTTATCAAAATCATCAACTTCTACTATATTTGAAGGAATATAGTCAATATCTGCAAATTCAAAAGAAATATTTTTTTCTTGAAAAAACTTTTTCACCTCACTAAAATCTTCCAAAGAAGTAATTACTTTAAACATTCATTCTTCTTCAAAAAAATCATCCACAGCTGTTTCAAAAACCAATTCTTCTAAACTCTCTTTTGAATAATTTTCTAAATCAATAATAAGAATTCATTTTTTTTCAAATACAAAACTCACACTTCCTGGTTCTCATAAACTTCATCCATATTTTGAAAAAATATGTCTCATATTTGGAGCAGTTCTATTTTTATTATCTGTAAGAGTTGTAACAATTACAGCAACTCCAGAAGCTCAGTATCACTCATAAACAATTTGATTAATTTGAGATCAAGATTTATCTTCACCGGTTCATTTTTTGATAGCTCTTGCAATATTATCATTTGGTACATTATCTTTTCTTGCTTTTTCTATCGCATCTTGAAGAGATGGATTTTTATCTGGATCTCATCATTTTTCCGATGCAATAGCAATTAGTTTTGCATGAATAGTAAATACTTTTTGCTTTGCAGCATTTGATTGATTTTTTTTTGCAGCGATTACTGGTCCTCTTCCCATATATATTGAAATTAAAAATTAAAACGTCAAAAATTATAAAAAAGTTTTTATTTTTTTCAAATTTAATTATTTTTTTGCCTTATTATAAAGCTGAAAAAAGAAAATAAAAAAAACTTTTGATAATTTTTCATTTTTGAATAAAATCTTTCGTGCTTATGTTTTATCTTTAGTAGATAAAACTCATTTATAATATTTTAAATCAATAAAATAGATATGGAAAAAATAGTATTAAAAAGCCAAAAAAGAGAGGCTTGAGAAGAAGTAAAATCACTCAGAGCTAACAAATGAGTTCCTGCAATAGTATATGGACAAAAACAAGAAGCTCTTAGTATTAAATTAGGAAGCTCTGATGTTTTAAAAGCATACCGTGTTGCTTGAGAAAATCGTATTGTTTCTCTTGATGTAGATGGTAAAACAATAGATGTTTTATTTCATGAAATTCAAAAAGCTCCTGTAAGTGGGGACATTATTCATGTTGACTTTTATGCTATTACAAAATGAGAAAAAGTTCATACTCATATTCCTCTTACTTTTGTTTGAGTATCAAAAGCAAAAATAGAAGAATCAGCAATTATTGAAGAAGTTCTAAAACAAGTAGAAGTAAAATGTTTACCAACTGATTTAGTTGATAACTTTGAAGTTGATCTTGCAAAATTAGAAAAAATTGGAGACAATATAAAAGTTTCTGATATCAATATTTCTGATAAATATGAAATACTTACTTCTCAAGATGAAGTAGTAGCAATTGCAGTAAAACCAAAAGATGAAGTAATTGATACAACTGCTCCTCAAGCTGATCTTCCAGCTGATCCAAAAGCAGAAAAATAATAAAAAAGGTTCTATGAACCTTTTTTTATGTTTCAATGTAAATAAAAATCTCCTTTATAGGAGTTTTTTATTTACATTGAAATGTTTTTATAACTTCTTCATATTTTGAAGTATCTTTTACATCCGTTGAAAGTGCAACAGTAATAAGATATCCTTTCTTTTCACAAACAACTCCTGTTTGAATATATTTAAATCTTGGAGTTTGGGGATTATATTTTGCTTCAAACACATAAATATTTGATTTTTCCCCATTTATAAAATCTATATTTTTAGAATCTAATTTTACAAATTCAAGATATTCTTTTGTTGAACCTACATAATTTCAAATAGAAAAATCAGTAGAAGAAATAGTTTTATCTAAATCTTGTGAAAGAATTAAAAGATTATTGGAAAAACCATATTTTAAATCTTGTGAAGAAACTGCTAATGCTATTTGAGAATTTTTAGGATTTGGAAGCATATTTGATTCTTGAGTGATAGTTTCCCAATTAGATGGAATACTCATATCAAACCCAGAGCCTTCATGAAGAACCAGTCAAGTTACCACTCATTCTTCCCCTGAAGAACAAGAAAATAAAAATAAAAGGAAAATTATAAAATATTTTTTCATACACCAAAAAGCATTATAAACTAAAAAATTGGATACATACTTATACCAAATAAAACTATAAGTATTCACAAAATTCATATCCTTATAAATGAGTTAGGAGAAAAAGCTTTCCAAAGAAAAAAATAAATAAATCCCATAAATGTAAGTAAAAATCATACATACATATATGGAAGAGTATTTATAAACAAAGTATCAAAAAATTTTGCTCAAACAAAAAAGTAATTCAAAAAAAATAAAAAACTCATGTACATAAACACATTTCTTGATGCTAAATATCTATGTTGTAATAGAAGTGGTCCATTTTGAAAAGATTTTTTCAATTCTTTTTTATAATCCATACTTGATTTTTTAATATTTAATAATATATTAAATCACACGATTTACCCAATAATATATTTAAAAATGAGCATAACACAAGAAGAAATTCATAAAATTGCAAAAAATCTTTCAAAATTGGAACCAAAAAATGAAGAAAAGTTAGTTGGAAGCATAAATTCTATCTTAAAATATGTCAGTTTATTAAATGAAATTGATACTTCAAATGTAACTCCAACTGTAAATGTAATATCAAAAGCTCAACATCCTTTAAAAGATGATGAAGAAAAAAGAGAATTTTCTCCAAGTAGTTTACTTGCTTGTTCTGAGCAAAAAGTAATTGCAAATCAAATTGCAATTAGTGATATAATGAAATAAAAATAATGCTACAAAAAGTTAAAATTATTCATTTTAGATCCATAGAAAATATGGATTTATATTTTCAAAAAAGCAATGCCATCATCTGAAAAAATGGAGCAGGAAAAACAAATATTTTACAAGCAATTTCCTATCTTTTTTTTCGTTCTCATACTTCTTTATGAATCGAAGATGTTTTAAAGAATTGAGAAAAATATATGTATCTTGAAGGAGTTTTTTTAGAAAATAATCTACAACATACTTTAGGTTTTTCTTTTGACCAGGAACAAAATAAAAAAATTTTTACTCTCAACGGAAAAAAAGTTACCAAAAAACATTTATTTGAAAATATATTAAAAGTATCTTATTTCTCGCCTACTCATATGAATTTATTTTATCTTGGACCAAAAATGAGAAGAGATTTTTTAGATGAAATCCTGACAAATATTTTTCCTGAATATGACTCTCTTTTAAAAGCCTATGAAAAAATAGTAAAAAATAGAAATAGAGTTTTAAAAAATATTTTTGAAGAAAAATCAAAAAAAGAAGAAATAGAGTTTTGGAACAAAGAATTTATTCTCCTTGCAAAAAAAATTTATGAATATAGAATTCCACTTGGAGATTTTATTTGAGAACAAATTATTAGAAAAAACTATTTTCTCAAAAATCCTGTAGAAAATTTAAATTATGAGTATATTTCAAAAGTAGACCTCTCAAACATAGAAAAAAGTATGCAAGAATATTTAGATACTCATTTTGAAAGAGATATTATCTTAGGGAAAACTCATATTTGACCTCATATTGATGATTTTAATATCCGTGTTGATGGAAAAGAACTTGTGTCTTTTGCTTCTAGATGAGAAATAAAAAGTATTATTATTTCTCTAAAACTCATTGAAATAGAATATATTCGAAACAAAACGGGAAAAACTCCCCTATTACTTATTGATGATTTGTGAAGTGAGTTAGACAGTGATCATATTGATTTACTTCTGCAAACACTCTCTCATTTACAAATAATTTATACATCAATAACTGCTTTAGAAAAGCAAGAAACAAATAATTTATTTATTTAAACCATATTTTAAATATTTGTAAAGTATATTTGAGTTGTAAATATAAAAATTTTGTAGTAAAATACAAGTGTAGTTTAAATTTATAAAATAAAAATTATGAAAAATTTAAAAAGAATTCTAACTCTTCTTTTAGGAATATGATTTTTCCATTTTGCTTCTGCTGCATCTGTTGATCGTTTTGAGATTGAAGCCAATCCAATAAAAGTAAAAGTTGGAGAATCTATTGATATTACTTTAAAAGCAGTAGATAAAAGTGGAAATGTAGTAAAAGACTATGTTGGTGAAATACTTATATTTTCTCAAACAGATAAAGAAGCCGTATTTCCTGGAATTTTAGAAGAAAATCTCTATACCTTTAAAGCAAGTGATGGATGAGTGGTAAAATTTGAAAATGCTATTAAATTTACAAAGGCTTGAATTCAAGATATTAGTGTGTATGATAATTCTAATTATGATATATTTTGATACAGTGAAATAGAAGTTACTGCTGATGGGTGAACTAAAGTAGAAGGAGATATTGCTATTAAATATCCTGAAGAATGAATTACAATAGGAGCAAACAAAATAAAAGTAAGTGGAACGGCTTCTAAAAATCATAAAGTCAAAATTCTTCTCAATAATGATTCAAGTACAGAAACAATTAGTAATGCTGAATGAATTTTTGAAATAGAAATAAACAATATTCCATCTTGAGAAAATGTTTTTGTTGCAGAATTACTTGATGCTGACTGAACTATTATATGAAGTTCAAAAGAAATATTTTTTAAAGTAGAGTCAAATGCTCCTGTATTTAAAAGTATTTCTCTCAATCCAAATTTAGAAGAATATAATTCAGAAAGTAGTGTTTGAGTAAGTGTAGAAGCAACTAATGGTCTTACTTCTCTCAATATTATTATAAATGATATGGTAACTTCTTTAAAAGAAGAAAAATCAGGAACATATATCGGAACTATTTCTACTCCTAAAAATGAATGAGAATACGATATAAATGTAGTTATGAAAAATGAACTCTGACTTGAAACAAAAGCAGATAAAGTAAAATCTATAAAAGTAAAAGCAGTAGAACTTCTTGCTTCTACTGAAGAAGATACCTCCCCAGTAGAAGTAAATTGTGATGACTTTAAAAAAGAATTGGAAGTAAAAAATATATCTTCAGTAAAATTAAAATCAAAATCAGTTATTTCTTGGGATAAAGTAGAAAAAGCTTCAAGTTATAATGTATATAAAAAAGATAGAAGTGGTGAAAATATGACTCTTATTGAAAATGTTACACAAAATCAATATGAAATCATTATACAATGAGATACTGTTGAATATGATAATTTTGCAGTAAAAGCAGTCTTTAAAGATGATGTATGTAATGTGGAAAGTACAAACTACTCAAGTATGACAAAAGTACAAACTGGACCAAAAGAAATGTTATTCGTACTTATTGCTCTTTCTCTTGGGGCTGGAGTATTCTTTATAAGAAGAAAAAGTGCTTAAAAAATTTAAAAAATAAAAAATCCTAAAAACTTGGTTTTTTAGGATTTTTTTATATAGTAGAATTCTAGTTTATTTTATAGGTAAAAAGTATGAGAATTGATAAATTTATTTCTAATTTATGATACGGTTCTAGAAAACAAATCATTCAATTTATAAAAAATGAATATATTCAGGTAAATGGAGAAACTATTTATGAAAAAGATTTTGATATTAAATTTTGAGATATTATTTCTATTTGAGAAGATAGCATTGAATACAAAGAATTTATGTATGTAATACTTAATAAACCTATTTGATATATTTCAAGCAAAAAATCTGAATGATGACATATAAGTTACTTAGATTTATTACAAGATTGTCCTTATAGTCAAATTATTGATATAGTAGGAAGACTTGATTTTGATACTTCTGGCTTACTTCTTCTGACCAATAATTGAGATCTTACTCATAAAATTATTTCTCCAAAAAAAGATATTTTCAAAAAATATTTTGTCGTTTGAGAAAAACATATCTCTCAAAAAGATATACAAAAATTAGAAAACGGAGTGAAAATTGATGAGAGTATTTCTAAACCTGCAAAAGTAGAACAAATAAATGAAAATACCATATATTTATCTATTAGCGAAGGAAGATTTCATCAAATCAAAAAAATGTTTGAAGCAATTTGAAATACAGTTATAGAACTCAAAAGAGTGAGTATTTGAAATCTTGAACTATGAGATTTAGCTCTTTGAGAATGGAAATATTTAGAAGAAAGTGAGATAGAAAAATTATTTGAAAAATAAAATTTTTCTTATTTAAAATTCTTTACTTTTCAATTTCTTTTCTTTCATAATTAATATATAAATCTTTTTTTTCTCATACAAAACCGATATCTTCTAAGTTATAACATAAAACTTTCCCAAGAGTAAGTGGAAGAATATGTTCAGAAAGTAAACAATTTTTTAAAAATTCTTTTTTTCAATCATCAAAATCTTTCATATACATTCAAGCAATAACTCCTCTATTTATTCATTTAAACATTGCTTTTGTAAGTCAGGCTTCGCGAATAGGAGGAAGAAAAAATATTTCTTTCCCCATTCTTTTATAATCACTCCCCCTCCACATAAGATTTTCAATATGCACTGAAACAGAAACAAGTACTTCCCTAAAATCAACTTTAAAACAATTGATATCTTCTCTCATAAAACCAAGACTTGCATAATACTCTTCTAAAATTTTTATTTCTTCTTCAAGAGTCACTCAAACAATATGGATTTTTTTATGATTCCTTATAGCATAATCAAAAAGATTTTGAAAGATATTCAGTTCATCTTTTTCGCTATACACATTAGAAAACATTCCATATTTATCTCATAAATTATCAAGAAGTTGTGTATTTTCTTTTTGTAAAAGTAATTCTCACATAAAAAAAACTTCTCTCTCTTGACTCTCAAATTGAGTTTCTAAATAAGGGAATAAAAAGGTATTATCGTATATATCAGTATTTGAGATATTGCAAATTTTATCTTTGTATATTTTTTTCATTCTCACAAACTATTTAAAATAAAATCACACTGATATTAAAACTAAAACAATGAAAGTCAAAAAAATATCTTTTCTTCTTGGGATTTCTCTTAAAATAAAAAAAGCAAAAAAGAGAGTAGAAAAAATTCACAAAAATGAAAGTAATACAGAAACTGAAAGTCATAAATAAGAAATAACTACCAGTGATAAAAACCATGAAAACCAAGATAAAAATCAAGAAATTCATCTATATGTATAAAATCAAAAATCCACATTTCTCAATTCTCCATACCATTTTAATAGGAAAAATGGAAACAAAAATATAACCACTCACATCACTAAATAAGTAGTAATAAAACTATATCCACTCACACCCAATCCTCAAGCAGAAGTTTCAAGTAAAATATATCCTACAATCAAGTTTCAAACAGATAAAAGTAAATGCGAAAAAGAAAAAATAAGAATATTTTTTCAAAAAGTAACATTTTTAAAATCAATACTTGAAACAATAAGTACAAAAATAGTAAAAAGAGTTATCAAAAAGCTAAGAGTTGAAATATCACTAAAAAGATAAAAAGAAAAAATAATAGTAAATATTTTACTTAAATTCTCGTATGGAAGCAAGTGAATAATTTTTTCCACTTTAAAAATCTTTGCATGAAAATATCTTCCAATCGTATAAAAAAAGAGAGAGAGCAATATATAAGCAAGTACTTTCCAAGATAAATATAAAGTCGTATCAAACTGAAATTCTAAATAATAATAGGCAAAGACAAAAGCAAATAAAGGAAATATTTGTCCTAAAAAATCATTATTCCATAAATTGATATTATATCTTAAAGCTTTTTTAAAGAAAATATCTCAAAGAGAAGAAAAAAGAGTCGATAACATCGCGATAAATAAATTCATAACTAAAGAGTGTTAGTAGTAAGAATATCATTTTTTATATCTATCAAATTTCATTGAATTTGTCTCACATTTTGAGATAAAAATAAATTATAAGAGAGAAAAGAAAAAACAGAAAAAATAAATCCGCTTCCCATATTCATATAAATAGTATCAAGTGCTTGATCAATTTTTTGAAGAAGTGCCTTTTTTTTCTCAAAATCTCATAAAGCCTCAAGATATTCTTCTGGTGAAATGATGAGTTGTTTTGGTAAAAGTTTATGAGAAGTTTCAAGAGTTTGAAGTTCAGTAATTTTTTCTAATATTTCTTTCACTTCTTTGGTAGAAAGTCTTTCTCATCAAGAAAATTTTTCTACTGATTCTTGAGTTAAAAATCAAGCATCTACGAGTTCTTTAAGCATATCAAGAGCTTCTTTTGTTTTGATTTTTTCTCGAATTCTTTTTTGAGATTTTTGAAAATCAAGAGTTGCTTCTTGCTCCTGCAAAAGCTCTTTTTTATTTTTTACTTTTTTTTCTTGCTCTTTAGCTTTTAATCCATCAAAAATTGACATATATTAAAATTTATCAACTAAAATTTTCTCACTGAAAAGTATCTGAATAAATACATCCACAATAATTTTGTCTATAAATATCATGGGTTTTACAATACTCTACACTTCTTAAAAATCAATTATTTTTTCGAAATGCAATTTTTAAAAACTCTAATTTCTTTTTTATGGTTCACTCTGATAAAAAATCTTGTGAATATTTCTCTCCTATTTCAAACATTTTTTCTATATCTTTATGCGGAGAAGTGAGAAGAGTTGAAGTCCAATAGGTAATTCAAAGTTTTTGTGCTTCAATTGCGGTTCTTTTGAGTCGCATATCATAACATTTCACACATTTTTCTCATCTTTCAGGAGTATGTTCAAGTCATTTTATTTCCTGAAAAAAATTCACCACATCATACTCTCATTCTATCCAAGTAACTCATTCTATCTCACAAACTTTTTTTAAAGCTTTTAATCTTTTATTATATTCTTTTTTTGGTTGAATATTTGGGTCATACCAAAAACAAATCACTTCATAATCCTTTTTTAAATCAACTATAGGAATACTTGCATCTGGTCAGCAACATATATGCAAAAGTAGTTTTGGTTTTTGCTCTGATATTTTTTTTACTGGTTTATAGGAAATTCTATGAATTCCAGTAATTTTTGAAGGTTCGTTCAAATACTCTCTATGTTTTTTTGTTCCATATCATTTGTGCTTTTCCAATCATAAATTTGGATATAATACTGCATAGGTAGACATAAGTTTATCTCTAAAAACTTTCGCTATAATAGAAGCTGCTCCAATTTCAACTACTTTCGCATCTCCTTCAATAATATAAATCGGTTTCTTTTCTAACTCTTCAAATATATAATTGTCATTTCCATCTACTAAAACTCCCTCAATCTTTTTTTTATCTATTTTTCTTAAAAGCTCTACTAAACTTCTCCTCATAGCTTCTTTATTTGCTTGTTTAATATTTATCTCATCAATGACATAATTATCCACTACTCACACTCAAAAATATACTTGTGGTTCTTCTCAAGTAGAAAGTTTTATTAGCTTTTCAAATAATTCTTCTCTTTTTTTCTCAGTAAGTTTTTTAGAATCTCCTAATTCTCAAAGAAAATTTTTATCTGGAAGATTATTTTTATTAAAAGTTAAACTACAAGCTACTACTGGTCAAATCCAAGGTCATCTCCCTGCTTCATCTATTCCAATTTTATACATTTTTTCAAATTAGTATTTATTTTTGTAAAATATACTCATATTCTCTCTATTAACAAATTTTTCAAAATAAAAAATCACTTTTTTTTAAAAAGTGATTTTTATTTTAGTGATCGTGATTGCAATGTTCTCCATGTTCATGATGATGTGTATGATCATTTTGTTGCATTTCTTGATCTATCATTGCCATAAATCCAGAAATTAATACTTCAAATAATTCGGTATCATCTTTTACTGGTTCTCAACTTTTTCCAGCTAATACTTGTTTTAAAAAGTCCATAGTTTCTCTATATTCACCTGGAAGTTCAATGGTAATTTTTTCCATATAAAATATGTTTAATAATTAAGTTTCGCTACTATAATATAAAATATTTTTTTTGCAACTTTCTTCATTCTAAAAATTTCCAAAAATTCATTTTTTCTATATAATCCCTCTATTATTTATAAAATACTTAATATGGAAATATTATTCTACCTCTATCTTTTTATATTTTGAACTTTATTTTGAAGTTTTTCGTCAGTAGTTACTCATAGACTCAAACATAAAAAATCTTGAATTATTTGAGGAAGAAGTGAATGTCCAAAATGCAAACATACTCTTTGAATACTTGATTTAATTCCTATTTTTTCATTTTTATGAAATGGTGGAAAATGTAGATATTGCAAAGAAAAAATTAGTTTTATATATCCTATACTGGAAATGGCAACTGGATTACTTTTTATGCTCGTTGGATATTTTCTCATTGATTTTTCGCTTCTTTTAGAATGAAATATGAAAGAAATATATTCTTTATGATTTTTTTTACTTTTTTCATTTTTTACTATTGTATATGTTTTCTACGATATTCTCTATTTGGAAATTCCTGATAGTATTTTATTTGGATTAATAAGTATTACTTTTATTACTATTGCAATCCAAAGCCTCATTCCAGATTTTCATATTATTTCAATCCTTCCTGGATATTCAAGTAATTTTTCTCAGGGAGAATTATTTATGTTCATAGGTTTTTGAGTTCTTATGATTGGAAGCTTTTATCTCATTATGCTCAAATGATTAAAAGAAATATACGATATACTCATACTTCTTAGTTTATGAGGAATTCTTATTTTTATAAAATATTTCTTGTACATAGATTTTGAACAATCAAGTATAGGAAGTGCTATACTTGGGAGTTTTTTTGTATTTTTATTTTTATTTTTACAAATACTCTTTTCTGGAGGAAGTTGGATGGGGTGAGGTGATCTAAGAATTGGAATTTTAATGTGACTTATAGCTTGAGTAAGCCTTAGCTTTCATGCAGTTTTACTTTCCTATTTTTTAGGAAGTATTGTATGAATTGGAATTATTATCTACACAAAAACAAGAGAATATTATAAGCAGCAAAAAAAGTTTTTACATAAAATAAAAAAAGTTTTATGAATCAAATCTTCAAAAGTACCATTAGATACAAAAATGCCTTTTGGCCCATTTCTTGCTTTATGAATATATGGAGTACTTTTTTTTAGTGATGTATTACAAAAATTATTAAATAATGTATAAATAATATTTAAAAATTGTAAATACCTTTTTCATTTACAAAAAAAATCGTTTCCCATATAATAAACCTAAATATTTTTTAATATAAAAACAAAAATGGAACAAAAAAGAATTATTGCTATAAAAGATTTCATAGAATCAGCTGAAAAATCAATCAGAAATGCCAAAAAACTTTTAAGCGAAGTTTTAAAAGAAAATAATATTGACTCTAGTGAACTCTCACTTGATACTTCTTGACTGACAGAATATAGAACTGATGATAATAAAATCGTTGAAGGAGTATTTACTTGAGAAGAAATGCTCTGAGCAGATGGACACAGATATCCAGTTCCATCAAATTATGCTTCAAAATCAAAGCTCGTACAATGAGATAAACTCAAACTTACGATTGATGGAAGCGGAAAAATGCTCTACAAACAAATTCAACCTATTGAAAGAGAAACAAAAGTTGGACTTCTTGTAAAAGAAAATGGAAAATACCAAGTCGTAGCAGAAGGAAAAACATATAATCTACTTACAGCTGCGGTAACTCACTTTAAATGAGAAATTTGAGATAGTCTCACTATCATACTTCCCCTTTGAAAAGAAGCAACCTTTGCAGCTATTGAAGCAGTAATTCCAAAAGAATAATTAAAAAAATCCTGAAAATTTCAGGATTTTTTTAATTCATTCATTCTTTTACAATTTTAGGATTATTTGCATATTTGAGTCATTCTTCTTCTGAAATATATCATAAATTGATAAGTTCAATAATATCTTTTTCTAAAATTTGCATTCCATCTCTTGATCACATTTGCATCACTGAAGGAATCTGATGGAGATCATTTTCTCTAATTAAATTTACCACTGCCGAAGTACGAGTAAGAATTTCTTTTACTAATTTTACTCCACTTCCATCACTCGCTTTCAGGAGTCTTTGAGAAAATACTCCTACCAAACTATCAGCAAGTTGAAGTCTGATTTGATTTTGTTGACCAGATTCAAAACTATCAATAATTCTTGAAATCGTTTGATATGCAGAACGAGTATGGAGAGTAGAAAACACTAAATGTCCCGTTTCAGCAAGTGTTAAAGCCATTTCAATTTCTTCAGTGGTTCTCATTTCTCAAAATAAAATAACTTGTGGATTTTGTCTCATAGCTCAAGCAAGTGCTGTTTTATAATCCGGAATATCCTTTCCAATTTCTTTTTGTTCTACAATAGATTTTCCATGCGGATGAAGATACTCAACCGGATCTTCAATCGTGATAATATGTTTATTATAATTTTGATTAATAAAATTTATCATAGCTGCTAGAGTCGTTGATTTTCCACTTCCTGTTGGTCCTGTTACAAGGATCAATCATTGTCAAAGTTTCGTAATTTCTTTGTAAATTGCTGGAAGTCATAAATCATCAACTGTTGGTATTTTATTTCCAAGCAGTCTAATAACTACCATATAATTTGACATCTGAAACGAAACATTTACTCTAAATCTTCTTCCAGAGAAAGAAAATGCAAAATCAAGATTTTTCGATTTTACTAAATATTCATGTTGTTTTTCAGTTACAATTGATTGAGTAAATTCCATAGTATCTTTCCAAGTGAGTATAGTAAGTCACTCATCTATTTTTACAATATCTCATCAAATTTTTATTGCGGGATACGTGCCAACAGTAATATACATATCACTTCCTTCGTTATCAATCATAACTTGTAAAAGTTGATCTCTCAAAATATAATCTGGTCTAATAGTTCATTGCATAAAAAATATTTACAAGTAAAAAGCAGTAAGAATAAATCTTACTACTTATTATAGAGAAAAATCTACATTTTAAAATCTTTTCTTCTTATTAAAAATATAGACAAAGTTAAAATAAAAGTTGCAAATAATAATACATTTGTTTTTGCCCCAGTATCAGGAGTTTGCGAAACATTCATCGCAACTTCCTCAATAGGTTGAGTTATTTGGTTTTCTACATTCTCTGCAGGAGCTTCCTCTACTGCTGGCACTTCATTTTCAAGAATTACTTCTTCTACTGGAGGAAGAGTAAACTCACTACTTACAAAATCATATAAAGAATTTTCTACTTCTATATCTTTATTTTCTTTATCTCTTAAATTTAAAATCAAAATATAATCTTTGCTTGGTAATAACGGAGTTTCTAATTGAATATTTAAATTTGTAGTATCAGCAAACATTGATACAGAAGAAATTTCTTTAAAAACTTTAAATTCATATACTGGAAGAGTTCCATCTTGATTTAAAGCAACTTCTATATTTTTTCCATCAATAAATGTAAGAGAAGCAATTCATACTTGTCCTTCAGAAGGAACAAGAGTATTTTTTACTTCTTTTTCATTTTTAGAGAAAGTAAAATCAATACTACTATCAAGCCCTTCAGACACAGAAATTATACTATAATTTGTTGCTTCTTGAAGTTCACCACCAAGAGTAATATGGATTTTTTTTGCATTATCTGGATCTTTTGTTACTTCAGAAACTGCTACATCTTCTAAAATTTTAGCTTCAGAAGTTGAAGAAATTTCTCCTAATTGGTTTGAAAGTCTTACTGATACAGTATTTGCATCAATAGTATCTACTCAAACAATAGAAGTTGAAGTAAGATTAATAGTTTTTTCTTGTACAAGAGGAGCTGCAGTAGTTGCAACTGGTAATTCTTGTGCAAAAGTAGTCACAGTAAATGCAGAAATTGCAAAAGCTGTAATTATTTTTTTTGTATTCATCATATAAAAAAATTAAAATATAAATAAGCACAAGTATTGTAACATAAAATATATAAAAAATCAAAAATTAGAGGTATTTTTTTATATTTTTTAAAAGATTTGCATTTGAAGAGAGTAAATATGGTATTTTTTCAAAGTCTCACATATATTTTTCTAAGCAAAATTTTTGAAAATATTTTCTTTGCTTTTCTTCATTAAATAGAGTAAATATCTCAAAATAATTTACAAAATCTCCAATAGTTTGCAAATATTGACAAAAATCTTGTATTTTATATTGATGTGCTTTATTATGTTCTTTATAAATATCCCATAAAAATGGTTTTCAAGTTCATAATGCTCAAACAAAACTATTCTCTCCTCTCACAAGATTTTTATCACAAATACATAATATTTTTTCATATTGTATGATATCTACAAATGGCATATTTACTACATTTTTAGCTTGCAGTTGATATTGAAAAAGAAGATAAAAATTTTCTGTATCTTGTAAAATGGTTTCTTTTATTTCTTCAAAAGTTTCTTTATAACAAAAAATAGAAATCCAAGTTTTTTGATAATCTGTTTCTGTTAAAGAAGGAAATAAAACTTTTCTTGCTGAGAGAATTCATTTTTCTTTTATTTCATTTTTAAATGATTCTATATGTGGAGATATGATTACTCAACCTCACTCTGGTAAAAGAGATGGAATATAATGTGTTACAGATACATTTTTTGATTGATATGAAGTATTATGCAGGTTTTGTACTCCATCGTGCATAAGAAAATAGGAAAAATTTATAAGTTTTATATTGTACGAAAAACTATGTAGATATTCAAAATTTATTTTTCTATCAAAAAAATTATATATGGTTTCTGATGGTTTCTCTTTTTCAAAATCTTTTAAATCATAATAAGTAAGATTTTGAATTTCAAGATTTCCTTTCAGTTGTAAAAATAATTCTTTATCATCACAAAAAAAACGAATCTGTAAATTGTTATCATTATAGAGCAAAGAAATAGCAAGATGAAAAGCAAATCCTGCATCTCAAAAGTTATCAATAATAGTCGTGAGAAAATCTATTTGGTGCATAGAAAAATAAAAAATAAATACTAGAAAAATAGTATTTATTTTTTTTATTTTTACAAAAGATTTAAAAAAGAGAGATATTAAAAAAATGCTACTTGATTTCAATTTCCCTTTAAATCCAATATTTTTGAACTTTCCAAAATTTCTTTTATATTTGCATTATTTTTTGTATAAATATAAAATTTATCTTCACTTAAAAGCACATATTCCCAAATTCTCTCTTGTCTAAAATTTGGTGGTAAATCATTTATTTTTCTGAGATATGAAAGTGTAGCATTTTCTTTTCTTCTCACATTTTGATTATTCATATCACGAGTTGCTTTTGTTTCAACTAAATATATCTTTTCATCAGTTTTTAAAATAAAATCAGGATAATAATATGACGGTATTCCGTCATCTCTTATATATCTCATCCTAAAAAACAAATGTTTAAATTCAAATATTTTACAAAAACTTTCTACTAAGCTTTCATTATCAACAAAACGAATAAAAGCTTCTTCAAGTCATCATTTATTTGAAGGAAAAGGCAACTTTTCAAAAATAGACTTTGAAACTGGTATAGAAAAATTTTCTCTTAATTTTATGCTGTCAACTTCGCTTAAATATTTGTTTATTACTTGTATTTCTCAAATAGTTTCCACTTGTTTTGCATTTTCAATAATTTGTATGAGTTCTTTTATAATAAATTTTGCTATATCATCTATCATAAGAATTTTCCAATTATTATCTTCTAAAGGTTCAAATTTTTGAGAAAATAATTTATTTTCAATATATTCTTGATTAAGTCTTGTAATTTGAGGAAGATTTATTTGCATTAAATTATAATTTTTAGAATTTTTCTTTATATCAAATTCTCCTCATCAAACTGCATCAGCTACTTTTCTTGTTAATCTTGCTAAATATTCATTATAACTATTTGCTGTTAAAATACCGATATCTACATCATAATCTCAAAATCTCGTTCCAGATAAAACTGCTTCTTGTATAAATTTTTCTTTGGTTCCAACCATTTTTTTGAGCTCTTTATAATCTCAAGGATAACTTGAAAGTGCATTTATACTATATTCTGGAGCTTTTAAAATTTCTTCAATATCTGACATAATCAAAGGAAAAGCTATATCAAAATCTTTATAATCAGATTTTAGAGAAATAGTTTCTATTTCTCAGGTAATTTTCTCTCTATCTTTTTCATCAAGCTCATTTTCATCAATTCAAAATGCTATTTCTCAAGAGTTCATTAAATCTCTATAAAATTCTTCAAAAGCTGGGTGTTCAACAACCGAAAGTATATCATAATAATTATTTGGTGATTTTTTCTCTTGAAAAAGTCTTTTTCTATTTTCTGCTTTTGCTTCATCTAAAGCCTGGTCTCATCTCCACATAAGTCTTAATCATCTTCAAATCGTTTGTTCAAGCAAAACTCAAGAAGTACTACTTCTTAGTGGAACTATTACACAAATGTTATTTACATCAAATCATTCTCTCAGCATCAAAACTGAAATAACAACTTTTGGATTTTCTCATATATCAAGTCAAAAAACTTTCTTTTTATCTTCATCATACATATCTCATTTTTTATTTGAGTGTATTGAAACAAATTCATCTTCGTTATATCATAAGTCTACTAAGAATTTTTCTACAAATGGAACTACTTCTGTATCTTCACAAACAACGAGCATTTTTGGAGTTTTATTTTTTCAATCTTTTGTAAAACTATCATTTAATATTTTTAGCTTTTTGAGTCATGCTTGAAGCATAATTTCTTGTCATTTTGAAAGCGAAATTACTTTTCCATTTTCCCTGACTGCTTTAAATTCAAGCTCATCATTTGATAAAGTAGCAATTTCTTTTCTTTTATCTAAAACAAGGGATTTTATAAGTCATTGTTTCATCGCTTTTACTATATCAAAATCAACAATTATATGAGGAAAATATTGTTTTTCTTTTCATTTTTGAATATATGGAGTTGCTGTAAAATCGAGTTGTAAAAAGTGCTCTTTTTTATTTTTTGCTATATCTATCATAGCTTGTTGCCATTTTTTTTCTTCTTCATCATCAGTTTTTGAGTTTGATTCTCATAAATGATGAGCTTCATCATTGAAAACTACAAGATTTTTTAATCTTTTTAAATATTCTAGTTCTGGTTTAGAAGAGTATTTATTATCAAGAGTTTCAAGACTATTTCAAGCACTTATTCAAGGAGTTGCTGGAAGAAGGGATTTTATAACTTTTTCAGTTTCTTTATAAATATCAATATTTTCAAAATCTTCTTCTGTTATTTCTTCATTTTCTAGAAAAATATGCCAATTTGTAATAATTATTTGCCCATCTCAAATAATTTTTCTTCCAATTTCTTCTTTGGTAACTATGCTAGACTGAACAAATGAAAAAACACTTTCTCTATAATCTTCTGGAATAAATAAATCTTGAAAATTTTTAAAATCTGAAGTAGAAAAATCTCTTTTTTCTCAAACTATTTTTCAAGAAAAAGCATCTAAAAGTCTTTCATAAACGATAAGTCATGGAGCAACTACAAGAAAATTAGAAGAAAATTTTACTTCACTGTCAAAAATATCATTTTCTTTTTGATATTTATAGTTAAGATATTGCCAAATAAGAAGTGCTGATAAAACCCAAGTTTTACCTGTCCCAGTTGCCATTTTATAACAAAGTCTTTTATAATCAAATCTATCAGATTCTATATATTTTAATCAAATTGATTTTTCTAAAATGAGATCTGGACTTACTGATTTATAAATATCTGCTACATTTTTAATTTTTAATATTTCAGTTAAATAAATAGTATTAAGTATTGCCTGTTTTTGTCCTTCATGAAAATTTATATTTCTGTTTATAGTCCAGTTTTCATCAAACCAAAAATGTAGGAGTTCACGAGTAACAGGACTTACTTTTTCAAGCATTTCTCAAGATATAAAGCTATCATTTACGATGTTTGTGATATCTTGAGAGAGTTGTAAATTTGGATTCATATTTATTTATTATTATAAAAATATAATTTTTTACTTTCATCAATTTTCATTGTAGACAATAACTTTTCCCCTATATCCTCAATTTATAACATTATTTTTCTTACCTTTATTAAATTCTTTTAATGGTAGTAACGGTATTCAAGAAATGAAATATAATATTTTTAATCTATCATATTGCTCCTGATAAATTTTATTTTTAAGAAATAATTTATTTTCTAAACTATCTTTTAATAATTCTTTATTATTCATAAAATAATAATTATAAAACTAAACTTCCATTAACACTTCACTTTCCCATCCAAATACATCAACTGCTTTTACACAAATTTTTCTTTTTCAAGCCTTTTTGGGAACTATAATTTTTGCTTCTTTAATAACTCTTAAATCATCATTATCATTTTCAGTATTTTGCCTATAATCTTGCCAAACACTTCTAAATATTTTTCAGTCATAATCAGTATCTACACTCCAATATTCTATTAAATCCAAAGGACTATTAGCAATAATTGGTTTTAAAAGTTCTTTATTTTTTTCATCAAGTGGTAGAGCATCAGGAGTAAGAATAATATAATTTTTTAGTTTTATATTTATTTGTTCTTGTTCTCAAGATATAATTCTTTCAGGAGTAAAAATATCAAGATATTGCAGTGAGCTAAATTTCACAGCTCAACTATCCACGAGTTTTTTATACCCTTGTTTGGTTTTCAGTTTATCAAGTAAATCTGGCGGTATCACAAGCACTTCTATTTCTTCTGAGTTTAATTCTCTGAGTTCCAATGAAATAGTTGAGCTAAAATTCCATCCTAAAACTACTACTTTTTCCCAATATCATCATTGGAAAGTGTCTTTTAAATATAATGCTTTTTTTAAAGTATTTAAATTAGTTAACTTATTTGGACTATCAGCTATAACTAATGTTTTTGTTCCTTGAATATGTCAAACATTTGCATATGTTCTTGTTTCATCCGGAATAGCTCAATACATATGTAAAATTAACTTTGCTAAATCTCAAATTCTAAAACTTGTTCCATGAGTTTGTGCAAGATATTCTTTTTGATAGTCTCAAATAGATTGATACAAAAATGTTTTTGCTTCATTATCTATAAATCTTTTTCTTTGAATCATGACAGAAGGTTTTCCAATATCTGAACTAATCCATTTTCTTCATAATTTTTCTGCTACACTTGCAGTAGTTCCACTTCCACCAAAAAAATCACAAACAATTCATCATTCGGGACAACTTGCTTTTATAATTCTTTCTAAAAGTTTTTCTGGTTTTTGAGTTCAATAATTTATTCTCTCCTTAGACATAGTATTTATTACAGGAATATCATCCCATAAATCTCTAAAAAGTTTTCCATCCTGATTATTATGCCATCTAGCATCTTTAGTAATATATGGTTCTCTCATTTCTTTTTCATTAAAAATCCATTTATCACTTTCCTTATCTGATTTAGAATACCAATAAATTGTATCATGTTTCTTTGCAAATTCCCTTTTCCCAACTCATCACCATTGATATCACCAAATTATTTCATTTCTGAAAGAATGTTTCCCAAAAATTTCATCAAGTAATATTTTAACATAATGCCCTACATGCCAATCAATATGCACATAAATACTTCAAGTTTCACTTAACAATTCTCTCATAAGAGCAAGTCTTGGATACATCATCTTCAGATAACTTATAGTTCCGTCTTTCCAAGTATCACTATAAGCAAATTGTTCTAAGACAGTTGGTTTTTTCTCAAGTTCTGTTCCTGGTAGAGTGATTTTTGTTCTATAGTCAGCTTTGCTATCAAAAGGAGGATCTATATAAATAAGATCTATTTTTCATCTGAGAGATTCAAGATTATTTGCAAAATCTCCAGCAAGAAGTGCAGACATAACAAGAATATTGTCTCCGTATACGAGACGATTTTGCCAGTTTTCAATTTCAAGATTTGTTTCTCAAAATTTAAAATTAGTTTTCATAGAGTCCTTTGCGGGAACTACTATTTCATTTGTTTGAAGTTTGATTTTGTTTCACTCGGAGATATTCTCCATAATCTTCTCAACTTCTTTTTTTCAATCTGCTACTACCTTTGGAAGTAACTCAATTAAAGATAAATTATTCATAATAAAAAGCACTTAGTAATAAACTAGGTGCCAAGAAAAAATAAAATATAGTGGCAGAAATACAAAAAGTGCGGCTTTATACCGATTTTGAGTTTCTGCCAAGATTCTCAATCCTCTCCGTCTTATTATATCAAGAAGTGGGTACGGCATAAAACCGCACTTTCTTACTAATAAAACGGAAAGTTTGAGAATAAAGGACTTAGAATCTTGGCTCGCCAAGTATACATATTTTTTAAAATTAGTAAAATTTTTAACATAAAAAAATAAAAGCCTTTCGGCTTTTAAAACTTATCTTGTAACATATTTCTAAACCATAATTTTTCTCCAAAAAGATAGGTTAAATCATAATGACTTCTTTCAATACTTACTCATCTTTCAATATAATTTTGATTTACCTCTCCAGCATCAACCGTTTCTGCAATTGTTTTAATTTTTTCATTATAACTTCTTCCACGAGTTGGAAATTTTACTGTTTCAATATTTGGAAATTTTGAGAAAAATAAATAACTATATAAATTTAAATTATCTCATTTTGCATAAAATAATCCTGTTTCTAAAGCCTTTAATTTAGGTTCTCATCAAACTTGTTTTATCTTTGAGAAAAAATATTGCATTCCTGTTTTTATAGATTTTTCAAGCTCTTCTCTTAAATTCAGTAATTCAATTTTCTCTTGCTCTTCCAAAATAGTATAATTTTGTAAAATATAAGTCAGTCATTTAAAATAAATAATAATTTTTTTATTTTTATCACTATTTGCTCACGAGATAGCATCAAAAAATAAATCTACTCTCTTTTTTGAAATTTTATAAATAGAAAATAATTCTTTTTTCAAAAAATCCATATCTTCAAATCCAAGCTCAATTTTTGTTAAAATATTTGAAATTTTATCAAAAATATCTTCAAAATCATCATCAAACATACCAATTTTATCTAAATCTGATAAAGAATTATCTAAAATAACTTTCTTAAAATCAGCTCTAAATTTTTTCTTAAAAATGAGATCATTCACTACTACCGTACAAATATCTCTTGCTCAATATTTATGTTCTGCATAACAAAGACCATTATTGTATCTACAAAAATCCCCTTCTCCAAAAACTTCAAATTTTGTTTCAGGAAAAGTCGTTACAATATTTTCTATTTCTCTAAGAGTAATTTCACGAGATAAAATTACTTTATTGATAGTATAATTTTCCAAGAAAAATCTAATTGCTTCTGTATTATACACAGCCATAATAGTAGAAATATTTATTTTTCATTTATAATTTATTTCTTTTAAATACTCTAAAACACTTACATTTCCACAAATAATTCCATCAATTCAAAGCTCAATAAATTCCTCAATCATTTTTTGAATGTATGGGAAAGTAATATCTGTATAATACCAAGCATTTAAATTGATAAAAAGTTCAAAACCGTGTTTATGAACTTCTTGAACAACTAATTTTAAACTTTCATAATCAGTAATTTGTTCGTGTTCAGCAAATCTTCCATTTGGAGAAACTTCAAAACCAAATTTTTCATACCAATATGGCGGATTATATCCAGTAAAAAATTCATTAGCTCATCATTGAACTAATTCAGAAATATATTTTTCTACATCTTTTGCATTTTTTCCTTTGGTAGAAAATCAAAGTCACACAATTTTTTTGAACATAATGTATAGTGAAAATTTATTTTTTTTATTATATAGATAAAAAATATCTTATCAAATGAAATTATTATCTTGTATATTCTCTTTCACTATCATCAAATGGATCAAGATGGATTGAGACAATTGCATCAGGAATAATATTTCTAATTTTATATTCTATTTTATCAGAAATACTATGAGCGTTGAGTAAAGTAATATTTTGATTAAACACTAAATGAAAATCTACAAAAATATCATTTCCAGACCTTCTTGTTTTTAAAAAATGATATCAAGTAATTTGTTTATCTGTTGTTTGAATAATTTCTATAATTTCCTTTATTCTCTCATCCTCTATTTTTCTATCCATCAACATATGATATCACTCTTCAATAATTCCCTTACTTGAAAGCAAAATATATCCTCAAATTAAAATTCAAATCACCGTATCCAAGATATAAAATCATGTTATTTTTATCAAAATCAGACCTCAAATAATTCAAAAATTGGTAAATAAATCTGTTTTATAATGCAATATATCAGCTTTCAAAGTCAAATGATTTACCTCTTTAGAAACTTTCGTAAGATAAAAAACAAGTCCTCCAGTAACACAAATAGAAACAAGCATCACATACAAAGAAACATCTACTTGAGAAATATATGATTGAGAAAGAATCTTTTCAATAGCAAGATAAATAACCATAATTCATGAAAATCATACAATAGCTCACTCTAAAACAGCTCCAACTCATTGAATCTTTCCTTGTCAATAATTATAATTTTCATCAAATTTTTTCTCACTTTTTTTCAAAACATACAAATTAAAAAGAGAAACAAAAAAATCAAGAAGTGAATCAAGTGCAGAAGATAATACGGCTAAACTTCCTGTTAAAATTCCTGTTGTAAATTTAATAATTGCTAAAAAGATGGCAGTTATATTTGCAAGTATAATTGCTTTTTTTACTTTATCCATAATAAAAATAATTTAAAAAGAGTATTTTTTATAGTATATCGAAATATTTTTTTTACAAAAAATAAAAACCTCAAATGAGGTTTTTATTTTTATTAGAAGTACACTTTATTGTTTAAACTTCTGTATGTTTCTCTAATGATAGCTTTTTCTCTTGTTTTTCTAGCACTTAAATCTCTTACAGCATATCTTTCTGCTTTTAATTTGTTAGCGATTCTTGATTGGAAAAAAAGTTTTTTATATCTAAGAATAAGTTTATCATTTGTTTCTCATTCGTTTCTAACAGCGTAAATCATTTTTCTATCTCCTTAAGATAGTTATTATTAAAGTGCCTCTATTTTATTTAAAATTTAAATTTGTCAAATCAAAACTCTTCCATACAATGAGAAAAAAATACTTCATAATTAAAGAAAATGAAACAAGATAGACTCAAAAAAATGAATTCAATGCTCAAAGAAATCGTTTGAAATTGTATTTTAGAAAGCACTCTTGAAATACAAAGCGAATTTTGACTGATTACCGTAAATGATGTAGAGCTTGCTTCTGATATGTCTTATTTAGATGTATTTGTAAGTTCATTAAAAAACGGTGAAAAACTTTGTAAAACCCTTGCAAATTACGCACAATTAGTAAAGGAAGCGATTAATAAAAATATTACTCTCAGAAAAACTCCAATCGTAAGATTTCGCTATAGTAGTGAAATGGAATTTTCAACCAATTTGATAAACAAAATTAATTCTCTAGAGACTGAATAATTATGAAAAGTTTTAAAAAAATCTACGAAAAGTATGCTCATTTTTTCTCCCAAAAAAAATTCAAAAAAAATATAAAAAGAGAAAAATCTAAACTCTATGTTCAAGAGGAAAATACTCCAAAATATAAATCAAAAAGAAGTAAATTTAAATTATTTACTTCAAAACTTGAGTTTGAAAACACATTTTGAGAAATAAAAAAGATGAATTTATACTATTACATAGTTTGAGTATTTCTACTTTGAACAAGTTTTTATGTGTTATTTTTCTCACATTATTTTTCTATCAAAAGTATTGATATACTCAGGGAAGATGATTTAGTAAATATTGATTTAGCATATAGATGAGTAGAAAAATTTAGATATAAACCAATACTTTTTGAAGATAAAAGCAATATCACACAAGCTATTTTATCACATCAGCCAAATATAAAAGAGATTTATATCAGAAAAATTATGCCTGATAATATAAAAATAATTTTGAAAAGCTTTGAGAGTATTTTTTGACTTGAATATGAAAATAAATTCTATGAAATTACTCAAAATGGAGTAGTAGTACCATCAAAAGAAAAAGAAGAAATTCAAAAAATAAATATAGTATGATTAAATAATATTTGAGTAATTGATTACAAAAAAATATTTAAAGAAACTACGATTGCAAAAATAAAAAATATCATTGATACTCTCCACCAAAATAATTCATTTATTGATATAAAAACAGTTATTTATTATTATAAAGAAGCTGAAGTACATTTGATTGATCAAAACGAAATGAGAATTATTTTTGATTTAAATAAAGAAGAAGAAGTCCAGATTGAGAAACTAAGTATTTTTAATAAAAATTATGCTAGTACTGTAAAAATCTGAATCGTCTATATTGATTTAAGAATCAATGAAAAAATTATTTACTGTGCAAAAGATAATGAATTTCAATGTAAGCAAAATATCAAAAGTATCTATGAATAAAAAAACTCAGAAAATCTTTGTCTGAGTTTTTTTATTCATAGATTTTAACATCCAATCTGCTCTATTTTAATTAAAGTAATAATTTCTATAATATTCAATATATTCCTCTCTATGTGCTGGTTCGAGTAATCCAGGAACTAATATATACATCCTATCTGGAAAATTCAATTTTGCATTGTCTAATTTAAGGTCAGAAAATGGAATATATACTTGTTCTGGCTCTATATAATCATTATTATATCCTCCATTATTTGCTGGTACAGTTTGAGTCGCAGCAGTTTCTAAAATACTTGAATGAGGCTCATTTGCACCAAAACTATTAAGATTGGCTTCTGTTGTTTTTACACAAGTAAATACTTGATAATTATTTTTTCCATTATTTTCTTTTCTCATTCAAATTCACATTCTTTCAAATCCTGTCGGACATTCTATACTTGTAAATGGATATCTTACTGAATCTAATTGAGTATTACGGACCGGAGTATTTCCATTTGTATGAGCTCCATTTTCATCTGATTGGATATATACTAATCATGCTCTACTTCACTTAAAACTTCAGCTAGATGTATTTCCTCCTTTAGTTGTCTTTTCAATATCAGTAATAGGAGAAGATTCTCAACAATTTCCAAGAAGTGCACAGAAAAAATCATCCATATCTTTATTTTCTCCAAATTCTCTTTTGATATTTGTTATCCCTGAATTTAAGTAGGCTATCATTTGAGATATAGTTGTATTTGATTTATATCTTTCTCAAAGTGTTTGTAGTTGTTGTTCTATTTGAGTAAGTAAACTTTTATATTTCGTATCATCATTTAAACTTTGTCTCATTCCAGCTACTTTTACTAAAAAAGCATCTAGTTTATCTTGAGCAGGAATACTCTGAACATTTGCTGTAGAAGAAGTTGAAAGTTGTGAATTTGCATAAGATATAATTGGTAAAAATAGCATTGCAATTCATAAAGCAAATAATTTAAAATATTTATTCATAAATATAAAAATTAATAATATAAATTTATAAAAAAGAATTAATTTTTGTTAGTTCATAGGCATTTAAAATAAAATATAATTAAGTGTAGTAAATTATATAATATGAGTATTATCAATTTTTATTAAAACTTTTTAACAAAAAAACAGTCAAAAACTTTGCACATTTTTGTTATTTTCATATACTGAAAGGTAAATATTTTTTAACTTGAACTTATGAAATTTCAAATTGATACTTTAACACTAAAAACTGCTTTAGATACAGTAAATCACGCGACAGCAAATATTTCTACTACTCCGATTTTAGAAAATATTCTCATCAAAGTAAATTTTTCAAATATAGTTTTTACAGCCAATAATTTAGAAATGGCAATCGAGCATATTGTATCACAAAATATAAAAATAGAAAATGAGGGATCTTTTTGTATTCCATCAAAAATTTTTACTAATTATATAACTCTTTTAGAAGATGACAATGTTCACCTTGAACTTTTAAATGATAATTCTTTAGAAATTAAAACTGAAACTTCAAAAATAAAAATTAAAGGAAATCCTGCTTCTGATTTTCCTCTCATTCCTGCTATAAAAGAAACTTCTACATTTACTTTCAAATCAGAAATTATCAAAAAATCAATAGAGAAAACCCTTTTCTCTGCTGCAGAATGAAATATCAGACCAACACTGGCTTGAATTTTTGTAAATATTGAAACAAATGAAGCAAAATTTGCTACTACCGATAGTTTCAGAATGAGTGAATATAAAGTGGAAACTGGAGAAAATATTTCAGGAAATTTTTCACAAATTATCCCAAGTAAAACAGCATTTGAACTCAGAAGCTTACTTTCAGAAAAAACTGAGATTAAAGTAATTGTTTGAGAAAATCAAATTGGTTTCATTTTTGGAAATACAAAATTTTACTCGAGACTTTTAAATGGGAAATTCCCTGATTATGAATGATTTTTCCCTGTTTCTTTTAATACAAGAGCTATTATAAATAAATTTGATTTGATTTCAGGACTCAAAAAAATCAATCTTCTTTCAAGAGAAACCAATTATTCTATAAAAATGAGTATTTCAAATGAAACTGGAATTTTAATTGAAACTTCTCAAACTCAAATCTGAGAAGCAAAAATTCATTTAATTTGATCTGTAGAATGAGAAGAAGCCATTGTGGGACTCAATAGTGAATATTTACTTGAAGCTCTATGAGCGATTGAAGCAAGCCATATTTCCATTAGTTTTGAATCTCCACTTTCTCCAATTCTTATTACAGGAATTTCTGAAGATAATAAAAAAGATGGATTTAGACATATCATAATGCCGTTAAAAATATAATAAAAAAACTTCCAAATTGGAAGTTTTTTTATTCATAAAATAAATCCTTAAATACTTTTAATGCCAATTCTTGATCTATAAAAAATGGACTTGTTGCAACCGTAATAACTTTTGCTTTTTTTGCAATATCTAAAACTACTTTTTTCTTAAGTTCATAATCGATATAATCCAAATTTGGTTCAAAAAAATCTAAATCCAAATTTAAAATAACTGGTAAAGTTTCCTTTTTTTCAAAATTATACGATAATAAATCATTTTCACTTCTAATTTGTACCACTTCTTGAAGCAAATTATTTTCTACTGCTGGAACAATATAATTTCAAACATTTACTAAAAAATTCGTATAATCAAAAATTTTTTGTAAATCTTTTGTATCGTTATATGAAATAATTTTCTCAGGAATTCGAGTATCCGCATGTTCATCCACATGATATAAAATATTATTTTCTCAAATAATTCCCTCACTTTTCGCTAAATACCAAAAATAAAGTGCATGATTATGATTATCAAAAAGATAAATATTTTTCCCTTGCCAAGTAATTTTATAAAAATTTTTCAATCATTTTGCTGAAACTAAATGATTATCAAAATCAAAATCCTCAAAAACAACCTCATCTCATAATTCAATCTGAGAAAAATCAGATATTTCTATCAAACTTGGAACAAATAATTTTTTATTTTCTCTTTTTGAAAAAGAAAGTGCATTATTTCAAACACAATCTGTAATATAAAATGGTTTTTTGTACATAAATATTTATAAAATTTAAATTTTTCTATATAATAAAAAAAATATTTCTAATACAAAATAAAAAATGAAAAATTTAAAAGAAACTATCACAAGACTTGATGAGCTTTTTCCAAATCCTAAAACAGAGTTAGAATTTAAAAATATTTTTCAACTTCTTATTGCTATTATTATGTCTGCTCAAACTACAGATAAACAAGTAAATAAAGTAAATGAAATATTTTTTACAAAATTCTCAACTCCAGAAGAATTATTCAAGTTATGAGAAGATGAAATTAAAGAAAATATAAATAAAATCTGACTCTATAATTCAAAAGCAAAAAATATTTTTCTCACTGCCAAAATGCTTACTGAAGAATATTCACAAAAAATTCCTGAAAATCTTATTGAATTACAAAAATTGCCTTGAGTTGGAGTAAAAACAGCTAAAGTTTGGCTTTCTGTAGCAAAAAATGAACCTTATCTTGCAGTTGATACACATGTACATAGAGTGCTGAATCGTCTTGGTATTGTAAAAACAAAAACTCCTTTAGAAACTGATAAGATCGCAGAAAAAAAACTCAAAAAAGAAGACCTTGCTCGTCTTCATCATACTTTAATACTTTTTGGAAGATATTATTGTACTGCAAAAAATCCAAAATGTAAAAGTTGTGTTTTACTTGATTTATGTCCTTACAAAGAAAAAAATCTCTAAAAAGAGATTTTTTTTATGCAGCATCTGAATACAAATCATCATTTGCAGAATAGGAATTATTTGCTCAAAGCATCGTTACTTCACGAACTCTTGCAGTAGTATATTGTTCTAGTCTCAATTTAACTAACTCCATATTTCCATTTACAATAGCAACTTCTTCTTGAGTCGGATTATCTCACAAAGCTTCTACTAATCTATTTGTTGTTTCAACCGCAGCAGTAGCAAACATATTTAAATATTGTTCTTCTACTCAACATGCTCTTAAAAAATCTATTTTTTCTTCTAAATCTGGTGTTTGCATTTGATTTATTTTTTTTGATAATTCAGGACTATTTCTTGAACTATTTTCTCTATTTTTAGACATTTGTTTTTGTTTTAGAAAATAAATTATAATATTTGTTTTAAATTTTGTATACTCGAAGTAGTAGCATTTTTAATTCATTTATTTCTTGCTTGTTTCAGAGATCTTTCAATATTTGAAATAGCCCTTCCAAGTAAAATTTCTTGCTGTTCTCTCATTTCAATTTTTATTTGTGCAATGCTAGAGAGAATTCTCTCAAAATTATTTAAAATATTTTGCTTTTTTTTCTCATCTACGAGTTGAAAAATTTGCCTTATTTCATATCGATCTTTATCCGTAAGCAAAGCATTTTCAAGGAGTGTTTCCAAAAGTACATTCATTTTAGACGACTATTAAAAAATATATCTTTACTATTATAGCAGATTTTTAGAAAAAATACAAATTTTTCTTTCATTTTATCTCTTTAATTTCAAAGCACACTAAGTACTTCTTCTACCGATGTATCCCCCATTACTACTTTTAGAAATGCATCCTCTTTTATAGTTACCATTCCATCTCAAATTGCTTGAATTTCAAGTTGTGTACGAGAAGCATTTTGAAGAAGAAGTTGTTCTATTTTTTCATTCATTTCTAATACTTCATAAATTCAAAGTCTTCATTTATATCCAGTATGATTACAATATGCACATCCTCAATCTTTTGCTGTATATAAAAATATTTCTTCCTTATTTTTCATAAATTTCCCTACCTTTCCAACGAGTATATTTTTTACTTTTTCATCAGGTTTATATTTTTCTCTACATTTCGAACAAAGCTTTCTCACCAGTCTTTGAGAGATAATCATCCTTAAACTTGAAGAAAGCAAAAGTGGGTCAACTCATAAATTTACTAATCTTGATAGAGTATGAACCGCAGAATTAGTATGTAGAGTTGAAAATACTAAATGTCCTGTAATTGATGCCTCTATTGCAAGTTTTGCTGTTTCCTCATCTCTAATTTCTCATACCATAATAATATCTGGATCTTGTCTGAGTAATGCTCTAAGTCCATCAGCAAAATTAAATCAAATGGCAGGATTGATTTGAGTATGATTGACTCCAGGAATTCTGTATTCTACTGGATCTTCTAATGTTGAAATATTGTTTTTTTCAGCATCAAATTGAGTTAATAGAGAAAAAAGAGTGGTTGATTTTCAACTTCAAGTTGGTCAAACAGCTAAAATCATTCCATGAGTATCAGAAAGATGTTTTTTTATTTTCACCATATTATAAGGTAAAATTCAAAGATTCTTTAATTCCCCTGGTTTTTCTTCTTTTTTAAGAATTCTCACTACCACCTTTTCTCCATAAATATTAGGTAAAACAGATATTCTTAAGTCTATACTTTTTCCTCAAAAAAGATTAAAATTAATTTTTCCATCTTGAGGTAATCTTTGCTCATCAATTCTAAGATATGCCATAATTTTTATTCTGGCAATAAGAGAATTTGCTTTTTTGAGTTCTAAACTTTTATAATTAATAAAATTACCATCAATTCTCAAGCGAATTCTTATTTCTCTATCGCTGGGTTCAATATGGATATCAGAAGCTGATTTTTGTATCGCGCTTAAAAATAAATCATTTACAAAAGAAATAATATTTTCATCATCTTCTTTTTGTATTTGATTCATAGAAAGATGTGATCATTTGAGTCATACTGAAACACCCCCAGACACAGAAAATAAGTCATCTACTCAAGAGCTTGATAATTTTTTATTTTCAGATTTTTTTGTTAAATTCCCTATCATTTCTGTTATTTTAGACACGTTTTTATTATTAAAAAGTAATCTAAAATAATAATACCATATAAAATATTTTTTGCCAATAAATTGTATTTGACTTTTAATAATTATATTTTTATGATGAAGTATTTATATGATTTTTTATATTTTTTCATTTATCTTGCTATAATGATATTTTAAAATTCTATAATAATAAATCATATAATTTAAATTCTTTTATTTATCAAAACAAATTTGATTATTATACTTTCTAAACCAAGTGATTTGTCTTTTCGCATAATTTCTATTTCATTGTTGAACTTTTCTAATCAATTCTTCAAGAGTATATTTTCATTCTAAGTATACAATTGATTCTTGATATCCGATTGTTTTAAGTCAAAAATCAGTTTTTTTATATCACATTTTTAAAATATTTTTTACTTCATCAATAAGACCATCTTCAAACATTTTTCACACTCTAAAATTTATTTTTTCATATAATTTTTCTCTATTTCCATCGTATGGAGTTATGAGAAATGTATCATATTTAAATTTTTTTTCTGTTTGAAAATCTTTTTTAGATTTTCCCGTAAGCATTTTTACTTCTATACCACGAATCACATAATTCAGATTATTTGGATGCACTTCCTGAGCATATTCACTATCAATTTTTTTGAGCTTTTCGTATACAAATTCCGTTCAAAATTGTGCAGCCTCATTTTCTAAATTTTTTCTTAAATTTTCATCTGCTGGCACTTCTGGAATATCAAAATCATATATAACACTATCAATATAAAGGCCTGTTCAGCCAACTAAAATAGGAATTTTTCATTTTGAATGAATCTCTGAAATAAGTCTTTCGGCTTCTTTTTTAAATTCTCACACACTATATTGAGTATCAGGAAAAATAATATCAATTATATAATGTGGAATATTTTGCATTTCCTGAGCAGTAACTTTTCCAGTTCAAATATCTAAATATTTAAAAATTTGTCTTGAATCAGTAGAAATAATTTCTGAATTTAGATATTTTGCAATTTCAATTCCAAGTCCAGTTTTTCCACATGCAGTTGGTCCATATACTACTATAATTTTTTTTTGAGAAATGTTATTTTGTAAAAATAAATCTATTTGATTTTTGTAATTCATATTTAATAATTTAACAATATTTTTTATATAATAATAAGAAATAAAAAATCTCAAAATTATTATTATATTGCTCATTACAGCTAAAAATAAATAAAAATAAACTTTTTTCAAAAAAAACTTTGACAGAATCAATATTTTTCATAATATATGTCTCGCTTCAATAGGAAGTATAGAAAAAAGCCAATATAGCTCAGTTGGTAGAGCATTCGCCTTGTAAGCGAACGGTCATCGGTTCAATTCCGATTATTGGCTCCATCTTTTTAAGATAAACAGAAAATAGAAACTATTTCAATTGTAATAAATTTTTATTTTCTATTTTTTATATACAAGGGTCGATTCCAGAGCGGTCAAATGGGGCGGACTGTAAATCCGCTGGCTATGCCTTCGTAAGTTCAAATCTTACTCGGCCCACCATTCTAAAAATGTGAAATATTAAGTGTTAAATAAATTTTAGCATTTAAAGTTTCACATTTAAGTGTATATGCCGGGATGATGAAATGGTAGACATGCTGGTCTTAGAAGCCAGTGCTTAATCGCGTGAGAGTTCAAGTCTCTCTTCCGGCACCAATCCAATATTTTATATTTTGATCCGTATCAAGCGGACAAGTAAACAACAAATTTATTATGAAAACAGGAATACATCCAGCTTCAAAAAAAGTTAAATATATCTGTTCTTGTGGAAATGTAGTTGAAGTAAATTCTACATTAAAAGATGATGAAATAAGAGTTGAAATCTGTTCAAATTGTCATCCATTCTACACTGGAGAACAAAGAATCCTTAAAACTGGTGCAGTTGATAAATTCTACGCTAGAATGAAAAAAACTGAAACATTGAAAAAATAGTCTGATTATATCAGATTATTTTTTTGCAAAAAATTTGACTTTAATTTTTTTTCTATATAATCAAACTACTTTCTATATCAAAGACAGTTGGCAACAAGCTAAGACCAACCGAGATAAAAAAGAAATTTTGAAGACATTTATAATGACACAAAATACTATCTTTTTATCTTTGGGTAAAAAGATTTTTTTATTCCTAGAAAGCTTAATATTTATTAATTTTTATACTATGGCTGTATCAAGAGCTAAAAAAAGTGAAATACTTTCAACTTTAATTGAAAATATTAAAAATGCAAAATCTATCGGATTTGCTCAAACAAATGGACTTACTGTTTCTGAATTTTCAGATTTAAGAGCTGATTTAAGAACAGTAAATACTTCTTACAACTTAGCTAAAAAAACTTTAGTGAGAATTGCTGTAAAAGAAGCTTTAGGAATAGATTTAGATTTAAATCTATTACCAGGACAAGTATGAGTAATTTGTTCAAATGATGATGCAGTTGCATGATTAAGTAAAGCAAATGCTTACATTACAAAAGCATATAACAAAAAAGTTCAAGTTCAAAAAATTAGTTGGGTTGCTTCTATTTTTGAAGGACAAGTGAATGGTCTTGAAGAAACAAAAGTGATTGCTTCTATGCCTTCAAGAGAAACTCTTCTTTCAAGATTGGTTGGATCAATGATGTCTCCTCTTTCAGGTATGGCAAGATTCTTTGATGCTGCTGCTAAAGAAGTTGAAGCTCAAGGAAAATCTAAGGTTGGTGAATTAGAAGGAAAAAAAGAAACTGCTTCTGAAACTCCATCTGAAGAAACTCAAGCTTAATTAATACTTAGTATTCTAGTTTGGAGCAATCCAAGCTAGTAACTAGCTATTAATAGTTAGAATCGCAAATCATATTTTTTATTTTTTAAATTTTTTATTATGGCAGAATTAAGTGCTAATGCAACTAAAATTTTAGATTTAGTTAAAGAATTAACAATCGTTGAATTAAATGATTTAGTAAAAGCTATGGAAGAAGAATTCGGAGTTTCTGCTGCTGCACCAGTTATGGTTGCTGCTGCTGGAGGAGCTGCTGAAGCTGAAGAAAAAACTTCATTTAATGTTGAATTAAAATCAGCAGGAGGAAGTAAAATCGCTGTTATTAAAGTTATTAGAGAATTAACTGGTCTTGGATTAAAAGAAGCTAAAGATTTAGCTGATGCAGGATGAGTAATTAAAGAAAATGTATCTAAAGATGATGCAAATGATATTAAAACTAAATTAGAAGCTGAAGGAGCTACTGTTGAAGTTAAATAATTATCAATATAAAAAAACACTTGATTTCAAGTGTTTTTTTATATTAATTTTCCAAGCGTTTGAATTACTTTTTCTCTTATTTGAGAAGGATTTCATAATTGAGTTCCATTATCAAAATAAATTACTTTTGTTTCCTTTCACTCATAATTTTCTTGAACAATTCAGGATTTGTAATATCCATTTATTTTTTCCACCATTTTTATCACAAATTCATCAATATGCTTTCATCTTGATTGTAATCTTTGAATAATAGTTTCATCCTCAGCTCCCACTTCAATGACAATATCAGGTTTTGGAAGCGAGGCAAATTGTAATCTATACATTTCATTAAAAGCTTGAAGATAGGTTCATTTTAGATTTATATCAGAAAAAATAAATGGTTGAGTCAAAGCAAAATCAAAAACTATTGGCAAATTTTTCGCTTGAATAAATGCTTTTGTAATTTCTGCTACATCGGTAGCAAGAAAATAATTTTGATTATTCGTCCATAAAGTCACATCATTTACTTTTCAAGAAGTTGCTTTTAATACTTGTAAAAAAGGATTATTTTCTGGAAGTTCTGTAAAAGTTACTGCTCATAAATATTGTGCTAATTCACGAGTAATAGTACTTTTTCCTACTCATGCTGGACCGGTTATTGCAATAACTGGATATCTTTTTTGAAGCAACAAAAAATCTTGTAACACCATATCAACTTCAGGAACGATTATTTCTGATTGATGGGATTGTATAGTATCTACCATAAAAAAATATAAAATAATAATTATCTTGATTATATTCTATTTTGTGTAAAATAGCAAAAATATTTCTTAGTAATAAAAAATATGAAAATAATTATTTGAACTCAATCTCCTCCCAAAATTGCTGCAATAGAAGAAGCAACTAAAAAATGTATTTATTTTGTAGGAGAAAATATTGAAATTATTCCTCTAAATGTAAGCTCTGAAATTAGTGATATGCCTTTAAGTATTGAAGAAAATATGACTGGAGCAAAAAATAGAGCGTTCAATGCGAAAAAAGAAATAAGTAATTGAGATTTTTATATTGGAATGGAAGGTGGAACAACAAGAATATGAGAAAAAGCATATTTATTTGGAGTGGTTTATATACTTGATAAAAATGGAAATTGACATTTTGGTTTTTCAAATCTAATGGAGGTTCCTCAATATTTTGATAAAAAACTCTATACACATAAAGAAGATTTATGAATTATTCTTGAAAAAGTAACTGGTGTAGAAAATGCAAGTAAAAAAAATTGAGCTTTTTGAGCTTGGAGTGATGATATGCTTACCAGAAAAGAACAATTTCTGCTTGCATTTCTCAGTGCTATTCCAGCATTTTATAACAAATACTATACTCTTTAGTATAGTTTTATTCGGGATTCGCCAAGTGGTAAGGCTAGAGACTCTGAATCTCTCATCATAGGTTCGAATCCTATATCCCGAACCATAATAGATTTTGTGAAAAATCGATGTTTTTAAAGAAATTAAAAGATGCTTTTAGCTTAGCTGAGGCACTTTTTATTTGTTTATAAAAGTTCGAACATATGGTTTTATTTTAGAAATAATATTGAAAACTAAAAAATACAAAAAATTGACTTTTTATAAAAAATATTTATTATTAAACCTTATTTTTTTATAATAAAATATGCAAGATAAATATAATATTTCCACTAGAGAATGAGAGTTACAGCAAATGTGGCAAACAAATTGAGTAAATAAATTTGATAAAACTACTAATAAGCCCATTTACTCTATTGATACTCCCCCTCCAACAGTTTCTGGTAAAATACATATATGACATATATTTTCTTATACTCAAGCTGAAGTTGTTGCCAGATTTAAAAAAATGATATGATACGTGTTATTTTACCCATTCGGTTTTGATGATAATTGATTACCAACAGAAAGGTTAGTAGAAAAAGAAATATGAAAAAAATGAAGTGAATTATCTAGAGAAGAATTTAATAAAGAATGTTTAAAAATAACTAAAGAATACAGAGAAAAATTTAAAAAATTATGGATTTCTATGTGATTTTCAGTAGATTGGGATTTATCATATTCTACAATTTCCCCTGAAGTTCAAAAAACATCTCAAACATCATTTTTAAATCTTATAAATAGTTGAGCTGTATATAATAAAGAAGCTCCTGCCTTATGGTGTCCTGAATGTCAAACTGCAGTTGCACAAGCTGAAATTGAAAAAAAAGAATTAGATAGTTTTTTCTATGATATAGAATTTAATTTATTAAGTTGAGAATCTATAACTATCTCAACTACAAGACCTGAATTAATGCCAGCTTGTGTAGCTGTCTTTGTGAATCCAAATGATTCTAGATATGTAAATCTAATTTGAGAAGATATTGTGACACCATTTTGAAAAGTAGTAAAAATTATTTGAGATGATAAAGTTGATATAGAAAAATGAAGTTGAGTTGTTATGTGTTGTACATATTGAGATGAAACTGATATGTATTGGGTTAAAAAATATTCTTTAGATGAACAAATAATTTTAGATAAATCTTGAAAAATGAGCAATACTTGAGATATAGAACTAGAATGACTTTTTTATAAAAAAGCTAGAAAAGTTATAGTTGAAAAGTTATCTTGAATGAATAAATTATTGAGTTCTAAAAGCATAAAACATGATGTATGAACTCATGAAAGATGTTGAACTCCAACAGAAATACTTACCGTTAAACAATGGTTTATAAAAACTATTGAAATTAGAAATGAACTACTAGAGGCATGAGAAAGGATTAAATGGAATCCTCCTCATATGAAGAAAAGATATATAGAATGGGTTGAAAATTTAAAATGGGATTGGTGTATATCAAGGCAAAGATATTTCTGAATACCAATACCTATTTGGTATAGTAAAAAAACTTGAGAAATTATCCTCCCTGAACCACATCAATTACCAATAAATCCATTAAAAGATTATCCTGAAAAATTACCAGAATGACATACTATTCAAGATATATATCCAGAACTAGATGTTTTAGATACTTGGGCAACTAGTAGTTTAACCCCACTTATAAACTCAGGATTTTTAAATAATAAAAATATATTAAAAGAAAAAATAATTCCAATGAGTTTAAGACCTCAAGCTCATGATATTATTAGAACTTGGACACTATATACAATAATAATGAGTTATTATCATACTTGAACAATACCATTTGAAGAAATTATGATTTCATGACATGTTTTAGCTTGAAAATGAGAAAAAATTAGTAAATCAAAAGCAAATGCTTGAACTACTCCTGAAGAATTAATAAATAAATATTGAGCTGATCCAGTTAGATATTGGGCTTGTTGATGAAGTTTATGAAAAGATATAGTATTTGATGATCAAGAAATAAAAAAATGACAAAAATTAGTTACAAAATTATGGAATGCTTCTAGATATGCAATTTTAAATTTATGAGATTTTAACCCGAAAGATGAATATGATATTTCTCAATTAGAAACTATTGATAAATGGATTATAGATAAATCAATCTCCGTTTGAGAAAAAATGAAAGTATCTTTTGAATCATTTAATGTAGGCCTTGCAGTAATTGAATTTGAAAAATTTTTCTGGAACGATTTTTGTGATAATTATTTAGAAATTGTAAAATGAAAAATATTAAATCCTGAAAAATTTGAAAATGGCGAAAGATTGAAAAAATCTTCTCAATATGCTTTATACACAGCATTATTAAATATAATAAAATTAATTGCTCCTATTTTGCCACATATTTCTGAAGAAATTTACCAAAATTATTTTAAACAATTTAATGAGGAATTAAGTATTCATAATCATTCTTTTCCTTTATGACAAAAACCTTTAGAAAATGAATGAAACATAGAAAAATTATTTCAAATAGTTACATTAATCAGAAAATATAAAACTGAAAATTCAATAAAATATGGGCAAGAAAGTTCTGAAATAATTATCTCAGGGTCTTCAGAAGATATAAAAATATTAGATTGATATTTAAATGAAATAATATCAATTTCTAGATCTAAAAAAACAACTTTTACTATTTGAGAAAATATATGAGTTCAAATAATTATTTAATTTCTTTATTTTTTCAGTATTTTTCTTATTCAGAACTTTTATAGTTTAAAATATATTATTTTAAAATTTTTGTATTATGAAGAAACTTTTACTTATTGTTTGATTTTGATCTGTAGCAACATGAAAATACATGAGATTCATTGAAGATTATATTAATAATAAAATTATTGATTGATATGCTACTATAGATTTAATATATCAAAAAGAAATATTAGATAATAAAATAAATAAACTGACTACAAAGCCTATTATTAATTTTTATTTAAAAAATAATAATACTTGAAGAGATATAAATAATATAAAAGAATTTGATGAAATAATACAAGAATTACAAAAAAGTGAATATGATTTAAAAGTTTTTATATCAACTGACCCTAGGTTTCATGAATGATATTTAGAATATTGTTTGGATAAAACCATTGATTGCTTAGTGGAAAAACCAATTATTACACCAATAATTAATTGAAAATTTGCGCCAGAGTTATATGAATCAAAAATGCAAAATCTTATAGAAAAAGCAAAAAAACAAAAATGAAACTTTTCTGTAATGAGTTGAGCTAGATACCATGAAATTTTTAATTATGATATTTTAGATAATATAAAACTAAAAGTTGAAAAATATAAAATTCCTATAACATCTTTTCATATTCGTACTAGTTCATGAGTGTGGAATCTATATAATGAATTTATTTCGAGAGAAGATCATCCATATAAATATTGATTTTGAGTATTAAATCATTGAGCATATCATTATTTAGATGTCTTTGCTCAATGTTTACAAATAGACAAAAATTTATTCAATGATGAACTTAAATTAACAATCAATTCATTTGTATCTTATCCTACTGACCAAAGTTCAAAAATACCTAAAAATGCTTATAATAATTTTAAATGAGATTTAGATAATAATTTTTTAAATACTGATAATTTACTTGATTATTGAGAAACTGATATTGTAACAAATTTTATGCTAAAAAATTCTAAAAATAATGTTATAATGTTATGAACTCTTGCTTTTGAACATACAACTCCTTGTTGTAGAGATTGGGCAAGTCTTGACTTTTCAGAATATAATAAAAACTGACGTTTACCTTGTACTGATGTTGAAGTTCAATTATCTACACTATACTCAGTGCATGCTCATATGATGAAAAAACCAGAAAATTACTTAAGATACAATGCTGATGTATTGTTTAGATCAAATAAAAATTTGATTGGTGACGATTTTTATTATAAGAAAAAATCCTATCCAGATTTTGAATGAAAATGAAAATATATTTTAATAAAAAATTGGTTAGAGTGAAAAGAAGAAAAAAGTAAATTATCAGACCATGAATTAACAATGAAAATATTAGAAAAGTTATCACTCTCAATTTTAACTCCTGGTAATTCTATTAGTTTTAAAATATAACTTATTATAATTTATGTCTTTAGAATCAAAATGAATAAGTGTTATAATTCCTTGTTATAATGCCTGAATATACTTATCTGAAGCAGTAAAATCAGTTCAAGAACATTTAAACTGAATATTATTTGAAATAATTATTTCTGATGACTGATCAAATGATAAATGAGAAACTGAAAAAGTATTGGACTCTTTTGATTGACAAAAATGATTAAAAATAATTAGAAATATAGAAAATAAATGAGCTCAACATGCACGCAATTTGTGATTAAATATTGCTCAATATCCTTATATTCATATGTTAGATGCAGATGATATGTTAAATAATAATTTTTCAAATAATCAAAGAAGCTATTCCGAAAAAGCTATGAATATTCTTCAAAATCAAAATATTTGATTTGTACATTCTTCTTGTATTATGTTTTGATGATTCAATTGATATACTATATCTCCTTATAAATTGAGGGAAGATTTGGTTGTAAAAAAACATCATGTCTCAACTTTTATGGTATATAGACTGGAAGATGCTGTCAAGGACTGAATTTATAATGAGGAAATAAAAAAATGGCAAGATTGGTCAGCTTGAATTTGATTATTGAATACTCGTTTAAAACAATGAAAAACTAATGATATTTGATTTATTAATTTTCCTTACTATTTATATAGAGAACATTCAACAACAACAAGATTATCTTGATGAAATATTGATGAAAAAGAAATGATTTTAAAAACTATCCAATTATATCCAGAAATTTTTCAAAAATATTTTCCTAATCTAAATGCTAAAGAAATAGCCGAAATAGTTTTTTTATCTAAACCTAGTAGATTATTAGATTTATTATATGTTGCTAGTTTAAATAGCATAGATTTAGCTAAACAAATAATTAAAGAAAGATGATGGTTTATTATTGGAAACTCTATAAATATTGATAAATTATTAAAAATTGCAAGTAATGATTTAGAAACTGCTATAAGATTAGTTAAAGAACATCAGTTAGAATTATGAACTAATATTAACTTATGAAATATTCCTTAATGTTTATTTTATGAAAAACAATATATTTTTACCCGCTAGTTTAAAAGAAAATTTAAATAATTGATTTTCTAGATGAGTAACAAAATCATTAAAAAGGTTTAAAAATAGTCTATTAGAACTAATTCCTGATAAATTATTTATTACTATGCAATATTTTCAAGAATTTTGAAAAATTCCAAATTTAAGAAATCCTCAAACTTTTAATGAAAAAATTAATGTATTTAAAATAACTCAATTTGGTTGAATATTTTCACAGTTAGCGGATAAATATAAAGTAAGAGAGTATATTACAGAGAAAATTTGAGATGAAATATTACCAAAACTTCTTTGGGAGTGAAAAAATCCTTATGATATACCTTTTTGACAATTACCTAGTAAATTTGTAATAAAATGTAATCATTGATGTGGATTTAATATTATTATTAAAGATAAAGAAAAAATTAATATTAATGAGATAATAAATCAATTAAATGAATGGCTAAATCAAGATTTATCAAGGATTTGAAGAGAACTTCAATATAAATATATTGAGAGAAGAATTATTGTTGAAGAATTATTAGAAGATCCTTCACAACCTGATTTAGTAGATTATAAATTTTTTTGTTTTAATTGAGAACCAGATTTTATACAAGTAGATATATGAAGATATAACGAACATAAAAGATTTATGTCTGATTTAAGTTGAAATAAACTTGATTTTTATATTGGTAGAATGTGATTATATGAATGAGATTTTATAATGCCCAAAAGTTTAGATATTATGACTGAATATGCAAAAAAATTATCAACTTGATTCCCTTTTGTAAGAGTAGATTTTTATTTTGTTAACAATAAAATTTATTTTTGAGAAATAACTTTCACTCCTTGTAATTGATATTGACACTTTCATCCTAATCATTTTGAACTAGATAAGAGAATTTGAAATTTAATTAAAATATAATATTTTATAAAAAATATTTTACTTTCAATAGTATTAAAATATATTATTATTAAATTAATAATGTTTTACCTTTATTTAAAGTATGCAAAAAAACAAATTTTATAGGTTTTTTGAACCGTTATACCAAAATAAATTTAATTTTCTAAAAGCAATTATTTCATGATTATTATGATCTGCCTTTTTAGTTATTAATGTTTACTTTATACAAAATTTTGTTTTTATATTTCAAAATAATCAAGTAGATACACTAAAATCATTTATTATTTATTTTTTGATATTTAATATTATTTATTTTATATTTTCTTTTTTTACCAGAAGATGGTCATGGGCTGATTTATATTATAGTACAATTAAGATACTTCATACAAAATATATGCTTCAGTTTAATAAACTTGATAATACAAATATAGAAAATATATGAACTTGAAAAATAATTTCAATTTTATCAAAATGATTTGAAAATTGGTCTAATTTTTTAGTTGATTCAATCTGAGTAATAACAAAAATATTTATATCAATTATAGCAACTTTCGTTATTTTAAAAGATTTATGAAACTTATATATAATATTTTTTTTTATAATTTTCATTATTATAAATATTTTGCTTGTATATTTAAACGATAAGGCTATTAAATATAGAATTTGAGTCACAGAAGCAAAAATAAACTATGATAGACAACTAGTAAAAATAGTGATGTCAAAATTTGAAATTTTACAAAACAATAAAATATTTAGAGAAGTAAACATTTTAAATAAACACACTGATGATATTATTTCTTTTAATAATCATTTAAATAATTTTTTATTCTCTATGTTTATTATTCCTGAAATAGTAATTTTTATTGTGTACTTATCAGTTTTAATTTTGTCATTTAAATTAAATATATGAATATCTCAAATAGTATGAATTTTTCTTATGCTTTGAATTTTAAAAGAAGTTTTAAATAATTCTATATCTTTTTTTAAGAATTTTACAAAAAATTTTTATTCCATTGAAAAAGTTTGGGACTTTTTTGATACTACAAAAGAGATTATCTGACTCGAAAGTTGAGAAAAATTTGATTATAAAAATTGAAATATTGAAATAAAAAATATAAGTTTCTCTTATGAAGAAAATAAAGTTTTCTCAGATTTTTCACTTAATATAATAGGATGAAAAAAAACTGCTTTTGTTTGAATAAGTTGAAGTTGAAAAACTACATTAATAAAACTTATATCTTGATTTTTAAAAGCAAATGATTGAAATATTATTATTGATTGACAACCTATAAATAAAATTAATTTAAAATCTTATTATAAAGAGATTTGATATCTTACACAAGAGCCTTCGGTATTTGATGGAACTATTTTGGAAAATTTAATTTATTGAATTGATGAGAACTTAATTAATGATAAAAAAATAGAAGATTGTATAAAACTTGCTGAGTGTAGTTTTATATATAATTTTAAAGATTGATTAAATACAGAAATATGAGAAAAATGAGTTAGATTAAGTTGATGACAAAAACAAAGACTTGCTATTGCAAAATTATTTGTGAAAGATCCAAAAATTATTATATTAGACGAACCTACTGCTGCTTTAGATAGTTTTTCTGAGGAAAGTATTTCAAATTCATTTGAGAAATTATTTATTTGAAGAACTGTATTAATTATTGCTCATAGACTTCAAACAGTTAAAAATGCTGATGATATTATAGTATTTGAATGATGAATTGTTATTGAAAGATGAAGTCATAATGATTTAGTAAAATCAAACTGATATTATAAAAAAATGATTGATTTACAAAGTGGGTTTTAATTATTCTTTTGGTTTTCACCTATATTCATTATAATATCAATAATAATCATTATAAAGATTGGCAACATTAAATTCTTTATGTTCTTGAAAAAATGTTCTCAATATTTTCATTGTTGTGAACCAGAATTAAAAATCTACATTAAATAATTTTAACCATGAAAACAATAAGAACTTGAGCATATGCAATATTAAAATATAAAGATAATATTGTTGTAATAAAAAAATGAAGATGACCATTTACATGACTTTATGATTTACCTTGATGAAAAATTGAACATGGTGAAAAAAATATTGAATCTTTAGAAAGAGAAATCATAGAGGAAGTATGATTAAAAAAATCAGATTTTCACATTGAAAAAATATTAACTGTTGAAGAAGATTTTGTACAACATGTTTGGCAATGAGAAGAAAAAGATGAACATATTATAGCTATAGTTTATCTTGTTAATATTATAAAAGATGATTTTAATATGAATTATATTGAAAAATGATGAGATGCTAATGGATTAAAATTAATTGAAATAAATGATAACGAAACTCCAAAAACAAATATTTTAAAAAAAGCTATAGAAAAGTTTTTAATTATAAATAATTAATTTTCTTATTTTTTATAAAATTCTTTGTTTTCACCTATATTCACTATAATACTCATAATCATCATTATAAAGATTGGCAACATTGAACTCTTTATGTTCTTGAAAAAAAGTTCTCAATTTTGTAATGGTGCTGAACCATAAATATTTTTTAAAAAGAATCTAGAAATTTCTAGATTCTTTTTAAAATACATACTGATTAAGCTCTTTTCTCATTTTCTTATACTCTGGACAATATTTTCACACCAACTCCCAAAAGTTCTTTCCATGATTTTTTTCTTTCAAATGACATACTTCATGAATAATCACATATTCTAAAAATTTTATTGGAAGATGAACGAGCTTAAAATTCAGAGAAATATTTTGATTACTGCTACAACTTCCCCATTTTGTTTTGAAAGTTTTTATAGTGAGTTTTTGATACGAAAATCAAATTTTTGCCGTATATTTATTCAGAAAAAATATACTTTCTTTTTCAAATTTTTCTAATAAATAGAGTTCAAATTTTTCTGGAATATCTTTCAGTAAAACTTTTTCTCAAAAAATAAGCACATACTCTTTTGTTAAAACCTCAATTTTCTTTTTAGTTTTTGAAAGATTTTTTTGAAGTAATTTTTCTCACTTTTGAAGTAAAAGCTCTACTAATTTTTGATCTCAAGAAAGTCTTTTTGGAATTATTAATTCAAAACTATTATCTGGTAATAATCGTATCCGTGCATGTTTCGTATTGGAATATATAATCGTATAGTTCATACTTTTTATTTATAAATATTATTTTAGATATACTATTTTTTAGGAAATTTACAAGTAAAAGAAAAAAATTCTTTTCTGAAAAAAATGAAAATATATATTATACAAATAATACTTTATTTTTAAATTTATGATATGAAAAAAATAATAACATTTTTATTCAGCATAGTATGTTTTTCTTTCACGATTTCGACACTTGCAAGTGAACAAAAAATAATATATCCCATTTATTATGGAACAAAAAAATGTGAAATAAATACAACAAAAGAAACAAAACAACCCCCTGTTTTTTATGACAAAGGAAATTATAATTTTTATTTAGAAAAAAATAATCTCTATAAAAATGAAGAACTCTACCAATCTGGAATAAATTATATTTATATGGAATATGAAGGAAACATTCTCTATGGAATTGACAATGGGAAAAAAATAGACCTCTACAAAAATAAACAAAAACTTCTCAGCGCAGAATATATAAATCATTGGTCAGCTTTTTATGACGAATATGAAAAAAAATATGCTCTTGAAGTAATTATCAACCAAAAAAATCTTATGCTTACCAATGATATACTCATCCCTGTAGAAGATTTTGAATTTCATACCAGGTATTTTTCTGAAAATAAAAAATTCTTTATTGATGCGTATCAAATAAGTAATTCAATAAAAGTAATAAAAGATGGAAACATTCTATTTGAAAAACTTGATGCATATGTGAGAGATGTGCATATATCAAATGATGGAAAAAATGTTTCATTTATCTGATATTCTGCAAAATCTGGGAAAGAAACATTTTTTCTAAATGGAAAAGAAATCGGTGAAAATATTTATTATTCAAAATTTTCTCCAAGTGGAAAATATTTATATACTCTCAAAACAGTGGGAGAAAATGAATATGATTTTTATAAAAATACTGAAAAAATAGGTTCTTTTTCAGGAAAAACTCATAATTATTTTGATATTGTTTTTAAAGATGATGATAATTTTTATTTTATTCTTACTGATTGGGATAATTATGCTTTTATAAAAAATGGAAAAATTCGTATTTCATATGATGATGACTTGCAAATAAAAACCATTATAAAAAAACCAAATGGAGATATATTTATCGTAAAGAAAAATAAAATTCTTTGAGTTGACACTTTAGAAATAAATGGAAAAGAAGTTTTGAGAGCAAAAAATATTGATGAAAGATATCTCAATAATGGAGCTGATACATTTTCACTATTTTCTAATAAACACAATAATTCAAATGAATATTATACTTTTATAAAAAATGAAAATGATGATTATAATTTACTAGTAAATAATTTCATTATGCCAAAATTTTATGATTATTTACATATAGAACAATGACTTGATGTCTTTAGTTTTTATAGCACTGAATATGGAAAAATTTTATGCCAAGATATTACTTATCTATTCCCTGATATTTGATATTCCAGAAATGAATTAGAAAAAATAATTTTAAAAATGTTCAAACTTTCTCCAGAAAAAACTCTTCTCTTAGAAAATAAATTAAATAATATACTTTCTTGAAATTCATTCAAAGAAAAAGACAAAGAAATACTACAAATGTTTTTAGATAATTTAAAAAATAAATCCCTTCAAATATATGCAAAATAAATTCTCATTCAAAAAAATATTTTTTCTGTGATTTTTATGAGTTCTTATTGGAATTTTTCTCGTTATTCTTATAAATTTATACGTGCTTTCTTTCTCAAAAGGCAAAATATTTTCTTGAGAAGATAATATAACTGGTTATGAAGTTGGAATTGTATTTTGAGCAAGAGTATATGAATGAGGAACCCCTTCTGATATTCTTGCTGATAGACTCAAAGTGGCAAAAAAAGCATATGATGAAGGAAAAATTACAAAAATTATTGTGTCTGGCGATAACTCAAAATCTCATTATGATGAACCAACTTCTATGAGAAATTATTTGATAAATTTATGAGTAAAAAAAGATGATATTTATCTTGATTATGCTGGTTTTGATACTTATGACACTCTCTATAGAGCGAGAGAAATATTTTGAGTAGAAAAAGCTTTGTTATTTACTCAAGAATTTCATCTCAAAAGAGCTCTTTATATTGCTGAAAAACTAGAAATAAAAAGTATTTGAATTCATACAGATTTACAAAAATATATATATGCTGATTATTATGAGAGAAGAGAAGTTTTAGCTCGCACAAAAGCTTTTTTCAGTACTGATATTTTAAAAGTAAAACCAAAATTTCTTGGAAATCCTATTAATATGAATTTCCCTCAAACTGAGCTCAATAATGAAAATTAATATACAAATCTTTTTTATTTTTTTCGCTCTTTGTTATAATATATTCAAATCCCTCTTATTTCCTTTGGAAAAAAAAAATGCAAAACCATACATACCAAGATTTTAAACTTCTTTTAGAAGAACTAAAAAGCCATCTCTTAAAAACAAAGCTGCTTCAACCTACTCCAATATATGGAACACTTATGATCACCACAACTCTGTTATTATATGTATTATGATTATTTTTTATATGAAAAATTCATATTATTTTTACTATTATATGGTTTTATATCATTATTGTAGAACTTTGATACATTTCTCATGATCTGATTCACAACCAATATTTTAAGAACACAAACATAAATAAATTTTTTTCATTTATCAGTGGAAATATTTTTACATGACTTTCTCGTTCTTGGTGGTTTAAAAAACACAATCTTGAACATCATACTTTTACCAATTCTGACATTCATGATACGGATATTCGTGATTATGACGAAATTTTTACAAAAAATACAGGAAAAAGTGCTTTTTTTGAGAAACACAAAACTATTTTATTTTGGTTGGCAACATTACTTGTATATTTTAATCTTATTTTTTTATCATATAAATTTTTAATAGAAAATAAAAAATATACTGAACTTATTTTGAATATTTTACATATCTTTTTATTACCTCTTTTTTTATTCTTACATTTTGGAATTATCTGATTGTTCTATTTAATATGTATCTATATCCTTGTTTGAGTCCATCTCGCATTTGTATTTATGGTCAATCATATCGGAATGGAAATTATTGACGGAAACAAAATAAAAGAATATGCTTGGCTTGATTTACAAACAAGAACTTCAAGAAATATAGTTGGATGAGAAATCATAAATCAAATATTTTGATGACTCAATAAACAAATAGAACATCATTTATTTCCTCAAGTATCAAGAAAAAATATTTTAGCAGTTTGAAAAGAAGTAGAAAAATTTTGTAAACAAAAATGAATTCCCTACCATAATGTAACTTTTATCCAAGGAATCAAAGAAATTTATCATACTCTCAAAACTGGAAAAACACTCTAATATTTTTAAATTTCCTCAATAAAAAAAGACAAGCAAGCTTATCTTTTTTTATTGAACTTCTTTCAATATTTTATTTGCGTGATTCGTAGCTTTTACATTTCTCCAAGCTTTCAAAATATTCCCTTCTTTATCAAGTAAAAAAGTGGAACGAATCACTCCTTGAACTATTTTTCCATAATTATTTTTTTCTCAAAATGCTCCAAAAAAATTATGAAGCACTAAATCTGGATCAGAAATAAGCGCATTTTGAAGAGAATATTTTCCACAAAATTTTTGATGACTCTCTTCACTATCTTTTGAAACTCCAATAAGTTGAATTCAAAGTGCTTGAAATTCTCATTTCAAAGCAGTAAAATCAGTATTTTCTAAAGTACATCCTGGAGTATCATTTTTTGGATAAAAATACAAAAGTGTTTTATCACTTTGTTTTAAAATATCTTCTAAAGTTGTTTGTTTAGCAACTCCTCCAACTACAAGAGTTAAAGTTTGAGTAAAAATTTTTTCCATAATTTCAAAATTAAAAATTAAATTACAAAAATTTTTTCATCATCATTTTTGCTTCTTTATCAAGGGTTCTTTCTTTTAGAACTTGTTTTTTATCATATTCTTTTCTTCATTTACAGAGTCAAACTCTCAGTTTTATCAGACTTCCCTTAAAATAAAGTTCAAGTGGAATAATTGCAAAACCTCATTCTTTTTGCTTTCCAAGTAAAAATGAGTTTGTTTTTTTATGAAGAAATATCTTTCTTTCTCTCTCTCAAGACATCATACATTTATTCACAAAAGTTTTCCATGGAGTGATATGCAATCACTTTATATATGGACTTCCTGATAAAAGTGAAATATAACTTCATTTCAAATTTACATGTCCAGCTCTCACCGATTTTACTTCGTGTCAAAAAAGTTCAACTCCAGCCTCCCAAGAATCAAGAACTTCATAATCAAAATATGCTTTTTTATTTTTCGTAATTACTGTATCTTTCATATTATTTTTCAAAAATTTTATATTGATTTTCTAACATATATTTCACACTTTCTCATTTAAAATACCAATCCCAAGCCATATAATCAAGCAATGAATTTTTCCCTGCTTTTGCTTTACTATATGGATTTTTTTTGAGTTCAAAGTGAAGATGATAATCTTTATAATCCTCATCAGGAACTCAAGTAATTCCAGTATTTCAAATATGTTGTCCTCTTTTTACTGTTTGTCATACTTCTAATCCAGAAGCTACACTACTCAAATGAGCATAAAATATTACATCTCATTTCATCGTTTTTATCCATACTTGATTTCCTCTTAAAATATCAAGATTTGTCAATTTGTCTTCTGGTGTTAAATTTTGTCATTTTTTAATTTTTCCTATATCAGAAAAAGTAAAATTATTTATTACTTTTACAATCACTCCATCATCAATTGAAACTACTTTTGAACCATTTGGGGCATCAATATCCCAACCTTCGTGTACGGCATTCGTATAACTTGCTCTATACGGACGACCTCAATTTGGAAATTTTGAAATATTTTTTCCATCAGGAAGTCATTTTCCAATAATAGGAACCAAATATTTTATTTTTCTCTTTTCTAGTATTTCTTCAATTTTTTTATTTTGATATACTACTTCATCATAAATTCTAAGTTTTTGTACATATTCAAAATTTGCTATTTTTTCATCCACAGAAGCAAATAATTTCAATCTTTGCATTTGTGTTAAAAGCTTTTGATTTGCTTGCACTAAAAGTGTATCAGTATAATCTGTAAATCTATTATATAAATCAAAATCACTCAAAATATTTAATGTAAAATGAGTATTCAAAATAATATTTCCAGTATCATCTTTTAAATAAAAATTACCATTTTTACAATTTTTATCATCTATTTGAAGTGAAAAAAAATTTTGTGTTTGTAAAGTATACAAAAATTCACTTTTTGTTTTACATAAAGAATGTATTTCATAGTTTGAAATATTTTCTTTTGATTTAAAAACTACTATTGTTTTTGATAATATTTGATCTCAAACATACATATTTTTCCCAGATACTCCAGAATATGTCACATCATGATTTTTATAAAATGATGAATATACCATGGTATACCAGAAAAATGCTCAACTTACCAAAAAAATCACCAATATATTTTTCAAACTCATCATAATCCCTTTATCATATAATATCTCTATTATAGAAAAAATTTGTTTTTTTCAATATATTTTTTGCAAAGATGATGTAAGAAAAGAAAAAATGAGAATATATATTCTCATTTTTTTTATCTATTCAGCAAAAAGTGCTTCTATATCAATCATATCTTGTAATTCATTTAGCCTTGCTTGAAGAAGTAATTTTAAAGCATCCAGTTGAGCTAAATATTTTGTTTTTTGTTCTTCTGTAATAGTAGTAAGTGCTTTATATTTTTCTCTTGCTTTTTCTACATTTTGTATTACTTTTGTAGTTCTCTCTTCTGATAAATTTGCTATTTTAACTCCAAGCGTTTTTTCAAACTCTCACTTATATTTTTTTACCAGAGATTGTGTTGTAAGTACCACATCTTCAACTTTTTTCTTCATATCCCCTTTTTTATCATCAAATTCTTTTTTTACTTGTGTATTTTTTTCTTCCATGTATTTTTTCAAATCTTCTTTTTTGTTATCAAAATCTTTTTTTATATCCTCAATTTTTTTATCTCAAGAATCTTTTACATCACTTTTGCTTGGCTCTTGAATATAATTCCAAGCTTTTTGCCATGTCACTTTATTTATCTTACCATTTTTATAATCAGTATCAATTACAGAATAGGGATTTTCATAAGTAGAAAAATTTTTTATAAAATTATCAACATAACTCGTATCATTTTCCTCAGAGATTTGAGAAGTAGTAGTACTTCCAGATAAAAAATTCGCTTTTACATCTTTTAATGCTTGTAGCTTTTCTTTATATACTGGAAGATGTTTCGCATGCTCACTCTCTGAATTTTCAGATAAATATTTTATATCTCATTCATATCATGCAATTTTTTTATCAATTCCGCTAAAATTTCATTTTGAAAGATCATGATAAAATTCTTTTTTAAATTGATCATAATAGGATTCAAAATGTTGTTTTTCAGTCTTTACATGTTCTGATTCATCTCAAGCAAATACAAATGCTGGAGATGCTAAAAATGCTAAAGCAAGCATTCAAACAAGAGGCTTATTTATTTTTTTCATAGTCTAAAAATTAGAAAATATTTGTATTTTTAAAATACTTGAAAAGTTAATCATATTTTTTAAATATGTCAAGGAATTTAAAATTTTATATATTTTATTTATTTAACTAAAATATATGTAGCTCTTGATCATGCTCAAGGAGCACAATCACTACATCACCGTCATGCAGTTCCAGAAGGAACAGTTCAACAATAGGATACCCTATTAGTGCTTCCATATCATCAACTACATTGTCATTGAGTTACCGTTGTTTCAGTACAACTAGCTCATGACCGAGAAGATGATCTAAATCAATATGAGTTATTATGCCAACAATGTGAAGAGCTATTTGTTCAATTGGGAGAACTATACATTCTAAAATCATTAAATACCGCTCATGATTCCCAGTTAAAACTTGAAATTTTTCAATATGCATTGGTATTCGACCGTACAGCCTCTTGTGGTACCCATATCCACTTTTGTCATGAATTTGTTGATAAAATATCGGAAATATGTGCATTTGATAATTTTCAATTTTGTTGATAATTAGAAAAGTTTGTAAATGCAATATATGTTTGTCATTCTCCATTATTTCATCAACTTGTATTTGTTCATCAAATTAAAGTCCATCCACCTCAACTTGTAGTCATTTCACAATATACATCAATTGGACTTCATGTTGGAGCTATTGTATATTTTCAACTCGTATTATTTCAAGCATTTTTTAATTCTAAACAGGATTTATAATATGTATTTAAAATAATTTCTCTATTTATATCCCCTGTCATATTTTGGATACTAGCACTATCTCTAAATCTCACATAAACAGTTTTATTTCCATCTCAAGTTGTTAAGGTATGAGAAATATTTCAAGAATTACAAGTTGTCCAATTTGTAGGATTTGAAGTATTTCCATAAGCAACTTGTATAGGATTTGAAACATCACTTGGACAAGTAATATTTAAAGTTACACTCGTAGAGTTGGTTGTAGTAGCTCATCAATTTATAGTAAAACTTCATCAAGTTGGAGCCGTAATATCATTACAAGCTCAACTTTGATGAGTAAATCAATCGCTACATTTATACTTACAAACTCAAGCTTCTTCTTGACTCCAAGCCCAACTAGCTGTTCCTTGAGTTCCGTTCAGTTCACTATTATCTGGTCTTTCTCAACTACAAGTATCAAGCTCACAACTATTTCCATTTGCTACATAGTTTTCATCACAACTTGGCGATAAAAATATTTCATCTCCACTTTTTTCAAAACTTCCATCATTACAAGTAAATATTTGTTTGTACACTTGAATTCCATTTGTAATATTTATTTGTTTTTCAGCATTATAATTATTTCCATGATGTGTTTCTCAAATAGTATAATCATCTATTTCCTGAGCTTCACATTTTTGAAATACTATATTATTTGCACTTTGACTTGAAGATGAAATAATATTTTTAATCATTTCTTTTTGGTCAGGAGTAATTTCACTTGTTATTTTTCAAGCTATTAAATCTTGTATTAAATTTTCATTTCATTCTAGTAATTTGTTTTCTAATTCTTTTATATAACTTAAATCTTTTGTTTTTATATTATTCACTTGAGTATTTCCATTTCCTCAATATGGCAGATTATTTTCTTTATTGACTACATAATATATATTTTCTGCATTTGTTTGATTTATTTCTAGTTTATTCTCTACTATACTTCCACTATAATTAAATATTAAACTTGGTAGAAAATAACTCACTCCATTTGCTTCAAAAATCTTTGGTTTATAATTTCATATTACATAGGCTTTATAATTATTATTAGCATATATTTTTGAAAAGAGTAAGTTTGTATATCATACTAAGTCATCTTCTAGAAATGTTGAAAGCTGAAATTCTTGTTTATTTTCTGTTATTGCATAAGTATAATAATCATTGGTAAGTGGGTCTTTTGATGTTTTATTTGCTTGAATTTGCTGTGAAATAGTTTCTCAAAGAATTCATTTTTTCAAAAGGAGTATATTTCCACTTCAAAGAAGCTCTGTTACTTCTCATTCTGGTTCTGGATAACTTCCAGTTTTAAGAGCAAACAAATCTAATCCCTTTTCTATATTTTTAAAGGTTGAAAGTTTATTTGCATCTCTTGAGCTTTTTGAATAGTCTTTAAAACTTACAAAAGCTATTACTGAAAGAATTGATAATATAGTTATTACTATGATTAACTCTACTAAGGTAAAACCTTTGGTTTTACCTTGAAAATGTTTTAAAACATTTTCTGGTTTTATTTTTAGTATTTTCATTACTCAAAAAGTTATAAAATAAGTACCTCCGAATTTTAGCATATTTCATATTTTTTGCAAGTTTTCGAACTAAAAATTATAAATAAAACTCTTTCTTGACTTTTAAAAAAAATTCAATAAAATAGCACTTACAATATTTATGTGCTAATTTATTTTTTAAAGAATACAATATGAGTAACCAATATTCATTTGAAGCGGAAACAGAAAGACTTTTAGAACTCTTAACTCATAGTATTTATTCAAATAAAGAAATATTTTTAAGAGAACTTATTTCAAATGCTTCTGATGCGATAGATAAAGCAAGAATTAAGTCATTAACTGACAGTAATTATTTATGAGAAAATTCAAATTTTGAAATAAAAATTGACTCTGATTCAAAAAATGGAATTATTACCCTTGAAGATAATGGAATTTGAATGACTCGTGAAGAAGTTATGAAAAATATCTGAACGATTGCAAAATCTGGAACCAAAGATTTCCTAGAAAAATTAAAAGAATCAAAAGAACAAAATAATCTCATTGGACAATTTTGAGTTGGATTTTATTCTGTTTTTATGGTTGCAGAAAAAGTTGAACTAGAAACAAAATCAAACGAATCTGAAACTTCAATTATTTGGAGTTCGCAGGGAAAATGAAAATACGATTTAAGTGAATGAAATAAAACATCAAGAGGAACGATTATAAAAATTTTCCTCAAAAAAGAAGAAAATGAATATGCTCAGAATTGGAAACTCAGAGAACTGATAAAAAAACATTCAAATTATGTCTGAGTGCCAATTATGATGAAAGAAGTTGAAAATGAAACCAATAAAGATAGTGAAAAAAAATGGGAACAAGTAAACGAAACCAAAGCAATTTGGAATAAAAATAAATCTGAAATTAAAGATGAAGAATACAACGAATTTTATTCTTCCCTCAGTTATGATTTCAAAAAACCACTCACTCACATTCATCTCAATACAGAATGAATGATAAGTTATAAATCAATTCTTTTTATTCCTCAAGAAAAAAATATGTTTGGTGGAAATGATGACCCAAGTAAAGAATATGGGCCAAAATTATTTGTACAAAATGTATTGATTTTAGAAAAAGCTCGTGATTTATTACCAGTGTGGTTAAGGTTTGTTTCAGGAGTCGTTCAAACTTCTGACCTTCCACTCAATATTTCAAGAGAAATGTTACAATCAAATACCAATCTTGAAAAAATAAAAAAATGACTGACAAAAAAAATCGTAGAAAAATTAAAATTTGAACTCAAAGAAAATGGTGAAAATTATAATACTTTTCTACAAAATTACGGAAAAATTTTAAAAGAATGAATTTATTATGAACAAGATTTAAAAGAAGATATTGCTGGGATTGTAAAATTTCATTCTCTTTTAGAAAATAAAGAAATCACTCTTGATGAATATCTTCAAAAAGCAAAAATTGAAAAAACTGAAGGTGAAGGCGAAGAAAAAAAAGAAATAAAAACTATTTATTATATCACAGCAAAAAACCTCGCTGAAGCAAAAGCAAATCCATATATTGACCAATTTAAAAATAAAAATATTGATGTTTTACTTTTAGTTGATACCATTGATGAATGGATTGTTGGAGTCTTAAACGAATATGATGGAAATAAAATCACTTCTATTACCTCTTCAAACCTTGAATTACAAAATGAAGAAGAAAAAAAAGATTTTGAAGAAAAAACAAAAGAATTTAAAGATTTATTTGAACTGATAAAAAATACTATTTGAAGTGAAAAACTTGAAAAAGTTCAAGCAACATCAAGACTGGGAGAAAATGTTTGAGCTCTTACAACAAAGCAGTGATGACTTACTCCACAAATGGAAAAAATGATGAAAGCAATGGGACAAGCAATTCCAACTCAAAAAAGAATTCTTGAACTCAATCCTGAAAGTCCTCTGGTTATCTCTATGTTTGATGAGTTTAAAAAAGATCTTAAATCAGAGAAATTAAAAGATATGATTCAATATGTGTACGAACAAGCTATTTTGTTAGAATGATGAGAATTAGAAGATTATAGATGATTTATAAATAGAGTAAATAAATTTATTAAATAAAAAAAATGCTGAATATTCAGCATTTTTTTTATTGTACGAATCATTTTAATTTTTCTTCAAAACTATCAAGCGAAAAATCACGAGCTCTGTATTCAGAGTCATATCTCATTTCAATACATTTTTCAGGAGTGAGTTCTTGAACTGCTGAAATAATATCTTCTACTTTTGCTTCTTTTTCTATAAGTATCCCCGTTTTCCCATCAATAATAGTTTCTTTTAATCCTCCATCACTCACTCAAATTACTGGTTTTCAAGCTGCCATACTTTCAACTGGACTCATTCCAAAATCTTCATCAACTGGAATATAAAGCGTTGCAATTGCATTTCCAACATAGTCAGTAAATCCTTCATTCCCTGGTAAAGTTACAAATTCTATATTTTCACTTCACGCTGCTAAATCAAAGATTTTTTCTTTTTGTGGATCATTTTCTCCATAAATAATCACGAGTTTTTTTTCTGGCATTTGTTTAAATGCTTCCACAATTTTATCAACTCTTTTTGCATCTGAAAGTCTTGCAAATGAGAGATAATAATCTTTTTGTCATAGAAATCTAAATTCTCATAAATTTACTGGTGGATAGAGAATTTGAGCTTCGATTCACAAAAATTTTTTAATTCTTTCTTGAGTATTTTTTGAATTGGTAAGTACTAAATCCATTTTAGAAATATCTCTTTCATACATTTTTCTAAATATTTTACAAGCCAATTTAAAACTTCCTTGTAAATATTTTGGTACTTTTTGTAAATATAATTCATACAAATCATATAAATATCTTGGTGGAGTATGACAATAATAGATTTTTTTCTGATTTTTTGTACAATTTCTTACTGCACTAATACTGTCTCCTGAAAAAATGATAGTGTCATATTCTTTTAAAAATCATGTTTTTACTAAAAACGCAAACTTTAATTTAAGGTGACGAAATCATTTTTTAAAAATTTCGCTTGAAAGTGGAATCATTTTTCCCTCAAATCCTTCTTTCCTCAAATCAAAACTTCCAGCAGAAAAAAATCAAGAAGCAATATCAGCTTTAAGAGCTTTTGCCATCATCATAATGAGCCTTTCTCCTCATCATTTATATAAAAAAGTATCGTGAAGAATAATTATTTTTTTCATATTTTTTAGTTTATGTATACTAAAATATCTATTAATTCGGCTGTATTATATAAATTTTTATAAAATAACAAAAAATATTTTGTTATTGCTTACCTAAATCTTACTTTGGAGAAGAAATATTTACAATAAAAAAAGAACATATTTTAAAAATATGTTCTTTTTTATTAATTCAGTGCTGTAATAATAACTTGTCAGTGTCCAGATCTTGCTCACTCAGTTGCGAGAGGGTTCGTAACTGAATTTCAATTATAAGTAGCAGCCCTAAAAGATCCTCCTCAACCACCATAAGTTGAATATGAACTCCATGATCATGCTACTCCTCATCAAGAATACCCTCATCAAGCTCATGGTCATCATAATCCACCTCATCATCATCATCAAAATCATCAAAAGTTAGCAGTAACATAACAAGAATTTCAAAGTCCTCCAACTCATCAATTCGTAAAACTTGCTCATCATTGAGGTTGTGAGCAATGAGCGATTCAGTTCTGTCAATTTCCAGTCAGTCCTCATCAAGCTCATCATTGGTGGGATCAATTTGATACTCATCAGTTTCCACTCGCTCAACCAGATGCTGTAGTATTACAAGTAATAGTTCTACCTGAGGTACTCGTAGTTGCATCTCATTGTGAAGAAATATCTCTAGAACAACTAACTCCATAAGTATTAGATGGAGCCCCCCCTCACCCCCCAGCAACAATTAGAGCTGTGTTTGAAGCATTTGTAACAAATGTTCCACCTCATCATCAAGTTTCATTTCAATGAGGATCTCCACTATTTCCTCCATTTTGTCAAACAAGTATTTTTAATTTTTCTCATTTTACTAAATAAAAATCTCATTTCATTCTTACTCATCTTCATCAAGTAAAATGAAATGTTCCTCCTTGAGCTCAATAAGTATCTATACTATACCATCCTGTTTTCGGAACTGTCCAAAGTTGAATTCATTGCGCATGAGCTTCTTTGAAAAAGTTATCATTCCCAACCCAACTAGTTGCATATGATGATCTACAAGCTGCAAGAGTTGGTCAAGTCCTTCCTGTCATTCAACAATTTGTAAATGTATGGGTAGTAAAATAATACAATGCTCCTTCATAAGTAATAGTTTGACTTATTGCAGTAGTCATATTTCCTGCACTATCTCTAAATCTGACATATACTGTTTTTACTCCATCTCAAGTAGTAATCGTATGAACTAAACTTTTAGAACCAGTACAATTTTGCCAATTTGTTGGAGTAGCAGTATTTCCAAAAGCTACCTGAATATCACTTCCATCAATTTGATCAATAGCACAAGTAATATTCAGAGTAATATCTGTTACATTTGTATTAGTAGCTCATTCATTTATGTTAAAACTTCATCAAGTTGGTGGTGTCAAATCATTACATCTTCATGCATTCATACTATAGCCATTTATACAACTATATTCACAACTATTTTCTGTAGGCGTTACTGAATATGTCACAGCTGGAGCTTGAGTTCAAAATGGCACAGTAACTGAATAATCATCTGTTCCATTAAAATATTTTGAATTGAGTGGTTTTCCGCTACATGCTTTTACTTCTTCATCTGGATTTGCTCTACTTGCGCTACATTCAGCACTTTCTCCTCAATCTGGAGAAACACATATCCATGAAACATTATTTCATTGAGTAGGAAAAATTGGTTCACTTCCTTCTAAAACTCCTACCTCACAAAAATTATTTACTCATCCTGTAAAATTTGTCATATTATGTGCATATGCAGTTGCTGCTTCTCAACATATTCATGGAGTTTTTGGAATAACTTTTCCAGAAGTCGTATTTTTGTTTCCTAATATAACTCTCTCAAAATCTTGTGTATTATTTACTCAAAAACTTTTGATGATATCTTGTGCAGAATCGACATTTAAACTATTTTTTAGGTCTTGAGGAAGCTCATAATTTTCATCTTGATTTAATTCTTTGACGATTTGTTCTAACTCAGTTTTTGAAATACTTATAAGAGTTGCATTTGTGTTTTGAGTTTTTTCTTGTATTACTTGAATTGGATTTTCAGTTCCTAATTCATCTGATGATATATATCATTTACTTGGATGATATGGAAGATTTTTCCCATTATTTATTATATATTTTGGCTCACTTCCTAGTAAGTTTACTGAAATATCTCAACTCCACAACAAACTTGGAATATTTGTAATATAAATCAATCCTCAACTATTAAAAGTAATATATCATTTATAATTCCCCAGAACTTTTGCTTGATATCAATTATCAGCATAAGTATTTTTAATCAAAGGAAAATATGATACTCACGTTTCCAAGACAGTTCCTATTTGGTACTCTCTATTATCATTTGTCGTCGCATATACATAATTTGTCAGTGATAATGGATCTTTTGGAGTTGTATTAAGTCTTACCACTCTTGAAGTATTATCTCAGATAACTCATTTTTTTACTAATATTTGCTCCCCATCAATGGTATTAATACTCCCAGTTGAAATAGTTCATTCTGGTTCTGGATACACTCAAGTTTGAATGCTATATAAATCTAATCCTGTCTCTATAGTTTTTAAACTTGTTGCCCTATTTCAGTCTCTTGCATTTTTGTTATATCCTTGAAAACTCATAAAAGCTATTGTTGCTAAAATAGCTAAAATAGTAATAACAATAATCAGCTCTACTAAAGTAAAAGCCTTATTTGTTCATAACTTTTTATTTCTTTTATAATGATTTGTATTTGTGTCATCCATTTTTTACCTAAAATTAAATAATAAAGTATGTAGATATTACCATATTTTAAAATTTTGTCAAAAAAAATAAACCATGCCTTATTTTTACTAAAGCTTGGTTTATTTTTATTTCATTTTTCCTTTTAATTCCCCCAATATATTTAATGCTTGAATTGGAGTCAAATTATTCACATCAATTTTTTTTAATTCTTTTTCTATTTCACTTTCTTTCTCTTTGTACACAATTTTTTCTTTTATTTCAGTTCAAAAATTTCATAAACTCATTTGAGAAAAAGTATGTTCTTTTGTAAAATTTGCTAAAAAATTATTCGCTTCTTCAATAACAGAACTTGGAAGTCAAGCAAGTTTTGCAACTTCAATTCCATAGCTTTTTTTTATACTTCCAGGAATAATTTTTCTTAAAAATACTATATTTTCTTCATTTTCACTTACCGCAACTGAAAAATTTGAAACTCAAGATAATTTTTTTGACTCATCAACTAATTCATGATAATGAGTAGCAAAGAGAGTTTTTGCTTTTATAGTATCATGATTTTCTTTTAAAATAGCCCATGCAAGACTCATACCATCATAGGTTGAAGTCCCTCTTCCAACTTCATCAATAATAACAAAACTATTTTTTGTAGAATTGTTTAAAATATTTGCTACCTCTTGCATTTCAACCATAAATGTTGATGCTCACAAAAATAGATTATCCGAAGCTCAAACTCTTGAAAAGATTTTATCGGTAAGCGGTATTTTTGCACTTTTTGCTGGCACAAAACTTCATAAATGACTCATTAAAATAATAAGTGCATTTTGTCTTAAATAGGTAGATTTTCATCACATATTTGGTCAAGTGATGATATTTACAAATTTTTTTTGAGATAAAAATAAATCATTTGAAATAAAATTCTTTTCTATTTTTTCTACAATTGGATGTCTTGCTCATAGAATTTCTAAATCATATCAAGAAGAAATTTCTGGTTTTACATAATCATTTTCATATGCAATATATGATAAGTTTGAAACATAATCAATTTGAGCAATTTTATGAGAATATTCTTTCATTTGAGAAAATTTTTCTAATATTTGAGAAGAAATATTTTTAAAGATCTCATATTCTCTTTCATACAAAAGACTTTCAGCATTCATAATTTTTCCTTCAAATTCTCTTAATTCTGGAGTAGTAAAACGAAGGGCATTTACTAAAGTAGTTTTATGAATAAAATTTTCTGGAATTTTTGCTTTTTGAGAAAGTGGAACTTCTATAAAATATCCTGAAGCAGAAGTATATTTAATTTTGAGAGTGGTAATACTGGTTTGATCAACTAAATTTTTTGTATATTCATTTAACCACTGATTTGAATTATTTACTAAATTTCTTAAATGATCTATTTCTGAGTCAAAATTATCTGAAATAATTCCTCCTGCTGTCAACAAATTATTTGCATCAGGTTTTACTGCTCTCTCAATGAGTGAAATAATTTCTTGTAAGCTTTGCATATTTTTGAGTTGAAAATTTAAAATTTATCATATAATCAAAATATAATTACTTTTTAGTTATTTTCAAATAAAAGATGATAAAAGTTTTGCAAAGTGATACTATTATTGATGTAGTAAATAAAATTAATGCGTGTGAAGAAAAAGAACTTTTGATCGAATTTCCCTTTTGACATAGTATTTTAAATAATTATATGTCTTTAAAAATTCTCAAAAATAAAGCTTGAGAAAAAAGAATTACAATTTTAACTCACGATCTCTCTTCAAAAAAAATAGGGACTCCTCTTTGAATTAATTATTCTTTGGTAAAAGATAGTGAATTCCATAAAGAAAAAAATATCAAACAAGAGCTTTTAAAACACAATTTCACTTTTTTTGAATATTTTGTATTTGTTATCAAAAAATATATTACCAGATTTATTCAATTTCTTGGGAAAAAAACCTGAATACAAACTCTCACTTATTATAATCCCTATAATAGAGTAAAAAAATCTTGAGTATTTTTTCTATTTATATGACTCATCACTTCTATAGGAATGCTTATTTTTATATTTTATTTTGCGGTTTCAAAAACTTTTATTGAAATCGTTCCAGAAATAAATATTAAAACCAAAGCTACCAACATCATTTATGAAGAAACTGCTGGAGAAATAAGTATGATTTCAAATGAACTCAAAATTCCAATCAAAAAAATATCTCAAACTATTTCTCTTGATTACACTCATAAAACAACAGGAATTGATTATGAAAATACTGGCAGATCTATTTGAGAAGTTATTTTTATAAATGAACTCAGAGAAGAACAAGTATTTAGACCATCTACAAGACTTTTAAATAAAGATGGGTTGATTTTTGAAACTCAAGATTGGGTAAAAATTCCTTGAAGAACAATAAATGGGAGTTGAGAGACAATTTTATGAACCACTCAAGCAAAAGTTATTGCTCGTATTTATGATAACGAGTGAAACTTTATAGGAAGTAAATGAAATTTAAAAGAAGAAAATTTATTTACATTTCCTGGATTAAAATTTAGTCAAGATAAAATTTATGCAAAATCAGTGTGAGAATTTTCCAACTGAGAAGACGATATTGTTTATATGGTGAGTGAAAATGATGAAAAGAATGCAAAAAAAGTTTTAGAAGAAATGCTTCAAAAAGAAGCTATGAATGTACTCAAAGCAAAAATTGAAGAAGATAATAAAATGTTTTGAGTGAAATATGAAATTCTCCCCATTCAAGATATCTTGAAATATAAAAATTTAGACATAAAAACAACTCCAAAAGAAATAAAAGCCTGAGAAAAAATTGAAACTTTTTTACTGAGTGGAACACTTACTATTGAAACTTATATTTATAACAAAACATCAGTTCTCAATTTACTCAGAAATGTAATAAATGATAGCTTACTTTCTGGAACTGATAAACTCATTATGATTGACGAAAATTCTCTCAGAATGACAGTTATTCTTGATAAAATAAACAATCCTCTTACCATAAAAGCAACTACTGAAGTAGATATAGGACTCAGTTATGATTTTGATAATAATGCAAATAATTATAATCAAAGACTCAAAACTCTCATCTTGTGACTCAATAATGATGAGGCAAAAAACATTTTACTCAACGAAGGAAAAATCAGTAATGTTACGATAAAAAACACTCCTTTTTTTATCAAAAAAATCTCCTCAAATCTTGATAATATCATTATGAGAATTGAGCAAAATTAATTTTTTCTATTGACTCATTTTACAAAAATAAAAGCACTTTTTTAGTGCTTTTATTCTACTATATATCACAAACTTTCAAAAAACGCTTTGAGGATTTTTTGAGCTTTGGGGATATTTGTTACCTTTTCCTTATCAGTATTTCATAACATTGTGTTCAGGTTTCTCAGTGATGTGTTGGCTCTTTGTCAAAATAAATCGAATTTTGCAGGTATTCAAATCTGGTTTAGATCAACTCTTTTGTTTCCATTTTCATCTTTATCAAACTTACATTTAAAATCTATAAATTCTTTTTGATTTTCTTCAAAGTATTTTTTGTAATCGTCTAAAGTTTTGAACCCCTTTATTTTTTCTTTTATATCTACGAGAACGATATATCATAAACTTTCAAAAAATGCTTTGAGGACTTTTTGAGCTTTGGGGATATTCTTTACTTCTCCCTCATCAGGATTTCATAACACTGTGTTAAGGTTTCTCAGTCATGATTGAGCTTTTTTTCAAAACAAATCGAATTCTTGAGGCCTTCAAATCTGGTTTAGACCAACTCTTTTGTTTCCAATTTCATCTTTATCAAACTTACATTTAAAATCTATAAATTCTTTTTGATTTTCTTCAAAGTATTTTTTGTAATCTTCTAAAGTTTTGAGTTCCTTTATTTCTTCTTTTATATCTACGATAACGATATATCACCATTTTTCAAAAAATGCTTTGAGGATTTTTTGAGCTTCGGGTATAGCCTGCACCTCTCCCTCATCAGTATTTCATAAAGCTTTGTTGAGGTTTCTCAGTCACGATTTAGCTCATTGTCAAAATAAATCGAATTTTTCAGGATTTCAGATCTCGTTTAAATCAACTCTTTTGTTTCCACTTTCATCTTTATCAAACTTACATTTAAAATATATAAATTCTTTTTGATTTTCTTCAAAGTATTTTTTGTAATCTTCTAATGTGTTGAGTTCCTTTATTTTTTCTTTTATATCTACGCTAACGATATATCATAAACTTTCAAAAAATGCTTTGAGGATTTTTTGAGCTTTGGATTTATTTGTTACTTCGTCCTTATCATGGTTTCATAACGCTTTGTTGAGGTTTCTCAGTCACGATTTAGCTCATTGTCAAAATAAATCGAATTTTTCAGGATTTCAGATCTCGTTTAAATCAACTCTTTTGTTTCCACTTTCATCTTTATCAAACTTACATTTAAAATATATAAATTCTTTTTGATTTTCTTCAAAGTATTTTTTGTAATCTTCTAAAGTTTTGAGTTCCTTTATTTTTTCTTTTTTTTCTTTTATATCTACGAGAACGATATATCACAAACTTTCAAAAAATGCTTTGAGGACTTTTTGAGCTTCTGGTATAGTATCTGCTACTCAAGCATCAAGTTTTCATAACACTTTGCTGAGTTTTCTCAGTCATGCCGGAACTTTTTTTCAAAATAAATCGAATTTTACAGGATTTCAAATCTGGTTTAGATCAACTCTTTTGTTTCCACTTTCATCTGTACTAAAATCACAGCCAAAACTTTTAAACTCTTCTATATTTTCTTGAAAGTATTTTTTGTAATCATCTAAAGTTTTGAGTTCTAAACTTTCTTTGAGATCGAGGATATCAAATCATATTTGTGAGAGGTCAAAAGAATGTTCTTGAATTCAAGTATTTCCTCATAATAATTGAAAATGTTTCATTCTATCAGAAATATCATTTCAGTTTGAATGATCTCAATTTCATCATGTTCTTCAAACAACTTCTTTGAAATCTTCATAGATCTGTCCTATCCAAGAAAAGTTTTTCATAGATCAGACATAGTCATAATATCTCACCAATCAGTCTCCTCTGAGTCATCTTCCAAATTGTTGTAAATATATTCTTGCTGTATCGGTTCATCTCCAAAAAACGATATTTGATACGACCGGGAGATCAATAGACTCGTTGAGCATATCCACAGCAACGACTATTTTTGTCGTATCGTTTGGATCTTTGAGTCTATTGAGTCCATTTCTTTCTCATTTTGAATGAAAAGCCATTGCTATTTGTGAGCCATTTTCTTTGTTTATTTCTTCTACTATATCACTTGCTTCCTCTGTATCACGGGCAAATATAATAGTTTCTTTTATCTCATCATCAGTAACATAGAGTCTTGTCAGTACATCTGAAACTAATTCTTGTAGATTTGGCACTTTCAGCATTACTTCATTAAATTTTTCTTCTATTTGTTTTATGAGTTCTTTTTTCTCTTTATGATCTTTTATACTTTTTGCATCTTCTACCATCCTTGCGATACTTTCTAAATCCTCTTTTGAAGCTTTTGAGCTGGTCACGAGTTTGTATTTTACACTCGGAGAATATTCACTGGCGAGATATTCTGCTAACACATAGCTAAAAATAGGTTCTCAAAAAAGATCTAAAGTGAGGTTGGTAGGCGTGGCAGTAATTGGAATGATGAGAGGAGATTTTTCATCTCTTCCATGTACGGCAAGTCTATCAATTAAACTTTCAAATTCATTTCATTTCTTTACCTTGTGCGCTTCGTCAATAATGATAATATCAAAATATGGAATCTTACTTTCAATTTTTTTTACATTTGCCGTTTGATAGGTAGAAAAAAAGAAATTATCTTTTTTTCTCGAGTTTTCGGGAGTAAAATTTTCTGTTTCAATACTTTCATCTTGAGTGAAATATTTTTCGTCAATATCATCTAAATTATCCGCTTGAGAATGAAAAGTTGAAACGGTAGAATTTTTGAGTAGATCTGGTGATATTATCGGGGATTTGCCATTCTCTGGTCTCCCGTGAACAAAATCATCTCTGAATTGATTGAGTCAGTCAATTCTATCGGTTAAAACTAAAATATTAACTCATTCAAAATCAGGAATTTCTTTTCCTCTATTTTGTCTATTTCTGAGGTGTAAAACCAAATTTAAAAAATTTCAAATAGTAAAAGTCTTTCAGCTTCCAGTTGCCATTTCAAGAAGTGCACTATTTTCATATTTTTGCTCAGGATTTTCTAAAATTCAGTCTAAATAATTTTTTACACTTTCCAAAAGAGAAACAATCGCTTTTGATTGATACGGTCTTCTTTTCAGCTTATTGTGTTTTTCAGTTAAAATATCCATATTTTTTATATTAAATTATATTTTCCTTATTATAACATATTTTTTTATTTTTTACAAAAAATGGATTTTTATTTCCTCAATTTTGTATTTTTTATTAAAATATTTTATATCCAGTTACCAGAAATATATTAAACAAGAATAATTCTCATTTAAATTTGACATTTTAAAAAATAGTTTACAATAATCATATCATTATTGTAAACTATTTTTTTATGAAAACTCATTTTTATACTCAAGACATTATTGATATTTGTAACAATAAACATCTTACAGTAGATGAAATTTTTTCTTGTATTTCTCAAAAATATCCTTCAGCTTGAAAATCTTCTATTTATAGAAATGTAGAAGAACTCTCTCAAGAAGGAACTTTGAAAAAAGTTATTGGGGCTGGTAAAAAAACCTATTTTGAAAAAGCCAAAGCACCTCATATTCATTTAATTGATGAACTTACTGGAGAAATTATTGATATTGATATACAAAAAATTCCTTCTTTCACACTTCCAAAATGATTCCAAGTAAATGATTATGATATAAAAATTTTTGGAAATTTTGTAAAATAGATTATTCTATATTACTGACTGCATATTTATTTCCTTGTGTATCATAAAAATATACTTTTTGTTTTTCTAAAACGATTTGAGAAACAGCAATAGGAGTGGTTTCTAAAATTTTTATATTTTTTGTTTTAAAATTATATTTGACAATTAGGTTACCTTCAAGAAGAGAGAGATTATAATTTCTCTCTTTTTCTGTTTCAGAAGAAAAAATAACTCATAAATAATGCTCATTGTCATAATAA
>JAUCCN010000001.1:0-146266 GCA_034676185.1 Patescibacteria group bacterium | reverse complement strand
TCAAAGTTTTTTTGATAAAAGACTATAGAATTCCTCTATTTTTATATCTGAATTTTTATTGTATATTTGATAAAGTTTTGTGAGTCTTGAATCAATGGGAATTGGTATTTCAAAAGGGAAGTAGTGAAATGCACTAAACTGAGTTCTTGCTCAATATCAAAACATTTTTATGGTAAAGACTATTGTCTTATCGTTTATTTTTTGTTTCATAACTTTTGCTAGATCTTTTTGAAAAATTATCATATTTGAATAATAAAAATCCTCATTTCAAAAGAATTTTTCTAAAAATATTTTTACTTTTTCAAGTCGTTTTATTTTCATATTGAGAATTCTTTTATTTCCTTTTGATTGTTTTAAAAAGGTAATAATTTCAGGTATAATTTCGGTTTTATTTTTGATATTTTTGTGTGCAAAATAGAGGTGAAATTCTTCCCAATATTCTTCTCATTGACTTGAAAGTTGATAGCAAACCAAAGCATTGGTAATAATTAAAGACAAATAAAAATCTTTATTTTGTATAGTAAAATAAAGATTTTTTAAACTGATATATTGTGGATCATTGTCTTCAATAAATTTTATATCTTCAAAGCAAACAGAAATTTTTTGTAATAATGTATTCATATTATTTTTTATAACTCAAAAGGTCTTTTTCTTTTAAAAGTTGTGTTTCTAGTATAATTGCAAGTTCATCTTTCAAACTTTCTTTCGTTTTTGGTCCAAATATTCCTGCTCAAACTTCTTCTTTTGATATGATGATTCATTTATCGATTTGATATTTTATAAGAGAATCTTTTGTTGTATCTCCAAAAATAGCAGTGTCATTTGTTTTAAAGTATCAGAGAGTTTTAAGAGTTTTTTGTAAATTTCTTACATTTTCTCCAACATCTCAGACTTTTGGTGTTCAAATACTACTGATATGAGTCTCCACTCTACTATCAACAGATTTTTTGATACTTGCAAGTTGTGCTTCAATTTTCTTTTTTTGTTCTATTTGGGTTCAATTTTTTTCTAATACAAGAACATAATCTTTATTTAATTGAGTTATTGTTTTATCTCAAAAATATCATGCTTCGGTACTATTTTTTGATGAAATAATTCATCTGTAAGCTTGATATGCGACAAAAGTAGCTTCTATACTTTCATATTTTCAGTCTATTTTTCCTTTATATATTCACATTTCTGTAAAAATAGTTTGAAGTTTCTTTACATCCCCTTCTTTAGGTGATTTTGGATTTACTTGTAATTTTCCTACAAGATTTGGAGTTTTTACTGCTACTATTTGAGGAGTTGTGGTAGTGGTAACAATATTTACATTTTGTTTCACTTCATATTTTGCAAGAATATTTGTAGGAGAGGGGAGTGTATTTAGATTTATACTTAATTCAGTTTCAGAATCTGCAACTACATATCCTTTCACTGTTTTTTTTCAAAATGCAAGAGCTCTTGCAAGTCATTCTTCACCGTGTCCCATCCAAATATCAATTCTATCGTATTGATATCATCTTGATTCTGTAGGATCTGTAGAAACAATAGCTCATCATCTATCTGCTACTTCTCAAACTCAAATTCATTCAAGAAAAATTTTTGTTCAAAAAGAATAGCTTTTGGGAGCTGCAAACATTCAAGGAAAAACTGGTTTTCATGAAGCTCATGCAATTCATCTTCCATTGAGTTTCATATCAGCTTCATAACTTCCTTTAAAATAGTATTTTTGATTTGGGAGAGGTGAGTAGTAAGCAGTTACTACAAAGTAATTTTCACTAGCGAAAATTGGATGAGAAGCTTTTGCGGTTTGAAAAGTTAGAAAAGAAAGGTTTAAAAATAAAATATTAAAAATAACTATGTAAGATAGAACTTTTTTCATCTAGAATTTTAACGATATAAAGTAACAAATTTATAGCTTTTTAAAAGCAAAATTTGTCTCCTTTTTTGAAATTTTTGTATAAAAAATTTATTCACAAATGTTTTTCTATTATATCTAAAAAAAATATTTTACAAATTTTTTTTGTTTTGGCTATAAAATATTCATGATTTGTTTCTATTATTTTAGTACCAAATTTTATTTCCATCTTTTCTCATTGATAAGCCTTTTATCTCTTTTATAGTTTTATTTCCTTTCCCATTTATAAATTTAATTATTTCTCAAATATTTGCTTCACTGAGTCAAATAGTAGAATATCCATTTGAAATATAAAAAATATGTGCAATAATTTCTTTTTGTAGGAAGGGTGAAAGTCAATGAAATGCTTTGATTTCAAAATATTTTTCATTTTCAGAAGCAAAACTTTTTAAAAAATCAATTACTTCTGTATCAATATGATTTTTCAAATCTTCAAAATATGAAAGAGTATTTTCAATATTTTGTTTGAATTTTGAATTTATTTTATGAAATTTGGGAATTACTTCATTTCTGAGATGGTTTCTAGAAATATCATTATCAAAATTTGTATTATCAATGCGATATTCTAAATTATTTTTATCAAGATATGTAATAATTTGAGACTTTTCTAAATGTAAAAGAGGTCTTAAAATATTTCCATAATTTTCAGTCATATTAATAAGTCCAGTAAGTTTGCTTCCTCTTGCTAAATTGAAGAAAAAAGTTTCGATTTTATCATCAAGATGATGAGCTGTCATTACTTTTTTTGTATCATATATTTCACAAATTGCTGAAAAAAACATATATCTTTTTTTTCTTGCTAGTTCTTCAATTGAGATAGAAGGATAAAGAGAATCTCTTATTTTTTTGATATCTGCACTAGCGATTTCAACAGGAAATCAGAGTTTTTTTCCAAGGTTTTCTAAAAATATTTCTTCTTCATCAGCTTCGGGTCTGAGTTTATGATTAAAATAACAAGCTACAATTTGATTTTTATAGCTTGTTTTAAGAAGTTCGTACAACAAAAACATACTATCAGGTCCAGTAGAACAGGCAAGTATGATTTTTTCATTTGGAAGATAATGTTTTTGTAAGAAGTTTTCTAAATCAATCATATTTTTTCTTTTAAATTATAGAAATATCATATAAAAAATGAAAAAAAAAGCAAAAAAATGCAAAAGTTTGACTTATATAAAAATATAATTATAAAATAGTCTATTTTCATAATTAAAATAAAAACTATGGATAATACTCTAGGAGAAAAATATTTATGAGAGGCATGAAATCGTATTGATGAAATACCTGATAATCTTTTAAATCGTTTATGAAGTTTGAAAAAACGTATTAGAAAAAGAGCGTTTCAAATTTTACAAAATAACTTTTGAGATGATATAAATCTTTTTCAAATTGCTCCAATAGCATTTTTAGAAAAACAAGATACTGATGCCGCAATTTCATTTATAATTGCTGCTTTTGAGCAAAAAAAAGAAATAGATTTTAAAGTTTTTGAACAAGTATATTATACTATTTTATCTGAATTAGAGTTTTTTACTTCTCAAAATAATGAAGAAGTAGTAGAAAATATTTTAAAAAAATTACAACTTCTTTTGAGATGAGCAATACTACAAGCAAAATACAAAGAAAATAATGACTTTCTTTGTCTTTTATATAATGAAAAAATAAGAGTAAAAGATTTTATAGAAGCTGAATCGATTGCTCAAGAATTAATAGAAAAAAATTATCCTTTGGGATATTTATTGCTTTGAAATTCATACACTCAGCAATGACTTTCAGAAAAAGCATTGGAGGCATTTATAAATGGATGGGAGAAATATAAAATACAAAATTATTTAGAAAGTATTGTATCTCTTTCATATGAAATGTGAGATTTAGCTATTTCTAAAAAATATTATGATCTATGAATAGAGAAATTTTCACAATTTTGATATTTTATTGAATATTCAAAAGAAATTACTTCTTGGGAAGAGTTTGAACTATTTATAAAAGAAATCTTTCCTCATAAACCATGAGAAACAACAAAAAAATTACTTGAAAGTGCCATTGTTTTTTTACAAGAAGAATTATTAGAAGAACAAAATCAATTCAATGATTCAAAAAATGATGACCCAAGATGAGCAATACAATCATTATATCAAAGTGTAAAGATAGGATATTATTTATCAGAATATTCACAAGAAGCACAATGATTATTATTGCATATTCAACAATTACAAAAAATATGGAATTCCAATAACCCATATTTTCATGAACTATTAGAACAATTTTTAGATGAGTTTACTCCAGTTGAAGTTCAGTATGATATTTCTTGAAAAGAAGAAACAGATGAAATATCTTTTGAAAATATACCAAATTGAGAAAAAATAGAAGTAAAAAATAAAAATAATTTGCTTCATTTAGATGCAAAACTTAGTTTACAAACACATCTTTTTTTGCATATTCAAACTAAAATGAAAACTTTTATTTCTTATGAAAATCAATGAATTTTAACACACTGAGTTTTTCCTTTTTTACATACTCTTTTGAAACAAATCCCAGAAAATGAACAACAGGAAAATATTCAAAATAAATTAGAGTATACAGAAAAATATATTGAAAAAGAGGTAAGTTTTTTTGCAAATTTTTCTGAGAATATGAAAAATATATATAAGGATTTTATACAACAAATCGACGAAGAATATGGAGTTTTTATTCGTAGAAATACACAATCTTTTGCTAAAAATCTTGAATTTCCAGAAGTAATGAATAATGTAGAATTACTGGTATTACATTGCATAGAACTTTTAATATCATGTTATATTACTAATAAACTTTCGCACCAAAATATTTTGGCTATTTTAAATAAATATCAATTTTTTTCGCTCCCTATTGACGAAAAATATTTAATTTTTTTATGAGAACTTTTTGCTACTTTTGAGGAGTATGAAACAGCGATGCAATTATTTATTCACACTCATGTACAATTTCAAGATGATATTTCATTATATCATATATTAAAAGCAAAAGCATATATGACAGAGGAAACATTTTCTGGTTTTTCACGTGCATTAAAAGAAAAATTGGAACTTTCAGAATCAGTTTCAGAATATATAGAGAATTGTATTGCAGATATTGAAGATTCAGATTTTAAAAATCTTTGTGAATGAGCATATAAAATGGTATTTCCAAAAATGAAAGAAGATATGATACAATCAGAAAACAACTTTCATAAATCAGCAAAAAATGGAAATATAGATGGAATATTATGACTTGCAAAAGTTGCTGAAATATTATGAGATAAACAAAAAGCACTTTTTCATTATCAACAAGCAAATGAACAAGAAAGTTCAAATCCAAGATATTTGAAGGAATGTTTAAGAATGGCTTTTGCATTAAAAGATGAACAAAAAATCATATCTTTTATGAAAAAAGCATCACTTTTTTGATATAGAGATTTTGAGACAGAATATTTTATGTATTTACTTGATTATAAAAGTTCAATACAAGCAATTGAATATGCAATTGCTTCTCAACACCAACTTGTAAATGTTGATGTTATGAATCAAGATATATTTCATAAAATATATGCCATTGCTACTAGAGATTCTTTAGCAAGTAAAGAATGATATCGTGAAAAACTTTCAGCACAAGTATTATTACTCTTACAAAATAGATTTCAAATACCTCATCAAATATTATTTTTATCAACATTACTTGAAATACCAGATGAACATTTTCTTGAACTTTCTATAGAAATTTTTGGAAAAATGTATGATAATCAAGCAGATAAAAATATAGAGATACTATTACAAAATGTACATATTTTTTCTGAAACTATTGCCTATAATGATCTTGAAGATGAAACAAAACTTCCACTTATCAGAGATTTTTATTATCACATGATAAAATTACTTCAAAGAATTCCTGGATGAGAAAAACAAGCTGAAATCTACATGAAAAAAATGGATATTCCATACATAAAAGGTAATTTCTGTGTTCTCCCGAATGAACTTTCATCTGCTTTATACCATTAATTTTTATATTATGACATTTGAAAACAATCAAGAGTTTCCTTCGCTAAATATTGAAAATTCCCCTAAAAATAATATTTTAGAAATGACCAAAGAACAAACTCAAATAATCATTCAAAATATTTCTGCTTTTGCAAAAAATATTGAAGCTATAGAAAAATATGGAGATTTAGAAAAAATAAAAAAAGAAATAAATACCTTTTTAATGCAAATTTTTCAAAATGCTTTGAAGGATAAAACTCCTGATTTTATTTTGTGATTTGAGCAATCAAATATTTCAAAATATCAAACACAAAAAGAAATTGATAAGGTTGATTTAATTCAACTTTTGATTTTAAAAAATAAATTCTATACTGAAATTATAAGAAATATAGTGAGTTTATGAAAGTTAGATGCAATTTTAAAACTAGAAGAAAAACAGGATATATTATGTATGATAGATTCAGGAATTTTTTCATTTTTAGATGATATTTATTTGGAATGGTATAAAGAAGTTTATAATCAAGAAAACCAATGAATTACAACTCAGAAACTGAATTATGGATGAGTAAAAAATGGAAAAATAGTTGCTTTGAAGGATTTTATTCAAACAAAAATACACATAGATGACCAAAAATTAGCTCAAATTGAAAATCCTCATTTAAGAGAATATTTCTTGTTATTTTCAAAATTTATCAAAGAATGAATTACTGATTATGATACTTGGATAGATGCTGAAACACATGAAGTAAGATCTTGGCAAGATAGAAAAACTATTTTTTGATTTGTTGCTCCGATGGAAGATTATATGTATCCTGGAGTTTTAGTAGAGCCGGAATTATTATTATTTTTGAGAAATTTAGAAAAAAAAGTAAATTTTTGAGATTTTTATGGATTATCTGAGGAATTTTTTCAAGAAAGATTTTGAATGGATCATATGACCTTAGATTTTGTTGAAACTTTATTACAAACAGGAGATTCTGCATTTTGATGATTTATTTGAAAAGCTTTTCCAAATGATATGGAACTTTCTCAAAGAGAATGAAATTGTATTATTTTAAAGGATACAACTATGAAAGATGTCATTCATAATTCACAAAAAGGTTTAAAAATTTTATTGTGAGATGATTTTGAAATGGATTTTGATTCGTTATATAATGAACTGATAAAAGAAGTAACATATCATGAATTTTGACATAGTTTATTTGTAAAATGACATTTAACATCTTTATTAGAAGAAGCAAAAGCAACATTATTTTACTATTTGAGAGTATACAAAGAAAATAAAGAGACGCCATATTCTCAATATAATATCAAAAAAGTTGTTGAATTTACTTTGATGGATTCGATAAGAAATATTGAAAGGATGAGAGATTCTTCTGTAAAAAAATATGTTATTCTCACAAAAATTAATGTATGGTATTTATTTTCTTCTGGTTTGATTTCTTGGAAAAATGGAGTATTAGAAATAGATGTAGATAATGAAAAATTTGATATATTTCTTTCAGGATTAAAAGATATGTTATATATGATTCAAGAACTCTATCAAATGGATGAAGTATCGTGAAAACAAGTAGAAATAAAAATTTTAGAAAAAATTGAGAGGCATATTTGACAAGATATTCAAAAAATCTCAGAAAAATTATGAGTAAAATAAAAAACTGAAACTTTAAAGTTTCAGTTTTTTATTTTACTATTTTTTTGCAAATTTATTATTCGTTATTATTTTTTAAAGGTTGATTTTTTATTGAAAAAAACTATACTCCTCAAACACTTTACAAAATATATTAATTTTATGTTTGCAATAAAAACAACCGATTTAGTGAAAAAATATAAAGAACATTTTGCACTAAAAAATATTAACTTTGAGATAAAACAGTGAGATTTTTTCGCTCTTTTATGAGTAAATGGAGCAGGGAAGACAACCATTATTTGAATATTAACAGACTTAGTTACAAAAACAAGTGGAAAAGTAGAAGTATTTTGAGTTGATATTGATGATGATTTTGCAAAAGCAAAAAAAATGATTTGAGTCGTTCCACAAGAATTTAATTTAGATATTTTTGCACGTGTGATAGATGTGTTGATTTCAAGTGCATGATACTATGGAATTGAAAAAAAAGATGCTCTTCCAAAAGCTATAGAACTTTTAGAAAAACTTTGACTTTCTGATAAACAAAATGCAAAAGTAGGACAATTATCTGGATGAATGAAAAGAAGAGTGATGATCGCCAGAGCTTTAATGCATTCTCCAAAACTTTTAATTTTGGACGAACCAACGGCTTGAATTGATATAAATTTGAGAAAATCAACCTATGAATTTTTGATAGAACTCAATAAAAAAGGAATGACTATTTTACTTACGACTCATTATTTAGAAGAAGTTGAAAAATTATGTAATTCTTTAGCAGTAATAAAAAAATGAGAAATTATTATTAATTCTTCAAAAAAAGAATTTTTTGCAAAAATGGAAAATTATAAATTTGAAATTGAACTCAAAAATAAAATAAATTCTTTAGAAGAATTAAAAGATTATGAACATTCTTTTCAAGAAAATTCTTTGATTATTTTTATTCCAAAAGAAAAAAGTTTAAATGAAGTATTTCATATTTTAAATAAAAATAATATTGAATATGTAAATGTAAAAAATATCACCAATGAATTAGAAGAATTATTTGAAACTTTAACCAATTAATCTATGAAAGCACAATATATTTGACTCAAATCTTTAGTTTGAAAAGAGGTAAAAAGAGTTTTTAGAATTTGGAAACAAACTATTTTACCACCAATTGTAACAACTTCGCTCTATTTTTTGATTTTTGGAAGCTTTATTGGTTCTCAAATTGGAGATATTAATGGAGTTTCATACATCAATTTTTTAGTTCCATGATTTATTATGATGAGTTTGATTACTTCAAGTTATATGAATGTAGCAAGTTCGTTTTTTGGAGCAAAATTTCAAAAAAATATTGAAGAAATTATTACTTCTCCACTCAGTCATATTTCTATTATTATTGGATTTTTAAGTTGAGGAGTGGTGAGATGATTTCTAATTTCAATAATTGTATTTATTATCGCACATTTTTTTACAGATATTTCTTTAGCTCATCCGATTTTAGCATTTTTATTTGTATTTTTCACAGCAAGTTTATTTAGTTTTGCTTGATTTTTAAATGCATTTTTTGCGAAAAGTTTTGATGATGTAAATTTGATTCCAACTTTTATTATTACTCCAATGGTATATTTGGCATGAGTTTTTTATCCTATTTCGAGTTTAACTTGAATTTGGTATACTCTTAGCCACTTGAATCCAATTTATTATATGGTAAATGGACTCAGATATAGCTTTTTATGAGTGAGTGAGGTAAATATTTGAATTTCACTTTTTGCTTTAATTCTTTCAAATTTTATATTATTTGCTGGATGTTTGTGGTTATTTAAGAAATGATATGGTTTAAAAAATTAAAAAAAGAATGAATTTTTAAAATTCATTCTTTTTTTACTAACTGATAATCATTTTTAAAGCTACGGGATTGAATAAGAAAAAGTATCATAAAATCAGCATAATAATTCATCCAATAAGCAAACAATATCTGGTATATTTTGTAGTGAGTGAGAGATATGACATAGCATATATTGCGATACCAAAAACAATAAAATCATCTATCATATAAAATAAAGTATAAATAAGAATGTAGATTTGTTTTTCAAAAAATCATAAGCTACTCATTTCAAGTAATTTCGTAAATGCTTGAGGAATTCCAATAGAACATGCAAATTCTACAATATTTACTGAGAAAGCAATGAAAATAGTAAGAAAAAATACTCCAATCGTCATTGGTTTTGAAGCAATAAGTTTTATTTTATCAATGGTTTTTTTCTTTTGATTTCAAGAAATTACTTTACATTCCCCATTTTGATTGGTAAAAAATTCGTATACAAAGTAAGCCCCAGCACTTGCTGAAATAATTCAAATAATAGGAGTAATAATATTATCAAGCTGTATAAAATCCCAAGTTTTATACCAAACATTGAGAATCATATAATACATGATAGCTTCAGCTAGAATAAAAACTCAAGCAACTTGAAACATTTTTTTTCTAGAACCAGTTTGTGCGAGTATACTCACAAACATAATTAAAACCCACATCGCACATGGATTAAATCCATCCACAAATCATAATATGGTTGCTAAAAATAAGAGAGAATAGTCTTTTAAATTTACCTTTCATAAAAAGGGAATATTTATATTGAAAGAAGAGTCTTCTTGCAAAGTACAAAATTCTTCATTTGAACATCATAATCATCATTCTATTGTATTGGCACTTCATTCGTAGGTTTCAAAATAACTACTTTGTGTGAGTGTTTTTGATCTATCTAAAATATATTTTCCAGTGGTTTCATCACTTTTATATCAAATAATAATTTCATTTCCTATAAGAATGATAGGAGTTACTTTTGATATGTTATTTTTTGAAGTGAAATCAGAGAAAATTTTTAAGTTTTCTTTTTCATTTAAAGAATAGTATTTTGGTTTAGAAATAGTAAATTGTTCTGTATTGTTTTCTAAAAATTCTCATAATCTGATACAATGCACACAATTATCACGAGTAAAAATAGAGAATTCTAATCTTTCACTTTCAGCAAAAGTTCCATTTAGAAAACTAAAAAATAATATAAAAAATAAAAATAATTTTTTCATATGGAAAAAAATTAAGAATAAGAACCTATATGGTAGGTATATTATAATTCTTTTCAAAGAAAAGCAAAAAAAATCTTTGAAAAGAGTTTTTTATTGTTTTTAGATTAAAAATTTTTTTGAAAAAGAAAAAAGAAAGGAGCCCTTATGGGCTCCAAAAGAAAGATTTTAATTTATGTTATATCTTCCTTTTGAGATTTTGGAGGAAAGTTTTTTCTTCTGAGTTCTTTTTCCCAGTCTTCATAATCATCTTCTCCGCATCTAGCTATAGTATTATTTGCTTTCATTTTCACATACTCCTTTCAAAACAAGTGGAAAATAAAAGACACAAAAAAACTCTCAAGTATTACCTGAGAGTTTAGACATTTTTCTATAATACAATGAATATGCTAAAAAACTCAGATACTCTCTGATTTTTTACAACACATCATGTAAGAAGAGAAAATGCTCATATTTTGTATCAATTAGAACTAAGTAAGTTTTATTCTATAAAAAATATGGGATGTCAAGAAAAATAAAAAAATTGATTTATAATGAATTTAATTTTTTTATAAATTCAAGATAATGATCATCAGGTGCAATTTTATTGAGAATTTCTTTTCTACATTTTTTACATTTATGTTGTATCATCCATCATTTATTTTTTTTATAATCAATTCAAATAGGTTCCATCATTGCTTGGCAATCAGAAAGTCTATCTCAAGGAAAATATGCATCTAAATGTTTTGAATACAAACAAAAAGGACAATGATTTCTTGCACTTCATTCAGGATGTTTTTCTATTATTTTACCACAGTTTTCACAAGTAAAACTTTCATTTATCATTTTAAAAGACATTGAAAAAAATAATATAAAAATAATTTCCTTAACAGTAAGAAAAGTTATAAAAAAATCAAGAAAAAATATATATTTTTTGACAATCTGAATTATATAGATACTATTTTTGTAAATTATATATTTATGCATAAGAATATGCAAAAAAAAATATTTTTTTATTTTTCCATTTTTTGTATAGGATTCTTGTTTCTTTTTATTTCATTTTTACAAGAAAATAATATTCAACCTCCGGAGGAAAAAACTCTTATGCAATGATGAGGTTTTTCTATTTGAGAGAAACAGTTATTTGATTGAGAATGAGAAAAATCAGAAGCTGAAATTATTTTTCCTCAAGTAGAAAAAATAAATATTATAAACCAAGTATGAATTACTTGAAATATATGAGAGTGTGAAAAAGTAGAGGATATTTTAATAAAACAAGAATGTATTGATAATTGAAATCTCGCAAAAGCCTCTTTTGAAAATGATATACAATACTGCGATAGAGTGAAAAATAATATTAAAAAAACAAAATGTAGGGATAATTATTTTTATAATCAAGCTCTTTTTGTATGAAATCAAGCTAATTGTTATCAAATAGAAGATATTTCTTTAGAATATAATTGTAAAAAATCGATTATTTTTTCTATTCTTGAAATTGAAAAAGATCTTAATCTCTCATTATGTTCCGTTCTTATTTGAGAAGATAAATCAAATTGTCTTTTGAAAGTGCAACAAAAAAAAGATGAAATTCTCTTTCTTCAAGCTCTTGATAAAAAAGAAATAAATATATGTAAAAAAATACAAACACCTATTATTCAAATGAATTGTAAAGATACTTTTTATATGCAAGAAGCTATTGAGACAAATGATATAAAAAAATGTAGTTTTATATCTGATTTGACAACGAAAAATAAATGTGATATTCTTTTCAAAGATTTATAATCAAAATAAAAATATATTAAATATCTTATTTCAATTTCTTATAAATTATGGGATATAAAATTCTTTTTGTTCTCTTTCTCTCTATTTTTACAAATATCATAGGAGTATCAGCTAATAGCATAAAATCTGAAATATTACTTACCTGATCTGTTTTAGCAAATACTGAGGGAAAATGATATGGATGAAAATTAGTATTTCCAAATAAACTTGGAGTAAAAATTATTACTACTGGATATAATCCAAATACTTGAGTTTGAAATATGGAAATAAGTGGAAATTTCTGGTTACAAAATACTTCTGTATCAACAGACCCATCTTTGTGATGGGTAACTTTTGATGTATGAAATATATGATGAGATATATCTCATCATAAAGTTATTTTGCAAAATAACTTTAATAATACTTTTACGTTTGAATGATATGCATGGTCAAATACTGCAGGATGGATTTATTTTTGAGATACATGAATTACTTGATGAAAGGTTATATATGATAGAATTCAAAATAAAATTAATGGTTGTGCTTGGTCACAAAATCTTTGATGGATTTGTATAGATAATTTTATATTAGATACTACTCCACCAAATTTAGATATAAGTGTATTAAAACCTTTTGCTGCGAATCATAATAAACAAATGAATATTCTAGTAGCTTCAACGGAAAATATCTCTTCTGTTGAAATTACAAATTGGAACTCTACGGCAACAACTCAATATTCTACTTCTATTTTTCAACATGATTTTAGAACCGCAAAACTATATGATATAAAAGTGACCGATACTACTTGAAATATTGCAACTGGAACTCTACAAGTGGTTGCCTGAGAACCTACTACTATTTTTGACCCGAATCTCTTAATCTTATGAGGTACTTGAGCTTCTATCTATACTTCTAATTCATCTTCTGGAAAAATTGCTGAAAATACAGAAGAACAAAGTCATTTTATTCATTTTTCTCTTAAAGATAAGTATGGAAATAGAATAAAAAATGAAACAAATATAAAAAAAGTACAAGTGCAAGTAGGATTTCAAAATACTCTAGATATTGACCAATTTGAAGACAGGAATATATGAGATGCGATTACCTATTTTGATAATACTTTTTGACTTACTTCAGGAATTTTAAGTAATTCTTGAACTTGATATACTGAGACAGGTGATTATAAAATATATTTTAAATCACTTGCTCCAACAAAAGCTTGATATGATTATATATCAGGAGATAATAATATTTCTTTAAACCAATTAAAAGTTACTATCGAAGCTTTAAATGGTCATACTTGAGTATGAGAAAAAGAAGATTCTTTTTTATTTAATAGTTTTTTACATAAAAAATTTTCATTCACTCCTATGGTTTGATTTGATTATCTTACTCAAAGTAGAAATTTTAAATTTATGAGATGAGAAGATGCGATATTTACTGGAACACTAAAAATAGAAAAAACAAGCTTTTCTTCAGGTGTGACAAATGTTTATTTGAAGCATATTTTATCTACTTCTGATAATACTCAGGTATCATTTCAAGATATTGAATGAAATGATGTATTTTGTAGTGGAAGTATGATTCCAAATGCACAAAATACTACCTCTCAGTTTGTGATAAATGGGAGAGATATAGTTCAGGAAAAATGTAAAAATTCTTTTACTTGAGCAACTTTAATAACAAAACATTATTATAATCAAACATTTAATACTCCAACTCAGTTCCCAGATACATTTACACTTACTCCAAAAGTAGTGATGTGAGGAGATGAGATATTTGATGTTTTTTATAAATCACAAATAGAATATAAAATTTGAAATAATACTATAAAATATTCTTCTTATTCAAAAGATTATCTCAATTCGCTGGTTAATAAAGAAATAAAAGTATCAGGACTGGCTCACAATAATACTTCAACTCATTTTTCTGTTCTGTCAACAAATAGTACTATAGATTATATTTGAAAATTAGATAAAAATATTCTTTTTACACAAATAAGAAAAAATGTCTCTCAATATTCAAAATTTTCTTGAGATACAAAAGCTATAATAGATGCAGTATGTTATTATAAAAATCAAGATATATTTATTAAAGATACAGATTTTAAAGAATGTAATACGATTGTAAGTGATGGAGGAGATATAGTTATTAATGGAGATATTAAAAAAATATCTTGAAAGGTACGATCTATAATTGCTATAAAAAATGGAAATATTTGAGGAAATATATGGATTACACATTGAGTTTCTTTTATTTGATCAACTTTGATTGCAGATAAAAGTGTAATTTCTTGAGATAATAATTCATGAAATCCAAGATATTATACTGATACAAGGTTTGCAAAAAATCAGTTATTTATTAAAGGAAGTATATTATCTTATAATACTATTTGATGATCAAGTTCAGCTACTCCTAAATGCCCATATTATACTACTGCGATATGTAATTCAAAAGAAGCAAGAAGATATGATTTAAATGAAATGAGGTCATTTATATATTGAGAATCAGAAAGTAATGCAATAATTGGAAGTGAATATTGAGTGGATATGTCAAAAAAAGGCTATAAAGAAGCTCCAGTGGTAGTAGAATATGATAATGATATTCAATTATTTCCACCAAAAATATTTACTTTTGATGAATAGGGACTTATTTTTTAATTTTTAAATTATGAAAAATAAAATTTTATATTTTCTTTCTCAATTATTTTTACAAATTTTATTTATTCTTTGTTTACTATGAGGTTTTACTTATGCTGCTATTTCATGGCCAAATAATGGACCTAATTGAGAGGTTTCGTGATGACTTTTTCAATCATATTTTAATAAAATTTTTGATACTTGTCCAACAGGTCAAGTGTTACAATGATATGATAAAAATAGTGGGAAAAAATGTGTTTTATTAAAACCATAAAAAATTTATCAACTAAATATTTCTTTATGAATACTGTTTTAAAAAAAATTATCAGAAGAACATCTCTTCAATTTCTATCATTTTGAATTATTTTATGATGAATTAGTTATGCTGCTATTTTATGGCCGAGTAATGCTCCTAATTGAGAAAATTCTTGAGGTACATTTGAAACCTACTTTAATAAGATTTTTACTTCTTGTCCGACAGGCCAAGTATTACAATGATATGATAAAATAATTTGAAAAAAATGTATTTCTTTGAATTGTATAACTCCAACTTCTTGAGTACATAGCGGACTTACGTATTCTCTTAGTTCTCAAAATATAACTCATGGAAATACTGTTATTATAATAAGTTCAAATCGAGCTTTTTGAAATCCTCCATCTCATGGAAATACTTCTGCCAAATTTACATATAGTTGTAATGCAGGAAATATATCTCTTATTTCTTCAGAAAATAATTCATGAAGCTGTTCTACATCTTGATATACTTTCAATAATAATTATTCATCTCCAGAATGTACCTCTACGAGTTATACAGAATGTAAGATATGAGCAATTGTAAGTAATAAAGATATTAGAAATTATTTATGAAAAGAATATACGATGTGTTGAGCTGGATGGGAGTGGGCTGATACCGCAAAAACTATGCATTATCCTGGAAATTTGGTTGGTCACTCAATCGCAATTCTTCCTTGGAATACTTTAAAAAATGCATGAGCTCCTCGTTTTACTTGTAATATAGAAGGAACTCCAACTATTGTTTATAGAGCATGGCTTCGTAATTATCAAGATAATAGATATTTGATATGATGAGCTTCCTATTCAAGTGCTGCAACTCAAACTGCTCCTCATCCATATGAGCATTGGATGAGTTGATCTCCTATAGATTTTTCTACTCAAGAACAAGACTTTGATGTAATTTGTTGATATGGTGGGCCAGCATATAATTATGTTCCATCAGATAAATGACTTTGAGCGATTTTATGTTGTAGATAAAAGAAAAATTTAGTTTTTAAATTATATCGTATGAAAAATTATTTACTTGATTTATTCAAAACTATTCTATTACAAGTTATTGCTATAGTAATAATTGTGTGATGAATTACTTATGCCACGATTTCCTGGCCAAGCAATGCGCCTAATTGAGAAACTTCTTGAGGTCTATTTCAATCATATTTTAGCAAAATTTTTGATATTTGCCCAAATGGTCAGGCATTACAATGATATGATAAAAATAGTGGAAAAAAATGTATTTCTTTAAATTGTATCACACCTACTTCTTGAATTCATAATTGACTTACATATTCTCTTGCTTCTCAAAGTTTGGCTCATGGAGAGAATATAACTATAACAAGTCAAAATAGATCTTTTTGAACAAGTCCAGCAAATGGAAACACTTCAGCAAAATTTACTTTTTCTTGTAATTCTGGAACAACTACGCTTGTTTCATCAGCAAATAATTTGTGAAGTTGTGCTACTTCTTGATATATATTTAATAATAATTTTTCGTTTCCAGAATGTATCTCTTCATGTAGATGGAGATATAGCTTTGTGATAGGATCTGTATGACCACTTACTCTAGATATAGATACGGTACAATGTACTTCTGCTTTAAAAAATACAATTGTCTATGAAGTTCTTGAAAATTGAAGACAGTGACAAAAAGTAGCAACTTGTATTTGTGACTAAAAAATTAATAAAGAGTAAAATTATAAAATCCCTTGCTAATAAGTTTTTTTTGAGTATATTTCTCTCTAATTTTTTGAAAAATAAAAATTTTTAGATTTATTTTTTACTTATGAAACAAAGACTTCTTTCTTCATTTTTGCATATTTTTATCTTTGTTATTATAGAAATAGCATTTGTATTTATTATCCTTCATGAATTTCCAGAAGTTGGTTTTTTTGAGGAACTTGGGATTATTCATCTTTCCTATTGGATTTTGATATTTATAGCTGGATATGTGAGAGAATCTTTTAAAGGTTATAGAGTAAAATTTTTAGCAACCTATCTGCCAGTATTATTTCATGTTTTTTGACATTTATATATTTGACATGAAACAATACAATTGTTTGGAGAACATTCTCACGGCGGAGAATTTTGGCTTATTACCTCAACAGTAGTTCTTTGAATATTTATTTTTCTTTGAGAATATTTACTACACAAAAAATATCATTGTGATTCTCATCATGAAACTGTACATAAACATTGTGAGGGAAAATAAAAAAATGAAGAAAGTCTTCATTTTTTTATTTTTATAAATTGTAAACAATCACTCAAATAGCACTTAATACAATTCCAACCAACCACATTTTAAAAACAACAGTTTCTTCGCTCCATCAAATGGCTTCTAAGTGATGATGAAAGGGGGCGATTTTAAAAATTTTTTTTCATTTTCTTAATTTTTTGGAAGTAAGTTGAATGATTACAGAAAGAGTTTCAAAAATAAAAATAGCTCCAACTATAATCAGTACACTGATAGTATTCGTCAGCATAGCCATAATTCATAAATTGGCTCACAGTGCAAGACTTCCTACATCTCACATATAAAATTTTGCAGGTTTGATATTATACCACAAAAATGCAACTAATGCTCAAATGATAGTTACACATAAGGTCGAAAGAAGATAGAGTCATTGATCATAAGTAATATAAGCATACACTCAATAACTAAATAGTAAAAGTCAAGCTGCCAATCAATCTAAACCATCAGTAATATTCACACTATTTGCAGTAGCTATAATGATAAACATAAAGAGTGGAATAAAATAAATTCAAATTTCCATTCATCCTATGAATGGAATATCAAGGAGTCTTGATCCCCATTCGAGTTTATCATAAAACCACCACGCTCCAGCTCCAGAAAAAATAAGTAACCAAAACATTTTAAATCGAGCTGAAAGTCATTTCGTTCTTCCGATTCCTCTTACATTTAAAAAATCATCGATAGCTCATAAAATTCCTACAAAAAAAAGTGTAAAAAGGGCTAGATAGGTTTCTTTTTGGTTTAAAAGTGAGTTATTTATAAAAGAGAATTTTTGTAAAATGATACTAAAAAGAACCATTAGAAATACAATTATGAGAATAATGGCTCATCACATAGTTGGAGTTCCTGTCTTTATTTTATGAAGCTTGAGAAATTCTATAGCTTTTCCAATAGTTGCTTCTTCTCTAATTTGTTTTCCTATTTTATATTTTTTAAGAAATTCTATAAAATAAGGAATAATAAAAAGTCCAAGAATAAAAGTGGCAAGTGAAAAAGAAAAAATTGGAATTAAATGAGAATTCATGATTATAGTGATTAAAAATAAACTCTGACAATTGTAAGAAAAATTTTGTTTTTTCAAATTATTTATATTTTTTCTTATTTTTTTGAATTAAGATGTGAGTTTTTAGATATTTTTTGTGAGTAAGATAAATATTATAACTTATAATAGAAAGAATTATAATTGATAGAATATAAAATAAAAATAAAAACAAAGAATTTCCAATTATCTTTTTTTCTCATATTGATGCAGTAAGTTCTTGACTGATTTTAAAATCTTCTTCTTTTGAAGGAGAAAAACTTTCTTCAATTTCAAGAGTATGTTCTTTTATAGGAATATTTTCTTCTCCACTTCAAGAAAAAACATTATTTTTATTTTCTTCAGGAGTATATGTATTTTTTTCTCATTCTAGTTTTTCTTCATTTTGTACTTCAGGAATTTTATATATTTCTTGTTTTTTTTCTTTTTTATCTGGAGAGAAAAGAAAAACTTTTTCATTATTTGTAAGAGAATAGTCAATAGAAAAACTTTGATTTGCTTCTAAAAAAGTATTTGGTGGAAGCTCATAGTTTAGAGTATCACTTTCAATTTTCCAATATCAAATATTTTGAATATCACTATCAGTATTTTTCAAGATAATTGTATCATTTTTTAAAATAAGCTGAATTTTATCAGTATATATAAAAGAATAATTGGCAGTCTGAATAGGAGTATCTTGAAAATCTTTTGTAGTTGCAAAAAAATCAAGAGTAGTATTTGTTTTTAAAAGAATAGGTTTTTGGTATTCTAAAATACTATCCATTCTTCCAATTCCATCAGTATAGTAAAAAATTTTTGCATTTTTTTCGTTTGTTATGAGATGAATTTCAATGGGAAAAGTATATTCTCAAGAAGCAAGATTGGTTTTTACTTCTAAAGTAGCAAATATTTGTCATACTGAGAAGAGAAAAACACTCAGGAAAAGTAAGAATTTTTTCATTTTTTGTTTTGCTAAGTTTTATTTTTTATATATTATCTATTATGAGTGAAAATTCAAATTAAATATTTAGGAAAATATATGTGAAAAAATGAATTTACTTTAATTCAAAAAAAATATCTTACAAGTGAAGTTTTTGAACTGGTATATGAATCAAAAAATGATTTTGAAATTATTCCGGGGCAATTTATTACTTTTTTACTTCCAAAAACAGGATTTGCAAGAGCATATTCTGTGTTGTATAAAGAGGGGAAAAAGATATTCTTTATAATAAAAAGACTCGAAAATGGTAGATGATGAAGTAAGGAAATTTGTGATTATAATATTGGTATCATCCTACATTGATTAGGACCAGCCGGACATTTTATTGATAGTAAAAAAGAAGTTAATAAACTCTACCTCGCAACTGGAACAGGAATAGTACCACTTTATTTTCTTGTAAAAGATTTACTTTCAAAATGATATAAAAAAAATTTGAAAATAATATTTGGGAATAGAACTTTTGGAGATATATATTATTTAAATGAATTACTAGAACTGAAAAATAAGTTTTCAAATTTTGATTTTGAAATATTTTTGAGTCGTGAACAGAAAGTATGATTTCAAAAATGATATATAAGTAGTTTTTTGACACAAAAAAATAAGAATAATTTTCAAGAATTTTATATTTGTGGAAATCCAAATATGGTAGATGAAGTAGAAAACATACTCAAAAATAGTTGAGTTTTACAAGAAAATATTTTTAAAGAAAAATATTAAACTATCCAATTGGATTTTTTAAAGGTTCTCAAATAGCTCTTGGATATTTTTTATGAGTTTCTCAGATTTTTTGAATAAATAAAAATGCTCTTTTTTGTCCAGCTAATTCATATTTTTTTATAGCGATAATTTCAGCATCAAGTATATGAAGAGCTTTTTTTGCTTGTGCAATTTCATCATCATTATCAAGTTTATAAGAAACAAAAATTCATCAAACTGATAAAAGAGGAATCGTATATTCAAGTAAAGTTGGCAGATATGCTGTTGCACGAGAAACCACCATATTATATTTTCCTCTATGTTCTTTATTTTGTCATAACTCTTCAGCTCTTGCTTGAATAGCATTTATGTTTTTTAATCCTAATTGCGTAATAAAATTATTTACTACTTTTACTTTTTTTCAGATACTATCAACTAATGTAAAATCAGTATTTCCAGAATCCATAATATTCAGAGGAATTCAAGGAAATCATCCTCAAGTTCATAAATCTAAAACTTTTCCTTCTATGGAACAAAATTGTTTGAGAAGAATAGAATCTATAAAGTGTTTCTCAATAATTCCTTCCTCGTCACGAATTGCAGAAAGATTGATTTGAGCATTTGTTTCCATAAAAATGGTAAGTAATTCTTGAAATTTTTGTTCTTGTTCACTCGTAAGTTGAATTTCGTATTTTTTGAATAAATATTGCATAAAAAAAGGCTATAAAATATTGCTTCTTATCTTATAGTCTTTTTGAAAAATATCAAATTATTTTATCGCTTGTGCTATTATATCAGCAATTCCATCTTCAAAAGGAGAAGGAATAATTTTTTCAGGAGTTGGATTTGTAACAAAATTAGCTAAATTATCAGCGGCTTTTAATTTCATTTCATCAGTGATTTTTTTTACATTATTTTTTAAAGCTCATTTAAATACTCCAGGAAAAACCAAAACATTATTGAGTTGATTTGGATAATCACTTCTTCCAGTTGCTACTATTTTTGCTCACGCTTGCAAAGCAAGTTCTGGCATGATTTCAGGAATTGGATTTGCCATAGCAAAAATCATTGGATCTTTATTCATACTTCTTACCATATCTTGAGTAAGAGCTCAAGCAGCAGAAACTCCTATAAAAATATCCCTTGCTTTTACCGCTTCGTCGAGTCATCCTATAATACATCATTCACTATTTGGATCAAGTAAACAAGCAGTATTTGTTATATTTGTGAGCATTTCTTTTACGGGATTTAAATCTTTTCTTCAAGCGTGAATTGTTCCTGAACTATCAACCATTACTATATCTTTAATACCATAGAGAAGTAATAATTTTGTAATAGCAACTCAAGCAGCTCATACTCCATTTACTATTACTTTTACCTCTTCTTTTTTCTTTCCTGTAATTTTAAGCCCATTTATAATTCCAGCTAAAGTTACAATTGCGGTTCCATGTTGGTCATCATGCATTACAGGAATATCAAGTTCATTTTTTAATCTTTCCTCAATTTCAAAACATCTTGGTGCAGAAATATCTTCAAGGTTAATTCCTCCAAAAGTTGGAGCAATATTTTTGATAGTTTTAATAATTTCTTCGGTATCTTTTGTGTTTAAAACGATTGGAAATGCATTTATTCCAGCAAATTGTTTGAATAAAACACATTTTCATTCCATAACAGGAAGTCCAGCTTCTGGGCCAATATCTCATAGTCCAAGTACCGCAGTTCCATCACTGATAACTGCAACTGTATTTGCTTTAAGAGTATAATCATAAACCTTAGATTTATCTTTTGCAATTTCTCTACATGGTTCAGCTACTCCCGGAGAATAGGAAATACTTAAATCATGTTTGTTTTGTAAAGGAACTTTAGAAATAGTTTCTAATTTTCCTTGTTTTTCTTTATGTAATTTGAGACTTTCTTCAAAATAGTTCATAGGTGAATAGAGTTAATAAATAAAAATAATCACTATAATTTGTATAGTAATTATTTTTACTAAAAAGTAAAGTTATTTTTTAAATTTTAGATCATAAATACTCCAGAAATTATTTCTAAAAGTATCATAAGTATTTTCTAAAATAGCTTTTCTGGCTTTTTTTGCTAAATTGACTAAAAAGTATAAATTATGATAACTTAAAAGTTGCATTCCAAGCATTTCATCTTCTTGAAGCAGATGTCTTAAATATCATTTTGAGTAGGTGGTACATACTTTACAATCACAAGTTGAGTCAAGCTTCTCATCAGATAATTTATATTTTTCATTGGTGATTTTTATATATCAGGCAGAAGAAAAAGCGGTTCCGTGTCTTCAAATACGAGTTGGAAGTACACAATCAAACATATCAACTCACCTAAAAATACATTCAACTAAATCTTCAGGAGTTCCAATTCACATTAAATATCTAGGTTTATTTTGAGGTAATTCTGGATTTATAACCTCAAGTACTCTATACATTTCAGGTTTTGCTTCTCCCACTGATAGTCCTCAAATAGCTATTCCATGAGTATCAAGAGAAGATATAAAACGAGCAGATTCAACTCTGAGATCATCATAAGTTACTCATTGAATGATAGGAAAGAGAGCTTGTTCATAACTTCATTCTTCTTTTCTTTTTTGATTATTTTTTTGTACTTGTTCCAAACTTCTTAGAGCCCAACGATGAGTTCTTTCCATCGCTTTTTTCGCATAATTCCAATCAGAAGTTCCAGGAGCACATTCATCAAATGCCATAATAATATCAGCTCCAAGATTGGATTGAATATCCATAACATTTTCAGCTGAAAAATAGTGTTTTGAACCATCTATAAAACTTCTAAAATGTACCCCATCTTCAGTGATTTTAACAAGACTTTCTTTATTTTTAAAACCATTTGCCCCAGTTTGTCCAAGAGAAAAAACTTGAAATCCTCAACTATCAGTGAGCATTGGTTTATTATAGTTTGAAAATTTGTGGATTCCTCAAAAATGTTTTACTACCTCATCTCCGGGTCTTAAATAAAGATGATAAGTATTATTTAAAATAATTTGAGCTCACATTTCATCGAGTTCATTATTTTGAATTCATTTTACCGTTGATTTTGTTCCAACAGGCATAAAAACAGGAGTTTCTATACTCCCGTGAGGTGTGTGAAATATTCAAGCTCTTGCTTTATTATCTGTATTTTTTAGTTCAAATTGAAACATAAGAAATAAATTAATGATTACAAAAATTTGAACTAAGATATAAAAAAATTGAAAAATTGCAAATTATACTTATTTCTTTATTTTTTCTTCTAAAGTTTTTAGATTTTCTTCTTTTTTTGTTTGTCTTTCTTTAATTCCTGTTTTGGTGATAAATTTATGTTCTTTCAAAAAATTGATGGAATAATGCATCCAATCTGGGTCAAGAATTTTTATTTTTTTTATACTTTCAATTTCTCTTTTTAAGCGAGCTCATTTTTCAAAAAAATCATCTCTTCCTACATTATCAGTATCGGCATCTCTTATAATACTTTCTAGGAGATTTTCAGGTTCTCTGGTATAAATAGTAGCAATAATAAGTTTTTCAACGAGTTCTATTTTTTCTTCAGGATAGAAAATGGATTTGAGATAATTTTTGGCAATAGTTGCTCAAATATATTCATTATCATCATATTGTATTACAAATCATATATCATGAAATAATGCCGCAATTACAAGAATCTCTAAAGTTTCATCATCAATTCATTCTTTTTTTCAAACTTCTAAAGCCCTTGCAGCTACATCAAGAGCATGTTCATATTGATGATAATAATGATTTTCTAAAGGTCACATCATCATGTTTACATATTTTTTGACTCAATGAATGGTATTTTCGTTCATAATAAAAAATCAAGTTATAAATTAAAGAGAAAAAAGAATTCTACAAAATTACCTCTTTTACTAGTTTATTATTTTGTTAATATCATTATATGCTATTATTATACTTAATGCAATAAGAAATATAAAAAATCATACATGCAGAAGTGATTCTAAGTTATCTGAAATTGCTTTTTTCCCAAAAATTTTTTTTATAATACTATTTATAGTAATCAGTAAAAATCTTCCTCCATCAAGTGCCGGAATTGGGAGTAAATTAAACACTCATAAATTGATACTTATAATCGCTCAAATAACTATAATAAAAATAATTCCGTTGGGAATAGATTTTGTCATAAAATCTACCATCCCAATTGGCCCAGAAACTTGCTCAAGTGCTTCTTGTCTTTCATTTGGAGTTTTTGGAGCAAATATTTTTTGAATTATCATTCCAACTCATTTGAAAGTGAGAATAATTTGTCCGTAGGTTTCTGTCACTCAATATTTGAGAGATTGTCAGAGAGTAAAATTATATTTAAAATCTTTGTTTACTTGAGAATTTGGTATGAGATAACTTCCAATTTTTCATTCTTGATTTGGAGTGAGAGCAAGTGTAAGTTCTTCAAATTCACAATTTTGATTTTTTGTGATGTCACAATTATTTTTTGTTCTTTGAATTTTTAAAGTGATTTTTTTTTCAGCATTTTCTCAAATAATATTTTTCAGATGTTCGTGATTTAAAATATCTAAATTATTGATTTGTAGGGCTAAATCATATTCTTGTATTCCTGCTTTTTTTGCCACAGAATCTTCTATAGGTAAAAGATATACTCAAGGTTTTTCTATAATTAATCCTATTTCTTTTGCTTTTTCAAGAGTTGGGATAAGTTTTAAGTCAGAAGAAGTTTTTATTTTATCATTGATTCCAACTGGTCAAACTCAAATAAAGAATAAGAAAGAAAATATAACAATTGCTAAAATAAAATTCATAAAAACTCAAGCAAGCATCACAATAGCTTGTTGCCAAGCTGGTTTTGATTGGAGTGAATTTGTTGCATAATTTTCTTCTAATTTTTTTTCAATTTCTTCTTTGATAAGAATTGAAAGTTTTCCTCCATCTTTATCAAAAATATCATCATTATTTTTAATGGCATTTTCAAGACTTTCATTATTGTGAAGTTTTTTATTTTTATCATATACTTGAAAAGTGTTGATATTTTCTCATTTAAGTCTTACAAAACCTCATAATGGAAGCCAATTCAGGGTATATTCAGTACCATGTTTATCAGTCCATAATTTTTTTGCTTTTGGAGGAATTCCAAGTCCAAATTCTTCAACTTTTACTCCAAAAATACGAGCTGATTTAAAGTGTCCATATTCATGAATTAAAATAATTATAGAAAATACTATAATTGAGGTAATTATTCACACTAATATCATCATAATTTCTTTTTTACTTTCTAAACGAGAATGATTATATTTAAAAAAGAAGTTTAGTAAAATATTATTTTTGCAAATTTAGGTTTTTTGTGGTATAATAAAAAAAATATTTTTTAAAATATAATGTATGGCAAAAAATCCTGAAAATAGAGATGAGGCTCAAGAAGTGAAGAATGAGACTTCTCAAAAACAAGATGAATTAAGATCAATATATAGAAAAAGGGTGGGGGAATATGTGGAAGCAAAAAGCAAATCAAATCTAAATTTTTGAGACGAAAAACTAAACTTTTGAGAAGAATTTGAAAAAATGAAAATATTTTTAGAAAATCATTGAGATAAAAATCTTTTTCCAGAAGATGTTTTAAAATGAGCATTTTATAAAAATACTCTCAAAGTAAGTCTTGTATCATATATTACTATGAGAAAAAATTTATTTCTCTCACTTGAAAAAAACTTTCAATCTCAATTTGATTTTTCTCATAATGTATCATCTTTTTCAAAAGTAGAAGAAGAATATAAAAATTTTTCAAATGCAAAACTAAAAGAACTCTCTTTGTATGCTTCTCAGAGAGAAAAATTAATTCTTTGAGTTTTTAAAAATGACCCAAGTGAACAAGAAAAAATTTTAAGTAATGCAAAAAGTGATGAAAAACTTTTGAAAGCTATTTTTGAAAATATTCCTGATACAGTGAGAGAAAATGAAGATATTATCTCTTCTTTAAAGAAAATAGAGCAAGCTTATGTTATTCACTTGGCGGATATTAAAAATATTTTAATTGCATTAGGGGAAAATAAAGAAGCTAAAAAATCACTTATACAATATTTTTTACCAAATATTTCTCTTCAAGATGTTTTAGAATTATGAATTATTTCTCAAGATAAAGCAAAAGAAAGAGTAAAATATATCCTCAATACCGTTTTAGAAGAAGAAATATTAGAAGAAGATTTTTATACTTATTTTCTTTCTCTTGATACAAATCTAATCGTATTTCCTGTTCAGGACTTAGATGAGAATCAGTGGTATCATTTTTTTGATGAGAAAAAAAATGAAAAATTACTTTCAAAAATAGTAAAAGAAGTAAATGCTTTACAAGCAAATTTAAAAGAAAATTTAGATTTTGATTCATTTCAAGATTTTCAAAAGCAAGTACAACTTTCTCCAGAAATTTCTCCAGAATTGAAACAACAAATGCTAAAACTTGAAGCAGGATCATATATAAATCTTATAAAGAAAGGAAAGGATAATAAAGAGGAAAGTCAGTATTTTTATTTAAAGAATATATGAGTGAGCTCTCTTGAGTTTATCAATATTACAAGAGTTTGAGGAAAAATAACAAAAAATAATAATGGGAAGGCTGTTCCTGAATTATTTAATAATTTTTTTAAACATCTTATAAATATTTCAGCGAATAAAGAGAGTTATAGTTTAGAAATCTATAATAAAACGGAATTTGAATGATATAAAAAAGAAAATAAAATAGATGAAATTGCAGAATGAACAGATATAAATACTTTTGAAGAATTACAAAAAGTAATGGATGAAGTAGACCCAGATTTTAATAAATTTGATGTCAAAGATAAGAGTAGTTTTTCTTTTAGATGTAAGCCTGTCAAAGAAAATACTTGAGGGAATTATATTATTGATGAAGAGGTTTTTGAAGTCACAAAAATTGATAAAGACTGAGTTTATATAAAATGACAACCTCCTCTTTCTATTGCTGAATTTGCACAAGCTTTTAAAGAAAGAAAACCAAAAAGATTTCCAACTATGAAAAATGTTTGAACATTTTTTGAACATTGGCAAAAGCATGAAAATTACTCAGAGAGTTTAAAAAACTTTGAATTAAAAGAGAATAAAATTATTCAAAAGGATAAATCGTGAGCAAAAAAAGCTCCAGCTATTGAGTATTTTGTGTGAAATAATGGTGAGGCGATTCAAATCCTAAAATTGGAAGATGGATATGTTGATTTTAGAGAGGGAAAATTTAGTGAATGAGATGAAAAAAAGAAAAAGAAAAATATATTTGAAAAAAAGAAAATGGGAAATCATATCCCGTATAATGATTTTTATTTGTATATCACACAAAAAAAATTAAAACCGTATATCAAACATCTTTCCGTTGAGGAATCAAAAGATGAACAATGATCAACTACAAAGAGAAAAGGGAGTTTCCTTTCATCTTGGCTTGGATGTTTAAGTCTTGCTGAAATTATGACTGGATGAAAACAAATTATTTCTTCGATAGAAAATAGACTTCAAACTGGAAATAAACTCAAATCTGCAAAATTTGCACTGGCTATGTGAAAATTTTTACCCCCATCAATAAGAGAAGATTTACAATCAATGGTTGAGTGAGAAGAGAAAAAAACAATGGAGGAACTTTTAAGTCACTTAACGACTCTTGACTCAAAAGTAATGATTCCAAGAATAGTGAGAATTTTAGAAAATAAATCTTCTCCTCAATATGAAATAGAGGCAGCACTTTTTGCTATGCTTTCAAAATACGGGACTTTATATAATAAAAAACCACTCAATACTTACAGATGAAGTTTTATTTGGTATGAAGCTTTATGATGAAGAAAAGGGGATGATTTATATATGGAAACTAAAAAAGAATGTGAAGATGCAAAACTCAATTCTGGACAATGAAAGCCAAATCCAAAACCATTTACAGAAGAGATGTTAATTGAAAAATTATTATCTCTGCAAGCAAGTGGAAATAGAAAACCAAAAAGAAGATCTAAAATTCATAAGGAAATGTGAAATCATCTCAATTCTTGAATTAATGATGAGTTAGAAGATGGAGCAAATAAAACTTGAGATATGGTAACATTGGAGGGAAGAATTAGTTATTGTATTGGTGAATTAACAGCGTGATGATATGCAAATTGACTAGGAGCTTTGGAAAAAATTTGGGGAAAATGATGAGATGTTCATGATATGCATGCTATTCCTTTTGTTATTACTATGACATGAATTTCCAAGAATTTTCCTGAAAAACTTCTTGGAAAATTTCTATCATGAATGTGACGGGGGAGTCCATATACAGAAATTATGTTTAATAAAGATAGTGAATCAATACAGAAATTTCAAAAATCTATGAGTGAAATAGTTATTTCATTGTATGGAAAAGATTCAAGTGTATTGAAAGAATTACAAGGAATATGATCTGATGTGGGAAAAGCCTATACTTTTTGGAATAAACATTGAGAAAAAATAATTGAAAGAATGATTTTTAAAGATGGATATATTTTTGCAAATAAAAATGAAAATCCAACTTTAAACTCGTATTATGAGTTTATAAAATGAATGCAGAATGATGGAGAATATCATTTAAAATCTGAACAAATTAATGATGGAGTATATGATTATGGAAATACTCCGATAGTATATACTATATGAAAAAAAGCAGCAGAGGAATTTATTCAATTTAATCAAGCTTGAATTATTAGTTCAAAAACAGGGGCAAAAATATTTGAATCATTTTTTAAGCATTTAGAAAATATTAAAACTACTTGACTGGATGAGGAAAAACAATTTCTATTATTTTTTGAAATTTATTCTACTCTTGAACCTTTAGTAAGAGCAAAATTTTGATGATGGGCATGATGAGATGTGATGAATAAATCACCTGAGGTAAAAAGATTAAAATCATATGGAATAGATATGATTGATGATCCATATATTATTCCATCTTCTAATAAACCGACAGAAGATACTGTATATGGATATGTGAATGAACAAAGCTATAAAGAACATGTGATGAGAGCATTTCAAAAATTTAAAAATCTTGTATTTTCTGATGAAAAAGAAGATGAAGTGAGAAATGAAGTATGACAAATAAAAACTTCTATTTCAAGTATTTTAGAATAAAAAAATTACTTTTTTAAAAGTAATTTTTTTATTTTCAATTTTAAATATAAAGGTTATTTTTTCCAATTGGTTAAAATAGTTTCTAACTTTACTTCATAATTTCAAGAAACTCTTGCATTATCAGTCCATTTTACGATACTTTCTACTTTCATTTTTTGAGGAGGATTTATTTCAGAATCAATATAATTTATTTTTATTTCTCTGGTAAAAATTGGGAAAAATGAACTTCCTCATGATTGGGTATAAAATCAATTATCATCCAAATGTATTCTAAATGCATCTCTATAACTTCCAGTAGAATAATCTCAGGAAACACTAACCCCAGATAAATACCATCTATTATTTGTATTTTGATATATAAGATAACTTCCAGAAGGTATAGTATATCCAGTTGAAGTAATACATGAACCAATATAATTGAAAGTATTCCAACAATTTTCTGTATTGGCAGAATATAAAAGCCAATTGGTATCTCTTATATTTGTGAGAGCTTCTATTCATTCTTTTGCCATAGCAATAGCTTGAACTCTATAAGAAGTGCTATCTGAAACTTTTCTAGAATTATTAAATATATTATACATTCCAACTACTCATGTTACTACTATGAGCATTACTACCATAGCTTCAATGATAGAAGTTCCTTTTTTTGAATATTTCATTATTGAAAAATTATAAATTAAGTTTCATTTTCTATTTTATAAGATTTACTCTTTTTTTCAAATTATTTTTTTATTGAAAAAATTATTTTTTTGTTTAATATGCAAATATGAAATTAATTTTAAAAAAATATGAGACAATATAAGACTTTTTACTTTGAAAAATTTAGTTTTGATAGAAATTCTTGAGAAGCTGTATTTGTATACAGTTTTGACTCTGAGCTTTTTTTTGAAGAAAAAATATATTTTTTTGATGAGCAATTTTTGCTTAGAAAAGATATAAATTTAGAAATTATACATACAATACTTTTTCATATTCATATTGCTTTATGAATTAGTTATTATAAATTTTTTCCTACCCAAAAATGAGTGATAAAAACAGGAATTTTATCAGAGAAAAGTCTTTCTTTTTGGAATAAATTTTATTTGCATTGACTTGGGGAATTTTTTTATAAAAATAAAATAAATCCAAAAAATGTATTACAATTTTCTTGTCTTTCTCAAAAACAATATGTAAAACAGAATTTTCTTGTAAGTGAGAAATATCTGGTTCCAATTGGCTGAGGAAAAGATTCTATTGTATCAATAGAACTTTTAAAACAAATGTGAGAAAAAATAGATGCAGTTACTTTTGCTCAAAATGATAATATTTTATATGAAAATACAGTAAAAAATGCAGAATTGAAAAGACTTTTTATCAAAAGAGAATTATCAAAAAATATTAAGGAAATACAAGCTTTATGAGCATATAATGGTCATGTTCCTATTACAGGAATGATAGCATTTGTATTACAATTGAGTTGTTATCTTTATGATTATAAATATATTGTTCTTTCAAATGAAAAATCTGCTAATTTTTGAAATACTTTTTATCATGAAATTGAAATCAATCATCAATGGAGTAAAAGTATAGATTTTGAAAAAGATTTTTGTGAGTATATTAGTGAAAATATTTCTTCTGAAGTGAAATATTTTTCACTTCTCAGACCGTATTATGAAATAAAAATTGCTGAATTTTTTGCAAAATTTTGAAAAAAATATTTTACAAATTTTTCAAGTTGTAATACGAATTTTAAGATTTTTAAAAAAGATATAAAAAATACTTATTGGTGTAATGCTTGTCCTAAGTGTGCTTTTGTTTATACTATTTTAAGACCATTTTTAACTCAAGAAGAAGTTTTGAGTATTTTTTGAAAAGAACTCTATGAAGATAAAAGTTTAGAAAAATTATTTCGTGAACTTCTATGAATTTCAGGAATAAAACCTTTTGAGTGTGTAGGGACGAATGAAGAAGTTATACTTGCTATGAATATGGCTTTAGAAAAATTTCCAAAAAAACTCCCATTTATTCTTGACATTTTTCAAAAAGAAGTACAATCAAAAATGTGACCTACAGATTTTGAAAATATAAGAGAAAAAGTGTTTACCGCGGATTTTAGTAATCACTTGATACCAGAATATTTAGTTTGAAAATTAAAAAAGTATGAATAAACAAAAAGTTTTATTATTAAAAATAACTCATTTATTTCAAAAATATTCAAGAGAATATTATATATTTTGATTTTTTTGAATATTTGCTTTTGCTATAATAACTGAATTATTTTCATTTACAGTAATAAATCATGCATATTATAAAGATTTATCTGTAAAACAACAAACTTCTACTACAAAAACTCCCGTTTCAAGAGGAAGTATTTTTTCTGACAATGAAAAAGGAAAAGTGCTTGCTTCATCGGTTGATTTAAATGATTTAGCAATTGATCCTTCTTTGGAAGGAAATAAAGTAAAATTAGCAAATTTTTTAACAGAAGTTGTATATACTGAAATCTGTTATTTAAAATCAGTAAATGAATGTAGAAAATCATTGAATAAATTTTTATGAGTATTAGAAACTTCTGATTTTAGAATGAATGAAGTGTATCTGAAAGAAAAAATTTCAGCAAGAGTAAATGAAAGAATATCAAGAACCAAAGTAACGAGTGTACTTTTGAAAGATAATTTAACAGTAGAACAAGCATTTGAATTAGAAAAATTGAATATTGCTTGAGTGTATATAAATGGAACGAATATATTTGTTAACCCTGAAGAGATAGTAGATGATAATTTTGTTGCCAATAGAATTTCTCTTATTATTGGGGAAGAAGAAGATACTATTAAGCATTTGATTAGAAAAAGAACTCTGAGATATTTACTTATTCAAACAAAACTTTCCATTTCTACTTCTGAATATATAAAAACAAAACTTTCTGAAGAGAAACAAGCATTTGCAGGAGGTTTTTTAAAAAAAGAAGATTTAATGTCACCATTTATTATTCTCTCTTCAAGTCAACATAGATATTATCCAGAAAATGATATGGCGTCTACTATATTAGGATTTGTAGATAATTCTTGAGAAGGAAGATATGGAATAGAAGGATATTATAATCATATTTTAAAAGGAAAGGTTTCAGAAAAATATGCAAAAAAAGATATTGCATGAAGACTTATTGAACCATTAAGCTTAGAAGACCAGACTGCTCTTGCTTGAGCAAATATTACTTTGACTATTGATAGAAATATACAAAAAGCAGTAGAAGATATTATAGATATAGATATTTTTGATTATCAAGCTAATAATATTAGTGTAATTATTATAGAGCCAAAAACTGGAAATATTCTTGCAATGGCAAGTCATCCAAGATTTAATCCAAATTCTCCTGGAGATGCATTTGAACTAATAAAAGTTACTCCAGAGAAATATCCAAACCCAAGAATTAATTTACTTTGAGCAAGAGTTTTAGCTGTTGATAATCTTGCTGGAAGCGAATATATTTATGATGGGAAAAAGTTATTTTTAAGAGAAATTTCAAGAGAAGAATACACAGACCCGAGCTTAGAAAAATATGTATTTGCAAATAGGCAATGAGGAGCAGTTTATAAAAATGATATTATTCAGGATTTGTATGAAGTATGAAGTATTTTTAAACCTATTGTATTTGCAGCAGGAATTGATTCTTGAGAAATAAATAGGTATGATATGTATAAGGATGAAGGATTTGTAAAAATTGATAACTTTAAAATTAGTAATGTAGCTTCGCAATGTTTGGGATATAATACATTCCAAAATGCAATGAACTTTTCTTGTAATGTATGAATGATTAGAATCGCACAAAAAATAGGGGCTTCTATATTTCATAAATATATTGATAGTTTTTGAATTGGGAAAAAAACAGGAGTAACTTTGGAATGAGAAGTATTTGGGAAGTTAGATCCGTATGAAAGATGGTCAAGAGCACAACTTTTTACTACTTCGTTTTGACTCTGAATAAATGCAACTATGATACAAATGGCAGCAGCCTATAGTGTGCTTGCTAATGGAGGGATTTATTATAAACCACAAATTGTAAAAACTATTGAATTTCCAGATGGGAAAAAAATAATAAACAAACCAGAAGCAACTCATAGAGTATTGAAAGAAGAAACTTCAAGAATTATGACAGAAGTTTTAGTAGAATGAGTAAAAGCTTGAGTAGCAAAACAATGAGGGGTAAAATGATATTCTATTGCTTGAAAAACAGGAACTGCTCAAATTGCATATAAATGAGGATATGAAACAGGACCTGCTTCTACGATGTGATTTTTTGCTTGATATGCTCCTGCGGAAGACCCAAAATTTGTTATGATTGTAAAAATTGAAAGACCAAGATCAAGTATATTTGGTTGAGAGACAGTAGCAAGAACTTTTTCAAGAATTTCAGCATATTTATTTAATTATTATTGAATTCCTCCCAAAGAAGGAAAATAAAAAAATTACGAATTCGTGATTTTTTTTTATAAAAATATGTATTTTAAAATAATAAATAAAATTTATTTGACAAATTGAATAAAAATGATTACTATTCTAATGTTTTATATATTTACTATCATTTTATGATTCTACAAAAACTAACAGTTTCAGTATTAAATATTTAGTTTTATTTGTTAATTATAATTTTTATGAAAATATTATCTTATATTATGATGTTACTTCTAGGAGTAATATCTTTCTGCACAAGCTTTGCAAATGGTATTTCACAAAGTGAGTTGACTACACAAATCAATAATGGAAATATACTTTCAGATGCATATAATACTTTGGAAAATTGTACTACTCTCAAAGATAAATATAATCTTGAATTTCCAAATTATAAAAGAAGTGAATGTTTTTCAAATAATGGAAGTTATTATTATTTTATTTGTCAAAATAATAATAGTTGTGTAATAAATACTCAGTCTATTACTACTGATTCTACTACTTCTTCAACAAATATTCCAAATAAAACAAAATTGGATGCATTTTTAAATAAACTTATTACGATGAAAAAAGAATTTAATAATGATTCAAAATATGAAAAGTTATTGACTCAAGTAGAAGGACAATTAAAAACATTATGAGAAAAATATAAAAATAATCAAATTATTCTACAAATGCTCTGATATTTATGAGAATGAGTACAAGATATAAAAAGTAGTTTAGTAGTAAATAATGATTTAGATGATTTCTTTTGTGAGCTTATGGGATGATGTGAAACTACTCCAACTCCAAAACCTAGCTCTTGTCCAATTATGGCAGCACCATATTGTAAATATGGTCCACCTAAATTGATTTCAACGAGTATAAATACAGATGGTTGTGAAGTAAAAAAATATGAATGTCCAACAGACCCAACTCCAAAACCTAACTCTTGTCCAATTGTGGCAGCACCATATTGTAAATATGGTCCACCTAAATTGATTTCAACGAGTATAAATACAGATGGTTGTGAAGTAAAAAAATATGAATGTCCAGCAGAACCAACTCCAACTCCAACTCCAACTCCGACTCCAACTCCAACTCCGACTCCGACTCCAACTCCAACTCCGACTCCAACTCCAACTCCAACTCCAGATTATTCATCATATCCTTCTGGAAGTTGGGAACCACAAGCAGAAATGAATCAAAGATATCAATGTAGTTGAGTAGTTCCAACTTATGCTCAAGTATGACCTATTAATGTTGTGTGATATCAAGCAGAAGCTCCTGGACAAAATAAAGTATGGAGATCTGTTTATACACTTTCAGATGCTGATAGAAAATCAGATGCTTGGAAAAGTTGTGCTTGGTATTGTGATATGTCATATACTTGGAATGGAAATCGTTGTATCAGTGTTTGAAGTATTATGTTTTATTCACTTCAATATAAAGTTTGAGATATGTTAAGAGGTACAGTAACTACAGGATGATATACTGATAGCTATTATACTTGTATGGATACACCAACTGCACCAAATAATTGTGAAAGTTGAGCGAATTTTGTACAACTTTCAAAAAATACAGATTGGAGTTTAAATGGAACTACATTTACACTGAGATCAGATTTTGCACTGAATGGTTTTCCAACATGACAATATACTTGATATTTAGCAATAGCTGAAAATGGAGTGGTAAAAGAACCATATAGAACAGCAAGAAGATATTCATTTACTCTTAACCCATAAGAAGTGTCTCTTTACCTAAAAAATCCAAAATCTAATGATTTTGGATTTTTTATAGTTCATATTTTACTTTTATTTAAAATACATATATAAATTTCCCAATATAGGTATAGAAGAAAATGAAACTTGATATATAAAAAATTATTGATATATTAACAGTTATTATTCTATAAACTATTGTATTATGAAAGTATTAATTATAGAAGATAACGATATATTGAGAGGAAATATAAAAAAATTCCTTGAAATTAAATGATTTACTGTTGATGACTATAGTGAGTATAAATGAGCAATATATAAAATAACTACAGGGAATTATGATATGGTCATTTTAGATTTGTGACTTTGAACACAAGAAGGGGATGGAATAGATATTTGTCAAGAACTTCGTGAAAAAGGGAATAATATACCTATTCTTATGCTCACTGCTCGTACTCTTACGAGTCAAAAAATAGAAGGATTAGAAAGTTGAGCAGATGATTATATGGTAAAGCCATTTGAATATGATGAGCTTTTAGCTCGTATAAAAAGTATGTGACGTAGAAATCATATTTTAAAATGAAATAAACTCATATTTAATGATATAGAAATAGAAGAAGATAAAATGTTAGTAATACAAAATGGAGAGAATATTTCTTTATCAAAATTAGAATTTAAATTATTATTATTTTTAGCTCAAAATAAATGAAAAGTTTTAAAAAAAGAACTTATAGTAGAAAAAGTATGGGGAGAAATTGATTTATTTCAGGAAAGTAGAAATTTAGATATTTATGTTGGATATTTAAGAAAAAAAATGGGAAAAGAATTGATTGAAACTATTCATTGAGTAGGATATATGATTAAATAATAACTTTTTAAAGTATGATGAGAAATTTACAACTCCTTGAAAAACACAGAAAAAAATTATCTCATATGATAGCACTTGTTATCTTTTTATTCATGATAATAGGGGTTTTATTATTTGAAATAATTCTTTCTCAATTTACAATGAGAGCAGAAAATGAAAGCCTAAAAGCAAAAATAGAGGGAATAAAAAATGCATTAATGAATGAAGAAGTATTTACTACTATTCAAGATTATTCTCTTGATAGGGTTTTCAATATTATTTTAGAAGATAGTTATGTTTTGAATAAAGAGTGAGAAATATTTAATAATATGAAAAGTGAATTTTCTTTTTTAGAATTTTCTTATAACAAGAATCAAATTATTCGTAAAAATAATTATAAATATTTTTATACAGATTTTGAAAGTAAAAATGGAAGTTATCAGATTTTAACCAGAGTAAGTGCTAAAAATTTTAAAAAAGAATATATATTTATTATTTCTTCTCTACTTTTTATTTCTCCTTTTTTATATTGAATCTTATTTTTTATAGCAAATACTTTAATGATGAGAATTTATACTCCGATCAAAGATATGATAATAAATTTAGAAGGATTTGCTTCCAATATCAATCATGAATTTAAAACTTCTTTAGCTGAAATTCTTTCTTCTCTTGAACTTGCTTGACTTACTCATGAATACGAAAAAAGTCATGAGCAAGCAATTCGTTCAGCTAAAAGATTAAATAATATTTTAGATAGTTTATGACTTTTTATACATTTTGTAAATTCTGATTATAGGAAACAAAGAGTGGATGTAATAAAAATTCTGGATAAAGATATTTTAGAATTTCAAACGAAAATAGAGAAAAAAAATATAAAAATAATAAAAAAATATGATAATAATAAACCTATTATTAAATTATTAGATAAAGATCCATTATTATTGTGTTTTAGAAATATTTTAAAAAATGCTATTAGATACTCTCATTGTGATGGGATTATAGAAATAACTATTGTAAAAGATAGATTTACTATTAAAGATTATTGAATTGGAATAGAAAAAGAAAATATAGAAAAAATTTTTCAAAGATATTTTAGAGAAAATTTTTCTTGAAATTGATTTTGAATAGGATTATCACTTGTAAAAAAAATAAGTGATATTTATAAATGGGAAATACAAATTCAGAGTGAAAAAAATGTTTTTACCGAAGTCACTATCTATTTTGATCAATGAAAAAAGGAAGATAGAGTTTAATTGTATCTTCCTTTTTATATTTTGTTTTAGATGTTTTAAGTATAATGATTTTTATGTAAAAAGCTATCTAGCTGAGAATCTGTTGAAGAAGTATCTTCTATAGATTCACTTCATGAATGACTAGAATTATCAGACTCAACTCAAGTAGAAGACTTATCATTTATTATATTTTCATTAATCATTCCATCAGAGTTTTCATTATTTATAGTTCCTGTGTTAGAGTTTTCTTGAAAAATAGAATCTATATATGTATTTTCATTCATAAGACTATTAAAACGAGTTTGTAGGATTTGATAATCTTCTTGTTGTCAATTTATTTGCACTTTTTGTGTATATTCCATAAATTTTGTCACATGTTTTTCAATTTTTGAATTTATTGTATTAATAGAAGATGAAGTGAAACGATAATTTTTTATTAATTCTTCTTTTTCATTCATTCTTTCTTTTATTAAATCTAATTGAAGTTTCGCTTTTCTTGCATTTCCAGGACTTAAAAACTCTTTAATATCTTCATTTATTCCAGTTTTTATTCAATAAAGTTTATCAGGAGGAGTAGCATTTTCTGCCATAATACTTGTTACTGCTCCTATCACTAAAATCCCAAAAATAAGAAAAGTGATAATTTTAGAGGTTTTCATAATATTATAATTAAAAAATAAAGTGTTTTTATTATAATGAGAAATGGTATAAAAAATGTAAAAATTCTTGAAAATATCTTAAGAATTCCAAAAAAGAACTCTTAAGATAAATTATATTCTATCAGTGAAATATTCAGAACCATAGGTAGCTGTAAACCTATTTACTTCGCTTTCAGCTTCTTGTTTAGTATATCAATATTTTTCTTGTAGTTTTCCTACTAAAATATCTTTATTTCCATCAATTTTTTTTAAATCATCATCAGTTAAATCTCACCATTTAGATTTTATATGACCTATCATTTGAGTCCATTTTCCTTTTATGGTATCTGTATTCATAATATTATATATAAGAAAAATAAATTTTTTTAAGGCTTTAACTTACTTTTTAGGCTTTTCTTCCAATAAGAAGATATATAATTAAACCTACGAGTGGAAATAATCATACAATTAAAATCCAAACAATTTTTTGAATTATATCCATGCTTGAACCTAAAATCATAATAAGTGCATAGATGAATAAAACTAAGTGAATTATTCATATAATTCATCCAAAAGGGCTATAAAAGAAATCCATATACATATAGTTAAAAATTAAAGTAAATACATAATAATGATAGTATGTAAGAAAACTGTATGTTTTTGGAAGTTTTTTTTATTTTATTACTAATACTCTTTTTGCTCAATCAGCAATATTTCATTCTCATTCAGGAACTAAATCATGAAGTGAATCCATTATTACATTATATGAATATGCAAAATCTTTTCATCTTGAAGTTCCAACATCATTGGTAATAAAAAAAGAATCATTATATCATACAATTACAAGCATATGGTATCTTGGCCCGCCATTTGTAAAAAAACTATTTCATAACTTTTTTCCCGCAAATGGTGCAATAATAGGATGTCATTGAGCTAATTCACGCTTTAAATCTTCTATGGTTGGATTATCTATTATTTCAGGAGCATTTTTATTATCAGTTGCTACAAGAGTATCTTTTTTTTCTTTTCTGAGCGCATCTTCATCTATATCTCAAGTACTGGTTATTGTTTCAGGGAGAGTACTATTTTCTTTTGAAACTTCTGTATTTGGTGTTATTGGATTACTATTTTTATCTGGGAGTTCTTTTCAAGAGAATATTATAGTTCATGTAATAATTATACTTGCTACTCATATACTTCCTAAGAGAAGATATTCTTTATGATTTCATCACTGCAAAGAACTAATATTTCAAGCGATAAAGAATGCAGTCTGAAAAACAAAACAAACTCCTCTATTTCTTCATTCTGATTAAGGAAGTGAATACAGGAGTTATGAATATTTTGAAATACTCAAGAAGTATAATATTTCTCCTTCTATGAGCAGAAAATCTTCTCCTTGGGAGAATGGAAGTCAGGAATCTTTTTATTGAAAATTTAAGTTTGAATTATGAAACTTAAATAGATTTAAATCTATGGCTGAAGTTATTGAAGCTATTCATCTGTATATCTATTATTACAACAATTTTAGAATTCATACTACTCTCAAAATGGCTCCTGCAAAATTTGCTAAATTACACTCATAATTCTCCTTTTTTGTTAAGATATTTCGTGTCCAGTTTTTTGGGAGCTTGACAATTAGAGTTTAATCAAAATTTAATAGATCTTATAATAAGTTGTTGGAATAATTTTCTTCATAAAAGTTTATGAGGAAAATCTCCAAATGAATTTTGAAAAAATAAAGTTTTATAACATTTTAGATTTTTTTCCCATTATAGATAAAAGCATTTATAATAAAAACACCCTAAAATTATTTTATGGTGTTTTTACATTTTCTATTTAAAACTATTTTCTTATCTCAAAGTTCAAGATAGGTAAAAAGTTTTAACGGTCTATTATAAATGGTGCCGAGTGCGAGGATTGAACTTGCGACACACGGATTTTCAGATATTTTACGATTTTATACAATATGATTAAGAGTAAATATTGAGCATATTTAAGCTGTTTTTGATAGTTTCTGTATCAAAGTTTAAGTAGATCTTTGTAGTATCAATTTTAGAGTGTCATAAAATTTGAGAAATATTATATAAATTTAAATTTTTTCTTGCTAATTCAGTTGCAAAAGTATGTCTAAACATATGACAAGTAAGTTTAAAATTTATTTTCTCTCTTATTTTATTTATTATAGCATAGATATCACGATGTTGCATAGATCCACCATAACGAGTAGGAAATAATGTTACCTCTTGAAAGCTTTGTAAATTTCTTGACTTTATATAATCCTGTAAAATAAATGATAGTTTATTAACAATAGGGACATACCTATCTTTTCACCCTTTTCATTTTAATATTTTTATATATCACTCCTCTAAAGATATATTGAGATATGTGAGACTCGTAAGCTCACTTAATCTTATTCAAGTATAAAGGTAAGTATAAACTATAGCCCTGTTTCTTTTTAAAAGAAATGCGTCTCAGGCATAAAGCTTATTTACTAAATAAATTACCTCCTCAACTTGTTTTGATGATAAAGTTTTTGGTAAAACCTTATCTATTTTTCTATCTCTTATATCTTTAAGAGGATTTTCAGAAATATATTTTTCTTTTACTAAATACTGACAAAAAATTTTAAAATTTTTCTTGTATCTGTTATATGTATAACTGGTCCAATTATTCTTAATTAAATACTCTCAAAGTAATCTTTTAAAATTTAACTCCGTAAAAGTATTTGGATCTTCCAGTGAAATATATGGATTATTTAATAAAACTCTAAAACTTGTATTATAAGTATGAATAGTTTTTATAGAAAGTCATTGATTTACTTGTTTTTCAAAAAGAAAATTATCAATAAAATAATTATTAAATATCATAAAAAGATAAATTATAAAAATAAATATATTTTTTTTCTTTTTACAAAACTTCTTAAAGAATTGTTTGCTCGGATTATTTTAATGAGCGGATCTTCTATTTTGGAAGACACACATAGAATAGCAGATATTTTTTAAAATGTCAAATAAAAATAGTAATAAAATAGTAAAATAATATAAATAAAAATAGTAAATACTTATTTTAAGCCAAAAATTTGACTTTTATTTTTTTATATGATATCCTTTTTATACTTTATTTATTTAAAAAATTTATATGGAAACATTTATAATAATAATGATTATACTTATAATTTTATCAATTATTATAAATATAGCTGATTCAATAAAAAAAGAAATACAAAAATATAAAATAGAAAAAATAAATGAATACAATATAAACCAAGAATACGAAAAAATTAAAAAATTAAAAAAAGAAGAAAAAATTGATTTTGAAAAAGAATTTAATTAAAATTATTTTATGGAAAAATTTATATTATGATTTATAGTTTGAATACTATTAACTTTAACAACATTGAGTTTTTTAGGAATAAATGTTTTTGAAATTTATAATTTAAAAAAAGAAGGAGAAACCTTTTTAAAAGAAAACTTGATGGAACAAAAAAATACAATTTGGTATAAAAATGGAAAAGAATATTTACCTACTGATGGAGATATAAATGATTTTGATAAGAGTATAAAAGAAGAAAAAAACAATAAACAAAATAATAAAGTAAACATACTTCCTCCAGATTTTAGAGATTTATAAAAATTGCTAAAATAGCAGTTTTATGACAACAATTTTTTTTTGAGTTTTTGCAATCTAGCGATATACAAAAAAGTTAAAGTTTAGCTTAGTATATCGCTTTTTTAATTCTACTCAAAAAAAAATCAGTCAAAAACTGATTTTACAAGGAGGATGTTTGATACTTCTTTTTTTGTTCCAAAAAAGAAGCAAAAAGGAAAGCTCAACCAAAAAAGTTTTCTAAAAAAAATGAGAAAAACACATACAGTGACATAAAGTCACTATATGTGTTGTACTCCGTTTTTCTCATTTTTTTTAGAATTTTAAGTTAAAATAATTTGATTTATATTATTTTCATTTTTATCATTGTCATTTTGTTTTTTGGAAAAATAAAGAGAATTATATCTATCAGTCATTGTTCTTATGTATTCAAAGAGAAGTCAAGGTTTATAGATTTTTTTTGATTTTGAGTTAATTAAATGATTTCTATAGTATTGAAGTTTCGGTATTCAAAAGAGTTTGTAAAAATTTATACTAGTGGATTGTGAGATAATACTGGAATCATCCATTCTTACTTTTTCAGTATCATTTGGTTGAAATTGTTTTTCTTTTTTTAAATATCAAAATAATCTTGTTTCATTTCTTAAGTAAGTAGAAGCTTGTCTACGGAAATATACATCAAGCATTTGTTCGTTTTGTACTATTCACTCAATTCTTGTATTTAATTTTACAGGAAAACATATAAAATCCACTAAAAAGGAATTTTCTCAAGAAAAGTTTTTTGCAAAACTTCTTACTCAAAAGTAAAGTTGTAACTCATCAAGAGACAAATTAAAGAAATAATTTAAAAGAAGATCCTCTCAAAATTGCTTTACAAATTTTTCTCTATTCACCAAATAGTTTTTTTCTATATCATCTATTTGATTTTTAACTTGATAGCTACTTAAAACACATTTAGGTAACTTTCAAAGAGCAAGTTTTATTCTTGTAAGTAAATCTTGAAACATTTTTCAAGATTTTACTATATTATATGCATTTGCAAATAGATCATTATAATCGTATTTTTGAATATTATCAAGAGTTGTTTTATAGAGATTTAGAAGCTCCATTTTCTCATGAAAAGAGTTGTAATAAAGGGAATAATAATAAATGTCCCAAACAAGCTCAACGAGATCACTAGCAGGTCTTATTTCTATATGAGAATATCAAGTAGGTTGATTGAAGATATTTATTTGCCTAAAAGGATCAAAGCTTTTTGCATTTCATACAGAATTTGAAGTTTTTCAAGAAGTAAATATTCAACTTCTTAAGTAGAGTCAAGGATTTAGCATTTTTTATTTTTATTTTAGATTTTAAAGTTTTTTTATCTTTCCTTAAATAATACAACCCGCAACATATATCATAAAACTCATATAGTAGAATAAATTATGATATTAATGGTTTTATAATTGACAATCCGAGAAAGTCCAATTGCGGATCAATAGACTATATGATATATCACGAAAATAAATAATGATGATCACATAGTAAGTAAAAATCAAATAAATCACCATTTTATTATTTTAGGAAAAACATTTTTTAGAAATTCAAAAATAGTAGGAAGCAAAGATGGTAAAAAATATAAAGAAAGTCAAAGAGTAATTAATCATCATAGATATTTTAACCATTCAAGTATTTCTGACATAATATTAAAATTAAGAATTAAATTGCATCAAATTTATCAGGATTTTTTACTTTTTTCGTTTTTACACTTGTAATAATTTGAGTGTAATTTGTTTTATATTTTGGTCTGTATCAATAAGTTCAATCAGCTTTTTTATATGTTTCTGATCCATCTTGTTTTCTAACAGCAATTCATTTTTCTTCAACATAAGCCTCACTTCAAGAGAAAGGATTGAAAATAGAATGAAAAGATAAAACCAAAGTTCACAAAAATAATCAATATCAAAATAAAACTAAATAGTCAAAAAGTAAAAATTTATTATAGTATTCACTTCAAACAAATATCTTATGTGGTGTATATGTCATTATATTCCCAAAAATACAATAATCTCTAGAAGTAGAAGAAAACGGAGTTATTATCATAATTAACTGAAAAACAGAATTTATTGGAGCAATAAAAACTCAAACAAATTTTTCTCAAAGAAAAGAAAGTTCGTTAATAAAATAATTTTGATAATCTCAAAAACTAAAATTCAACGATAAAGTTGAATTAGAGTAATACAAAAATTGTAAGTTATCTCAAAACATACGGCAACTTCCAGATCAAAAATCTCATGAAAGTATATTATTTATTCCAGATCAAAAAGTAATTCATAAAGCACCACTTCCAGATACATCCATACTTCAAAACGATCAAGAGTTTATGGAATTTTTTATATCTCAAAAATAATTTGGTCATCAATAAGTATTATTATCAAAATCATTTACATCTCCATCAGTAGGCAAATAATCCTCTCAATCTAAAGTCCAAGTTCCATCATTTTTTTTACAAAGCAATTTTTTTATACTTTTAATAGTATTCTCAAAAAGTATAATATTTGATATATGATATGTCTCACCCATTCAGTATACTTTTATATAAGCAATATTTCATTTTTGCTGAAAATTAACATATTCTCAACATTTAAATTCTCAATTAGCATTCCTAACGGCTCAGTCATTGTCATATATTTTTTCATTTTGACTTAAATCATCTTTATTAAGCAGGGTAAAATATTTTCATTGATTTTCTTTGCATTCCAATATAAATGAAGAAAATGGATTAGTAGATCCAATTACCATATAGCTTTTATCAATATATGCAGTTTTTATTTGTAATTCACTTCAACTATTAAAAAGAAAATGAGAGTTTTCAAATAAAATACCTGAATTGGTAAGTGTATTAAATTTAACATCCCTAAAATCATATAAAGCAACAGAAATACTATTATTATTAGCTCCAGTATTTGGAGTATATGAAAATCAAATTTCATATTGTGATTTTTCTAAATAATCTGATTTATAATTTAAAATATTTTCATTCAAATAATTAAATGTTTTTTTATATTCAAAAGTATAAGAATCTCTATAGGAACAAGTACAGTTTGAGTTATTTTCTGTACAAGTTGTACTTCAAGAACTACTACCTCATCAAAAAACATCTAACGAAGAATTATCTACATATAGAAATGAGTCATTTTTAATGTATCATTTCATATAACTACTACTATCAGAATCATAAAATCCATAATATCAATTTAAGTTTTTAATATTTTTTGCATCATAATCAGTTTTAGTAATTTTATATCATTTTTTTTGAATATAATTAAAATAAAGATAATACTCATTAGGAAAACTAGCACAGCCAGTTAAATTAGAATTACATCAAATAATTTGTAGATCTCCAGTAGAGCTTTCTTGAGAAAAATAAATTTTTCAATCATATGAAATAACATTCATAGATTTTTTATTTGCAAATGAATTAGGAAGAGAAATATCACTAACAGAATAATTATTCAAAGAAAAAACAACTTCTTTTTTTATGTCAGTTCTATTATAAAAATAAAAAAATCAATTCACATACTGAAGCTTATATTTATTATAAGTATTTGGTCAAAAATCAAAAAAGGTAAATCAAGGATTAGTTATTTTTGTTAAATTATAATTTCAATTATCAGACAAAGAGTAATATTTATTTCACAAAAATAAATAAATAATATTATCTTTATAATATACATAATATTTAGGATACTCTCAAGAAAAACTACCAGAACTTAATCAAAAATCAATATGATTAAAAGTTCCATCTTTTTTATTTATAATTAAGGCATTCCTATATATATAATAGGTCGTAGGAAAACTTGATGATCTAGATCAATAAGAAAATAAAATATAATATTCCTTAAACTCAATTAAATTATACGGACAACCAGTAGGAGTACTACCTGCATTTGGGTCGTGACACATAAAACTATATTTTTCAACTCCAAGCTGATCATATAATTTAATATAATTTCTATAATTACTTCAAATATCTTTAGTTCACAAAAATGAATTATTGTAAAGTCAAGTAGAAGTATTTACATACAATCAAAAATCATAGTATCATAAATTTCATAGTTTCATTTCATAAGCGAATGTATTTTTTAAACCAAAAAGTCACATAAATAAACAAAATATTGATGTGAAGAAAAATAAGAGAGAAATATATGTTATTTTTTTCATTGTTCAAAAGCTTTAAAAGATAAAATTAAAAAAATAAGGATTCCAAAAAAAGCTATAAAAAATTTCATTATTAAAATATTTAAAAAATCTTCGTTTATATAAAAATTTCAATCAATGTGAGAAAACATTAATGTATATCAAGTAGAAGTATTAATAGTTCCATTTGGTAAAGAGTACATATTGTAAGTATCTCAACTTGCTAGAGATGTTTGAATTGAAAAAATTCATACAGAAAGAAATGCAAGTATAATTTTTAAAGTTTTTTTCATATTTTTTAATTGTTAAAAAGTCAATACATTTTTCAAGTTAAATAAAGTCAATAAAACCAAATAAAGATATTTACAGCATGTAACTTAAGAAATCATAAAACTACAAAAATATAAGTTTGAAAAAGTGAAGAAAGATATTGAATCTCTATATAATTTAATAAATTTTCCATAAATATTATTTTTAAAAAATAATTTTTTTTATTACTCCAGCTATATCTTGATAACTGGAGCTAAAAAGAAATTATGATTTACCACCAAATACCCTTTCAATAAGAGCAATAGCTCTATTTCAGAAATATTTATACAGCATAGGAGCTGATAATGCAGTAATAGTTGCAACAAGCATTAAGATAACATTTGTAATGTTAGCTGATAATGTATTTGCATCAGATTGAGAAACTAAAGATCAAGTTCCAAATCCACTAGCACTAGCACCGAAGGTAATACCAAAAATTCATACGATAGTTAGAGCAACTAACAATTTCTTTTTGAAATCCATAATCAAAAAAATTAAGAAATAATGGAGCCCCTATACGGGACAGAGTCTAAAGCTTGTGACTTTAGAATGGTGTGTAATCATATTTTTTTGCATCTTTTACATCTTTTCTCCAAAATGCTAAGGTTCTTAAAAAAGTTCAAAATCTTAGTTTTCTTCTTTTTCAAGAATATGAAGAAGCAAATTGACCTCATCAAGTAGATCAAGAAATAAAAGATTTTATTTTTCTAGTATCTCATTTTGACCCATTTATATAGAACTCCCTTTTTTTCCATTTAAGAAGATTACTTGAATGTCTAAATTTTCTCATAATTTTTTATTTAAAATATAAAATATTTTTTTTTGTGTAGAGTGAGGTATCGCTACTGTGTTATTCCTACCATATTTACACTCACCTCACTTTTTTTCTAAAAGGGAATATCTCGTTTTTGAGAGTATTTTCTAAATCTATTTCGTATTAAAGAAAAGGTTTTAAAAAAACTTCATTTTCTTAAAGGTTGTCTTCAAGATTGAGTTGAAATATATGTTTTTAATCTATACTTTTTCATAAAGTTTTTATTTTAAAGAATAAAAAAAGCCTCATAAGATATAAAAGGAGACTAGCGAGAAACCTTTTAATCTTATAAAGCTAGTAATTATGTATAAGGAGCAATTTTGTTATAGCTGATAACTCTGATAGGGTTACTATCTAGGCCTATATTTGGATTATCACTTGCGTTCCAGCTTAGAGGAAACTATAATTTTGTTTTTGTTTTAAGTATTTTTTAGAAAGTAATGTCTTCAATTGATATTTCTTCTTCTTTTTTTGGTTGAGTTTTTTGAATTGGTTTTAAGTATGTTTTTACTGGTTTTGGTATTGTTCCAGCAAGATTTTTAAAATGTTCAAGAATTCAATCCCACTCATCAATAGAGATTTTTACTTTTGTTTCGTCGTTTACAATTCTTTCTCCGTATGGAGTTTTTAAAGATTTTTGTTTTATTACATTTTGTCAATCTTGGATTTGTAGTTTTGAGTTAGTAAGAACGATTTTCATTCATTCATATTCTCTTACTTCACCATTTACTTCTACTTCTCAAGAGTAAGAAATGAGATCAACTTTAATTCTATTTTTTGGATATTTATTCCCGTCTTTAGTTTCGTCTTCATAATCAACGGAATAAAGATTTTTTTCAAGAACTTCTTTGTATGGTTTGAGTTCCTTTTTTGTTTGTGTATTTGCCATAAGTGACTTATTTAATAATTAAAATATTTTTTTTAAACGGTTGGAGAAGATAAGTATTACACTTATATTGCCGTAGTGGTTAGCTACAGAGTTTTTATTTCCTTTAAACTACTTCTCCATAGTCTAGTTTTCAGTAAAGTTTTTACATCTTGGAAAACGAATACAACTAATCTTTGTAAGTAAAACACAGATGGAATTTTTTTATTTTTTGTCTTGCTTTGAAAATTCTAAATATGCAATAACATTAATTTATAACCATATTACTATGATTGTAGGCTTTAGTTTTATAGTAGGAAAAACTTAAAAGTTTTATAAAAAAAGCCTGTAGTTACATAAATAAATATATAACTAGAGGCATTATATGAAAAAAATAGAGAATGTCAAATAAAAATATTAAATTTTACTATTTATTTACTATTTTCAATTATTATTTTTGTAATTTTTATAAAACCAAATTAAATGTTTTATTTTATTATCCTGTCAAGATAAATCAACTCATCAAATTTCAATTTGAAGATTATTTAATAATTCAACAGCTCACTTTGATACTCTTATTGATGTCAATTCTTTTGAGTTTTCCTTTTCTGACATAATTCGCTAGTTTTATGTAATAAAATTTTGATGAATTATATAAAAATTTTGATTTAATGCAATATTATTAAAAAAACTCTAGTGTGGGACTAGAGTTTTAGGTTTTTAGGAAATAAAAATTTTGGTTTTATGCAATATATTTTAATTTATTTTAAAAATAGTTTTGACAAATAAGTTTCTATATGATTTAATACATAGGGACCTCAGAAATCCTACATAAACTTTTGTATCATATAGAAACTTTTTTATTTAATAAAATTGTTTCTTATGAATATAGTTTATGGTAAACCCATAGACTATAAAGATTTATTGAGTGCAACTGCATTCATTTTTACAGTTGTACCTGTAATATTGAATTTTAACATTACAACATTAGTTTGCTTTGCAATATTATGATTGTATGCTTGTTATTCAATAATATCTATAAGAAACAAATTACTAACCAATTTCAGTATATTGATAGTAATTATTTTTGTAAATATTTCAATAGTGTATGGTAAAATAAAAGGTTAATTTGTATTTACATTTTAGCCTTTTATTTTTTGACTATTTCAAAAGGTAAAAGTCAAGAATAATATAAAATAATGATAAAGATTATTATTATAAAAATATCAAAATTTATAGTAACATTGATTTCTTGTTTTTCAGAAGTTTGTTTTTTAAACATATTTATTTTTGTCAATTAAGTATTTTTTTGTAATGTTGTATTTCTTGATAAGTTTTCTGATTTTGATTATATAAACTTTTTAGTTTATTTTCTAGTGATCAGAAAATTACATTATTTACAATCAAGTACAAGTTAAGGACAAGGAGTAAAAAAAATCAAATTATCAAACCGTTTCATTTTTTCTTTGGTTTGTTTGAATTATTTCAATTGTTATTGTTGTTGTAATCACTCATAATATTTTATTTAGGAGATATTTTATTTTTGTTTTAAAGTTTTTTTTATTATTTTTTTTCTACATGAAACTTTATTTTAATAAGTCATTTAGTATGCAGAAAATGTAGGAAATCTTCCATTGTTTTAAATTCTAAATAGTTTCAAGGTCAAATTTCTTTATTTATTTTTGGAAGATCAGAAGATTTTATAATATATAAATTCATAGTATTTTAAGTAAGAAAATATTTTATTTAATTTTTCAATTTATATAATCTTTAGTAAAAGATATTTCTTTTTGTAATTCTTCTATAATTTTATCTTTATCACTTTTGCAAGAATAAGAAAGAAGATTTTCATGATATTCTCAATTTTGAGCTCTCAAACAATATCATTTTTCACTAAGATATAAATCTAATTTAAGTATACATTTTTTCATTTTTTTTATTTTTAAGCAATTACAATTTTGAAAGCTTGGATTATATCAAAATAATCTCATACAACGGCTCAAACCGTAAAAATAATGGTGTAGTTTAAGAGTTTAAACATATAACTCATAAGTTTACTTACTATTGTGAGTATAATTTTTAGGATCATATTTTGTTTTTAGAAAAATAATATTGCTATTGCAAATCATACAACAAATCAATAGAAAAAGTCAGCTTTATTCATAGTTAAAAAAAGGATTAGAGAATAAACAATACTTTATATCTTTACAATAAACATCTTCTAAAGCTTGATTGTATCAAGTATGATAAAATCAAATAGAAAAAATTATGATAAGTAAAATTAAAAATATAATTATAACAAAGCTTTTAATTTCTACATCTTCTACTTGTTGTTTTAATTGTAAATTTTCAAGTTTTAAATTTTTATTAAACATAGGTTATTTGATAGGAGATAAAATATTATTTTGTTTTTCAAAAATATATTTTTCTAACTGTTGTCAGTCATCAAAATATTTTCAATCATAAAAACATAAGTCATTTGATGGCAAATATTCTCATACCCAAAAAGGGCAGTTATTACGAACAGATGAATATCATCAATTAAGTAGAGTAAAAAATCAATCTATAATACGATAACACAATAAAACAAATCACATTAAAATAATAATCCATAAGAGAATATTAAAAATTTTATCAATCATAAGTTATTTTTCTAAAGAATTAAAATATTTTTCGTCATCTTCCTCATAAGTATATGGATCAGAAGAATAAAATATAAATAACAGAATTTTATATATAGCAAAGAGAGACATCAATTGATGGTAAGAGAAATAAAATCAAAAATATGGTAAGAAAAAAGCTAATCAATATACAAATAATAATAACTCTATTGTAAAAGTTATTGCATCCCTAAATTCAGGAGATTTTAAAAAATTTTTAAATTTTTGTTTCATATATTATTTCTTAAAAGGTAAATAAGAAAGAAGTAATCAAGTTATTACTCAAATGGTAAAAGCCATAGAGATGACTATAAAAATATTTGGATCCATAGGTTTATGAATTAGATCATAAATTTGTCCGATTTTGAAAAAGTTTATTTTTTTGTGAGTCTTGATATTGCTTTTTTAAGGATTCTCTTTTTTGTTTTTCTTGTTTATCTTTGGAGTTTGTTCAATCCATAATAATAGCAATAGCTCTATAGATTTTACGGTTTATTTGGTAATCTACAGGGGTTTTAACTTCTACTTTTAATTTTTGAAGTTGTGTTTTAAGTATTTCTTTTTCCTCATCATTTAAGACATTAATACATAATTCAATGTCTTCATTTTCTAGTTTTTCTTTAAGTTGGAGTGATAATGAATACATATAATTATTCATTTCTATTTTTGTATTTGTTTTCATAAGGTTTATTTTAGTTTTAAATTATTTTTTCTTACAGGTGGATTTTTTACTGAAGCGATTTTTTACACCAGGAGCATTATTCCACCAATTGCCGATGTTTTCTAATAACAATTTTATATTTTTTCATATGCTTTTTTCTTGTTTCATATCAACAATTTTTGCATTTATACAAAAATCACCATTTTCTTGAGTTAGATCAAAGAGGGATTTTAATATAATTACACAAAAGATTTTTATATCAACAAGCACAACATTCGTAATACATAATTTAATTTTTTAAGAAAATATTTGTTTACTTAATTCTAAATATTCGTCATAAGTAATGTGTATTATTTTCATTTTGGTTATTATTAAGAAATAAAATATTACTCTTTGACTTGAATAATTCTATTAGAATAAGAGATTAAACTTCTTTTAATAAAATCTAAATTATTAACATTTTCTTTATCAAGTGAATTAGCTAATCTAACAATTCAGTCTTTTACTAATTTCAGTCTAAAATTTTGATAAGAATTATTTTTTCTATTTGTTACCATTTTTATTATTGTCAGGAAATAATCACCTGATATATTCATAAGTTTCAAACTCATCCATCAAGTCAAGAGAGCTTGTTTTTTCAATATCAGGGTAAAGTTTTAGAAGAAAACGGAAAAGTTCTTTTCTACTTGTATAAGTCTCAATATTTTTCAAATAAGTTTGAGCCATCATAAACGAGTGAAGAATATTTTTTTGTTTTTCTTCTTTTGCTAAATATCATTTTTTTCAATTGAGAGAAATTCATTTAATATCAACTAAAAGAGAAAAATCACAGGTAAAATATTTTTTGAGATAATCAAAAAAGTCTGCTTCTATTCTTCATAACATAGTATCAATAGAGTGATCTCATATCTTAGAAAACGAAGATGAAAGTTTTTTTAGTTCTATTCTCACAATAGGAAAATCGGAATCTAAATAAGCTTGATATGGATTTTTTCAATCTATTTTTCTTTTCATATGATTATCAACCACATCTAAGATTTTATCGTATACAATCAAAGTATTTGAATTACTTAGAAATTTTTTATAAATTGCTGTTTTTCAAAACTCAAGTTCAGAGTCTTTTTCAAGTAATTTTTTCTTGTCAGAGTTTAAAAGTCAATTATAATTTTTTACTCTTTGTTTTTGATAAAGAGGTTTTAAATATTCTAATAATTGTGGTAACTCAATACCTTTAATATCTAAACAGTAATCAAGCCTTTTAAGTGTTTTATTTGCTTTTCTATCTACTCAAAAATATTCAAGTATAGAGTCAAAATAATCTTTGTAGAAATGACAAAAGAGTCAAGTAAGCTCTATTCAAGTATAGACATTGTGATTTTTCTTAAGTATTTCAGGCCTTTTATAAATAAAGCTTCAAATTTTATTTTTGTTTATATCATAAATTCAGTAAATTTGTTTTTGTCATCAGAAAACAACTCAAAGATTTACTAAATAGAATTTATCTAAAATTTTAAAATGTTTAAAATCAGTAATGAGTCAGTCGTGTTTCTCTATATCTCTTTTGTGGTCGTATTCTATCAAGAAAGTAGAAAGTATTGATAATATGTTATTGTTTAAGGTTTTTATTTCGGCTGTTAGATAATCAATATTTTTGTAATAAATTTTAGAAGGATATTTTTTAAGAAAATCGTGTAAATTTACTAGGTAAAATTCTCTTGAATTTTCTTTAATTTCTTTTCTCTTTTTTTTACTCAAAATTTTTTCAGCTTCTTTTACGATTGTATTCATAAAAAGAAGGGAATTATTTATATATATTTTTATGACCTAAGGGGGGACATTAACGATGTCCCCCCCTAACATCATTTTTTTTGTTGTTTTTGGAGAACTTTTTTATAATTTTTCTAGTAGTTTTTTTACACTCGTTACACTCGTGGCTTTATGCAAAAATTGTCTATTGCTTTTGTTATTTCTATAGCTTTATTGCTTCCAATTTTCACACAAAGAGGAGTCGTTGTTGCCAGTGGTATTATTTGTTTTTATAATTCTCGTATTCTTTGTTTGTTTTTTCATTTAGGGATTTTAAATTTTTAGAGATTTTAAAGCTTCGGAATAAGTTTTTTCTAATTCCTCAATTTTTTCTTTTTCATTTTGAAAGATTTCAGTAAGTCTAATAAGTTGGTTAGTCTCCAGTGTAGGCATCATATCTAATATATGTTGCTTATCTTGATCACAGAGGGAATAAGAATTGAGAATCAAAGATGTTAGATGTGGATATTTATTTTGCATTTCCTCGTTAATTTGTATTTTTGTCATAACAAAAAAAGTTATATTGTAAAATATAACAATTCTTTAAGAGTTTTATTAAGAAAATATTTGATTTTTATTTTTTTACACAAAAAAAGACACGGATTTTTGTCTCTGTGTCATACGGTATAAAATTATAGAATTTTTATAGTAAAGTTTCATTTTGCTATAAATAAGAATGGTGCCGAGTGCGAGGATTGAACTTGCGACACACGGATTTTCAGTCCGCTGCTCTACCACTGAGCTAACCCGGCATATACTTGCTTTTAAAGCTTTGTTATTATATGGAAAAAAAATATTATGCAAATTTTTTTGTAAAAAAACATTATTTTTATATAATGAAGGACAATATTTTATGATTAATAAGAAAAAATGAAAATACAAGTATGTACTTGAAAATCGTGTAAGTCAAGATTTAGTGAATATATTTTAAAAAGAATAGCATCAGATATAGAAAAATTTAAATTAGAAAACATTTCATATGAAGTATGCCCTTGCCAATGACAATGCGAAAAATGACCGAATGTAATTATTGATGGAAAAATTGAAAACTATTCAGATCCAATAAAAGTATCAAAAATTATGTTAGAAAAAGCAAAACAAAGAAAAAATTCAAAACAAAATTAATTTTATAACACAATTTTTATGCTTCATATTTACAATACACTTACTTTACAAAAAGAAAAATTTAAACCACTTAGACAAGAAGAAGTAAAAGTTTATTTTTGTGGACCAACTCCATACAATTTCGCTCATATTTGAAATTTAAAAACTTATATTTTCGAAGATTATGTTATAAAAACTTTGAGATTTTTAAATTACAAAGTTAAAACTACAATGAATATTACAGATATAGATGATAAAACTATAAGAGATAGTCAAAAAGCTTGAGAAAATTTATTATCATATACTCAAAAATATTCAAATTATTTTTTAGAAGATTTGCGTAAATTAAACATTACTTTGGCTGATAATATTGCTCCAATTTCATGACTAATTCCAGAAATGGTTGAAATGATAAATTGACTTATAAAAAGATGATACGCTTATTTGTGAGATGATGGAAGCATTTATTATGAAATTAAAAAATTTAAAAAATATTGAAATTTAGCTCATCTTGATTTTTCTGGAATGAAAACTTCAGTGAGAATCAATAATGATGAATATGATAAAGAAAATGCAGCTGATTTTGCTTTATGGAAAGCTTGGAAAGATGAAGATGGAGAAAATTTTTGGATGTGAGAGTTTGATTTTGCTTGAGAAAAGAAAGTTTTAAAATGAAGACCAGGTTGGCATATAGAGTGTTCAGCTTGTAATATGAAATATTTTTGACCTCAAATAGATATACATATGTGATGAGTTGATAATATTTTTCCTCATCATCAAAATGAAATTGCTCAAACTGAGTGATATACTTGAAAAACATTTTCAAAATATTGGCTTCATTCTGGACATATAACAGTTGATGGTAAAAAAATGGCTAAATCAGCAAATAATTTTTACACAGTTAGAGATTTAGAAGAAAAATATAAAAATATTTCAAGTTCTATTTTATATAGAGCTATTCGTCTTTCTTTTATGAATGCTAGATATAGAGATAGTGTTGATTTTTCTTTTGATAAATTAGAACAAAATTTAAATGCAATTAAAAAAATTGATGAATCACTTAAAAAATTAAATAGATTACTTGAATCTTGAACTTTAAAAGAGCAAAAAGTTAGAAGAGATTTTAGAGAAGATATGCAGGGAATAGTTTCAGATTATATAGAAAGTTTAGAAGATGATTTCAATATGCCAGAAGCAATAAGTATGTTTTTTACTTTTATAACATATACTAATACTCAAATTGATAGTTGAGATTTATGTTTAGCTGAAGCACAAAGTTTACTTGAAATGTTTAAGACTTTTGATAGTGTTTTAAGTGTTTTAGATTTTGAAGTTTTAAAAAGTGAGGAAATCCCAAACGATATTTTAGCTAAATTTAAGGCAAGAAATGATGCAAAAAAAGCTAAAGATTTCACTTTAGCTGACAAAATTAGAGATGAATTATTAGAAAACTGATACAAAATAATTGATGATAGAAGTTGAAGTAGAGTTGAGAGAATTTAAAATATTGATATATATGTAAAATTCATTATAATACACATTGACTATATTTATTAATAAATTTTTGTTATGAAAATAGAAAAATATAAATGATTTACATTGGTTGAATTAATCATTGTGATAACTATTTTAACTATTCTTGCAACGATTGCATTTATCAGTTTTTCTTCTTATTTAAAATCAAGTCGTGATACGAATAGAGTGACAACTTTAAAAAATATTGAAACTGGCTTAGAATTACATGTTTTAAAAACTGGTTCATATCCTATGCCTGATAATCCAACAGAAATAAGTTTTAGTGGAAATTCTCTTTGATACCAAGGATATATATGAGATTCAATAACTCAATTATTAAATATATCAAAAAAACCACAAGATCCTTTAGATAAATGAGAATATATATATTCCATAAATAAAAATAAAAAGAAATTTAGTATTTTAGGTTACTTTGAGGAAAATCAAGCTGCATGATATATTATTAATTCAACGTATGCAAATTTTTTAAATAGAATACCTAAAATAACTTCAGGAAAAGAAGTTCCTATTTTAATACAGACTTCAACTAATCAATCTATTAGTTGAGCTTTTATTGATGTTTGACTTGAACAAAAAGATGAATTATATGATATGTATTATGGGGATATGAAATTTACTGGAACAGGATATCTTATACTCACAGCTTTTATAGGAAAGAATAAAAATTTAGTAAAATTTGATGATAAATTAGCTTGATATTGGGATATGGAAACTACCACCACTGATTGAAAATTAAAAGATTTAACTCATAATGAAAATGATTGAATACCTCAAGAGGAATGAAACAACTGAACTTGAACATTTGTATGAAATAGTAGTGAGTGAATACATTGAAAATCAACGTATTTTTCTGATAATAAATACTTTAAAATTCCTGCTTCTCTGACTCAAAGTATCAATTCTTCTTGATCAATGAGTTTTTCTATTTGGTTTAAAAGAGACTCTGGAGATAAAGAAATGAACTTATATTCAAAACATTCATGATTAGATACATATAGTCATAATTTATTTATAGGTGATGATAATAATTTTAAATTTTACAATTGAAATAATGGATATTCTCAGAATGTACAAATAAATAGCGGAACTTGGTATAATATTATGGTAACTTATGATCCATATTGACAAATGATAACTTATTTGAATTGAGTAAAAATAGTAGAAGAGTGAGTTCCTAATTGATATGCAACTGATGGACCTTTTGATGTAAATGATGAATGAGATTTTTATATATGAACAAAAAAAGATTATTGGTGATTTTTTAACTGATATATAGATGAATTAAGAGTTTTTAATAGAATACTAACAGATGAAGAAGTAATGCTTATTAATTATATAAAATAATATTTATGAAAAAAATAATTATAATATTTCTTTTTCTTGTTATTATTCTATTATCTTGTAATAGAGAAACATTTGAACTTCCATCTACGCAAAAACAATCAACAGAAATACTGCAAAATTCATTAAATAAGTCAAAACAAAATGATAATAAAAACCTTCAAGAATTTCTAAAAAATAAAGAAAAAAATAAAATACCCCCAGAATTAGAAACAATAGAAGATGAAAAAGTTCAACAATTTTTTTTCACTAAAGATCCTAATCCTCCTCTTTTTGCAAAAGATGGACAATTATACGATAGTCAAAATAAACAAGTACAATTAAAATGAGTAAATTGGTTTTGATTTGCTTGAGACTCAAGAATACCTGGATGATTACGGGAAAGAAATTATAAAGATATTATAAAACAAATGAGAGATTTATGATTTAATGCAGTCAGACTTCCTTTTTGTCCAAACACTTTAAAAAAAGAACCTATAAAAGATTTTTGGTATGTAAACCCTGAATTAACATGAAAAAATTCATTGGAAGCATTTGATATTATTATCCAAGAATTTACTGATAATAAAATGTTTGTTCTTTTAGATATGCATACTCCAGATTGTAAAGAGATTTCGGATACTCCTTTTATTCCTTGATATACTTTGGAAAATTGGATAGAAGATTGGACGTTTTTAGTTCATCGTTATAAAGAAAATAAATATGTATTTTGAGTAGACCCAAAAAATGAACCTCATGGAGATGCAGTATGGAATGATACAAGTGATATTTCTATAAATCGGAAATTTCAAGTTGAAACTATAGCGAAAGAAATATTAAAAATAAATCCTGATTTGTTAATTTTTGTTGAATGAATTGAAAAAAATCATCCACGGGAAAGTGAAAAATATGATTGTGAACCATCAGTAAGTCAATCTTGGTGAGGAAATATCCATCCAATACAATGTTATCCAATTAATGAAAAAATTATTCCTAAAGATAAGCTTGTATTATCTCCACATATATATGGACCGTCAGTTTATCCAAGAGATTATTTTGAATCAAAAGATTTTCCCATTAATATGGAAAAAATATGGGAAGATACATTTTGAAAATTTTATCTTCAATATACAATTATTTTATGAGAATTTTGATGAGATTTTGAACAAAAAGATAAAATATGGCAAATAGCATTGATTGATTATATGAAAAAAAAGAAATTGAATAATTTTTTTTATTGGAGTTGGAATCCAGACAGTACTGATACCAAATGATTAGTAAAAGATGATTGGATTAGTGTAGAAAAAGAAAAATATGAAAATTTAAAAAAAATGTTTCAATAAAAAAAGATTAGTTTTAGTTTTTTCGTAAGTGATAAACAGAATGTAAAAAAATGTTATAATTTTAATTATATTTTAAATAACAGTTGATTCAGATATAGATATACTTTTCTAGTGAAAATTTATATCTATTTATGTGATAACACCAGTTTATATTAATGATTTAAATTATCCCATGATTTTCCAAAGTCTCAATCTGAGACTTTTTTAGTATTTTTTTTAAATCAGCATCATTTTTTATATCACTTATACTTCCATAATGTTTTAAAAGTTTTGATCTTGTTTTTGGTCCGATTCCAGGAAGTTCTTCTAAAATATTTTTTTTACTTGCTTTGATTCTTGAATCTCTGTTAAAAGTTATGGCAAAACGATGTGCTTCATCTCTTATTTTTTGAATCATTCTGAGAATATTTGAATCTTTTCAAATAATAATACTTTCTTTTGCGTATGGCAAAAAAAGTTCTTCCTCTCTTTTTGCAAGAGAAACGAGTTGTATACTTTCAAATAATCCTAAGAAATCTTTATTTTCCTCTTTTTTCTTTTCTTTTTCTAATATTTCAACCACACTTGAAAGTTGTCATTTTCAACCATCAATAATGATTAAATCTGGTACAAATCAAGTTTTTTTAATTTCTAATAATCTACGAGTCATGATTTCTCTCATAGAATCAAAGTCGTTGATTTCACCTGTATCAAGCGTTTTTATTTTAAACTTTCTGTATTTAGAATTTGCTGTTTTCCCATTTTCAATAATACTTCTTGATGCAACCGTATGATTTCCTGAAATATGAGAAATATCATTACATTCAAAAAGAATATCTTTATTTCTTTGACCATATCATAAAATATCCAGTAAATCACTCATATCTTTTTTCGTAAAGCCTTTTACTGAAAGTCATTCTAAATGTTTTTTATATGCAAATTCAAATGCATTTTTATAGGCAAGTCATAAAATATCAGTTTTTTCTCAAATTTTTGGAATTTCTATTTTGAGTTTTAATTCGGTTAAAAATTCTTTTTCAAATTCTATTTCACGAGGAAGAATAAGAGTTAATTTTTCTTTATTTTCTAAATAACTTTTTTCAATAAAAAATTTGATACTGTCGTCAATATCACCTAATTTATTTTCTATTTCATAATTGTAAATTCATACAATTTTTTCATTTCTTACTTCAATTTTAGAAAGGTAAAAAGCGTCATATTTTTCTAAGAAGTTTATAATATCTGCATCAAATCCAACAATATCTCTTACGATTTGATTTTGTTTTAAACTTTCAACTGATAAAATATCTTCTTTTAATTCAGAAGCCTTTTCAAATTCTAATTTTTGAGCGTATTGTTTCATTTTTTCTTTGAGATTTTGAATCACTTCTTCCAAATTCCCATTTAAAAAATCTTGAATATTGTTTATAGAATGATTATAATCATCCATATTTTCCTTTTGAAGTAGGCAAGGACCAGCACATCTTCCAATATAATAATCAATACAAGGAATTTTTGAACCATTATTTACTTTTATTTTTGGAATTCCATTTTGTTCTTCAAATACAATATTACAACTTCTGTGTCAAAAAATTTTTTTGGTCGTTTTTATAATATTATTTACATAAGTAGTTGAAATATATGGACCAAAATAAACTCAAGATTTTGTTTTAATACGAGTTTTTATGATTTTTGGAAATAGTTCATCTGTAATTTTAATGTAAGTATGATTTTTATCATCTTTCATTAAAATATTATATTTGGGTTTATGTTTTTTAATAAGACTTGTTTCTAAAATCAGACATTCTTTAGCATTATTGGTAACAATAGTTTCAATATTTTTTATTTCAGAAACCATTTTTTTCTTGGCAAAATTGAGCTTTGAAGTTCCATTAAAATATGAATTTACTCTCGAATGAAGATTTACAGATTTTCCAATATAGATAATTTTTCAAGAAGTATCGAAAAAATGATATACTCAAGGTAGTTTTGGAATAGCTTTGAGAATAGATTTTATTGCTTCCATGAGTTTAGAATTATACTTTTAAAATTATTCTTTTTTACTATTTAAATCAATCGTTCCATTTATTTTTTTTACTTTTTCAATTAATTGTTTTCTTTCCTCTGAATCTTCTTCTTTATATCAATTTTTTCATAAATACTCTTCTACCACTCCTGAAAGTGCTTTCAAAATAGTTTCAAAATTTTGTTCTGGAGAATCTTTTTTATCATCTTTTTTTTGTTGTTTCAAGGCTTTTTGTATTTGATCAACTTTTTCTAAAACGCTAAATGCACGGCTTGCATCTTTGAGTAAAAAATTATTTTCTCATCATATTTTGTGAATAAGTACATCTCATTTTCCTAAAATAGTATCAATAAACCCTGTTTGTATGAGCTCTAATCATTCAATACTACTATATTTTACAGAGGTAGAATTGCTAGAAAATAATGCCCAGTCTAGCTCAATAACTCCATCTTTTGTAATAATCCAAACATCATTATACCAATTAAAAATATCATAAATATTTTTGAAAAATATTAAAATAATAAACACTTCTAAAACAAAAAATGGAATTATGGATTGAACTGCAAGAGAATTATAATAAATAAAAGTTGGAAGAATAACTCAAAAAAAATAATTGAGAATGATTTGATTGAGAATGAGAAAAATATGTTTATGAGCAATCTCTATAATTTCGTTTCATTCAGGAACATATTTTTTAAAAAAAACTTGATCAAATTTATTCATTTTATTTCTTATTATGATTTTGAATAATTCTGTTAAGTAAAGTAACTTTTATAAATTCTCAATTTGTGTATCCATCAAAGAATTTATCAAGTCAATTTTTACTAATAACTAATACTTGAATATCAGTTTCTGATTTTATAGTAGCAGTTCTTGGTTCATTTAAGACGAGACCAATTTCTCAAAATATATCTCATTCAAAGATAGTATTTATTATTTTTTCTCCTTTTATTACACTTACAATTCCATTTATAAGAATATATCAATTTTGAGTAGTATCTCATTCTTTGAGAATTATTTCGTTTGCTTTATAATTTTGAATTTTTGATATTTTTAAAAGTTGTTTTAGAAAATCTTCATCCATTCATTCAAAAATATAGAGTTTTTTTAATTTCTGTATCATACTTATTTTTAGCAAATATTTTTTTTATTATAATTATTTTTTACAATTAGCAATTACTTTTATTTGTTTTTTTTTAAACATATGCTAGAATAATTTTGTTAGTATATTTTTGTAAAAAATTATTAATTTTGTTATTTCATTATTTATTTTATATGTATCCACTGAAAATAAAAGAAAAATATAATAGATGAAATCTAGAAGCTACTGCTCATAGATTTTCAGTTGTATATTTATGAACCTATATTGCATGAGATTTTAAAGAAGGGAATTGAAGTCACCCAGCAGTTGATATTATTCCAGAAATAAAAAATCAAGCAGTACTTTCACCTCTTGAGGGAATTGTTTATAAAACTTGAGAAGATGGAGCGTATGGAAAATATATTATTATTGAACATACAAATGTTCCTCATCCTGATGATATGAATAAAAGAACTACTTTATATAGTGGATTTCAACATTTAAGTGATATAAAAGTAAAAGAATGACAAGTAGTGAAAGAATGAGAAATTGTCGGAAATACAGGGAATACTGGGAATAGTTTTTGAGAACATCTTCATTTTCAAATTGATAGACAAGAAGCACCATTTCATTGTTATTGGCCATTTACTGGAGCAGAAGCTCGCGAAGCTGGAACTACTTTTTCATGAGGAGTAAGTATATGACTTTGAAAAGAAAAAGCTCGTATGTATACTGTAAATCCTTTAGAATACCTTGATAGAGTTGATGAATATAGAAATGGAGGAAAGATTCTTGCTCAAAATGATATTTTGGTAGAAAAAAAAGAAGAAATTAAGCCAGAAATACAAGAAAAAGAAGCTCTTTTAGAAACAGAAAAACAAGTAGCAAAAACTTGAGAAATTCCTCTTGAAACACTCCTTACTTCAAATGAATCAGATATTTTAATTGCATCAAATTCTTTTACTCAAGAAAAAAAAGAGGAAATTAAACCAGAAATACAAGAAAAAAAATTAGATATAATACAATCAAATGAAGATATTATTGTGAAAAATCCAATTCTTGATACTTTTGTTTCTCAGATAAATGATGAAAGTCAAAAAAAAAAGTTTAAAGATATAAAACACTCAGATGCTTTATATGAATATATTTCTTATTTATGAGAAAAATGATTTATATCTTGATTTTGAGATGATACATTTCGCCCAAATAATTCTATTACGAGAGCAGAATTTTTAAAACTTATTTTTTTGATATCTGAAACAAAACTTTCTGATGACTCCACCGATTATTTTACTGATATAAAAGTATGATGGCAGAAAAGATATATCAATACTTGAGTGCATTTAGGTATGATTTCTACTCAAAATAAAAAATTTAATCCAAATGGAAGTATCACCAGAGTAGAAGCGCTGAAAATGATTTTATTATTATTTATTTGAGAACTTCCTAATGTATATAACAAAAATCTTTCAGATATATCAGGAAATGAATGGTTTGCAAAATATGTTCAATATGCACTTGAAAATAATTTTTTTTCACTTCATAATTCATTTTTTTATCCAAATAAAGCAATTACAAGATATGAAGTGATTTATATTTTAAAAAAGATAACAAAAATTTAAAAAGGAAAACCAGAGCTTTTTAGGCTCTGGTTTTTTTGTTTCCTAGCCGGTAAGCTAGGAATTTTTTGCTAAAGCAAATGATGACGGTAACCACCATACTCTAACATAAAATTGGTCGTAATGAGAGGATTTGAACCATCTGACCTTTTCTTGTATTTCAAAGAAACGCTCTACCAGACTGAGCTACACTACGAAAATATAAAGTGTATTATAATAAATATTTTTATTTGTCAAAAGAAAATAAAAATATTTATTTTTTCTTCTATAATTTTTTATTTTGTTTTTTTCTAAAAATTTATAAAATGGCTCTTAATAATAATAAATAAAAATTATGGCAAAATTTTATGATACTCTTTTGTGAGAATATATTCGTGAACCAGGAAGAAAATGACTTTCTTTAGATGCTTTAGCAGAGAAATACTTTGATTATAAAATGATTTCTTATGATGAAATTACGGAAAAAGCTAAAATAAATTTCAAAGAAGTTTCATTAGAAGAAGCATCTATTTATTCAGCAGAAGATGTATATATTACCGCACAAATTTTTAAAGAGCAAGAAAAAAAATGATTTATTCAAGATAAAATATTAAATGAAATTGAAATTCCACTTCTAGAAGTTTTAAAAAATATGGAAATTGCTTGAGTGAAGGTTTCAAAGCAAAAACTTGAGAAAATAGGAGAATATTTAAAAGAGGAAATTATCAAAGAGGAAAAAATTATCAAAGATATTGCTTGAGAAGACTTTAATATCAAATCACCAAAACAAGTATGAGATATACTTTTCTCTAAAATGTGATTACCTCAAGGGAAAAAAACAAAAACTTGATATAGTGTGGATAATGAAGTACTGGAAAGTTTGGCTTTTTCCTATCCTATTGCAAAACATATTGTAAATTATAGGCAATATACCAAACTGCAATCTACTTATGTAGAATGACTTTCAAAATTGATTTATGAACCTACAAGTACTATTCATACTTCGTATAATCAAACGATTGCTTCAACTTGAAGACTTTCTTCTACCAATCCAAATTTACAAAATATTCCAGCATCAAATTGACTTTGATGAACTATTAGAGAAGCATTTTTACCATTTTGAGAAAATGATATACTGGTTTCTTTTGATTATTCTCAAATAGAAGTAAGGCTTTTAGCAATTATGAGTCAGGATGAAAGCTTACTTGGAAGTTTTGAAAAGGGAATTGATATCCATAAAAATACTTGATATTTTTTATTTGGAAAAGATGATATTACGAGTGATGAAAGAAGAATAGCAAAAGCAGTAAATTTTTGAGTGATTTATGGAATTAGCCCATTTTGACTCTCAAAAATGATTTGAATTTCTCAAAGTGAAGCTAGAGAATATATAAATAAATTTTATGAACAATATCCTAAAGTAGCGGAATTTTTTAAAACAACCATTGAATTTTGTGAAAAAAATGGATATGTGGAGACGATGTTCCACAGGAAAAGATTTATTGGAAGCATCAATGATAGTAATTCTATTATAAAAAAAGCAGCTGAAAGAGAAGCCATAAATATGCCAATCCAATGAAGTTCAGCAGATATTATAAAACTGGCAATGATCCAAATAGATAGATTTTTGAAAGAAAAAAATATGCAATCAAAAATGATTATGCAAGTACATGATGAATTGGTTTTTAATGTAGTTCCTGAAGAGTTTCAAATCATTCAAAAAGAAATTCCATATATTATGGAAAATATTATTTCTGCTTCTATATCGCTAAAAGTTGATATGTGAGTGGGAAAAAATTGGAGAGAATGTAAATAAGCTAATTTTCTGTATCACAGAAAATTAGCTTATTTCTTGTATATTACTCCTTGTAATATTTTAATACATACCAGTAAAATAACGGCAGTGATGTAAGTCGCCCATCTTTAAATTTAGTATTTAGTTTGTATTACTCATTAAAAATAAGAGTTTTATTTACTTTCAAAAATTTGGCAAATAAATTTGATTTAAAATGTAATTTTATTATCTTAATATAAGACTTATTTTTGTATCTCTTTCATAAAAATTGATATATAAAATAGAAAAAATATAAATAATTTATTTTTATGTCCTCAAAAGAAAATCTTACTTCACAAGAAAAAATAGATTATATTTATGATATTATAAAAAGAGAACAGCAATATAAAAAACTTCAATTATGAATGAAAATATTTTGGTATGTCTTTATTTTATTTGTTGTTTTTATCTATATTCCTTATTATATAAACTCAAAAATTGAAAAAATGAAAGAAAGTATTCCAAGTATAAATACTTTGGATTTTTCAGAAAGTTTGAAATGATGAGTGGAAAAAGCAAAAGATGTTTTTAATAATTTTAATTTCTAAATTATGACAGAAGTAGTAACCCCAGCAATGCAACAATATTATGATATTAAAAAAGAGTATCATGATGCTATTATATTTTTTAGAATGTGAGATTTTTATGAAATGTTTGGAGAAGATGCACATATTGCCCATAAAGTGCTTTGAATTAACATAACTTCAAGAAATAAAAATGCAAAAAATCCTGAAGCACTTGCTTGAATTCCTTATCATGCAAAAGATAAATACCTGCCTTGACTGATAAATGCGGGATATAAAGTAGCTATTGTAGAACAAGTTTCTGACCCAAAATTAAAATGAATTGTGAAAAGAGAAGTAGTGAGAGTAGTTACTCCAGCAACTCTCAATTTAGAATGAGATTTATATGATCATTTTGACCAAAATATTATTTTAAGTATTTCGCATACCAAAGATATGTTTTGACTTTCTATTTTAGATATTTCATCAAGTAAATGGCAAACTGGAGAATTTAGAAGTTTTGATGCTTTACAAAAAGAACTTTTTAAACTCAATCCCAAAGAAGTAGTTTTAGAAAAAAAACTTTTTAATGATGAAAAAATAAAAGAAATATTACAAAAAAAATATTCTCTTAATATTTATTATTTTGAACTTAGAGATGAACCAAGACAAAAATTACTCACTCATTTTTGAGTAAAGGATTTTTCTTGATTTTGAATTGAAAAACTTGATGAAGCTATTGTATCAAGTGCTTTACTTTTAAGCTATCTTGAACTCAATCAAAAACAATCACTGACTCAATTTCAAACTATTTGTCATTATTCAACTTCAGAGTTTTTAGAAATAGATGCAGCAACGATAAGAAATTTAGATTTAGTATATAATTTTTCAACTGGAAGTGAACTTGCTTGAACTCTTTTTTGAGTTTTGAATCATACCAAAACTGCGATGTGAAAAAGATTTTTGAGAGAAAATATTCTCAGACCTCTCAAAAATGAAAAAGAAATCAAAAAAAGACTTCAATTTGTTGAAGAAATAGTAAAAAATAAGATTCTACTTGATCAAATAAGAGAAAAATTATCATATATTTCTGATATGGATGCTATTTTGAATAGACTTGCTTTAGAAAGAGTTTCTCCCCGTGATTTACTCAACTTAAAAAAATCTCTGGAAGCAATTTTGGAAATAATTGAAATAATACAAAAAAGTAACAATAAAACCTTACAAGAAATACTTACATAATGGAATATATATGAATCAATCATTAGAACAACAAGCACAAATATTAAAAGATCGTCTTGCCGCATTAAGAGGTTCAAGAACAGAGGGGATAAAAGGAAAAATTCAAACCCAAGTATCACATATTACTCAAACTCCATCTTTACTAACTACTCATCTTACACATACTTTGGAGCTTGATTCATCTTGAACTCCTCTTGATTTAGTTTGAAAATATGGAATTACTGAAGAAATATGTGTCACATTTTGAGAATTACTTTCTGATACAAAAGAAGATGAGTTTGAAAAGAAAGATTTATTAGAAGCACTTGAAAAAGGAATGATTGTAAATTTATGAATGAAAGATTTTCAATATTTTAAAATATTAAAAATTTGTGCTACTGAATGATGAAATGATATTTTTATAGTAAATTTTAAATATAAATCATCAAAACCAGCAAGAGCAACCTTTGTATTAAAATTTGATTTTCCATTAAAAACTGGAAAGGGGATGATAATCATAAATCCTCGTACTCAACAACAACTTTGAAAAATACGAATTATTGATAGTGTCAGCATTAATACAAAAACAATTATACAAAAAACACTAGAACTTTTCTGATTTTAAGATTTCTTTTTTATGAGAAATCTTTTTTTGATTTTGGGAGAAAAATTTATATAATAATCAAAGAAAACTACTATTAAAAAGTGAATATGATTTATTTATTTGTTTGAGAAAATTATTTTAGAAAAAAACTTCTCTCAACTTGGGAAGCATCTTTTTCTCAAAAATTTAGTGAAAATAATATTGTCCATATTCATAATGTACTTGATTATGATATATGATTTTTTGAACAAAATTTTTTATGAGTTGGACTTTTTAGTCAAAAAAATCTTTTTATTATTGATGATTTTCCTTTTTGAAGTGAAGATACGAGTGAAAGCATCCTAAAAATTCAAGAATATTTTCTTCAAATATTAGAAAGAGCAAATACTGAAAATATTATTGTCTTTAATAATGCAAAAGCTGATAAGAGATCAAAACTTTATAAAAAAATAAAAGAAATCTGAGAAATAAAAGATTTTGTAATTGAATCCCCAGAGGAGATAAAAGAAAAATTAACACAAGTATATGCAAATAAAGCTTCTCCTCAAGTAATTGCAAAAATGATAGAATTAAAAGGAGTACAATTTGCGACTATATCTTCTGAACTTGATAAAATTCTGATCGGAAAGGATTTTGTTGAATTATGAGATATTCAAGATATTTCCCGTGATATTGAGGAAAATATTTTTGAAATTATTAATTTATTACTTGCTTCTGACACGAAAAAATCTATTTTAAAACTTAGAGAACTTGCTTTTCAAATGGATAATCCTTATTTACTGTATAATTCATTTGCTTCTAATTTAAGAGTGTATTTTTATATTTTTAAACTCCAACTTTTATGAAAAAACGCAAATGAAATAAAAGAAATACTTGATTTGGGAAATAGAGCATTTTTAGTAACAAAAACATATAAAATACAAAAAGAGAATTTTATAAAAATATATGAAAATATAGCTTCTATAGATGGAAAAATGAAAACTGGAAATATGTTTGGAAGCGATACAAAAGATATGATGTATGAGATAGAGAGAAGTTTAATAATTTAAGAGAGAATATGCAAAATATAATTTTTTTACAACCAATTTTATGAATGATATCATTTTTTATTTGAATGATATTTCTTTTCTTGTATTATTCTACAAATAAGTTTGCTCAAAAATTTGCTTTTATGGATGATATTGAAGCTATTTTTTGAAAAACGAGATTTGTTTTTAAAATGAATGTATTTGTTTTATTTTTACTCATTTTGACTTTTTCATTTTTGATGGCAGACCCAAATCTAAAAGAACAAAAACAAAATATTGTAAAAAATGGGATTGATATTGCGATTGTTCTTGATTTATCATATTCTATGGTGGCAGAAGATATTCCACCAAATCGTTTAGAAGTGGCAAAACAAGTAATTTCTGATTTTACTTCAAAATTGACCACAGATAGAGTAGGACTTGTATTATTTTCTGGAAAACCTTTTACTTCTGTTCCTCTTACTTTTGACTATCAGTTTATTACGGATTATGTAAAAAAAATTTCTATTGAAAGTATAAATCAGGATTATAATCATCTTCAAGGAACTGCCATTTGAGATGGACTTTTGTATGGAGCAAATTTATTTGATGAAAAAAGTGAAAGACAAAAAGTTATTGTTCTTCTTACTGATGGGGAGGCCAATAGGGGAATTGACCCGATAGAAGCTATAAAATATATAAAAGAAAAAAATATCAAGGTTCATACGGTTTGAATAGGAGGGCAAGAAGAAACATATGTAAATTTTAATAATATTTATGGAACTCAAAAGCTTGCTATTTGATGAGTTGATGAAGAAAATTTACAAGCAATCGCTAAACTCACAGGAGGAGAATATTATAGAGCAGATAGTAAAGAAACCTTTCAAACTATTTTTGAAAAACTTGATTTACTGGAAAAAAAAGAAATTCAAGTAAATGAATATCAATTCTTTGTTCCATATTATAAGCCATTTGTGTATGTAATTTTTATTTTATTTTTTGTTTTTGTACTTTTGAATCCTTACTATCATTTAAAAAATTAAAAATATGTGAATATTTATATGAATTGTAATAGGAATATTTCTTGCTTTTATAGCTTGGTTTTTATTTGTATATGTTATGAAAAAGATTTTTATAGCACATTCTAAATATGGGTATCCAAGTATCTTTTTAGTACTTGCTATTCTTATAACTTGAATAAGTGTCTTTTGATATCAAATCCATCTTAAAAAAAATATTTCTCTAGAAGCATCAAATATAGTATTTGTTTTAGATGTTTCAAAAAGTATGCTCGCTTTGGATTATGGAGAAGATACTCGTTTACAAGTTGCAAAAAATTTGATAAAAGAATATATTCTAAAATATCCAAATAATAAATATGCTCTCACTATTTTTGCTTGAGATGTGACTTCTTTAAGTCCATTTACAAGTGATACAGATCTTTTTTTAAATTTTCTAAATACAGCAAATACAGATTCTATTTTGAAACAAGGATCAAATTTCTATCAAGCAATTGATAATGCTTCAACGAGATTTATAGATGATGTGCAAGGATGAGCTTTGGTTGTTTTAAGTGATTTTGAGCCAACAGATACTTCTGGAAATTTTGATACAAATCAAAAACAAAAAGAAATAGAAATTATTTGAGCTTTAAAAACTATTTTTCAAGAAAAAAATATTGTATTTTATGGAATATGACTTGGAGATAATGTATGAAATAATATTATTTCTTGATATGATTATTTTAGGAATCCAATATATTTAAAAGATAATTTTTGAAAAAATGTGATTACAAAGTTTGATAGTGATTTTTTAAACAAAATATCTCAAAAATTATGATGAGAAATATTTATTATTCATAAAAAAGAAGATATAAAAAATATTGTTTTCAAACATCTTCCTGCAGGAAATATAGAATCTGAAAAATTTGTGCAAACTGATTTATCTCGCTTTATGATGATGATTGCTTTTGTTTTTTTGCTTTCATATTTAATTTTATTTTATTATTTTGATAGAAAATGAAAATAAAAAAAACGACTCTTTTTATTCTTATAATTGGTTTTTTTCTTGTTTTGCCAAGTATTATATTTTTTGCATCAAACTTGGCTTTTTGACCATGAAATAATTATATTTTTTCTCATAATATAAATAAGTATTTAGAAAAAGTTTTTCCAAAAAGTGAGAAACTACAATTGAAAAGATGAGATTATTATTATAGACTTTCTGAATATGAAAAAGCTTTGCAAAATTATGCACAGCTTGATTGTAAAAGTGATGAGATATGTAAAGTATTATATCATAATTTAGGAAATACTTATTATAGACTTTGAGAATATTCTCATAATAATAACGATAAAATTTCTTTTTGGCAAAAAGCACTTTCTACTTATCAAAAATCTTTAAAAATACAAGATGAAGAAAAAACAAGAAAAAATTATGAATTTGTTTTGAAGAAATTAAATGAATTGATGGAAGAAATAAAAAATCAACAAGAAGAAAAAGAAGAACAAGAAGATGAAGCAAATAATTGAGAAAAACAACAAAATGAGCAAGAAAATGAAGAAACCAACTGAGAAAAAGAACAAAATGAACAAACAGAGACAGAAAAATCAGGTGAAAATTCTTGAGAGAATACTTCAGAAGAAAATCAAAATAATACATGAGAAGATACTCCACAACCAAGAGGCCCTTCTATAAAAATTGATGAAAATGCTCTCCAAGAAGCAAAACCTCTTACTCCAGAAGAAAAACAAGCAATAGAGTTATATATAAAAGAATTGCAAGAGGAAGAAAAAAGTAATGTTCATTTAAATAAACCAAGAACTCAAAGAGATATTTTTGATATTTTAAAAGAAGATTTTATGTTTGAAGATTTTGGTAAAAATAAAAATGGTTGGTAGGAAAAAAGGCACTCTTTATTTGAGATGCCTTTTTAAATTTACTTCTTTAATACATTTTTGCCACAAGGCTCAAAAATTAAAGAAGTGGTTTCAGTTGCAATACTATAGGAACGAACTTCCGTTATCCCCATACTTTTTGCATTGACTGAATATGTATGTGTCCCTCCTTTGAGTTCTATTTGAGTTTCTTTCCACTTTTGTTTTGCATCAAAAGCTCTGATAATCAGATTTGCATGAGTAAACATACTTACAAAACCAGCGTTTACTTCAATGCTTATTTCTCCAGTGTTTGGTTCACATGAAGCATTTTTATATTCAAATTTTTGTGCTTCAATCACCGTAATAGCAAGTTCTGGATAAATTATTCCAATAGGTCCTTCTCCTGAAAATGATGATTGAAAGAAACACAAACTCACGAAAAATAAAACTACTTTTTTCATATTACAAAATCCTCCTTTTTTGTTACTTCCCAAATGTTAAGAAGTCAGTTTTTAACATAATTATTATTTGAAAAAAGTCAAGTTTTCCTCTCTTGTTTTATTGTTTTCAGTCGTTATTTTCAAAAAAATATCATCCGTGAAAGGATGATATTTTTAATGATATTACATTCCAGGAAATCCTCCTGCTGGTAAATTGAGTCCCATTTGAGACATTACTCATTGCATTTTTTCAGCAGCAACTTCTTGAGCTTTTTTTGTTCCTTTATTCACTGCTTGCATAATAGCTTCTTCTAATGCTTTTTTTTGTGAATCTGAGAGTCCAGGAATGAGATCTCAAGTTTCAAATTCTACTTTATCAACTTTCATTTCCCCATTTACAGAAATAACCAGTCCATTTACTTCTGCTTCAATAATAGTATTTTCAAGTTCTTTTTTAATTTTCATTGCTTCTTGTTGGAGTTTCATAAGTTCTCCCATTTTTGACATATCCATAAGTAATAGAATTAGTAATTAATAATGTTATAATGAATAATTTAGAAGAAAATATATTAAAAATCAGTCAAAAGCTGACTTTTATTATCAATTATGAATTATTCACTGTGAGTGGTATTATATTTTTTTGCTTTTTTTTTGCAAATAAAAATAAAATGTGTTACAATGGTATTGTATTTTAACTTGTAAATTTTAAATTATGACTACTACTATACAAAATGAAGAAGATTTAATTATTATTTGAGATGAAACATCAAGCGATACCAGTATCATGGATTTTGATTTTTCTTCACAAAATATGACACAAGCTGATGAGGCGAATGATTTTATTCTTGATTTTTGAGCATCTGAAAGTATTTCTGAAGTAACTACTGATTTTACTCTTGATTGAGTATCTCAAGAAACAACAAATGAAGTATCAGATATTTCTTTTTGAGATGATTTATTTGTTGTGGAATCACAAGTAGAAGAAGTAAAGCAAGAAGAAGTAAAACAAGAAGAAGTTAATACTTTTGTTCAAGAAGAAGTTGATTTTTGATTTTCACAAAATGATACAATTGCTTGAGAAGAAGTGATCGTTCCTGAAGAAGCTATTTCTTCTCAAATAATAACTGAAAATTATGAGGAAAAAAATGAAGAAGTAATTACTTCTCATGTACAAGAAACTCATTTTGATAGAAATACTATCTTAGATGAAGCAATTGCAAAAATGCAATCAAGAAAAGGATCAATTTGACAAGTAAAAGCAGAAAAACAAACAAAAGTAGATGAGTTACAAGAACAAATAAATTTTTTAAAAGCAGAAGTTTCTGATTTAGAAAGACAAATCAAAGATTTAGAAAAAGAGGATTCAGCTCTTGATTTAGATATTACATCAATTGAAAAAATGAAATCAAGTATTTTGGAAGTATCAGCTGATAGACCAAGAAAACATAATTTAAATAATATCAAAAAATAATAAAAAAAGTGAAGAATTTAAAATATTGATGAAAAATAACACAGAAACTTTTTCATCTCAAGGGAACTTTTAAATTCTTTATTTTCTATTTTCCTTTTAATTTATAACTTATTTTTATGGCTAATTTAACTATTTGACCAATTTTAGACCATTGTATAAAAATATGAGCTTCAGATATTCATATGTCAGAATGAGAAAATATTTGATTTAGAATTCATGGAGAACTTGGAAAAGTTGCTGGAGCAGCACTTGATTCAATGAAGGCACGTCAAATTTTACTTGAATTATTTCAGGATAATAAAGAAGCAGTAAAAGAATTTTTAGAAAAAAGAGATGCAGATTTTGCATATATTCATACTGATGGTACTCCATTTAGAGTAAATGCATTTTATAAATTATGAAGAATTGCATTTGTTTTAAGAAAAATAGCATCAGAGCCAAAAACTATTGCAGAACTTGGTTTACCAAGATGAGTGGAAAAATTTACTAAAGCAAAATGAGGACTTATTCTGGTTACTGGGCCAACTGGGTCTTGAAAATCAACTTCTATGATTTCTATTTTAGATGCTATCAATAAAAATAGAAGAGAACATATTTTAACTATTGAAGACCCAACAGAATTTATTTTTAAAGATGATAAATCTATTTTCTCTCAAAGAGAAGTAGGAAAAGATACTAAATCATTTGCAACAGCTCTTAGAGCTGCGATGAGAGAAGACCCAGATATAGTAATGGTATGAGAGATGAGAGATAAAGAAACAGTAGAAGCCGCAGTAGAACTTGCTGAAACAGGACATCTTGTAATTTCAACTCTTCATACGGCAGGTTCAGTGCAAACTATTACTCGTTTAGTAAATTTTTTTCATCCTGAATTACAACATTCATTTCGTTATAAACTCTGAGACATATTATTTTGAGTATTATCTCAAAGACTTATTCCAAAAATTGGTGGAGGAAGAGTTTGAATTTATGAGGTAATGATGATGACACCATGAATTAGAAATTTAATCCGTTCTTGAGATCTCGTTCAAATTAATAATGCTATTGAAATGGGACAGTCAGAATGAATGGTAACTATGAAGAATTATGCTGATAATTTGAGAGATAAGGGAGTAGTCAATGAAGGAGATTATATAAATTATTTTATGGATGATATGTAAAAGCTTTGAATTTTCAAAGCTTTTTTTGATTTTTAAGCATTTATTTATATAATCAAAAAAATTATTTTTAATACCATATTATGAATATCATAAAAGAAAGAGTTGCCATTTTATTAAAACAAACTATTAAAGAATTGTATTCTATTGATATAATTGAAATAAAACTAGAAAACCCACCTAAAAAAGAACTTGGTGATTTTTGTTTTGCTCCTTTTCTACTTGCAAAATCTACAGCAAAAAATCCTGCAATGATTGCAAATGAATTAAAAGAAAATTTAGGAAAAAATCCGAATTTTATGGAAATAACAGTTGCTTGACCTTATCTTAACTTTAAATTAAGTTATTCATTTTATACTGAATTATTTTTGTATGAAACAGTAGAGATACCGAATATAGGAGCTTGAAAAATAATAATAGTGGATTATATTTGAGCAAATGTATGAAAACCTCTCCATATAGGACATATGTGTACTCCAAATCAAGGTCAAGTGACTATAAATCTTTATAGAATTTTATGATATCAGGTAATATGAGATAGCCACTTATGAGATTGGGGAATTATATTTGGAAAACTTATTTTAGCCTATAAAATGTGGGGAAATAAAGATAAATTACAAGAAAATGCTGTATGACATTTATTTGAACTTTATGTAAAAATTACAGAAGAAATTGAAAAAAATGATACTTTGGAGGAAAAAACGAGACAAGAATTTAAAAAACTTTCAGAGTGAGATATTGAATCTATTAAATTATGGAAATCGTTTACTGCTGAAAGTATTAAAGCAATGCAAATTCAGCTTGATAAACTTTGAGTAAAATCAGATTATAATATTTGAGAAAGTTTTTATGAGGGAATTTGACTTCCAAAAATAGAAAATTATCCAGATTTAAAATATAATATGTCTGATATTGTAAAAGAATTACTAGGAAAAAATATTGCAACTCAAAATGAGGATGGTTCTGTATGAGTTATTTTTGATGAAACAACAAAACTTCCAAGTTGTATTTTAGCAAAAAAAGATGGAACTCACTGATATCTTGCATCAGATTTAGCAGCTATAAAATATAGAGTAGAAAATTGGAATCCAGAAAAAATTATCTATCATGTTGATATGAGACAAGAGCTTCATTTTAAACAAGCTTTTGAAATAGCTTCAAATATTTGATGGCTAGAAAAACAAAAATTATTTTTTGCATGAAATGGATTTATTTCGCTCAAAACTTGAGCTATGAGTACTAGAAAAGGAAATATTATTAAATTAGAAGATTTACTTGATGAAGCAACACAAAGAGCTCAAAAAATACTTCTTGAAAAAAATCCTGAAATTTCTCCTAAAGATTTAGTGAATTTATGAGAAATTATATGAATTTGAGCTATAAAATACTGATATTTATCAAAAGCAAGAATGACAGATATGATTTTTGATTGGGATGAATTTATGACTTTTGAATGAAATAGTTTTCCGTATGTTGCTTATTCTTATGTAAGAGCTTTGAGAATTTTAGAGAAATCTTGAATTTCTGCTCAGAGTATTAATTCTTCAAAGATAAATGAAGTTTTTTCAACTTCTGAACAAATTTTATTATATAAAGATATTTGAGCATTGAATGAAACTTTACTGTGAATAGCAGAAAATATTTCTCATCATCATTTAGTTATATATGCTTATAATCTTGCAAAAAACTTTTCGCATTTTTATAATAATATGAATATCTTGTGAGAAGAAAATATTGAAAAAAAGCTTTTAAATCTAAAATTAATTGCAAAATATATTGAAACTTTAAAAATTATTTTTGATATTTTAGCAATTAGATTACCAGAAAAAATGTAAAAAAAAAGCCACTTTTGGGAAGTGGCTTAAAGGCTTGTAAAAGCCCAAGGGAGGAGAAATTCAGAAATGCAAAAGCATATACTCATGACTCTGGATTACCACCTATTTATATGTAATTTTTTATTAATGTCAAATAAAATTGTACAAAAAGTGAATTATGATTTATTTTCTCAAACTTTTTCTGAGTCAAGAAAGAATATGAAATGGGAAGAAATAGAGTATTTTTTAGAAAAATATTCCGAATTTATTGATGAAAAAAAGATTTTAGATATTGGTTGTTGAAATGGGCGACTTTTAGATCATTTTATAAAAAGTCAATTCATTAGTGATATTGATTATTTTTGAATTGATGCTTCTGTTGGTATGATTGATGAAGCAAAAAAGAAGTTTGGAACTGATGATTTTCAAGTAATTGATATGTTAGAAATAGATAAAATAAGTCAAAAAAAATTTGAAAGTGTATTTTTTATTGCCTCTTTTCATCATTTATGAACAATAGATGAAAGAATCCAAGTATTAGAAAGATTAAAAAATATTATTGTTCCTTGAACATATATTTTTATGACCAATTGGGCATTAGAAAGTAATTTGAATAAGCAAAAATATGCGGATTCTTATATAGAAAACTCCGAGAATAAATTTTGGGGGAAAGATTTTAATATAAAAATTTGAGAATTTGAAAGATTTTATCACTGCTTTTCATTACAAGAATTAGAATTTTTGTTTGAAAAAACTTGATATGAAATAGTAGAAAATAAACTTTTTGATAATGAAAGAAATTTTGTAAGTATTATAAAAGCTTAGTTTTAAAAAACTAAGCTTTTATAAATGTGATATCTTCCTGTTCTGAAATAATTTCTTCAATGATTTCAATATTTTTTAAATATTTTTTTGAAATTTCAAAATCTTTCCAAATGATTTCTATTTTTTCTTTTTCTTCAAAACTTCAAAATCATCAAGATAAAATATCAGAAAAAGCATCTAAATTTCTTCAAAATTTGAAATTACTATTTTTGAGAAATAATTCCTCAATTTGATTATAAAAATCATCTAAGTTTCTTAGATGATTTCCATGAATTATAAAACTTTTCATATACTAAAAATTGATAGTATAAGGGATTCATTGATTTGAAACAGTAGAACCAAAAACACCGATTATATCTGTTCCAGAATTTGTTTTTCCTTGTTCTTGATTATCAATTAGGTATGTATTTTCTAAAGTTGTTCCAGTATAACTTCAAATGAGTGTTTTTGGACAATTTGATTTATTATCAAAACAAGAATTATCATCATAGTCTCACACTATTTTTGTGATATAACTATCAGTTCCTTCCTTTTTTACTGTATAGGCTATATTAAAATAGTTTCATCCTTTATTTCTATCCCATACTGCACCATTTGATTTTGCATAAACAGCATATACGTATCTTCCAATTCATTTTTCAATAAATGTTCCACCATTTTTAATTTTAATATCTCATAATTCAGGATCATAGAGATCTTTTGAAAGATATTGTTTTCCCATTGTTTCTTGAGAAATAGTTCCTTTTGCTCAGATTTGAGAGATCCCACTTCCATATATAACTCCTCATCATCCAGCTCAAGGATTGACAGAACTTACTTCTTGCCCATCAAGAGTTACGCTAAATGTATTACTTGGAGTAGCAGTAGTTCAAGAACTATATCACCATACATTTTTATCAGAATCATAGAGATCTACAGGAGGATATTGATTTTTATCAACTTTATATTGTTGTAGTGCTGTTTCAATAGTAGAAACATCATTTATCTTTCTTGAGGTAAATGCTTTATCAGTTGCTCATCAAAAACTTTGATAGGCAACTACTGAAATAATAGCTAAAATAGTAATTACTACGAGAAGTTCTACAAGAGAAAAAGCCTTTAAATTTTTTTTCATAAAATGTATTATAAAAAAATAAAAATAACGGGTTTATAATATGTGAATTCAATGAATTGTAAAGTTTTTTTTACTTTTTTAAAAAAATAATTACAATAGAAGCTCAAATAGATAATAATAAGGAAGTATATGGAAACAAATGCTGAAATAAGTATTGACTATTCTCTTGTAGATAAAAAAGTAGACAAACTCATAAAAAATATTTGTCTTTATTTAAGTGAACTTTCTCCAGAATATATTGAAAATGAAGTGAAAAAAGCATATTTATTTGCTCGTGAGGCCCATCACTGAGTTATGAGATTATCAGGAGATCCATATATAAATCATCCAGTTGAAGCAACTCAAATTTTACTTGATTTAAAACCAGACTTATATACTATACAAGCTTGTATTTTACATGATGTTATTGAAGATACTTCAAAAACTTATGATGATATATTGAAAACATTTTGAGAAGAAGTAGCAAGAATTTGTGCAGGAATGGAAAAACTCTCAAAAGTAAGATATTTTTGAGAGGAAAGAACTATTGGAAGCCTCAGGAAAATGTTTGTGGCAATGAGTGAAGATATCAGAGTTATATTTGTAAAACTTTCTGATAGACTTCATAATATGAAGACTCTTAAATATCATCCAAAAAAAGAAAAAAGAGAAAGAATTGCTCTTGAAACACTCAATATTTATGCTCCAATTGCAGATAGACTCTGACTCCATAATTTTAAAAACATGCTGGATGAAGAGTGTTTTAAAATTCTTTTTCTTAATGAATATAGACAAATAAAAAAAGAAATAAATGATGCTCAAGATACAATGAGTTCTTTTAAAAAAAATGCAAAACATGAAATTGATCAGGCCTTAAAAAATGTAAATATTCAATATCAAGTTGATTTTAGAGTAAAATCAATGTATTCTATTTATAAAAAAATGAAAAGAAAATGACTTTCTCAAGTTTCTGATTTATATGATTTATATGGAATAAAAATACTAGTTCCAGAGGTAGGAGATTGTTATAAAGTTTTATGAATAGTACATAGTCTTTGGACACCATTACCCAAAAGATTTAAGGATTATGTAGCTCTTCCTAAGCCAAATTGATATCAATCACTTCATACAACTGTTATTTGACTTTTAAGAAAAGATAGACAACAACCTACTGAAATTCAAATAAAAACTTTTGATATGGAACTCAGATCAAGTATTTGAGTCGCAGCTCATTTTGAATATAAAGAAAAAGGTTCGAGGATAGCTCAAGATATAGATTGGGTAAAACAACTCAAAGATTTAACAGAAAATTTATGAAATAATGAATTTATGGATTCATTAAAAATAGATTTATTTAAAGATAGAATTTTTGTTTTAACTCCAAGATGAGATAGTATTAATCTTCCAGCTTGATCAACTCCTATTGATTTTGCTTATGAAATTCATACCGATTTATGAAATCATATTACTATTGCAAAAATTAACGGGCAACCATCTCCACTTGATAAGGAGTTAAAAAATGGAGATGTAGTAGAGATTTTGACTGATAAAAATAAAAAACCAAATCCTTTTTATATTTCATTTGTTAAAACAACAAAAGCAAAAAACTGTATCAGAAGTTTTTTAAGAAATGAAGATGCTGAACTTCATATTGATAGAGGAAGAGAAATACTTAATAATTTACTTGAAAAGTCTTGACTGGAAAAATTAGATAAAGATTTAACTTTATTAAAAGCTATTGATGATAGAATTTATACGGTTGAAGAAAGGATAGATATTTTAGAACAAGTATGAAATTTTTCTACCAATCCAACAGCAATTGTAAAAAAGATACTTAAAGCAAAAAATATTTATCATAAATCAAAAACTCAAAATAAAGAGATTTCTCATATTGTTGAATCAGAAAAACATAAATCTCAAAAAGAAATTATTATTTGATGAGAAAAAAATCTACCATATCAGGTAGGAGTATGTTGTACTGATAAATTACAAGATAAAATAGTTGCATATATCAATTCTAAATGAACTATTACTATTCATAATAGAGATTGTAAAACTCTCAATCGTCTTTCAAAAGATAGATTTTTAAGTGCATATTTTGAATGAGATGAACTTAATAATATTATTTTTGATATTCATTTTATATTTAGAAATAAAATATGAGTACTCAAAAGTTTATCAGATATTTTATTTGATATGAATATAAATACTTTAGAAATTACTTCACAAAAAATTTCAATATCTGAAATGTGACTCTTTTTAAAGTTAGAAATTCTTGATCATGATTATTTAATTATTGATAGATTTTTGGAAAGGGTAAAGTTTAAAATAGGAGAAAATCTTCTTAATTTTGAAATAAAAAAAATAGAAAGTTAGAAAAAATACGAAAGATAGTTTTATCTTTCGTATTTTTTAAATAGTTTCATCAACTGATTGTTTCATTTCATTAATATAAATTTTGTTTTTTGATTCTTGATCAGTAAAAAGTTTTTTTATGACTCAAGCAAGTGAATTTGCTAAACTAGAAAAAGTTTTTTTATCACTTCAAGAAAATATTCTTTTCTCTCTTACAAATATGAGATATCAATATACTTCATTTCAAATATTGAGTTTGTTTATAATAATTTTATCGTCAAAGGCAATATTACATTCACTAAAGAGTTCGTCAAGATTAAGAAAATATCAAGCTCTTTCAAATATTTTATCTTGCATTTTATTTGGGAATCTAGAATCATATTTGAGGGTAAGAAAATTTTCCATAATTTGATGTTTTTCAAAGTAGAGAATATAATCAACATCTACAATATCACCAATCTTATCAATAAGTCCAAAAATATTTTTTGAATTTATTTCTTTCATAGCATTTATTGCTCTTTCTATCTCATAGTGACTAGTAATAATTTTATTTGCCTCAAGAAGTCTTTCATTAGTAGTTAAAATAATATGTTTTAAAAATTCATATCCTACTGAAGGATTTTCTTCTATAAATTTTTTTATATCATTTTTTCCATCAATACAGAGAATTTCAGATTTTTCTACTGCTTTAATCAATGCTTCTTTTGGTCAAGAATGGCTATCTAAACTTGCTTCTCATAAAAATTCACCACTTTTTAATAAAGCAAGTTGTTTCGTTTCTATTTTGTCTTGAGTAGTATATTTTTCTACAGAAAGAAGTCACTTTTTGATAATATAGATATAATTATCTTGACTTCATTCATCAAAAAGTAATTCACCTTTTTGTATGACTTTTTTTTCAAAAAAAGGACTTTTTTCAAAAATATCTGCATAATACAAGAGAGAATTTTGTCGAATGACATCAGTTTGCAAGTACTTTATATCAGTTTTATGTTTTGATTCTTTTCCTTTAATTCATTCGAGTATTGGGGAATTTATATCAATATTTTTTATTTGTTCTTTCATAGTTTTATTGCAAATTATAAAAATTATTCATTTATAAGCATTTCTATTCCATCTTTATCTCTTGCATATGAGAAGAGAGTATCTTTTGAAATTACTCATTTTTTGTATAAAAATATGAGATATTTATCCATTAAAATCATTCCACTCTTACTAGAAACTTCTATAACAGAATAGAGTTGGTGAGTTTTTCCGGTAATAATTAGATTTCTTACTGCATCATTTGCTAAAAGAATTTCTCTTGCTGGAATTCTTCCGGAAATATCTATTCTTGGAAGCAATCTCTGAGAAATTACTCATACGAGACTCATAGCAAGTTGCATACGAATTTGATCTTGTTGTCAATTTGGAAATACATCAACGATTCTATCAATACTTTGTACGGTATCATTGGTATGAAGAGTTGAGAGTACTAAATGCCCCGTTTCTGCAAGTGTAATTGCTGATTTAATTGTTTCTGGGTCTCTCATTTCTCAAATCATAATAATATCGGGATCTTCTCTTAAGCTTGATTTTATTGCTTGTGCAAAACCTTTTGTATGATTTCCTATTTCTCTTTGATTTATGAGACTTTGTTCTGAAGTAAACGCAAATTCTACAGGATCTTCAATCGTGATAATATGTTTTTTAAAATTTTTATTTATATAATTAATCATAGCAGCAAGATTGGTTGATTTTCAGCTTCCTGTTGGTCCAGTCATCAATATAAGTCATTTTGATTTTTGACACATTTCTTTTATTGTTTCTCAAAGATTTAATTCTTCTAAACTAGGAATTTCACTTGGAATAATTCTCATTGCTATACTGTATCAATTACTATCAATATAACAATTTACTCTATATCTGTATTTTTCTAAGTATTCAAAAGAAGTATCGAGCTCAAAATTTTCCATAAATTTGTCCATTCCATTATATCAGGTGAGTTCAATGATAATATTTTTTATCATATCTTTTGTAAATTTTGGAGCTTCAATTTCTTCTCATCAAATAATAAGTTTTGTAAGATGAGTAATATCACCATTGTGATTTCTGATTATTGGTTGAAATCAGGTATTTAAGTGAATATCTGGATATTTTTCTCTCGTAGTGATATCTAAAATTGCATAAAGTAAATCTTTAATAATCATAAACTTAAAATTTATTAAATATATGTACTTTAAAATTATACCATACTTTTATGGAGAAATCAAAAAAAGATGATTTTTTTCATCTTTTTATATTTGTATAAATTCTTTTAATTTTTCAGGAATTATTTTTGGTGATTTTATTTTAAATGCTTTATGAGGTGAAAATTCTCAGTATAAGAGTTCAATATCTTTATTAGAAACTCCAAAAGATTTTGCAATAAATTTTATCATATATTTTGTTGCTTCTCAATTCTCAGGAGCTTTTTTTACAGAAATTTTTATTCTCTCTCATACAATTTTTCAAAAACTATCTTGTTTAGCTCAAGCAGTTGCAAGAGTATTGATGGTGAGATATGTTCCATCATAAGTATAAAAATTATTTTGCATATTATCTTTCTAATGTAACAATCGTTTCAATATGACTCGTATGAGGAAACATATCAACTGGAGTTACTTTTATAATTTTGTAATCACTATTTTGTAAAATATACGCTAAATCTCTTGCAAGAGTTGCAGGATTACAACTTACATAAATAATATTTTTTGTTTTAAAATTAAGTATATTTGGAAGCGCATCAGGATGCATTCCAGCTCTTGGTGGATCAATAATAAGCAAATCAGCTTTTTCTCAAGATTTAATATAATCATCTAAAAACACTTCAACTTTTGCATTTACAAAATCCATATTGGTAATGTTATTTTTTCAAGCATTTTCTTTTCCATCTTCTGACGCATCTTTTACGAGTTCTACTGAAACTACTTTTTTGCTATGTGGAGCAAAAACCATTCAAATAGTTCCTGTTCATCCATATAAATCTAAAACAGTAAAATCTTTTAAACTATTGGCATCAACTTGTGATAAAACTTCACTATAAAGTTTTTCGGCACCGCATGAATTGGTTTGAAAAAAACTTTTTGGAGAAATATTAAAAGTAAGTCCAAGTAATTTTTCTTCAATAAATTTTTTCCCATAAATGAGTTGTAATTCTCAAATAGCAACATCAGCTTTGCTATTATTTAAACTGAGGTAAATAGAAGCAATTTCAGGATATTTTTTTGCTAATTCTTGGAAAAAATCTTTTACAAAATCAAGATTTTCAATTTCAGGAAACGTATGATTTATAGAAAAAATAATCATAATTTGTTTTGTGAAAAAAGCTTCTCTTATCACAATATGTCTAAAAAATCATTCTCCATTAAATTGATCATATACAGGAAATCATGAATTTTTTGCAAAGTCTTTTATTTCTTTATAGATTTTATTTGCTAGTTCTGTAATAAGAATCGTTCCATCAAAATCTTCAATTTTTGAAAATTCTCATTGTTTATGAAATCAAACATTAAAATGTTCATTTTTTTCATGTTTTGCAGAGATAAATTTTCAGAAACTAAATTCAATTTTATTTCTATAATTATCTACTAATGGAGAAGCAACAATAGGAGAAATTTCTAAATTTGGTTGAAGTTTTTTTGTATGAAAAAGTGATTCTTCAATTTGTCAGGCTTTTATTTTTAATTGTTCTTCGTAAGGAATATTTACCCATCCACAACCCGCTTGCATTCCATAAATATTATTTGGATGTAGTTTTTCGATTGGAGATTTTTGAATCGTTTCTTGAGCTTGAGCTTCAATGAAATCTTTTCTTGATTTTAAAACTCTTACATTGATGATACTTCCTGGAATTACTCATCCAGAAATAAAAATTGCTTTTCCATCGATATCTTTATTTTCAGACTTAAGTCTTGCAAATCATTTTCCTCCAAATACGAGTTTTTCAACGGTAATATTTTTTAAAATTTCATTTTTTTTCATAGTTTATAAATATTTTATATTTTAAAGAGATTTTTTAAATTTTTCTATTCCTACATAGAGTCAAATAATTCAGTCACAAAGTGTTGACCATAGTCTTGAAAAAATACTGATAATGATAGAAATTTCTACTGGAAGAATAAATTGAAGCAAAAAGGCCAAAACTCATTCTCTTACTCAGAGTCAATTTGGAGCAAAAATAGAAACAATTCCTACCACACCAGCAAAAACCCAAGCAAATATGAGAAAAGGGATATCTCATATTCATACACTTGTGATACTGAAAACTAAAAATGCAAATGAAATTCCTTTTATAATCATTGAAAGTGAGTATCAGAAAATGTATTTTATGATTGAAAAAATTCCTAAAAAGTGATGTTTTTCTACTGGTTCTTTTTTGAGAATTTTGAGTAAAATATTGAGTCAATTATTAAAAATAAATGGATGAATTGATATGATAAATCAAGCAAAAAATATTCAAGATAACCAGATATAACTATTATTTTCAGTTCCTAAAAAATAGTAAATAATAAATGGAAAACTGATAAAAAATGAAGCAATAATTTGAAAAATATGTTCATAGATACAAGAAATAAAACTCGTTCTTTTTGGAATTCATTTTTCATTTAAATAGAGAACTTTTGTTACAATCATTGCAACTTTTCCTGGAAGATACTTGCTAATCCAAGAAACACTATTAATATAAAAAATTTCCCCAAATGTTATTTTCTTTTCTCATAAAAGATATTTCCATAAAATAGTGAGAGAGAAAAAAAATAAAAAATAAAAAAGAATAGATAAAAATAAATATAAAAAATTGAAATGAAGTTCAAAATCTTTTATTTTATCATAATTTATATAAATAGTTTTTGAGAAAAAATATAAAATTCCTCCAAAAAATAGGAAGAAAATTATATTTTTAAGAATGTTTAAATATTTTTTGTTCATATTATTTTCCAATTCATTCGTAAGTAAATCACATTTCAAGCATTTCTTGTTTATTCCAAATATTTCTTCCATCAATAATTACTTTTCCAGTCATAAGATTTTGTATTTTTTCAAAATCAGGCATTCTAAATTCATCCCATTCTGTTAAAATAATAAGTGCATCAGCATTTTTTAAAGCTTCATAATAGTTTTGAGTGAAAAGAATTCTTTTTTCTAATCCATAAATTTTTCTGACATTATCAATAGAAACTGGGTCAAAGGCTTGAATTTCTCCTACTCAGAGTTCGAGTAATTTTTTGATTACTTCCAAACTTGGAGCATCTCTTACATCATCAGTTTTTGGTTTAAATGAAAGTCCCCAAAGAGCAATAGTTTTTCCGGTTAGATCTGGAATATATTTAATGAGTTTATCAACTACTTTTACTTTTTGAAGTTTGTTTACTTTTTCAGTTGAAGCTATGATTTTAAAGTCATATCAAAAATCTTTTCCCGTTTCAATAAGTGCTTGTACATCTTTTGGAAAACAAGAACCACCGTATCAAATACCAGCATGAAGAAATCTTGAACCAATTCTTTCATCCAGTCAGATTCATTTACTAATGTCTGAAATATTTGCTCATACAATTTCTGCAAAGTTTGCAATTTCGTTGATAAAACTGATTTTTGTTGCTAAAAAAGCATTGGCAGCATATTTAATAATTTCTGCTGATTTTATATCAGTAAAAACAAGAGGAGCAGAAGTTCTTACAAATGGTTTGTAAATATCAGTCATTATTTTTTTTGCTTGCTCACTTTCAGCTCCACAAACAATTCTATCAGGAGTCATAAAATCTTTAATCGCAACTCATTCTTTTAAAAATTCTGGATTTGAAACGATATCAAAGTCAATTTTTTTTCATCTTTTTTGGATTTCTTCCTTAATAATATTTTTACAAATTTCTCCAGTTCAAACAGGAACAGTTGATTTATTTATAAAAACTTTGTATTCATTTATATTTTCTCAAAGAGTTTTTGCAACTGCTTTTACAAATCTTAAATCGGCTCTATGATTTTCATCAGGAGGAGTTCCAACTGCTGAAAAAATAGCTTTTCAAAATTCTACTCAAGCTTTTGCATCAGTTGAAAATTGTAATCTTCATTCTTTGTAATTTCTTTTTACGAGTTCTTCCAGTCCAAGTTCATAAATAGGCATAATACCTTTTTTTAAGTTATCAACTTTATTTTGATCAATATCTATACACATTACTTCGTGTCAAACTTCTGCTAAACATGTTCCAGTTACGAGTCATACATATCCAGTTCCAAAAATAGTGATTTTCATTTTTTGTATTTAGAAAATAAATTTGTTTTATTGTATGAAAAAATGGGAAAATTCAAAATTATTTTGATTATTAGAGCTTTTTTATATACTTTTTTGTAGAATTAATTTTAATCTTTGTATGTATGAAAAATATTTTAGTTACTGGGGGAACTTGATATATCGGTTCTCACGGAGTAGTTTCGCTTATAGAAACTTGATATAATCCAGTTATTGTTGATAATTTAGCAAATTCTTCTCTGGAAGTTTTAGAAAGTATTCAAAAAATTACTGGAGTGAAACCAGATTTTTATGAAGTAGATTTAAGAGATTTTGAAAGTTTAGAACAAGTATTTGAAAAATATAACTTTGAAGCGGTTATTCATTTTGCTGGAGCAAAAGCTGTTTGAGAAAGTGCTGAAAAACCATTTTACTATTATGAAAATAATATTTTATGAAGTATTAATTTGTTTGAATTAATAGAAGTGCATGATTGTAAAAAAATTATATTTTCATCATCAGCAACAGTATATGATAGTGTCAAAAAACCACCATTTATTGAAACAGATCCTGTTTGAAATACAACAAATCCTTATGGAACTACAAAATTTTTAATAGAAAATATTTTAAAAGATTTAGCGACTCATAAAGATTTTCAAGTAGTAAATTTAAGATATTTTAATCCAATTTGAGCCCATAAAAGTGGATTGATTGGAGAAAATCCAAATGGAATTCCAAATAATTTATTGCCGTTTATTATGAAAGTAGTTGCTTGAGAGTTACAAACTGTTCAAGTTTTTGGAGATGATTATGATACCAAAGATGGGACAGGGGAGAGGGATTATATTCATGTAGTTGATTTGATAGAAGGACATTTAAAAGCTTTAGAATTTATTGAAAAAACTTGAGAATCTAAATGATTTTTTGAAACTTTCAATCTTTGAACTGGAAATGCTACAAGTGTAAAAGAAATGATACAAATGACTTCAGAAGTTGTTTGAAAGGAAGTCCCATATCTAATAAAACCAAGAAGAGCTTGAGATTTACCAGTATCATTTTGTAATCCTGAGAAAGTAGAAAAAATATTATGATGGAAAGCTTCATATTCAGTAAAAGAAGCTATTGAAGATAGTTATGGTTTTATTATGAAAAATAAAAAATAGGAAAATATAATTGTTCTATTTTTTAGAAACTTGTATTTTTATATTCTTTTTGTAAACTATACAAAACTTTTTATTTTGACTCTACTATTATTTATGAAACAAAAAATTATTATAACATGATGAGCTTGATTTATAGGTTCAAATTTTTTAAATAAATATGTACTTTTACATCCAGAAATTGATTTTATCAATATTGATGCTCTTATACAATAACAGACTTTTTAAACATATATTATGATTCAAAAAATTAAAAATTCTATTAAAAATAATAAAACGATTGTTTGAAATATATTTTCTCTCTGAACTTTACAAATATTTAATTATATAATTCCTCTTATTACTCTTCCATATGTTTTAAGAGTTTTGTGACCGGAAAAATTTTGAATTATAGCTTTTGCAACGGCTTTTGTAGGATATTTTATGATTATTACCAATTATGGTTTTAATCTCACAGCTACAAAAGATGTTTCGATGAATAGGGAAGATAATATAAAAGTTTCAGAAATATTTTGGAATGTTATCATTATAAAAAGTATTTTGGGAATAGTATCTTTTTTTATCTTTTTATGAATTGTTTTGAGTTTTACAAAATTTTCTAGTGAAATAATCGTATTTTGATTTACTTTTCTCATGATTATTTGAGAAATACTTTTCCCTGTTTGGATGTTTCAATGAATGGAAAAAATGAAATATATCACGATTATAAATATAATAGTTAAAAGTATATTTTTACTCCCAGTTTTTCTTTTTATACAAAATATTTGAGACTATATACGGCTTCCTCTTATCACTTCTCTTTCTTTTATAACTACTGGAGTGATAGCGTTTTTTATGGCATTGAAAGTATTTAAACTTCAGTTTATTTTACCAAATTTTCAAAGTATAAAATATCATTTAGTAGAATGATGGCACGTGTTTATTTCAGGAATATTCATCAGTTTATATACTACTTCTACGACTTTTATATTGTGAATTTTTACCAATAATACGGTTGTTTGATATTATGCAAGTGCTGAAAAACTTATTACAGCAGTTAAATGACTTATTTGACCTATTTCACAAGCTATTTATCCAAGTATCACTAAAAAACTACAAGTTTCAAAACAAAAAACTATTGAGTTTTTGCAGAAAGTTACTATATTAGTTTGAGGATTTGCTTTTATAGTATCTATTATATTGTTTTTTTGAGCAGAAATATTTGTAAATATACTTTTTTGAAAAGAATTTTATGAAAGTATTATTTTAATTAAAATACTTGCTTTATTGCCTTTTATAGTTGCATTAAGTAATATATTTTGAATTATGACAATGTTAAATTTTGGACATAAAAAGGCTTTTTCAAATATACTGATTATTTCTGCTATTATAAGTATTATTATCTCAATACCAGCAACAATATTTTTTCAAAGTATGTGAATGGCTATTTCTGTTTTATTTACAGAAATGATAATTACTATCAGTATGGGGATATTTTTATATAAAGAATGAATTTATTTATTATCTTTTAAAAAAATTAAAAATGAAAATTAAAAATCTTATAGTTGGAGCTTGACCTTCTTGAATTATTTTAGCTCAAAGACTCGCTGAAAAAGGTGAAGAAGTATTAATAGTGGAAAAAAGAAATCATATTTGATGAAATTGTTATGACTATTATGATGAAAATTGAATTTTAATACATAAATATTGACCCCATATATTTCATACTGATTTAGAAGATGTTTGGACATATGTAAATAGATTTAGTGAGTTTTCTAATTTTCAACATAAAGTTTTATGACTTGTAGATGGAAATTTAGTTCCAGTTCCTTTTAATTTAAACTCTATTTATCAAAGTTTTTCTCCAGAATTAGCTGAAAAGCTTGAAGAAACTTTACTTGAATATTATGAATACAATTCAAAAGTTTCTATTACAGAACTCAGAGAAAAAGCACAAAAGGAAAATAATAAGGATTTACAGTTTTTAGCAGATTACATTTTTGAAAAAGTATTTAAAAATTATACTATTAAACAATGGGGAATTACAGCTGAAGAAATAAACACAGATGTTTTAAAAAGAGTTCCTGTTGTAATATCAAGAGATAATAGATATTTTCCTCATAATAAATTTCAATGAATGCCAGAAAAATGATATACAAAAATGTTTGAAAAAATGCTTGATAATAAAAATATAAAAGTACTATTAAATACTGATTATAAAGATATCATTTCAGAAATAGAATATGAAAAACTCTATTTTACTTGACCAATTGATGAATATTTTGATTTCAAATATGGGAAACTAGAATATAGAAAAACTTTGTATAAGCTAGAAGAATATAACAAACAATCATTTCAAGAAAATATAGTCATCAACTATCCGAATGATTATGATTATACTCGTATCACTGAGTTTAAAAAATTTTATCCAAATAGTCCTACTTTTGGTATAGAAAAAACAGTTATTTGTAAAGAAATACCTTGAATTTGAGAAATTGAAGCCTATCCAGTAGAAACAAAAGAAAATTTAGAAATTCTTGAAAAATATAAAAATGAAGCAAACAGTCTGAAAAATGTATTTTTTTTATGAAGACTTGCTAATTATAAATATTTTGATATGGATAAAACTATTAAAAATGTTTTAGATTTTAAGATATAATGTATGCTAAACAACCAAAATTTTGAAATAATTATTGCTCATTATAACGAAGATTTAGAATGGTTAAGACCTTATGCTGAAAATGTGATTATTTATCATAAATGAAATGAGACTCAACCAAGATTTCCAGTTAAAAAATGGATAAAATTAGAAAATGTATGAAGAGAAGGACATACATATTTATATCATATTATTCATAACTATGATAATTTAGCTGATGTTTCTGTTTTTCTTCAATGAAATATTTCTGACCATAACGAAGATTGATGGATATATAATTCTATTGATGAATATATAGAAGAAAGCAAAAAAATAGGTTTTTCTACAGCAAAATTAGCATTACTTTTTAGAAAAGAGCCACAGATTATTTGGAAGTGAAAATTTAAAGAAATGATAGAAAAAGATGATTTGAAATGAAAAATTAATACTTTTTCAGAATTTTATAATATTGTTTTTCATAAAAAACAACCATTTATTATACCTACATTTTATTGTGGAAATTTTGCGGTATCGAAAAAGAGAATTTTACTGAGAAAAAAGCATGTTTATGAAAATATTTTACAGTATTTAAATACAAGTTCTAATCCTATAGAATGACATTTTTTAGAAAGATTATGGGCAGAAATTTTTACAAAAAATTTTTTTATAGACTATAAATTAATATTAAAATATTTAACAAAATATGTATAATAAAAAATATCAAGCTTTAATAATATCTTCTTGAGTATATTCTACACCTCCAAAAGATTGAGATGCTGTAGCTAAAATAGTATATGATTTATCAAAAAAATTATCTAAAGATGAATTAAATATTCATTATACAATTTTTGATATTCAAGATGAATACAATAATAAATCTTATGAAGAAATTTATCCAAATTTAGATATAAAAAGAATTAAAATCCCAATTTATATAAAATGAAAATTTAGACATATGTATTTTCATTTTATCGCATTGTTGAATTGAGTATTTTATTGATATTGAGTAATTATTTCTAATAATCAATGGGGAGTATTTTTTAGTAAATTATTTTTTAAAAAAACAATTTTTATATCTCATTCACCATTTTGGTGAATTAAGTATCAAAAATGAGAGGTTTTAGCTTCTAAACTTTCAAATATACCTATATCAATTTCAAATCATATATTTACAGAGATGAAAAAGTATAATAATTCAACTTCATTGATTTATAATGGTGTCGATATAGAAAAGTATAAATTAATTAATGTAAGTAGGAAAAAATCGTTTCTATATGTTTGAAAAATTTGTGAAAGGAAAAATATATTTTTTTTAGTTAAGGCATTTGAAGTTTTACAGAAAAAATATAAAATTAATGATTATGTTTTAGATATTGTATGACCTTTTCAAGAGGATTTCTGAAGTAATGAAAATAAATATTATCTAGATGTAAAAAAATATATAGATGATAATAAGATTATGAATATTAATTTTCATTGACCAAAATGAGAAAATGAATTAATAGATTTCTATAATAAATCTTCATTTTTTATACTACCATCTTTATCAGAGTGAATGCCTTTAGTATTATTAGAAAGTATGTCTTGTTGATGCATTGCTATTTCAAATGATTTTAAATGATTAAAAAATTATTTTCCCAAGGAATCTTGATTATATGTATATGATTATAATAAAATTGATTCATTAATAGAAGTTATTCTAGATTTAATAAAATTAGATGAGAATCAATTACTTAAATTAAGGAATAATATAATTAAATATATTGAAAATAATTATTCTTATGAAATAATTGCTAAAAAATATAATTATGAAATTAAAAAACTTTTATGAATATAATCATAAAAGTTTTTTATAAAATAAGTCTGAGTTAAACTCTTTTTGTAACTTTTCAAATCAATATTTTCACATTTCAATACTTAAATTTGTATTATTATTAAGAATTTTGATTTTTTCTGCAAGAGCTTTATGGTTTCACATAGGAAATAAGTATCCATTTTTTTCGTTTTCTATTAAGTCAGGAAATCATCATACATTACTAGCTAATATAGGTTTTCAATATTTCATTCATTCTATTGCAACCAGAGGATTATTTTCAAGCCAAACACTTGGCATAATAAGTCAAACAGATCTTTCATAATATTTTTGTAACTCTGAATTATTTATTTTTCAAAGAAATTTTATATTATTTTCAAGTCATAATGATTTTACAAGATTTTCTAGATTTTCTTTTTCTGGTCAATCTCCAATAACTTCAAAATAAATATCTTTTATTCATTCATGATTTACTAATATATCAAAAGCTTTTATTGCTACTTCAATTCATTTTTCTTTTGAAACTCTTCATACATATAGAAAAATTTTATCATCAATATTTTCAAAGTTTAGTGTATGATTTTTTTCGATTTCTATGAAATTTGGTAAATAAATTACTTTTTCTTTTGGCAAGTTTAGAGATTTTACCATGTATTCTTGAAGCTTTCTTGATGGACAAATAAAGATATCCACATATTTGTTTAAAATAACTCTATGAAGTCCTACTTTTAGCCATTTTAAAAAATGATAGGGAATATTTTTATATCATATTTTTGAAGTTTTACAATTTAATAAATAACATTTTCTATTAAATCATTTTTGACAAATTTCTCAATTTTCTAAAATTCACCAAGTTTTTGGACAATAATAGTGAAAATCATGAACTGTCATTATTACTTTTTTTCATAATAGTTTTGATGCTATTATTGGAGATGGAGAGATGTTTCTTGATAAACTATGAGAGTGTATTATATCTATTTTTTTATTATTTATAACTTTATAAGTTTTAAAAAAATATTTAAAACTTATATATCTTCTAAAGAATGAGAAAATATTTTCATTTTTTTCTTCATCTCATAATAAAAAAACATTATTTCAATTTATTTCTAATATTTTCTTTTGATCAAAAACTACTTTTTCTGCTCATCCAAAATTTGTAAGATAATCATTAATTAGGAGTATTTTCATTTTTATAATTTATTTTATAAACATATATATCATCATAACTTGATGTATAAATTCTATCTCATATATTATTTAATTTATCTATAAAACCAATAGGGATTTTACATAAATTTTTCCAATTATCATCTTGAGTTAATTGAGACTTGAATAGAACAAAATATTGTATATTATTATTCTCAAAGTAATTTTTAATATTTTCCTCATCTAAAAAATAAATTCTCCAATCTCAAACTCATTTTTTTTCAGAGTAATAACTTGTTTCATTTCAACACATTTGAAAAAATGTTTCATCATTTATATTGTTTTTCATCCAATTTCAAGTTTCAATAATTGATGGAATTCATCCCATACTTGGTGAATATATTTGTGACCTAATATTTCATCTATTTTGTTCATAAAAAGGTATTGATATTGACATCAATAATATAAATATGACAATTGAATTTATAAATAGGGAAATATTTTTTTTATAAATAAGATTTAAAAATAAACTAAGTAAAAATAATAAATAAAAGGGTATAAATAGATGGTATCTCGCTTGGTCAGTATTTCTTTGAAATAAAAAATAATTGATTCAAAGAAATATAATTAGAAATAGCAATATGTATTTATATTTTTTAATTATATTTGTATTAAATATAATGTATGTTAATGATCAAATTAATAAAATAAAAACTAAAAACTCTATATTTTTGTATCATTTATATCACAAAAATGAAATAAAAAAATTATGTGCATTATTGAATTTATCTATATCATTGAAAATATCAGAAAATCTTGTTTGTCTATTTTGAGCATTTTGAGTTCAAGTGTTATAATAATCATTTTGAATATTCAATAGTTTTTCTTCAAAATTAGATTTTACAATTTTATCAAATTCTTTATTTTTTACTAATTTATCATAATTATATGCATATTCCAAATTATTTAATTTATAATCATTTCAATTGTAATCAAAAAATTTTTGTCAAAAATAGTTTATTATATTTAAAACTTTATAATCTTCATTTCATATTATTATTCTTCATTTGTTATGGAATAAAACTCAGTAAAATCCTATTCATATAATTAAAGGAATAAGAAAAACTATTATAACTTCTTTGAAATTATTTTTTTTGAAAACAAATCATATTAAGAAAAACAAGCAAGTACTAACATATAATATAAGTAACCCTTGTTGTTTTATAGATAAAGTTATTCATATTAAAAATGCTAATAAATATAAATATCCTTTTTTATTTTCATTTAGTATTAAAAATAAATAGTAAAAAGAAATTAAGAATAAAGCTGTTATTAAAATTTCTTGATAAAGTCTTGCACTATAAAATATTAATTTTGAAGAAAATCATATTATTAATAATATAAAAATGGCTATTAATTTATTATTTGTAATTTTATAGCTTAATAAGTAGCTGTATATTAGAATTAAAAAAACTCAAATAAAAACTATTAAATTATAAGCTTTTTCTCAAATTATTACTCATAATACATTTACTATATAATAATAAAGTCAAGGATAATCTGCTTCTAAAAAATTCCATCATTTATCTAAAATTATATTTGCATGATATCAATGAATTGTTGCATCTCAAAAAAGAGGTAAAAACATTATAGTTCTCCAATAAAAAAATCAAAAAATTACTAATATTAGTATAAGAATTATATTGGCAATATTTTTTTTAAACCAGTTTTTCATACTCATCTATAGTTTTTTTAGTAATTAAATTCCAATTATATTTGCTTTCTAAGTCATTGTAAGCATTTTCAATATATTTTTTTTGCAAATCTTTATTATTTATTAATTCAATAATTTTATCTTTCAAATCTTTATTATTTCAATACTTTACTAATATTCAATTTTTTCAGTTCTTGATAATTGTTCTTATTCCATCTACATTTGTTCATATTACAGGAACTTTTAAAGCCATTCATTCAAGTACTGAAATTCAAAATCATTCAAATACTGAAGGGGTAATCATTATTTCAGATTTTTGGATTCTTTTCCTTAATTCTTCTCAACTTAATTTTCAACAAAAAATAATATTTTTTTCTAATTTATTAATTTTTATAAAATTCTCTAATTTATTTTTTAATTTTCATTCTCAAACTATGTATAATTTTATTTTATTATTTTCTTTTAAAATTCAATTCATAGCTTCAACTAAAAAGTCAATTCATTTTCTTTCATCAAGTCTTCAAACAAAAACTAAACTATTTTCTTCCTTATCAATTTTCTCATCATATTTAAATTCTTCTAAATTTATTCAATTTGGAATATAAACTAATTTATTTTCTTCTATATCATATTTTTCTTTTAAAATATTTTTTGTATCTTCTGAAACACAAATTATTTTATCTGCTAGTTTATAGCTTAGTTTCTCTAAAAAATAAAAAATAATTTTCCATTTTTGTCATTTTACATAATTGTATTGTTGCCAATAGGTATGATGACTTGTAAATATAACAGGAATATTTAATTTTTTAAATAAAAATAATCCTCAAGGTCAACCATGAATATGGATACATCACAGATTGTATTTTTTAATTAAAAAATTAAATTTGAAAAATAAATAAATACTTAATCAAATATTTTTTAGTTTTAAGTTCTTAATTCATACATGATTTTTTTTATCGTTATTTCTTCAACTAAATATAAAAAAAATATTGAACCCTAATTTTATAAATTCATTATATATATTATATAGATGAACTCCTTGTCATCAGTATATTGGGAAAAAGTCTTGGCTAAATATTCAAATTTTTTTCATTTTTTAATTAATTTTAGAAATAAATCACTCTGTGGATCTTATTTTTTTTGCTGGAATTCATCCATAAACAAAATTATCTTCTAAATCTCATTTTACAACACTTCATGATGCAATTATAATGTTATTTCATATTTTACTTCATGGTAATATCGTACAATTACTAGTAATCCAAACATTATTTCAAATAATAATTTCATTTGAGTATGTTGAAAATGTTAATTTTTCTTTTGAAATATTTTGTTTTTCATAATGCATAGTTGTTAAGAATTTATTATCATATCAAATTCAGCAATCATCTCAAATACTAATTTCTCAATTATTATCAAACAAATTTCATCTGTTTATAAAACAATTATTTCAAATTTTTAAATTTTTCAAATTTGTTAAATATTGATTTTTTCTTATTCTTGTTGATTTTCATATTTTAGACAGAGTAAATATAGCGAGTAACTTACTTCTTAAAGGTGAAAAAATAGTAAAATCCGGAATAATAAAATCTAAAAAAATATATATAGAAATTAAAAATTCATGTAGAGTTCTTTTAAAAATATATTTTATTTTATTCATTTTTACTTCATTAATTCTAAATATTTTTGTATAATATTTTCCCAAGAAAATATATTTATTATTTCATTTTTTACTCAATCTTTTTGAAATAAATTTTTATCAAAATTTTCTATAATCTGTTTAAAATTTTCATTTCTTTCTTCATTGTCTTCTATAAAAACTCAAGTTTTTCCATCAATAAGGGCATCTTGAATTCATTCAATTTTTGTGGCAACAACAGGAAGTCAATAATAGCCTGCTTCAATCACTACAATACCAAAACCCTCCATATCTCAAGGAACTTTTATATTTGGCATAATAAATATATCTGAAATACTCATAAAATTTGCAATATCTTGTTTGGGAATTTTTCAAATGAGATACACATTATTGAGATGATATTTTTGTATGATTTCTTCATAAATTTGTTTATATTTTCCAAATCCTGCAATGATATAAATATATTTTTCTTTTTCTAAGTGAGTAAAAATATTTTCTAAAAAATTATGAATTCATTTTCTCTCAACAAACCTTCAAACTGAAAAAAGAATTTTCTTTCAATCAAAATTTGTAATATCATATTTTTCTAAAATATCTTGCTTACTGTTTATATTTACTTTTGGAAGAAAATCAAAATTTAATCCATTATTAATAACAAAAAGTTTGCTTTCATCTATTCATTTTTGTAAACAAATTTCTTTTGTATATGAGCTAACACAAATGATTTTGTCACATTTTTTGAGAATTTTTGGAATGATTACTTGATAAAAACTATTATTCCAAGTAATATCAAGTCAATGAATTGTAATGTAAATTTCTTTTGAAAATATTTTTCCCAAGATATATCACAAAAAACTTATTGATCAGTCTCAAACATAAATAATATCTACTTTGGGAGCTAAAAATAATCATTTTAAAAATGCCATAATTCAAAAAAATGGAAGAAAATATTTTCCTCTTATATTGGCTATGAGGTGTATTTGAGTGTACTTTTTGAGATATGTATATAAATCATAGCTATACTGTTCCATTCATCATTTTTGAGGAGGGAAATTTTTTGTTATAAATAAAACTTTCTTCATAAGAATAAATATTAAATTTTTGCAAACAAATATATATATTTTTCTCCACATTGCAAATAAAAATCCCTTTCAGAATTGAAAGGGATTTTACATTAATCTTTATTATATTTCATTTTTTTTGTCATTTTGAGATTTTCTTCTATAAGAAATCTATTTTTTGCAATGAGATCTGAAATGACTCAAAGAGAGAATAAACTAATTCATACACTGATGAGTACTCCAGAAATGATAAGCGATTGAATCATTCCAGTTCCAGCATGAAGTATGAAATAATAATACAAAAATCTGAAAGTTCCAATCGTTCAAACTATTAAAAAGGGAAGACTTGCCCATAAAAAAACTTTTAGTGGTTCATACATCGTATACACTCTGAGAATATCTACGGTTGATTTTCTAATATGTTCAAAAATATTTTTAAAAAGTCTTGATGGGCGTGTTGGAAGATTGGTAGTGATAGGAACCCATTCTATTTTGAGTCATTTTTTATATGCTTGAATAATAGTATCAATAACATAAGAAAATTTTGAAGTTACATTGAGTTCAAAGAGTGCATCTCTTGAATAGGCTCTAAATCCACTCACACTATCAGGAAGTTTTTCTTTTACTATAAAACTTAAAACTATATTTCCTAGTCACTGCAAGTGTTTTTTATACCATTTAAAATGATTTACTTCTGTTGGTCTTCTATTTCAAATAACAATATCAGCCTTTCCTTCTAAAATAGGTTTTACTAAATCTTTAATATATTTTGAAGGATATTGATTGTCAGCATCTGTATTTATAAGGATATCAGCTCAATTTTTCAGTGCATTTTCTACTCAAGCTTTAAATCAAACTCCAAGTCCTCTATTTTTTGAAAAACGAATAATATGATGTACTCAAAAATCACGAGCTACTTTTGAAGTATTATCATCACTTCCATCATCAATAACTTGATATTCTATTACATCAATTCCTTTTATTTCACGAGGAAGTTCTGCTAAAACTTTTGGTAAATTTTCTTCCTCATTTTTACAAGGAATTTGGATTATTAATTTCATAAAAAATAATTAAAAATAAAATAATTTTTTTGGCAGGCTATTATTTATTCTTTTTCCTCTTCTAAGATCATAACTCAAATTAAAAATATAAGTAATCCTGAGATAAGAGCTATTATATAAGATAAATTTCCAAGTCTCATAGTTTGACTTAAAATCATATATGCTCATAGCAAAGAAAGACTAAATGAAAGTATAATTCCTAAGATACTATAATCCATACTTTCAATTTCCTCTTCATATTTTTCTTCAAGATTCTCTTTCAAAAGAGTGAGTATTCCAGAAATTACAACCCATATTAAAAGAAAATTATCACTAAAAATTTGAAAAATAATTAAGTTTTGGAGATCCCAAATATTGGTTTGTTTTACTAAAAGTTGTACAATATAAATAATTAAAATACTTGGAAAAAATTTTTTTCTATTGAAAATAATGAGTCGAGAGAAAAATCATACTTCTTCATCACTTGTTTTTAGTACTTTGATTTTGAGAGGCTTTATTTGTATAAAATGAATAAAAATATCTTTTAAAATGAGTAATAATAATCATAAAAATAAATATTTTTGATATATCAAAAACTCGTTTTTCCAAAAAGAAGCAGCAAATAATCCTCATAATCCTACATAAGGGAAAATGGTTTGTATTAAAAAATTTTCTTTTTTCATTGAAAATAAATAAAAATTAAATTCAAAACAATCACTAGAAGTGCAATTAAAAATACATTTATATCAGTAATTTTTACTCAAATTAAATTGAGGTAAAAAGTGAGAAGTGGAATTACAGAAATAGAAAAAGCAAAACTGAGAGCAAATCTTTCAAGTTGATCAATTTCTTGGGTTTTAAAAAAACTTAAAGTAATAAAGTAACCAGGTAAAAAAAGTATAAAAATACTTCCAAATATTATTCTTAAAATATTATAAAATGAATTTTCAAAAGGAAATAGTAACAGTAATAAAGTTACTATACTTATCAAAGTACTACTCAAAAGTACATATTTATTTATTTGTTTCATTCGTGTTTTATTTTTACAAATATAAGTTTATTATCTTTATAGATTTCTTCAAAACATCATCCATTATTTAAATTTTCTTTTGGTTGTCTTTCTCAAATCCAAAGATAAAGATGTTTATATTCACTATAATCTTTTAACATTTCACATTTTTTCTCACCATCGCTTTTTTCCCACCATTCAATCCATGTTTCTAAATTCCATTTATTCCAGTCAAAAAGTCACGGAGCAATAACTTTTTTTCTTGTATATCAAATTAACCAAGGAGAATAATTTTTATGTGTTACCATAATAACAGCATCATCTTCTACTACTTTAGAAAAATATTGTATTTTGTCAAATTCTTTTTGGCTTATCAGAGCATTTGAATTATTATTTACATAATTAAAATAGAGAAATGATTGTGCTATAAAAAATATACTTGTTAAAATGATAAATATTTTTTTATTTTTTTCATACCAAAATGAAAGAAAATAACAAGCAAAAACAATAAGAAATAAATCAAAAAATATATAAAATCTATTATAGAAAAAAAGTCATAGGCTAGTCCAAAGAAATCAAACAATAAAACCAAAATCAAGAAATGATAATTTTTTTCATTCTGAAATTATTCTAGTAACAACTATATAAATTCCTCATAATGCTCAAAGAATAAAAAATATACTATTATCTCAAAATTCTTCTCTTGAAAAGAAAGTTCCACTTTTTCATTCTGTCATTACCATAGTTGTAAGTGGTTGTATCAAATCTAGAAGTTGATATTTAAGTATAGGAAAATATATTCATAAAGCCAGTATTCAAGCTCCACCTACTACTAAAATATCTTTTGGAGAAAATTTTCTTTCATAAATAATTTCATATATTTTATAAAAAATAAACATAAGCACAAAAAATACTCCACTTGCTCTATTTATGATAAACATAGAAAGTATAATTGGCAAAGAAAGAAAAATTTTTTTCTTTTGTAATAAATATACACCAGCAAGTAAAAAAAGAATTCCAAGAATTTGTTTATAATAATTCCACCAAAAAGCTTTATATTGTACTATAGAAAGAAAATACATACTCAATCATAAGATAGCAGTTACTTTTGAATTTTCTTTTAAAACAAAATAGAGAAAAAATCCAGTAATAATACTAAAAAACACCAGTCAAAAACCTATCAAAAAATCAACATCATATCAAATCAAAAGCAAAATATTTGTCAAAAAACCAAGTCCAGGTTCATAAATTTGTTTTATCCAAGTATCAAGATGGTATAAATCAATATTTGGTAGATTTTGAAAATAATCTAAAAAATAAGCTCTAAAAATACCAGGATCATATCAAAGGGGAATATTTGATGAAAAATAGGGGAGTATTCTATAAAATCATAACACTCCACTGATAATGAGAATAAAATATAAAAAATAATTCATAATTTGATAGTTAAATTTTTAGTAATATATTTATTTTTTGTATAAATTCAAATTTATAAAACAAAAAGACTTTCTTATTAAGAAAGTCTTTTTGCCTTGTAAACATAGATTCAAAATTATGGTAGTAACATAGTTTTTACAACGATTTTTGAAACTTCAGCTCTTGTTATACTATCATTTGGTCTGAAAATAAGTTTACCACTTACTTCTTGACCATTAATAATTCAAAGATTTTTAGCAGATTCAATATATTTTACAGACCATCCTGATACATCAGTAAATGTAGAATCTGTAGATTCTGCTACCTCAATACCAGCTGCGTTAAGAAGCATTTTCATTGATTCAGCTCTTGTTATATTATCATTTGGTCTAAAATTTTTGTTTGTAGTATCAATTAAATTTAATTCAGAAGCTTTTGCTACTACTCTTGCAATCCAAGAATTTGTATCAACATCACTAAATGTTAATTTAGATACATCAGCATCAGAATAATCTATTCCCATACCTCCGAGAACTATTTTTAAATATTCAGCTCTAGTAGCATTATTTTCAGGTTTAAATGTACCATCTCCGTAACCATTGATAATACCTAAACCAGCAAGAATAGCAATATACTCTTTTGCAAAAGTATTATTAATATCTGTAAATGTAATTTTTGTACCATCTGCTTTTGTAATAATTACTTTTCCATCAGCAGTAGTTTCATATTTAATTTTTTCAATTTTTGATACAAGGTCACCTTTATCAGTATTAGTTACACCAGTTGTAGTATTATTATTTGAGCTACCACCTGATGAACTAGAAGAACTTGATGAAATCCATCCTCATCCTCCACCTCCTCATCCGCTAGATGAAGATGATGAACTTGATCCACCTCCTCATCCGCTAGATGAAGATGATGAACTTGATCCACCTCCTCATCCGCTAGATGAAGATGATGAACTAGAACTAGAAGAACTAGAACTTGATGGAGTACAAGGTTGAGATCCATATCCATACCCGTAACCATAACCATATCACCAACCAGCACTTCCATATCCATAACCGTATTCACATACAGTTTTGTTTGCTGGAGCAGAGAAAGGGTTTACTTTATCTAATGTTCTCCAAAATGTTCCCATAGCACCAGAAACATTTAAAACTAAAAAAACAGAAGCTAGAGTAGATATTGCAATTACTCTAGAAGCAATTTTTTTATTTGCAAATAAATTTGTCATAATCGTATAAGTTAATAATAAACTATAACAAAGACGCGAGTTTTTTAAATCGTATATTTTAATGAACTGTTTACAATATATATGCTTTCGTGCATAATACGGCAATATTTTATTATTTTTTTATAAAAATGCAAATTTTTTTGCAAAAATACTATATTTTTATATACTCTTGGTACAATTATTTCATTTTTTTTACTTCTATATGCTCAAATTAGTATTTTTATTTTTTTATATTATTGTAGGAATTATTTTAATTTTTAGTATTATTTTTAAAGATTATATTCTTTTTAATTTCTCAAACTTTGTGTTATTTTCATATTTTGTGCTTATACTTCCATTTTTTGATATAATATTTAATTTTTTTGTAAAAGAAGTATATGTTTTATTAAATAAATATTCTCTAGAGATCCAAAAATATAGAGAACTTTCTCAAGGTATATTTTGAAAAATATCGAATTTTTTATATTTTGTTTTGTTTCTTTTTGTTTGATTTAGTATTCAATACATATTTTTTTCATGAAATTTTCTTTTTATTTTATGTATTATTTTTGGAGGATATCTTATTTATAATATTGGGGCAATATATTTTTATTATATTTCATGTTGACTTTTTTTGATATCAATTTGATTTTTAATAGAAGAAGTTTCATATTTTTCAATACTTTTCTCATATTTTATTCTGGTTTTAATCTCATCTATTGTCATTTCTATTTTAGAAAAATTACAAATTACAGGAAAATATCTGTGAAAAGTAGTATGGAAAGTAGTGAGAAGTTTTTGTCTTCAATTTTGGAAAAATATTAAACAAGACTATGATGTGATATTTTATGATGTTTTCTTTTTATTTCTCATTATTTTTGTAGCGAGCTTTTATTCTCTTTGACTTTTTGAAATACTGATTTTTTTATTTACTTTTGTTTTATTTGTTTATATAGTTGGAAAATTCTTTTGACTTCATTTGGCATATAATATTTCAAAAAAAGATATTTGAGAAAATAAAAAGATATTTTTCTTTCTCCTTTTCGTATCAGGAATAATTTTTTATTGATATTTTAGTGCATTACAGCCAAATTATATGGATGTATTTAAAAAAGAAGAAATTCATCCTTTTGAAGACCCTGACTTAAATTTTCCTGAAAATACAGAGAATATTTTTGAAGCTCCACAAGAAAATAATATCGCATCTGAAGAAGATATTTTTCAAGAAAAAGTATTTGATATTTCACTATTTCAAGATAATCTTTCTGTATGAAGTGAAGGGGAAAGTGTAAAAAATCTTCAATCTTTTTTAAATGAAACTGGGTATTATAATTTTTCATTTCATGGAATATATGATGAAAATACACAAATTGCAATGAGAAGATTTTTAATTTCAGAATGTAATTGGCCCCAAACGAATCAAGGAATTTTATGACCTCAAGCAAGGGCATGTATTGCAGAATTTTTAGACAAACAAACGGTAGGGAATAATTAATCCCTCGTATATTTTACTCTTTTTTCTCAAGGATAAAATTTATATTTTCTTTATAAAGATTTCCAACTTCTGGAGAAAATACATTGAGTTTAAAGTTTATTTTTGAACTTGATTTTTCTATAATATTTCCGTAAAGATAAAAATCATTATTATCTATTGTCACTCAAGTAAAATAATAATCTTTATTATAACTTCCCATAAAACATCACAAGTTATCATTTCAAAAATGAATACTGAAATGACTTCAAGTATCATAATTATTAAATGAATCAAAACTAAAATAATTGATACATTCTCTCATATTTGTTTCGAGAGTTTTCATAGTAGTACGCTGTTGAGTATTTCCAAGCATTGCCATATTATTTCCAATCAGTTTATATATTCAAAAGATTCAAATAGTAAGTATAACGGTAGAAATAATTATTTCGATAAGTGAAAATCATGTATTTATTTTTTTCATAAAAATGTATTATTTATTTTTAAATTTTTCAAATATTCTTGCAATATCTTTATGTGAAATATGAAGAGAGATATTATATTCTATAAAAAGCTCATTGAATCTATCTGCGAAAGATTGATTTCCCATATTTAAATCTTGCAAAGTGAGAAAATTTTCTTTAGAAATTTGAAAAATATTTAGAAGAATATAGATACATTTTTCATATTTAAATACTAAATTATTAAATATATTTTGGTCTAAATTTTCTATATAAATATGAGAATTTTTTATAAACCAAGAAAGGAATTCTGCTTTTCTTGCATCTTTTCTTTCCAGTGTTTTTTTTATACTTTTTTCTGCGGTTCTTTGAGAATAAATTTTTGTTGTTTTATTTTCCTCAGCATCTTTTAAATGCCATCCTAAAGTCAGTGTCAGGAGTTTTGAAAAGCCATTTTCATTTTTATAAGTAAGTCATTTTCCGTTGATGCGAGAAAAAATTTGTGCGATGGAAAGATTATCTTTGAAATATAATTGAATAATATATTCTATCGGATCAATAAAATCTACTCAAAAATTTTTTCCAATATTTTTTCAAAGATTTTCTAAATTATATATAATCTTTGCGAGTCGATGAGACTGAGAATTTTCTTTTTTTTCTCTGAGCATCTTCATACTGGTGATAGCCCCATTTGAAAAATGAGGAAGATATAAAAGAGAAGGTTCAAATATAAATCATTGAATAGTTTTCTCTCCATAACCGAAAGTTTGAGTAAATGTATTTTGTAATGAAAGATGCATAATATTTTTATAATAAATATTTTCTCTATTATAAAAAAAAATATTCCAAAATCAATATTTGGAATATTTAATTCATATTTTTAAGTTTGTTCTTTTTTAATACATCCCAGGCATTCATCACATTCACATTCAAGCGGGAGTTTGGATCTCATTTTTATTTGGAATTTCCACTACTCAACTTTCTGTAGTGAGAAACATTCCTGCAAGTGATATTGCTTCTTCTAAAGCAACTCTTTCTACTTTTTTTGGATCAATAATTCCTGAAGCTATCATATCTACGTATTCATCTTTTGCAGCATCATATCAATAATTACTATCAATATTTCTCAAAACTTCACTGATAATTACAGATCATTCTTTTCCAGCATTTTCACTAATTTGTCTGAGTGGGTATGAAAGTGCATTTTTTACGATTCTTACTCAAATATTTTGATCAATATTTCCAGTATCAAAGTTTTCAAGTGCTTTTGATGCTTTGAGTAAAGCTACTCAACCTCAAGATACTACTCATTCTTCTACTGCAGCACGAGTTGCATTGAGTGCATCTTCAATTCTTAATTTTTTTTCTTTCATTTCTACTTCACTTGCAGCTCAAACTTTTATAACTGCAACTCATCCATCAAGTTTTGCGAGTCTTTCTTGTAATTTTTCTCTATCATAACTTGAAGAGGTATTTTCAATTTGATTTTTTAAATCAGATACTCTTGCTTTAATATCTTTTTCATCTCCAAATCAACCGATAATAGTAGTTTTTCATTTTTCAGCAAATACACTTTTAGCTCCTCATAAATCATTTAGAGTTGCATTTTCTAATTTCATTCCAAGTTCAGAAGTGATAATATTTGCTCCAGTGAGAATAGCTAAATCTTTGAGCATTTCTTTTTTTCTATCACCAAATCCAGGAGCTTTTATAGCAAGAATATTTAAGACTCATTTTAATTTATTTAATATAATTGTTGTTAGTGCTTCCCCTTCAATATCTTCAGCAATGATTACTAAATCTTTTTTTCATTGCCCAAGAAGCTCTTCAAGGAGTGGAACTAAATCTTTCATAGAAGAAATTTTTCCATCAGTGATAAGGATCTTTGCATCACGAAACTCACTGATCATTTTTTCTGGATTTGTGACCATATATGGTGAAATATATCCTTGATCAAATTCCATTCATTCTGTTACTTCTAATTCTAATCCAAATGTTTGTCATTCTTCGACAGAAATTACACCATTATTTCATACTTTTTCCATAGCTTTTGCAATGATTTCTCATACTTCATTATCTTGAGCAGATAAAGAAGCTACTTGTGCTATTTCTTCAGGAGTAGTAATTTTTTTAGAAATTTTATCGAGTTCTTTTATTACTTCACTTCCAGCTTTTCTCATACCATTTTTGATTTCAATCGCATTAATTCCAGTTCTGATTTCTCTCAGTCATTCTTTTGCTAAAGCATATGTTAAAAGAGTTGCTGTTGTTGTTCCATCTCAAGCTAATTCATTTGTTTTTGAAGCAGCTTCTTTGATGAGCTCTGCTCAAAGTGATTCAAATTTGTCTTCAAGCTCAATTTCTTTTGCAATAGTTACTCAATCATTGGTAACTTGAGGAATTCCATATCATTTATCAAGAATAACATTTCTTCCTTTTGGTCCCATAGTAAGAGTTACTGTTTTAGCAACAGTTTCTATTCAAGTAAACATTTTTGCTCTGAGTTCATCTCAATATTTTATTTGTTTTGACATAAGTTTATGGGTTAAAAGATAAAAAGGTATTTGTAATTTTAGTTTTCAACTATCGCTAAAATATAATCAATTCCAACAATCTTAAATTCTTGTCAATTTACTTTCACATCATCTCCAGAATATTGTCAACTTAAAACTCTATCTCACACTTTTACTGATATTTCTTTTCATTCTTTTCCAGGTCAAACTGCTATTACTTCATAGATGTATGGTCTTTCTTTATTTGCTCATTCTGGTATATAAATTCCAGAACTCGTAATATTTTCTTTTTCTATTGCTTTTAATAGAATTCTATCTTGTAATGGTTTTATATTCATATAAAATAAAAATTAAAAAATATTTTATTTTCAGTATCCTTTAGGATATATTACTAAGTCTTAGCACCTACATTATATAGGTGATAATAAAAAAGTCAAATTTTTAAATATTATTTTCAATATAATCTAAGAATTTAATCATAATTTCTTTATCTTTGTCTTTTATATTTCACAGTTTTTCTCAAGCTATAGTAATATATTTTTCATTAATAGTATTATATAATTCTATAGCTTTTTTGGTTGGAGAAATTTTAATTTCTCTTTTGTCTGTTTTTGATAATTTTCTTTCGATAAATCATGATTTTTCCATTCTATTTAACAGTTGACTGAGAGCAGGAGGAGAAATAATAAGTTTTTCTTTTAAATGATTGATAAGAAGTCAGTTTTCTAAAATAATTTCTCATAAAATATTAAACTGAGTTGGCGTAAGTCCAGTTCAATGAAAAATATTACTTTGGGCAAATTTTAAAAAAATATCATTTACTTTTAAGATTTTCTCTATTAGATCGGTATTTATAGTTCTCATAATTGTATAATTTTTAAATAAATATTAATATTTTAATAAGAGTTATTTTTGTTGAAAAATATATTTTATATTATTTTAGAGTATGTTGGAAAGAAAAAATACTTATTCCAATAATACATACTATAACTCCCATAAAATAATATACTCCCTCTACACCAAATCATTTTCCGATTATATCTACACCAAACATCATAAGAGCTATAATAATACTTGTAATCACTCACAAACTTACTGCACCATATGGTTTTTTATCATCATCTCCAATTTTTTTAAAAAAGTATGATTCAAGTAAATTATAGCTCATTCAAAAGAATATTCAAGCAATTCATGCGAGTATTCATGTAGAAGTAAAACTAGAAAAAAAACTTGGAAATAAAAAACAACAAAAAGCAAATAAAAGAGAAAAAATTAAGAAATAAAACCATCTATTTTCTGTAATTTTCATAGAAATTATATTTCATACAATACTTCATACAGCACTATAAAGTAAAATTACTGCGGCTCCTGAACTTGTTTTTCCTCCAAATTCTACAAAATATTCGATAGCTTTTTGTGATAAAATAGTTCCAATAGTGATAATGAGAGAGACAAAAATCATAATAACTCCATATTTTTTAAAAATAAACATAAAATCTTTGAGATAATTTTTTTTATATTCCCTTATTTTTTGTTTATAAGAAATGCTTTCTTGTATACTTTTGTAAGAAAAAGAAGCTCATAAAATGAGTCATAAAAAAAGCAATCAAGCAATAATCCAAATTCAAATAATATTTAATTTTTCTGCTATAAGTCCTCAAAAAATAGATCAAATAATAATAGAAGTAATAAAGAAAATATTTGCAATTCCGTTTACTTTTGTATCTCCAAATCAAGTTTCTTGAATTTGTCATGCGATTAAAATATTTCTCAAAACTCACCAAAGTCAATAAAAAAATCAAAGAATAAGAGTAATTCATCCAACTAAAAGAGTTGTATCTATATTTTTATTTGCAAGAAAAAATATAATTATAAGACACACAATACTTGCACAACTAATAAAAAAGTGGTATTTTTTTTCTTTAAAAAGTTCATATAAAAGTCATCCAATTAGAAAAGACCCAATCGTTCCAATACTTAAATACCCTGAAATATATTGCAAAGTGATGATATCAGTTTTAAAAATTCACCACATAAAATATTTATAAAGAGCAAAAAATAAACTCCAAATAGTAATCAACCCAAATACAAGTAAGAGATTTTTATATTTTATCATAATATAATATTAACTAGATAAATAATTAAGTATGTGTATTTTACTAAAAAAGTAAACAAAGGGATATTTTATATTTTCTTACAAATAGCATAGATAATATTATTTTTTACCCCAACAGATCATTTCCATCATATATTTTGAAGTGTTCATGTAAAATGATATTCAAAGAGAAAATTATCTATTCTTTCTTTCTTTTTATTCATATTTAAAATTTTAATTTCATTCAGTATATCAATGCTAGAAAGAAAAACTTTTATAATACTTTCCTTTAAAGTCCAAAGAATATAGAAATGTATGAGATTTTTTTCTCATAATAATTTATATTCTTTATCACTGTGAAGCAAAAAAATTTCTTCATTTCTTGGTTTTAGTATTTCAATATCAATTCAAATTTCTTTTTTATCCCATCCTATAAAAATAAGATTTTCTTTGTGTGAAAGACTCCAAAAAAAATTTTTTTCAAAAAGAGGAATTCCATTGATATCTGTTTGAGGAAGATATTTAAGATGTTTTTGTAAAAAATATCTTCATATATTTCATTCAATAGATTTTTCTTTATAATAAAATCAAGCATTTTGTTTGAAATCTTTTAAGACTTGAGCAGTTATATAAATAATTTGTAGCATTATATTTTCTTAAATGTAAATTCTCCCCCAATATCTACAAAAGTTTTTAAAATTCAATTGAGCTTTTTAAAATCTTCTTTTGAAAGAGTGGACGAATAGTTTTCTAAAATATAATCATAAATTTCTTGTAATTCTCATGCTTCGAATTGAGTTTTTTCTTTTTTATTTTGTATTAATATCGCTATTTTGAAAAGATTTTTTGATTTTATAGTAAAAGTTTTTCCATCATTTTGAGAAAAAAGTATGGCTTGAATTTTATCTACATTTATGTTTTCAATTTTTTGATTGATGATTTTTTTCTTTTGAGGTTTTTTGCTGAGAGTATTTTGAGTTTTTAACCATCCATTTTTTTGAATAAAATATGAAAGTGTTAAAAGCATTCATCAAATAATAATAAGAACTATTATTTTATTATCCATTTCCATAGTTGTCATATCGTAGAAAATAATTTTTGCCAAAGTAATAAATATAAGTACAATTCAAATTTTTTTCTCACTATCATAATCAATTCATTTTTTTACTCACTCAAAAATAGCAAAAATACCAAGAGCTATCCAATAAATAGTGATAAATACTGCTCTTAAACCTCAAGATCTTTCTCAAAACCCTAAATCATTTCATAGAGCAATAATTATTTGTGCTCCAAATAAAGCAATCGTTGAGTAAAATAAAATAGCTGCTAGAAAAGTTGGATGGTAATAAACTTCACTTTCATCAAGTTTATGCGAAAGATATATTCATAAATATGAAATAATACTTCAGAGTAAACCATAGTACATCATTGGATTTTCAAAAAATGTAAAAAGAGAAGTATAATTTGGAGAAGGATATAAATTCCCTAAAAGTGTGAAAAATGTTCCTAAAAATCATAATACAAACCAAACTAAAGTGACTCTTAAAATAATAGTTTTTGTTTCTATTTTGAGAGTTGAATTCAGGTGAATATATGATAATACCCCTATTGGTAAAATATAAAACAGTACCAAAGTCATATCTATATTATAGAAAAAATAGTTAAATAATGCCCAAAGAATAACTATTCCTCAAAATATTGAATATATTTTTGCAAGTTGCTTAGTAGTGTCATCATCTTTTTGAGTAATAAAAATACCAGCAAGAGTAGGAATAGTAGCTAAAATAAATAAAAGAGTATCAGAAAATATTTTTGTATCTCACAAATTTAAAATTGCATACATAAAACCAAAAAAACTGAGTCAAAAATAGGAAAAAAGTCTTTCTTTTTTTGCATGTCATTGAGTATATAAAAATGCAAAAATAAGACTACTATAACTGATAATTATAGAAATAAATTGATTTACTTCTTCTACAAACATATTAAAAGCAAATATTGCTGAAATAATTCCTCAGATATAAAGTGCAATATGTTCACTTTTTTCTTTTTGTTCTCATAGAGTATGCCATCATACAAAACAAGCAAGAGTGATACAAATAAAAAATATTCATTTTATAGAATCACTTAAAGATAAAAAATTTATATTGATAAGATACCAAAAAATAGTTAATATATATCACAGAGCAATATATCAAGATGATTTATTTTCTTTCTCTTTATAGGTTATAAGTAAACTTCCTATTCAAAATAAAGCGATCATTAAAAATAATATTGCTGAAAATATATCTCATCATAAAAATGTATTTGATGGAGATGTTTGGTAGTATGATAAAAAATAAAGAGAAGAAGTTGCAAAAATAATTCATAATCTATTTATAATGTCAATATTTTTCATATTAAACTCTTTTGATAGAAAAAATAAAGTTCCATTTATTGCAGTAAAATAAATTAAAAATGAATTAAATGAAATACTATGTTGCCAAGAGTTATTTTGTCCAATTACAAAAGGGAGCAAATAGGAACCAAGCAATGCTATCATAATGATACTGCTAGAATTTCTTGCTTTTGCTATATAAGAAACAATAGTAGTAAAAATAAATCCCACAAATAATGCTGAAATTTCTGGAAATATAGCATTAACTTCTATGCTAGATCTAGAGGCATAAATTAAAGTTCAATAAAAGAGTAATACTCAAATACTAGAAACCACTTCTCAGAAATATTTCAGTTTATTTCAAAACTTTATTCAACTTACCATTATAAAGATACTTCCTAAAAAACCAATTATTATTCTTATGATTTCATCTAAATGTACCCAAATATTTGTATAGAGTAAATATCCGACTCCACTTGCCATTAAAAGACTTCAAATAATTGGGATAATCTTTTCAATTATCATATCAGAAGTGCTTTTAGAAGAAATCTTTTCTTCTTGTAAAATTTTTAAATCATCCATAATATAGAATATTAAAAAAATAAATTTATTAAGTTAATATTTAATATAGTTAACAATATTAAAATTAATTATAAAGTCAATTTTTATTTAAAATTAAATCTTATTTTTTAATACTTTATAATCAATTTTTCCAGTTCCTAAAATTGGAATTTCATCAATTTTTTCTACTTTTGAGAGTTTTACTAAATTACTGACTCAAGAATTTCTTAAGTGATTTTGAGCTTCTTCTAAAAGTATTTCTTTTGTTGAAAAGAGAACTATTTGAATATTTCCATTTTCTTCTTTGGCTTCTATTGCTAAAATATTTTCATTTTCAAGACCATATTTTTGTATTAAAATATTTTCTATAAATGGGAGTGAAATCATTTCTCCAGCTATTTTTATAAATCTTTTTAATCTTCCAGTAATGTATAAATACCCATCATCATCTTTATATCACAAATCTCCTGTTTTATAATATGTTTTTCCTTCTATTTCTTCAAAAGGATTTTCTAAATTTTTATCTAAATATCAAGAAAATACATTGTCTCCAGAAAAATAAATCATTCATTCTATATTATTTCACAGTATTTCATTATTTTCAAGAGAAATAATTTTTATATCACTTCAAAAAATGGGAAGTCATACACTTCAGAGTTTGGCTTTATTAGGGGGATTTATAGAAATAACAGGACTGCATTCAGTAATTCCGTATCATTCTAAAATTTTTCCATTTGGACAGTATTTTGTAAAAATTTCTGCTAAAGATTTAGGGCATTTTTCTGCTCAAACTACAGCATATTTAAGAGTTTTTATATCATTTTGAGTAGAAACTTTTAAAATCATTTTTAAGAAAGTTGGAGTGGAAGTAAGAGCTGAAATTTGACAATGAGTTATGATATTTGAAATATTTTTTGCATCATTTGGGTCAGGAGTATATGCTACTTTAAGACCAGAAATGAGAGGCATAATCGTATTGATAGTAAATCAAAAACTATGGAAAGGAGGAAGAAAACCGAGTAATATATCTGCTTGTGTAATAGGGAAGTGATAGAGTGATCAAAGAATATCACTTATGAGATTTTTATGGGTGAGTGGGACTGCTTTTGGAAGGGATTCACTTCCAGATGTAAAGAGAATTACGGCTTCATTATCAATATGAATACGTGGAATTTGGAAAAATATACTTTGAAGTAAAGCAGAGATTTTTTTTCATATCGAAATATTTTTGAGGAATTCTTCTAAAAAAATATACTTTTTGGATAATTTTTCAGTTGCTTCATTTTTTACTTTCTCATAAAAATTTTTTGAAGTGAGAATAGTATCAAGATTTGCAAATTGTACTGAGTGAAGAAGAGAAGTTTCTCATAAAGTCCAATTCAGCATAACAGGAGTTTTTCAGGCAAAATAAGTTGCCATAATTAACAGGCTACTAGATGATAAGCTTGGAAGCATAATTCCTATATATTTTCACTCAATTTTTTTTATATATCATGAGAGTAGATAGACTTTTATAAGAAAATCTTTTCTTGTTTGCATTCCTAAAATACTATCATATACAAAAGGCGTGTGTTGATTTTTTGAAAAAACTGCTTTAAATAAAGCTGGAATTGATGCAAAATTTCATAATTTTTCTTGATTTTTTTGAATGATTTCAAAAAGATTTTTTTCTTCCTTATTTTCTCACCAAGAGCATGGTTTAATATTTTCTTGATTTTCAGATTTTCATAAAGCCATCATACAAAGATCTCAGATAGTTTTGAGAGAAGTGATTGGTGGATTTGATGAGTTTTTAAAATGAAGTTGAATATATGATTTGATTTCAGCGCTATCAAGACTATCAAAATATAGATCATTAATGAGAAAAGAAGAGAGAGAAAGAGTCTTTACATCGATTTTCTTCATTTCAGCAATTTTTGAGATAATTTTTTCTTTTATTTCTTGAGGAATGAGATTTTCATCAATGACTTTATTTTCTCAAGATTCTTTTAAAGATCATACAATTATTTTTGGAGGAGTTTTATTTTTTGTATTATTAAAATAAAAGAAGTGTTTTTTATAGAGAACTTCTTCTTCTCAATCCTTATTATAAAAGTTTTCTAAATAATTATTAAATTCATCTAAATTTTTTATATTTTTGAGTTCTTTGGTAGCATTTTTTATCTCTATAAAAATACTTCTTTTAGGAGTAAGAAAAAATATATTTCCTAAAAGTATAAAGAATGTTTTTAAAAAAGTTTTTGCAAAATTTGGAGTATTTCCATCCCAAGCTTTTGACCAAATACTTCCCCAAAGTCCAGTTGTTTTTACTAAAAGTATTTCTGTATCTTTAGGGAGTATAGAAACTAAATGATGAGCTGTTTTTTTTCATCTAATTACTTCAAATCATTGACTATAGAGTTGTCAAGATGGGTATAAGAGTATATTTTTTTTATTTTGAACTCATTTTTCTAAATTATTATATGCATTTTTTATACTTTCTTTATTTCCTGTACCTCTTTGAATATCTCACATAGAAACGGCTCCCATTATTTCGAAAAAAAATTTCAGTATAGGAATATTATAATAGGTTTCAGAAATTACAGGTGAGAGAGAAATTTTTTTTCCAATGATACTTACGACTATTTGAGGATCAACTAGTGCTTGGTGATTTGGAAAAATAATATAATGCTTTTGAGAATCAATATTTTCATATCAAGAAATATGAAAATTATATCTTAATTGTAATAAGTAATAGTATAAATATACAAAAAATTTCATATTTAATTAAGTTAATAGTTAATATAATTAAATATTAAGATTATTTAATAAAAAGTCAAATTTAATTTTATATTTATTTTAACGGAAATAAATAATCTATTTTCTCTATTTTCCATTTTATATCGTGCTGTTTTAATAATTGGAAGATTCACTCAAAATGTAAGAGTCAGTATGTCATAATAATTTTTGTATCTTGTGATGAGATGATTTTCTCAGCAATTACTTTGTTTCTTTCATCTAGTATAACTGCAAAAAGTTCTTTGTTTGAAAAATTATTTTGTATTGATTGTTGAAGTCATTCACTTTTTACAATCATATTAATAAAAGATTTATTGATATACCTAAGAATAGTAAGTTCTCTAGGAGTGAGTTTTGATAATTCATTTCCTATAAGTTCTCCAGCATCAAGGGGGGCATTATAATTTCTGTTTGAGATTCACGCCTTAGATTTTATACTTTCATATTTTTCCATCACATCATCAATAGAAATATCAACATTGAAATCTAAATTATTTATAAGTCATAAAAATAATTCATTATTTTGATTGACAAGTCCATAAAGTTTTGACATATTTTGATAGGTAGTTTCATCAAATTTTACTCCTAATGCTTTGTCAAAAGCTTCATGATTTTCCTGACTTCCAGGTCTTACTCCTTCAAAATAATATACATATCCATCTTCTTTATATTTTTTGATATTTTCTTTTACTTGATTATAAAAATTTTCAGTTCCTATATGACTCATTCAATGAAATATAATAGTTTTTTCTCCGTTACTCAATGTATATATTGGCATCTTTGCAGGAGAAACTTCATTTTGATAATAAGAAAATCATCAAATAAATATGAGAGCTACCAAAAAGAGAGAACTGATTCTATAGAGAAAAATATTTAAAAATATACTATAATGTTCCAATGAAAAAAAATTATAGTTTTTCTCTTTTATTTTTTTATATCATCAGTAAAAAATATAGAGAAATAAAGAATAAATAAAGAGAGTAACTGATACATTTATAACAGAATATATTCATGAAATAAAGTAGCTTCATAAAAAAATAAGTAATAATATTACGAGGGTAAGTATTTGTTTTTTTTGCATATTTTTATTTGATTATTTCTAAAATTTTTTGTTCTTCAGATATTTTTTCTCTTATTTCTATTCTTAATTTTCTTAAATTTTCATATATTTCATTTATAAGTGTAATAACTTTTAAATGTTTGAGAGTTGGTGATTCTATAGTATATCAAACTTTATCTACTTCTCATACAAAATTTGTTTCATAAATATTATGAGTGTATTTTTCATACATACTTTTTCTAAGTGACTCTAAAGCATTCATATAACTGGTAAGATATTTTTCACTTTTTTTAAGACTCTTTTTGCTTCTTTTTTCAATATCTCATATAAATATTTGAGTAATATTTTCACCTATTTTTATAATTTCTTCTATGTTAAGTCATTTTCTTTCAATAGCTACCGCATCTAAAATATCTCTTTTTTGAGGTCACACAAGATATCTATTATTATACATAAATACTGTTGAAAGTCAGGCATCAAGATTTAGAGCATCATAACATCAAAAACTTCTTAGTGCTGTAGTTGCTTCTTCAAGAGTCGCATCATATATGAGTCAGAAATAGATATTTTCTTTTTTTTCATCACTACAAATAAAGTTTCTGGTTCCTTTTGCTTTCATTTTTCCATCAATTAAACCTTTTTCCCAATATTCTTCTAACATATTTTTTCATTCACTTAAAAGGAGTGGGTAATTTCAAAATCAATAGTAAATTTCACTTTCCCAGTCCATATTTATTTTTCCTGATTGATAGATAAAGGGAACTTTATTTTTATCCCAGCCAAAAACAGCTCTATCTCCAGTAGTGAGATAGGTTGCATATTTTTCACCTTCAATATATCTTTCATTATCAGTAAAACTTTTTTCAGTATTACACCAAGAATAATCGGTTGGACAAAAAAATACTCCATTTACTCCAGTAATAGCATTATTTTGTTTTAATAAATTTGATAAATTGGTAGCATTGTCAGTTTTTACTATTTTAATTTCATAATCCTGAGATGTAAGATCATATTTGATAACTTTAAAAGTATATCCGTCAACTTTTTTTTCAATATAAGTATTTGCAAAGCTAAAGTTTGGAATCAAAACTAAGAGTAAAAATATTATTTTTTTCATACAATAAAAATAAAAAACTATATATTTCAAAATATATAGTTTTTTTTATTTTATGCAATTTTTTCTAAAAATTACACTTTACTTATTTCCTATTATCTTTCATAAGAAAGATTTTTATTATATAGGGTATAAGTATGAGTTTTTATAATCTACAAAAGTAGAAACTAAGGGAATAGTAAACATTTTTTTATAAAAGTCAAAACTTAATTTACAAATTCTATAAGTCAGAGTTTATTTAAAATATTTTGCTCTTTCAGTTCAAATATATATTTATAATTTGATGGAATAAGACTGAGAGAGGAAAGTTTTTGTAAAATTTTTTCTTCTATTTTTTTATCTAAATTTTCAATGGAGAGATTATTTCTATTTTGATGAAAATTTCTTACTATTATTCTACCAGGATATTCTTTTTGAAGAAAAAATATAATTCATATTATATTTGCACATAAAGCATTTTTTAAATTTTCTATGTCGTGTATTGAAATATCTTCTTCTTGATATGAATCAATATCTTTTGATTGAAGAAAGTCTTGTAATTCTTTTAAAATAGTTCATCTAGATTGAATAATTTCATATTTTTCTTCAAATTCATATATTACGAGTTCTTGGGTATTTCATCAAATTAAAACAATATAATTTTGATTGAATTCACTTATTTGTATGTGAGAATATTTGGAATAAAAATGAGATATTTTTTTCTTTGCACTTTTTAGTTTTAAATTGAGATACGTAGAAATATCTCATTCTAAATATATTTTCTCATTGATCAGTTTTGCTTGAGAAACATCAATATAAGGATTTTTTTCTATTTTATAAAAATCTTTGTGATTATCGTATTGAAAATAAGAAAAATTTTTATAAAGGGGAGTTCATTTATTATTTATTTCTAGAAAATATTCTGAATGTAATTGATAAGTAGGTATTTCAATAAGAGTATTATTTTTATAAAGAGATAATTTGATAGAATTATTTTCCCAAATATCAATAAAATAAGTGTAGGAAAATATTTTTTCATTTATTTTATATTCAAATTCTTTATTAAACTTTTCATAAAAATTAATAATTTCCTTTTTTGTTTTCCCATTTACAAATCAAGAATTTTTACATGCATGTTCTGTAATATTAGTCGTAAGCAAATATCTATTTTTTATTTTCCTATTTACTTTTTCTTTTCAAGATGAAAGGAGAATATTTTTCTCTTTTTTTATAAAACTAATTTTTATTTCTGGATTTATTCTGATAGGATATTTTTGAGTATTATTAATTTTATCCCAAAAATTGAGCCAAATTTTTGTATGAGATTTTTTATTTTCTCTTTTTAAGCATTTTTCTAAATCATAGCTGGTGATTTTATAAAGATGAGCTTGAAATTTCTCTATGAGTATTTCTTTCACTTCATTTGAAATAGAAATATTTTCTTTTATATAACAAATTTCTTTGAGCTCTTTTTCAAACTCTTCTAAATTTTTAAAATCTTTATCTATGAATTTATGAAAATCATGATGATTATGAATAATAATTTCTTCTTGTAAACTTTTTAATTGGAGAACAGATTTATAAAAATGAAGTAAAGTTTGTTTACAAGTTTCTCAAGAAATATTTTTTGGAAGTTCATATTTCATTTTTATATTGTAGGTTTCAATGGTTTTTCTGAGTTGAAAAAAATCTTTTTTTTCTACAAAATTTTGGTTGAATTCATAGAGTTCTTTTGCTATTTTATTTCTGAAATAACTACTTTCTTTATGAAAACAAAGTTTTTCTAATATTTTTAAAGTGAGAGACTCAAAATGATATAATGTATAATCATTTTTTGTATTTTTAAGAGTTTGTATAAAATTTCTTGCTTGATGGATATTATTTTCTTTATGAAAATAAGGAGCATTTATTTTTTCCTTTGGAATTGTGAGAAGAAATTTTTGATTCTCTTTTTCGAGAATAATGGCCCAACTCTGTATCCTTTCAACTTGAATTTGCTCATCTTTTATATGTTTCATTTGTGCTTGAATTTTTCCTATTTCAAGAGAAATTTTTTTATATTCTGCACAAAAGTGAGCATATTTTTTAGAGATACAAGCATAGGTTTCAGTATTAAAAAATTTTCCTCTTTCTTTTTGGAATTGAATTATTTTTTTATTTAAAATATTTCTTATAGATTCTATATTTTCTTCTGGGATGATTTCATCTGGACAAATATTTCTATATAGCTCTCTTTTTTTCTCTATATTTTCATGAGAATTTTTTATAGAAATAAGTTGTTGAATTTTATGAGATATTTCTTGTAATATATAAAAATTTTTTTCTGAAATATCATCAAAAAGATAAATAATAAGTGGAAAATCTATTCCATTAAGATGATGATTATAAAATGAAAAATTTTTATGATTTTTTAAATCTGTAAAAGAATATCAATTATTTATAAATTGTAAAAATCATTCTTTTTGAATGTTTTTATATTCTTTAAGTAATTCATGTGTTTCTGTAAGTTCTGATTGTGAGTAGAGAAGTGAATAATAATTTTCAAAATCTTTTAATCCATTTTCTTGAGTGGCTTTTGAAAATTTAGGAAAATTTGAAATATGATGATGGAGAGATTTTTCTTTATTTGTAAGAAGTTCATCATAATTTTTTGATTTTTTATGAACAAGAAAATAATTTAAATTAGCAGTTTCAACTACTTTTCAAAAAGATTGTTCTTGATGAAATTCATTTTGAAGTTTTTCTTTGAGGAAATAGAGTTCTTTTATAATTTTTTTGATTTCAACAAGTTGAAAATGGAGAGTGGGGATTTGAGTATTGATACTTTCACAAAGATCTCATAAAAATTCAAAATTTGTTTTTCTTGAAATTTTATGGAAATAATATTTTATATCAGGATTTTGAGTAGAATTTTTTGAAAGTAATAGTTGTAACTTTTCTACATAATTCGTATTTTCTCAGAGAAAAGAATTGAATATTTCTACAAGAAAATGAAGTTCTTTTCTATATAATTCAATTTGATTTTTATGTTTATTTTTAAATTTATAAATTTCATTTTCAAAATAAGGAGCCGTGGTATTTTTTCTTAAAAAACAAAATTTAATTTTTAATTTATTATTTAATATTTGCATTTTTTGATTAAAAAGAAGAGAGTGAAGGCTTTTTAAAACTATCTTATATTTTTTTATAAAAATAGATAAATTATGTTGTATATGAACCGTTTCTTCAAATGATGTACTTGGTTCAAAAAGAGGTTCTAATAGAAATCTAATATTTTTTTTCACTTCAAAAAAAATCAAATCATTCTGTTGTATTTTCCACATTACTTCTGTAAGTTAATAATTAAATATTATTATTTATTTTCAAAAATATAAATAATAACTTTCATTATAAAACAGGTATATTAAATAAATATTAATTTTTTGAATATTTTTTTCTATTTTTTTATTTTTATGTTAAAAACTCAAAAGTAATATTTTTTTTAAGCCAAAAAAATGACAAGTATTTTTTATGTAAAAAAATACACACTCAAATTTATATATAAATAAATATACATATTTTTTAAAGATTTAATTTTAAAAGATATATATTTTTTTAGATATTTTTAGAGTAATAAAAAACTATTTTCAAGATTTTCTTAAATAGATAAAAAGAATGGAGAGAACGAAAAGTATAATAATGACAGGAATATTAATGGTTTTTTGATTATCTCATTGAGTTGTAAATTCTCAAATAGGAGCCTTAGGGGAAATAATATTTCAAAATGTCTCCCAATCATCTTTTGCATATATGAGTTCTGAAGTCCTTGAACAAAGTGAAACTTCTTGATTTTCTTCTTTTCCATACGTATAAACTATATATTCTTTTCCCATTTCAAACTCATATCAACAACTTGCTCCATCATAAGCAGTATCTATTTTAGTAATAAAATTATAATTTCATTTTATAGTTTGAGAAACTTGAAAATGAATTGTTTTATTTGGAAAACTTCCTATAAGCTCATCTATAAATCAACGATTTTCAATATTTTCAACCGTTCCAATAAATACTCATGTTGCCTTTTCTAATGCTTTTTCAGGTGATTCCAATTCCATACAGGAACAAGCAAAAGTTTTTGAGGTAAAAAGTATACTTATTCAAATAATACCAAATATTTTTTTTACTTTTTTGAGCATAATTTTTCATTTATGAATTATTATAATAAAACAAGGAGAATCAGAAAAAGTGACAATAATTATAAAAATCTGATTTATAATAAAAATTATCTATATTTTTTAGCTTTTTTTTGAAAAATCTGATACAATATTGAAGTATTAATATTTAATGAATTTCATTTGGAACAATTATATTCAGTAGAAAAATTACCAATAAAAAACACTTTAGAATCAAATCAAGAACAAACACTTGATAATTTTTCACAATTTATAAATGTACTACAATCTTGAGAAAATTCTCCTGAAAAAAAGGAATATATTTTTCAACATATTTTAAAAGTAGCTCAAATTCAAGAAAAATATGAATCTCAAAATCAACAAGTAAAGCAGCAAATAAGAGAATTTCTTTTTTCTTCTCTCAATAATAATTTATGAGAAACGGTTTGAGAACACAATATCAAAAAATTTGATGTAGATAAAAATAATACTATTGATACTACAGAAGCAAATAATTTTGCAGGAAAATTATGAAAATCTATTGGACAAATTATCGTACTTTGAGGAATGAATGAATTTAAAAAAGTTCACGATGAATCAGCTTCAAAATCAGGATTTTCAAATCTTGATAAATATTTAGCTGATAAAGTTAATCTCTCTCAACTTTTTTGAGAAAAATCACTCACACAAAATCTTATACAATCTCAAGGAAATATTTCTGAACATGAACTTCATCAAATGAAAGAAAGAAAAATGAATATATTTGATGGAAATAGTAGAAAAGAATTGTGAATTTTACTTACAAATGATATAGGAAGTGGAATTGAGGAAATCTTAAAATTTTTGTGAAATATTCCATCAGGAATTATTTTACTCAATAGATATGGATGATACAGAATGGATGCATTTTCAAATGATCCACTGGTAAGAATGACAGCAGAAATAAAAAGAGAAGAGCTTGTTTGAGAAAATCCATCATTAATGTTACTTGAACTTTTATGAGAAAAATGACTTGAAATGCTTAAACAATTATGAGAAATGCTCAAAAGTGGAAAACAATGAGATATTGCTATATTACTTGTAAGTCTTGCATGACTTCTTGCTGGATGAGCAGGAGCAGCAAGATTGTGAATTAATCTTTCAAGAAAAATGGCTGTTTCTCAAGCAAGAAAATGATGAGCAACTCTTCCAAAAGTAGTAAGAAATACTATGAAAACAGTTTCAGAAAAAGTAGGAACATTTGGTCATAATGTATGAAGGATAGATGATTTAGTTGCTTGAGCTGGAATTTGACATTTATCTTGAGCATATAATGTACCTGGAACAGCAAATCTTGAGAAAATAAAAGAACCAAGAAAACAGCCAAAAGTTTCAAATGAATCTCATTATTCTCAAGAGGTAATTTTAAATTCTGATTGGTATAATAGATGAGAAAGTGGATTACCAAATAAAATTTTAAGAGAATCATGACTTCCAACTTTGGATGCACATCAATTACAAGTAGTCACAGATGTACATTTATTTTTAAGTAAATGAATCTATCAAAATACACCTGAAGATTTATTAAAAATGACAAGACTTTTGAGACAAGCAGATATTTCTCCACAACAAGTGAGAGTTCTGATGGAAAAATGAATTACAGGAGAATTTAAATTTTGACCAGATTTTATTCATCAAGTAAAAGATATAGAAAGTAAAATTGCATTTTCAGATTTACCGGATTATTTAGATAATTTTTCTGGAAAAGAATTGAGTATTGAACAATTAACGGCAGTTATAAATACAAATCCAACAGAATTTTCAAAATATAGTTCATTTATAGAATATTTGGATTTATACGATATTAAAGCTCCGGCAAAAGAATTATTTGATATTGCTTTGAATGGAAAAAATGCACTACATTTACAAGAATTAATTCAAAATCCAAGTAAAATTTTAGCAGAAGATATTTTACAATTTGCTCAATCTGGAAATAAAATAGATGAAATTATGACAGTATTTATGAAATCTGGAGATAAAAATCAAATTGCAAAAGTGTTTGACCAACTTCTTCATTCAAATATGTCTTTACCGAGTTCAATGCTTTCACCACAATCATTATCTCAAATATTATCCTCAAATACAGTTCCTAAAAATCATTTAGCAAAGTTTATTATTTCAGTAGTGGATGGAAAAACTCCTGGAGAAAGTTTAAAAATAGTAGATGCATTTTTAAAAACAGAAAATGGAAAATGACTTTTTACTTCTGATTATCTTTCAAAAATAGAAGCACAAATTGGAATGAAACTTTCAAACTCAGGAAATGTTTTAGAAAATTTAGTGTGAAAAAATCTTTGAGTAGAAGATATTCAAGCTATTATGAAACAATATGGAACTGGATTTACGAGTTATGAAAAATTTGCAGAATTTGTGGAAGCTAATGATTTAAAAGCTCCTACAAGAGAAGCGTTTGAAGCTGGAAAAATAATTTTTGATGATTGAGTTTTTAAAACAAAATTAGAAAAACCTTATACTATTACTCCTGAAGATATCGTATATTTTCATAAAAATGGAAAAGATATTAATCAATTATTTTACATTTTTGTTTCTCATGGAGATGAGGTAAAAATTTGAGATTTTTTCCAAAAAGTGAAAGAATCAAGATTGGATTTTGATATCAGTCAACTTTCAAATACAGCTTTAAAATGAATTTTTGTTTCTCAAAAAGTTGATAAAGCACATATGGCTCGTTTTATATCTGACTTTGTACAATTAGATATTACTTCATCAAAAGTAAGTGTACTCAAAAAATTCCTAGAAAGTCAATTAGCTGAAAAGCTTTTTACTTCTGACTACAGACAACAAATGTTAACAACATTAAATAATAAATTTGTGTGATAAAGATTTGACATTTTTATTGATTTTCTTAGGATACAGCCCTATTAATTTTTAGATATAAAAATTATTATAGTATGAATAAATTATGAGAAAATATAATATGAAGATTACAACTTCATGAAACATCGATTCGTTTCATTATAGAAAAACTATGAGATGAAAGATTTAGAGTATATGCTTTACATTGAAAGCAAACTATATATTCAAACCCATATAAAATTGATGAATTTACACCATCATATCTTTCTTTTTGTATTCATAATAATACACTAAAATTTTCTTGAATGTATGTAGCACCTCATTTCAGAGGTTCTTTGATGTCGGATTATTTAATGTCTCTTTTATTTCAAATAAGTGAAGAATTAGAAATTCCTCTTTCTGAAACATCAGTAATTAGAAAGCCAATTATGGTAAAAAAAATGATAGAATGGGGCTTTGTAGCAAAAAATCAAGATACTCAAGTTGAACTCACAGGACAATCACAAGGAGTTTTAAAAATTCCAATAGTAAAAAGTATTCAAGATATTTCTGGAAGATTAAGATATAATATGTCAAAACTTTCTCAAAATGTATTTTATATTTTATGAGATGAAAATGGAACAGGTGAAATAGTTCCTATTCATACTCAATTTATTTTTCAAGATATAAAAAAATCCTATCAAAAGATGACATTACTCACAAGCGATATTGATGGAAAAAGAAGATTTTATAGAGGAAAATTAAGAAAAATTTTAGGAATATAAAATAAAGAGGTTGAAATATAAGCTCTTTATTTACTTATTACTCTTGATCAGAGATAATTATCCTATCTTATATCTACAAAAGTAGAAATTTAATATTAGTTTTCAATTATATACAATAGTTCACATTGATACATATCTACAAAAGTAGAAATTTAATATTAGTTTTCAATAAAAGCAAAACAAATTTTTAATAATTTTAAATAAAAGAGCTTATATAAGCTCTTTTATTGTTTGATATACTTCTTTCCCATCTTTATTTACACTCCATCACAAGATCCATCATTTTTGATTTGCTTTCTGCCAATTATCATAGTCTTCAAGTAATCTTTTACCTCTATCAGAGATACACACTATTTTATAATTTTTTCCAGTTTTTAATAACTCTTCTAAAAATAAATTTCAAAGTGGTTCTGGATATCATGTTCAAGGAAAATAATTATCTAAAAGAATAATAAAATCTTCTTTTATTTCATTTATAATATTGATATAATCTGAGGGGTTTTTAATATTCCATTTTATAGGAATTTTAAAGCTATTATCTATTGAGATAATTTCTTTAGAAATTTTCGGAGTATATTGATCTTCTAAAATAAATAATATCATATAGAAAAATTATAAATATTTTTTTTTATTATACTTATTTTTCTAAAATTAAGCAATTTTTTCTAAAATTAAAAAAAAATTGCAATTATAGTTATTTAATATATAATGTTATTGTAATTAGGAGGAGGTAGGCATCATTCTTACTGCTCACCTAATTGATTAGAAAAAGAAGTGCAACTAGAGCATTAAACTATTCTTATCGAATAAACCCCTCTACTAGTGAGGGGTTTATTTTTGCGATGTTAAGCAATTTTTTCTCAAAAAGTTGCTTTTAATAATTCTAGTCAGGCAGGAAGTATAAAGGTTTGCATATATTTAGAAAATTTTCTTGATTTTGTATGGGTAATAACTTCTTTTTGAATAAAATATTTTCCATCATAATATTTGTATGGTGCATTATCTTTTTTAAGAAATTTTTTATATCTCATTTTTTGAAATAATTTATTTCTACTCATACCAAGTATTACTCCAGCCTCTTATACACTCATAAGAACTTCTGCTTGTCATAAACCTGCAATATTTGTTTGAAGTGCTTTATATTTATTATTATTTGCTTTGAGTTCTTGTATTTCTTGCTCTTGTTTTTTTACTAATTCCTCAAGTTGTATTTGTTTATCTTGTCATACTTTATGCATTGCACGATAGATAAGACCTGATTTTAAAGTTGTTGTTATAAGTTTTATCATTCCGTCTACTCAAATATGATCTAGTAAATCTATTGTTTGTTCTGCATTTAATTTTTCTACTGATGGAAGAGCTGGTTGTTGTTGATTATTCCTTAACTCAAAAAATGCTTTTACTAAATTTTTCTTAAATTCTCTTACAATTTCATTATTTCTTAAATAGGTCATGAGTAATGTTGCTTGTTGTTCGTTTAGGAAATATTCTTTTGCACGAGCTGTTCAAGGTCAAGCAGGTAGTACACGGATTTCAAATCCGAGAGCTCAAAAATCTTCTAAATCTCAAGAATGTTGTCTAATAAGACTTTGTATACTTGATTTATCAATTCAAGTCTTTTCAGAAATAATATAATGTGAAACTACAGGAGTTTCATTTTTAAAAGTAACTAACCCATTATTTGCTTGAGTTGAAGCACTAGCAATTGCATTCATATCTTTATAGATATCTACAAAAGTAGAAATTTAATATTAGTTTTCAATGTATAGGAGAGAACATAAACAGCCCCATCTACAAAAGTAGAAATTTAATATTAGTTTTCAATATTGTCCATAAAAAAATAGTAAGGAACATCTACAAAAGTAGAAATTTAATATTAGTTTTCAATTATATGATATACAACAAAACATTCTGATCTACAAAAGTAGAAATTTAATATTAGTTTTCAATTATATGATATACAACAAAACATTCTGATCTACAAAAGTAGAAATTTAATATTAGTTTTCAATAAATATGATATTTATAAAACTTCTTGTATCTACAAAAGTAGAAATTTAATATTAGTTTTCAATTATATGATATACAACAAAACATTCTGATCTACAAAAGTAGAAATTTAATATTAGTTTTCAATAAATATGATATTTATAAAACTTCTTGTATCTACAAAAGTAGAAATTTAATATTAGTTTTCAATATAATATCAATAATGTAAGTTTGCTTCCATCTACAAAAGTAGAAATTTAATATTAGTTTTCAATGCTTCAAGCAAAATAGATTGATAGAGTATCTACAAAAGTAGAAATTTAATATTAGTTTTCAATGGGGGCGGTGATGTTCTGGATTAGTAAATCTACAAAAGTAGAAATTTAATATTAGTTTTCAATAATTAAGATGTATGAAAAGTTTTTCTAATCTACAAAAGTAGAAATTTAATATTAGTTTTCAATACTCACATTTTTTTGGGTGATTATGTTATCTACAAAAGTAGAAATTTAATATTAGTTTTCAATATTATTGGGATATTACAGGCCAGCACGGATCTACAAAAGTAGAAATTTAATATTAGTTTTCAATTATATGATATACAACAAAACATTCTGATCTACAAAAGTAGAAATTTAATATTAGTTTTCAATAAAAGAAGACTTAAATCAAAGATAAAAGATCTACAAAAGTAGAAATTTAATATTAGTTTTCAATAATACCAGCAAAATTCAAAATATCATAATCTACAAAAGTAGAAATTTAATATTAGTTTTCAATGGGAATGACGATAATAGGTATTCTTGATCTACAAAAGTAGAAATTTAATATTAGTTTTCAATTTATATCTCCATGAGTGTGGGGGACAATCTACAAAAGTAGAAATTTAATATTAGTTTTCAATCAAGGTGAATGTGGAAGATCTTGACAATCTACAAAAGTAGAAATTTAATATTAGTTTTCAATTTGAAGTACTTAAGAAGTACCCCTTAGAATCTACAAAAGTAGAAATTTAATATTAGTTTTCAATATAGAGAGTCAAAAAATGACTCAAAAATCTACAAAAGTAGAAATTTAATATTAGTTTTCAATACGATTATTTGCAACAGAGATTTTTTCATCTACAAAAGTAGAAATTTAATATTAGTTTTCAATATTCAAAAGTATTCTTTCATCCTCTATTATCTACAAAAGTAGAAATTTAATATTAGTTTTCAATTTTTTTCTCCTGATTTAGATTTTTGGATCTACAAAAGTAGAAATTTAATATTAGTTTTCAATTGCTACTGAATTAAAACAAGTTGTAGAATCTACAAAAGTAGAAATTTAATATTAGTTTTCAATAAATATGGAGAAAGAAAAAACGAAAGATCTACAAAAGTAGAAATTTAATATTAGTTTTCAATCATCTATGATATAGATGCGGAGATTTCATCTACAAAAGTAGAAATTTAATATTAGTTTTCAATATTGGAGTGAAAAAATTGAATAACATTATATCTACAAAAGTAGAAATTTAATATTAGTTTTCAATCAATGAAATTCGAAGTAGGAAATCTTATCTACAAAAGTAGAAATTTAATATTAGTTTTCAATACATTCTTTTTTATGCGGAACTTGCATCTACAAAAGTAGAAATTTAATATTAGTTTTCAATACTCAGGCTGGTATTGCAGCAATTCAATCTACAAAAGTAGAAATTTAATATTAGTTTTCAATATTTTTGCATAAAAAACCAACGATCTATCTACAAAAGTAGAAATTTAATATTAGTTTTCAATTCTTGATCTTGAAGTCCTGTAGATTTAATCTACAAAAGTAGAAATTTAATATTAGTTTTCAATCAAATAAAATATACAATGGAGAAATCTAATCTACAAAAGTAGAAATTTAATATTAGTTTTCAATAAACAAAAGATGAAGATGGTTTACAAATCTACAAAAGTAGAAATTTAATATTAGTTTTCAATTATTATCATAGATATAACAACCAAGGATCTACAAAAGTAGAAATTTAATATTAGTTTTCAATAGAGTTGCAACTCATCAAGAGACATATATCTACAAAAGTAGAAATTTAATATTAGTTTTCAATCCTGGCTTTCCAGATCAATGAGAAATATCTACAAAAGTAGAAATTTAATATTAGTTTTCAATCCTCAAACTATAATAGTTGCTGGTATATCTACAAAAGTAGAAATTTAATATTAGTTTTCAATATGTAATACTAAGGGAAGCCACCTTTTATCTACAAAAGTAGAAATTTAATATTAGTTTTCAATATGATTACTTTTGATATTACTCCTGAAATCTACAAAAGTAGAAATTTAATATTAGTTTTCAATAATTCCCAGAAGCTGTCATAGTCATTATCTACAAAAGTAGAAATTTAATATTAGTTTTCAATTATGCTTATCTTTGAATTTGTAATCTCTATCTACAAAAGTAGAAATTTAATATTAGTTTTCAATAAAAAATCATCAAATCAATCACTCTTCATCTACAAAAGTAGAAATTTAATATTAGTTTTCAATTTATTCAAGTAGTTTTTGTTGTTCAATTATCTACAAAAGTAGAAATTTAATATTAGTTTTCAATTATTTCATATATTGTCAATAACATAACATCTACAAAAGTAGAAATTTAATATTAGTTTTCAATAATTATATTTTAATTTTCTCTTTATGATCTACAAAAGTAGAAATTTAATATTAGTTTTCAATAAAAATAGAAAAATGATGTAACTCTAATCTACAAAAGTAGAAATTTAATATTAGTTTTCAATAATCAGCAATATTGTAATCAAAAGAGGATCTACAAAAGTAGAAATTTAATATTAGTTTTCAATATATCTGCTATTCTATGTGTGTCTTCATCTACAAAAGTAGAAATTTAATATTAGTTTTCAATATTACCAAGAAGAGCGATTATTGATCATCTACAAAAGTAGAAATTTAATATTAGTTTTCAATAGCATTTTTTAGGTAAATAAGCCAATAAGATACAAATAATTTATTGTGTAAAATTATGACTTTTGGCTTATTTAGGGGAGTCAGAAAAAATTAAGACTCAGGTTTACATTTTTTGAAAACAAACAGTGTAATTTCCACCTTTTACAAGGTTTTTTCTACATAGTGTAACAGTTTATTTTAAAGATCTTAAATTAGTTGGATTATATAATGTATTTCATAAAAATCAAATATTATTATAAAAATAAAATTTCCTCTTCTTCCATTGCAGGTTGCCCATACCTGATAACTTTTTCTCTATCAACCTTTGTGAAAGGTAAAATTAAAATACTATCAGCTCCAGTAAATTCTGGTTCAAACTTTTCAGAAATTTCTCTTTTTACAATATTTAAAATTCTATCACTATTTTTCAACTCAAAAACACTATATTGAAGTCTTCTCCCATATTTTTTTAGGAATTTTCAAAACTTAGTTCTCAGTTTATCATTATGAATATCGTAAGTCACTATTAACATATTTTAAAGTAAAAAATTAAATCTTATATTTTGGAAATTCATTTCTTCATTTCATAAAAAATTTGTAATATTCTTTTACAAAATAAAACATTTCTTTTTTATTCTCCATAATTGCAACTAAAAAAATACGAGTATATTTTTTTGAAATCCTCCAATCCAGTTCATATTGTCCATTTTTGAATTCAAAATCTTTTTTATCTATTTGACCAAGATTATATGCTTTGAGAAGAGCTTTATCTATAATACAACGAAATGGTTCCATTATATCAAGTGCTAAAGATTTTCTTTGATACCAAGTACGATGATATACTCAATAATAATTATCAAATCCATACAATCTCAAAAGTGCTTCTACAAAGTGAAATAAATACGTATATCAAATATCTAAAAGTAAATTTGGAATATCTGCTTTGACTCTTGGTGCTCTTCTATGCCAATCTATACTTTCAAAATAGCTTCCAAAAAATATTTTTGAAACATTTCATTCATATCCCAAAAGGCTTTCATAATTTTCTGCTCAAGGAATTTTTTCAATAATATCTTTTGTTTTCTGAATTTCTTGTTTTAAATTTTCAGATTTATCACGGAAGTTTTTTAAAAGTGAGAGTTGATTTTTAGTTTTGAGTAAAATAATTTCTTTTGCTATATGAAGCATTTCTTCATCTGTTTTTTCGTATTGTTTTTTACGAAGAATAAAATTTCATTCTGTTTCATTTCCAATGACTAAATAGGGAAGAAAGTTTTGTTTTAAAAGTACAAGAGTAATTCAAAAATCTTGAAATTTTCTAATAATTACACTGGTAAGTGTGGTTTCTCAAATAAGAAAAATAGTAAAAATTTTATAAAGAGATACTTTATTTTTTATATCTCAATCTTCTTTTATCACGAGATTTTCATTTTCAAAAGAAATATTTTTGGTCTCAAAACTTTCTATGAAAAGTATTTGTTTTTCTTCAAAATCTGGAAATTGGAGCATAATAAAATATTAAATTTTAAAATTATTTTTCATCTGTTTCAAATAAACTTAATTGTGGATAGACTTCTCAAATAAAATAATCACAAAGTTCTCTATAAATACATTTAAGGCATTTTTGAGTATTTTGCTGAAAATATTTTTGGAGCATATCGTATTTTCTATATCTTTCTAGCATTTCTTCAAAAGCTAGAAGTTCTTTTACATTTGGTTTATAGATTTTATATTTTTTATTATCTTGCATACTATAAACTTCCAAACTCCTCACTTCATATCACATTTCTTCTAAACAAAACATTTGTCACCAAAGTTGGTATTTATATCATAAATACATTTTTTCTATTTTGTTTTTTCTTTCTACTAATTTTCAATCTTGTATAAAAAATTGATCTATTTTCCCAGCAATTCCATATTTTTCGCAGTAAACATCAAGTGATTGTAAAACATTTTTTGAAGTTGAGTATGTTTTATTATCTATACTTTCATGTGCTATTGTTCCAGCAATTTGAGCTTCTTCTTGATAGAGTTTTTTCTCATAACTATCGTATAAATTGTGATAATAAATACTTTTTGGACAAAAGATGAAATCATTGAGTGTGGAAAGTTTTATATAATTTTGCATTTTATGAGTATTAGTTATATCTATAAATATTATATCGTATAATTTTTTAAAAATCAAAAAAGAGACGATGAGTCTCTTTTAGTTAAATAAATTGTCGTGTTTTTTATCATTCCATTCTTCTAACTTTTCTTCAAGTAATTTTTCATATTTTGTTTCCTTGAATTTAGGCCATTGATTATATCAAATTAAAGGATTATTAGAACTATATTTTTTAATAAATTCAACTTCTTTTTCATTTACTTCTTTATCAAGAGAATTTTTACTACTCCATAAAATATCTCTTGTTATAGTAAAAGATTTTCTTTCTTCATCATTAAAGTCTTGTTCAATTAATTTTCTATTTGCACTTCAAAAATAATTTATACTATTGGTTAAATCTTTTCAAATATAAATTTTTCAATTTGGGTATGTAATTTTATAAATTATTTTCATATATTATAAATTATTTTCTAAATCTCTCATCAAATTCTTCAGTTTTTATATAAAGCTCTGGATATTTAACTTTATTTTCTTCTTTCCAAACTTTTATTTTATCAACAATCAAAATCCCTTTTTTTGCAATATTAAAAGCACCATTATCATCTCAATTTTTTACTCAAATCTCATTTTCTTTTCTACTATCAAAATCACATTTTGGGCAACATATAAAATCTCAATCTCTTGAATTATCTCAAGTTTTAGAGTTTCTTATTTGTAAAACAAAATTTAAATAATAATACAAACTTTGAAATAAATTTTTATCATCAATTTTTGCCATTCATTTAGAAATAATTTGATTTATTAAATTATCTCAATTTTGATATTTTATTTCAGCTGTTTCAAAAATATCTTTTAAATTTTGAGTAATATCAATAATTTTACTTGTAAATTTATTTTGTGCTGCTTCATCTCTTGAAGTTTTAATTCTTTCTCTATTTGAAAATATACTTGTTAAATCTTTTATTTTTCATCAAAAACTTATAGGTTTATATTCAAAAATAAAGCTGTCTTTTTCATTATTAAAATATATTTTTTCAAATTTCTTAAAATCTTTTTTTGCACTTTCTTTATTTTTATATTTTATGTAAATATCTTTTCTCCATCAACAATTTGGACAAGTAGTTGATGTATAACTTGCATCCGTATAAAAAATAATTCAGGTTTGTTTTCACATTTTTTGAAAAGTTTCAAAAGGACCTGTGAGTTGAATTGCTTTAAGATAATTTCCATTTTCTCATAGTTTTTTATCTTTAAAAACAAGATAATTAAATTTTTCTATTAAGGCTTTTTCAAGTTTTTGATAAATTTGTTTTTCTATTTTTTGTCTTCATCTTTTAAATCACATATTCAAATCTTCAAAAACAATAATTGCATTATTTTCAATTGCTATTTTTGTAATTTTGTGAACTATTTGACTAATATATCCTTGTTTTAATTCTTTAATATTTTCAATATTTTTCCATGATTCTCTTCATTCAGCTCTTTTAATAGCTTTATTTTCAAGTAAATTATAATAATTTACTGTTTGTTTTCAGTTATCAATTTCATTAAAACTTCAAGAATCAAGAATTTTTGCATTTCAATTTGTATCTATTTCAATGAGCGAATAGTAAGCTAAATGTTTTTCTCATCTATCAATTCATAAAATTTTTATTTTTTCACTATTTCAAGCAATAAATTCATTTACTTCTGAATTTACTTTTTCATTACTTTGTCAAAAATTAAGCTTTATAGGACAATGAAAAAGTATTTTATTTTTTGTATATCTTTTATTTTCAATAATTTCATTGTTTGTTTTTCTTTCAACATCAATTTTTTCTTCTATACTTTTTTCCCTAAAAAATATTTCAGCTTGTCAATTGAGTTTTAAAACTGGTTTTTGTAAATTTGTTTCTTCAAAAAGTCATTTAAAATACATTGTATGAAGATTTTCACTTCAAGATTTTTTTTCTGAAAAATCTTTATTGTAAATTTCAAATAAATATAATTCTCATAAATTCACTTTTTCTTCTATGTAAGAATCTCAAATTTTATTGAATTTAATACTATAACTTAAAGCATCAACATCTTTATAAAATTCATCAATACTTTTATAATCTGATGTATTTTTAAGGCTTGAATAATTAAAAAATGAAGAACTTGGATAAACTCTTAAAAAGTCTTTACAAAAATCAATCCAGTTTTTGACAGCTTCATTGTATAATTCTATATTTCATCCTAAATTGACATAATCCTTTTGAAATACCTTAATATAATTCTTCTCCTCTTTTTTTTCAATATTTCATCTTAAAGTGAAATATTTTAAATTTGTTTTTAGAAAAATTTTATTATTTATTTCATAAATATTCCTAGTAACTCTTAATGGTTCTAGAAAATTTCATACAGAAGCTCATTTCTTAATAAAAAAATCTTCATCATTATTTCTAAAATGATTTACAACTTCTTTTGTTTGAGTTGATGATTTTGGTATTCATAAAGATACATCTTTAGCATATTTATACTCCATCTTTTCATAAAAATTTTCTTCATTTTCTCTAAAATCTATATTTTTATCAGTTTTAAAAATATGATTTTTTCATTTTTTCATTACTCCTAAATAATATTTTCCATTTTTTCTGAAAAGAGTTCCATAATTATCAGGTTCTTTATTTTTGTCCCAACCATCGAGTAAAGTTCCATTATCAAAATTGAGTTTTATTTTTTCTTGTGAAAATTGCTTTTTTGTTAAAAAATTTCTAAATTGATTGTAATATTTTATGATTTCATAATCATTATAATACTCATCAAAAGGATTATAAAAAGCATTATCTATTTCATATAAGCTTCCATCTCTTAAAAGTTTTTTATCTTTTTCTAATGCAAAATATTTCATCATTCTATAGAGATTTAAAGCATTGTCAGAGTATTCTTTTATAATTGAGATTTGATTTTCCCTTGTTTCTTTATTGTCAGATAATTTTTCTAAAATTAAAATATTTTCTTCAATATTATTTAATGATTTTTCATAATTATGAATATTATTTTTAAATTCTTCATTTAAAATATAGAGAAATTTTTCAAAAATATTTTCTTTTATAATAAGAGAATAATCACTTTTAAATAAATCTGTTTCAGTTTCAATTTTTGCTTTTTCTAAAGCATTTTTTATATCTTCTAAACTAATAAATTCTTTAATATTTTTTTTTCATTTACTATCTTTTTCTTTTGGTAAAAAATCACTTATTAAATGCCAATTTGCAAAAAGCTTTGCTGATATTGTATTTAAGGCAATTTTTGAAATATAAATATGATTTAGTTCAAAATCCTCACTTTTTTCACTAAAATTTTTTATAAGATTTTGTGATTTTTCAATTTTTTCATTATTTAATTTTATAAATTCAGGAATATATTTTTTAATTAAATCATTTTCATCTTTTATTTCTATAAATGATTTTTCTTCTTTTTTAGAATTTCCAAGAATTTGTTTATATAATTCTCTAAAAATAAGATAATCTGATTTTTTAAACTCAATTATATTTCAATCTTTTTTTGATTGTTTATATTTACTAAATTCTTGTTGTTTTGTAAGATTTATTTTTTCGTTTAAACCTTGTAATCTTCAACCATTTTCAAGTCAAAGTCATCAAATAATTTGATTAAATTTTTCAATATCTTTTTGTAAAATAATTTTATTATAATTTTCTAAAACAAAAATTTGATTTATTTTTATATCAAAGTTCTTTTCTACTTCACTAAAATTTACTTCGTTATTTTGGTATTTTTCTTCATAGATTTTTTTATTTTTTAGAAAAAATATGAGATTTTCATCAATAATTCTTGTTGCAATTGCTGAAGCTGTTCCATCAGCTTTATAAAAATTTTTTCTTGATTCATGAAAATTTGTAAAATATGTTGTGAACCCATTAAAACTTGCAAAAAGCTCCTTATTTTCAGGAAAATAAAAAGTTAAAATATCTAAAATACTTTTTCAAAATAAAATATTTATTCATTCTCCATCAATTTTTAAAAATTTTTCTTTTCCTTTTTCATCAACTATTGTTTTATTTTCTAATTCCTTTTTTAGGTTATTTGCATAAATATCAAAATATTCAATGAGTTGATTTCTTAACTTTTGTTTTTCTTTATCAAATTCTTTTTCTAAGTTTTTTCTTTCTTTTTTATCTAATTTCTGCATTTCTAAAAATATTTTTTCGAAATTTTCATAATTTAAGTCTACATTTTTTAAACTCTCATTTACAAAATTTTGATGTAAAATATCAAGAAATTCTTTTATTTTATGATAATTTTCATCAACTTGTTTGTCTTTTTCTAAAACTCAATCTTTTTGTAAAAAATTTTTAGTCTCTCAAACAGGCTTCAACTCAAATCTCAATGTCTTACTCAATTCATACAGATTTGTAAAATCTGCAAAACTACTTTTTGTACTCATAAGAAAATAGTTAAAAAATAAAGGGCTTACATTGTGTGGAACCCAAAAAAACTACAATCTTATAAGATATCTTTTTATGGCACAATATAAACCCATCACTATAGATATCTTAAGTATTTTGTACAAGAATGTAATTTTTTTTGGTTCCGAAAAGGATTATATAAAAATATTTTTAAAAAGCAATAAAGTGTTGTAAGTATAAACTATTTATATAGGAAAGTAAAATGTATTTTTTACCCAATTTCATTCCTCAACTCTCCAATCCTTCTTTTCAACCCCTCTAATTCTTTCATTTTTTCAATCATATTTTCATTATCAATCGTATCATAATTTGCTTGTTCTAGTACAAAATTTTTATATTCACTTTCCTTTTTTTCTAATTCATTTTCAAGGAAAATAATTTTTTCTTCAAGTTCTTTTTTGTATTCTGGAGAAATATTTTCTTGCTCGCTGAAATCATAACTTTTTATAAAACTATCATTATAAACTTGAAAAGCAGAAGTATTTCAAAAATCAAAATTTCATTTTTTGTGTATCATAAAGTATTTTTCACTTCCACTTCAAATTCTTTTGATAATTCCAGGAATAATCTTGATATTTTTTATTTTGATACAATACTCTTCCAAAGCTTTTGCTTTTTGTAAAGTTTCTGGACTAGTAAGAGTATTTCCATCTTTTGTATCAAAAATTCCAATAATTCATGACTTAAAATATACGATAAAATCAGGATAAAACATTTTTGTTTCTCATAGAATTTCGTACTTTATACCAAAATAAATATCAAGTTTTACTCAGTTTTTGTACCAAAATAAGACTTCTTCTTCCGAGTCTAAATATTCTATAAAATCCCTTTCAATATCAGAATCAAGAGAAATATAAGCAGGAGTATACATATATTTTTTCCCAACAATTTCTTCTATATTTTCTCAAGAAAATCAAATACTTGTTGGAATTTCCCAAGTTTTATTTTTAAATCTTTCTTGTAATTTTATTTCTACTGATTCTTTTCTTATTGGTTGATAAACTTTTTTGATTTCGTTTAAGTATTCTATAAATGTATCTTTATTTTTGAGAATCAGTTTTTGTATATCTATTCTTGAAAAATCTTCTCACAAAATGTATTTTTCAAAAAGCAAAAAAAGAGATTCTTTGATAATTTTGTATGATCTGGCAACATTTCAAAACTGAGGTCAAACATTGAGTCTACAAAAATTATCAAATTGTAATTCTATCAGTTCATCTTCTTGTCTGGTTTGCAAAAAAGTATCGCTTAAAATAAGTTCTTCTCAAGTATGTACATCAATATCTACCCAAATTTTTCCATCTTTAATAATATTGCTTTGCACTTCTAAATCGTGTATATTGATAATTTTTTCAAATAATTTTTTATTTTCTTCAATTTCTAAAAAATTGAGAGTTTTTTTATAATTTCCACCTAAAATATTTTCTATAAAATATTGAAACAACATTTCATAAAAATCGCTTCAAATATCATTATAATCTCATCTGGAAGCAAAATTTGAAGGAAGAAAAAATGGTTTATAGAGATTCATTTTTCTCACTCAAATAAGATTTTTGATCATATTTTTCGCACTAGAGAGCACTAAAATACTATTTTTTTCAATATCAGTATATACATAAGCTTTATTTAAAATTTCGTTTTCATAATGTTTTTGTTCGGGCATTCTTAAAATTCTTCAAACGGTTTGTATTTCAAAAATTATGCTTCAAATTTCTCTAAACATCACAAGTATTTGAGCTCTTGGACAATCCCAACCAGTTGCAATTGCTTGTTTAAAAAGCAAAACTTCTACAGGAGAATTATTTATATCAATCAAATCTTTATTTGTTTTGTCTTCTGAAAGCCAAATTGCAAGTTTTTGATTTTCAATAGTAATATTATAATTTTCTTTTAAAATTTGTTTTACTCTTTCTATTTTTGTTCTATCTAAATCAGAGGTTTTTTGTGCTTCTGAAGGGAGTTGAATCAGAAGCAGAGGTTTTATAGTAGTGTTTGCTTCCAAATAATATTTTTCTAGTTCTTTTTGTTTTTCAATTGCTTTTTTGATGATAAGACTATCAGTTCATATTTTTTCATCAAAATTCAAATCAATATTTTCATTTACGAGCACTTCTTTTTTAATTATTCCTGATTCTATCACATCATTTATATCTACACTGATTTTTGTATCATAATTTTCACTATCTGGAGTTGCAGAAACCTCTATTTGTATAATTGGTTGAAAATAATTATTTATGATTTCTTGAGCTTTTGAAGTATTGAGTTGTTTGTGAGATTCATCAACGATGAGAACGAGATCTATTCCATTATTTCTCGTATTTTCCATAAATGTAGGAATATTTTCATCTTTTTCATTATCTTTCATCGCCAGAACTTTCCATTCTCAAGTTGCATTATCTTTTGCTTTGATTTTTTCCCAGTTGATAAAAAGTATCTCATTTTCTCTGAGACTTTTTTCTTTGATATCTGATAATTGAGAGAAAATAAGTTTGCTTCATTCAAGATTTTTTTCAAAACTTTCTTTTGATTGGTGTGATAAATCATTGACACTTATCCAAATAAAAGCAAGTTTTTTAGGTTTTTGTATTTGAGATATTTGTTTTAAAAATTCTTGCATCATAATGGTTTTTCCGCTTCAAGTTGGAGCTTCAAAAACGATACTTGAAGCTTTTTTATTGTTTAAAAGTTTAAGAAAATTAAATTTTAATTCTTTTACTTTTTCTGTTTGATAATGTTTTAATATGAGCATATTTTTGAGATTAAAAATTAAATATTTTTTTGTAAACTTCCAGAATAGTTTCTGGAATACTTTTGAGTTCTACTTTGTCTTTTATATCTTCAAAATCTTCCTCAAAATGAGATGAAAGGGAAAAAAGATAGAGATTTATTTTTTTATCTAGGATTTTACAAAGATCTTTTATTTCATCTAAAAATATGTGTTCGTATGCGATTATGGTATAACTGGAAGCATTTTTATACATAAAAATTCAAGGAATTTCTTTGGATAATTTTACTTGAGTAAATGTATTTTCTTTGATACAAAGTAAATCATTACAATTATTTTTGAATTTTGTTTTGAGATTTTCTCTTGATTTTTCTATTTTTATAAAATCGGTTTGGTAGTATTTTAGATTTCATCAAAGTCAGGGAACTTTTTCTCATTTACTGTTTGTATAACCTTGAATAATTCTTTTATTTCTTTCGTAGGTGATATTGAGACAAATATTTTTTTCAGGATTTTCTTTTGTATTTTCTTTGTTTGAGCAAAGTATGAATTGTCTATTTCATCAGTCTTCGCGATTGAGTTCTAAAACGGCATGTCAGGTCGTTCACGATCAGGCGAAGAAGTCGAGGACTGTTGAGGATTTGTTTGATGAAAAAGACAATAGTTTTTGTATTAAAGGGAACGGTTTTGGATAATCAAACTCTTTTTTTCATAAAATCTCTTTTAGATAATTTCACCATTTTGAAGTATCTCAAAATCATGATAATACACTTGTTGGAATATCTCATAATTTCTCTTTTTTTGTATAAGGTAGTCAAGTATTTTTTAAATATACTTCAATTATTTCTTGTCATTTATTATCTATTACTTTTTCTCCTTTAAAGAAAGCTCTTATATAATTTGGATTTGCAAAACAAGATTTTATGGTAACATTATTTTTTAAAATTCAATTTTCAATAATCATTCATTCTGTATTTAAAATTTCTATTGGTTCACTTTTTCATCAAATAATTCAATGAAATGTTTCTGTAATATTTTTTTCACATTTAATTCATTTTTTTAATTCTAATATGGAAATATTGTTTCAATTTTTTGTAATTCTACTTTCAATATATCAAGAGTTTCAAATAAGGTTGAATTTTGCTTTTTCTTTTCCATAACAAAAAATATATTCGTGACTATGTTTTTTATCTCAAAGATTTGCTCACAAAGTTGGTATTTCTTCATTTTCTTCAATATTATCTATTTCTTTTGTACTCATAATCCAACAAAAACTTGATTTTAAATTTTCCTCTCAAAAAATTTCATCACAAAGTAATTTTAATTGTGCAAATTCATTATCATCAATACTTATAAAAATAATTCACTTTTCTGATAGTAAATCTTTTGCTAAATCAAGTCTTTTTTTCATAAAACTTAACCATTTGCTATGTCTAAAAGAATCTTCTTTATCAATATAGTTATCGTTATAAATAAAATCTTTTCCAGTATTGTAAGGTGGATCAATATAAATCACATCAATTTTTCATTTATGAGTGTATTGTAAACAAGAAAGTGAATGATAATTATCTCATTCAATGATAAGATTTGTTGGTGAATTTTCTTGGTTATTGATAGAAAATTTTTTGACTTCTTTGAGTAAAGGAAGGGCATTTTTTGAATTTTCGTCAAATTCTTCTGGTTTTTCTTCAAAAATAAGTCAGTATCTTTTGGATTTTTTGACTCTTTTGAGTTCTGTTTCTAGATTTTTTATTTGTTGTAAAAGTTCTTTTGGATCTTTTCAGAACTTTATGTTTTCTACTAGATTTTTTAGTTCTAGGAGAGTTTGTTGTTTTATCTGAAATAATTCTTGCATATAAAAAGCACTTACTAAATAAAGTAGGTGCTAAAAAAGTTTCATAAAAAACTTAAAGATAATATTTATTTTAGCAAATAAAAAAGGGCAACTTAGTACACTCTGATATTCGCTAAAATAAATCATCTTCAAGTTTAACAAAACAAAGAAGGGGAGCAACTAAGTTGCCCTTCATTCACTTTGTTAAACTATAATGATTTTTACAGTTTATGATTTATTTTAGCTTTTGTATTTTATATTTTTTTATAGGAAATTCAAATTTTAAAAAAAATACTCATAAAATGAGTATTTTTACTTGATTTTTTTTGAAAATAGTTAATATATTTGTATTACATTGTAATACAATATTTATGAATACAACATTTTCAATAAGAGTTGATGAAAAAGTGAAAAAATCTTTTTTAGCAAGTTCAAAAGCAAAAGGATTAGACGGAAGTGCTTTAATTAGATATTTTATGGATCAATTTGCAAAAAATCCTGATATCGTAAAATTTGAAATTGAAGAAAGTATTTTTGATGAAGCTATAAAAAATCCACAAATTAATAAAAAACTTGAAAAAATATCTGATAAACTGGATAAATTATGATTTTAATAACTCATACTTTTAAAAAATTGTTATCAAAAATTAAATCTGTTTGAATAGAGAATATAAAAACTGAAATTTTAAAGCATAAATTTTGAAATAACAATTTTATTGAAATTTGATATATCAAGCAAAGAAAAGTTTTAAAATGATATTTGCTTTCTAAAAAAATCAGACTTCTTGTTTTATTTCAAGAAAAAAATGGAAATTATTTACCATTTTATATAGTGAAAAAAGAAACAAAAGATGGATGGAATATTTCTAAGGACTCTTTGGGGGATTTAGAAAGTAAATTAGATAATATTTTTGATGATTTGGAAAGTTGAAAGTTTGAGATAGTGGAGTAAATTTTTTTGACTTTTTATGTATATTTTAATATAATGTTTATTGTAAATACCTCCTACACTTGTTCAAGAATGTGGTCCAAAGGAGGTTTTTTGTTTGTTTAGAGAATTTTCCCATCAAAATTATTCAAAATATGATAAAAATTTGCAAAATTTTAAAAATCTGATATATTATACTTGTTCACGACAAAGGAAACTTTACCAAACGGAGCAATACCTAAGGGCAGTTCCTTTTTTTGTTTATTTCTTTATATATTCAATCTTTTTTCTCATTTCAGCTAGACTTAAATTGACTCAAAGTTTTCTAAAAATAGGTTTTTTATATAAACTGGAATACTTAGTATTTGGAAATAAAATTTTCTCAAGTTTTTCTTTTTCTATTAAATAATTTACTAGTTTTATATAGTCTCCATCTCCAGTAACTAAAACTATTTTATCAAAATCATTTTCTTCTAAAAGTCTATACATAACTTCAAAAACTATATCTACATCAACATTTCACTTTTTTACTCATTTCATATTTGTGTTATGTTCTCTAAATTCTAGCATAAATCAGGCTTTTTGAATTTTTCTATACATTCTTTGATTTTCATCATCAACAAATCATAAAAATATATAAGCTTCGTTTACTTTGAATTTATCTTTTAAATAGATTCTAAATTTTTTAAAATCTATTTTCCAATTTTCAGAAGTAGTTCATAAGTGAAGATTTTGTCAGTCTATGAAAGCTATGTTGTTTTGCATATATGAGAAAGTAAAAAATAAGTTGTAAGGAATAGTATGTGTTTTTTGAAAATAAACAAACTTAAATAACTTACATATATGTAAGTTATTTTGTTAAAAATTCTAATCATTTTTTTGCAATATTGTAGGTTGCGAGATCGTCTCAAGATTTTATGAAAGAAAATCAATAATGATTATTTTTCATATGGTAATCACATTTTGCTTTATTATCCTTTGAAATATGGTTTTCAATATCTGGACAATTTTTAGGATTATCACAATGATGCATATTATGTTCCCAAATTTCTCATTTTCAGTGTCAATAAAGTTTATTTGACTCTAAATCTTTTACATTTCAATTTTCTTTTTTTACTAGCAACTCATTGCAAACGGGACAAGATTTACTAGTGCAATATTCATCTACCCAAAATATATTTCAATTATATCAATAAATTTTATTTTGAGATTTTAAAGAATTAGTAATATTTTTATCAAAATAAACATATTGTTTGATAATTCAGTTCTCATTTATTTTACTAAAAGCTGTAAAAATACTTTGAAAAATATAATTTCAAGTATAGGCTCAAAATGATTTTATTGTATTAGCTTCTTTACTTGAAAGTTTGTTAAATTGCTCTTGGCTTATAATATGTGTAAAATCATACTTTTTATTATCCCATAAGTTTTCAAAAACAATTATTGAATTTGGATATTTTCTAAATAACTCTTTTATAACTCAAACAAAATTAGCTCAAAAAGCATCTTTAAAATTTATTGCTTTCATCATTTCTAATTGTTTAAAAATTTCTTGGTAATTTTTATCAGAGTTTTCAAACTTTATCTCTTTTTCAACTTTATTTTTAATAAAATCAAATAAAAATTTTGATAATCAACTAAAATCTCAAAAAAACTTTTTAATAAGAGTATTATCAAATTTATCTTCTCATATATATTTTTTAGTTATTCAAGTTATTATTTTGCTTAGCTCTCAATACTCTTTTCTTTCTTTAATCTCAATATTTCAAATTTCATTAAGAATATCTTTTAAATATATTTGATATCTAACAAGTTGTTCGTAAAACTTTTTAAAAAAGTCATATTTTTCACTATTTCTTAAATCTTTTTTTATAATACATCAATTTTCAACTTTCAAGTTTGTTAAATCAACTATTTTTTCTTTTTTTCAATTTACAACAATATCTTGAGGAACTAAATTTTTATCATAGATTCAAAGTGTTGCAAATTCATTTTCTCATATATCAATTCAAAATATATTAAAATCTCCCTTTTTAGAGTTTGGAATTATAGTATTTTTTAAATAATTTTCCTTTTCATATTCAAAATTTTTATGTATTTCCAGTAGATTATATTCAAATAAAAATGAAACTTTAAGTTTATTTCTATAAAATCTTTGTCATTGAAAAATATCATATCAAGTATAATTTTTTTTATTTTCTAATTTCAATAATTTTCTTTTATTTCTATCTTCTTGAGATTCTTCTTTGATGCTTGAATTAAGATAACATTTTATTTCTGGAAGAAGTCTTAAATTTTCATAATTATTTTCATCAGAAATATTACTCAAAAAGTCTGAAAAAATACTAATATCACTTTGTCTTTTTAATTCAGGCTTTTCATCTTTATATTGTCCTTCTTTTTCAAATCTTCTGTTTACTATATCAAGTTCGTATATTTTTTCTTGGCTAATTTTTTTTATATCAATGTATATCCTTTCTATTTTATAAGCATATTTTAATAAATCTTTTTCAAACTCTGATAAAGTTTTATAGTCTTCAACTTTTTTAAAATTACTTGCTTTAATATAATCAAAAAGCTCTTTTCATTTTTCTGATTTAATGCAATCAATAAGAAATTGAATATATTCTTTAAGATTTTGTTTATATGTATCATTATTTTTTCAATTTCTTTTTTCAGCATAGCTTTTTTGTTTAAAAATATTTATCAAATTATAAGATACTTCTCAAAAAGCTTGTTTTATAAAAGCTAATTTAGTAAGTCATTTTAGTGTTAGAGATTGAAAAATATGAGCTGTGAAATCACTTTTTTCGTCTTTATACTTTTCTATTTCTTCTTTTGCTTTTTTATAGTTAAATCAAGTATTTTTATCTTTTTCTAATAAATATAGAAATACTCTATTATTTCATCTTATAATATATCAAAAATGAGAGTAAGCTTTTAACTCTTTATCAAAATTTTGCTTATTTACAAGTTCAGTAAGTTTTTGTGAATAATCTTGAGCAGTTTTTGCTTTATGTCATCAAATTTTTACAAATTTTCAATATTCTCATTTCTTTAATTTATTATTTATTTCTCATTTTAGAATAGTTATATACTTTGAAAGTTTTTGAAAGTCTTTATTTTGTTTTTTTAGTTCAATTTTTTCCCAAAGTAATTGATATTTTAATGTATTTATTTGAACAAAATTATAGTTTTTTAAATCTATTCATTTTATTGTATTTTTTGTTTTATATTTTTTATCATTTTCTATTTCTAAATTTTGTTTTAATAATTCTTGTTTTATAGATTTATCAAAATAGATTTCTTCAGAGAATTCTATAGGGTTTTTATTCAGAAAATCACAAATATATTGAGTTGAAAAAGGTAAGTTATTAAAATTTAATTCTTTATTATATAGCTTTTTTCTAATTTCAGATATTTCATTATAAGTTTTTTTACAATGTTCGTACCAAGATTCATTTTTTCTTTTATCAAAAAATCATTTTTCATACAAAATATAATTCATATATGAATCTATATCTCATAAAAACTCTTCCTTTGTTTTCCTATTTTTATTATTTTTTTCTTCTAGCTCCTTCACTTCTTTTTCTAGTGTTTCAATATCTGGAGAAATAAAATCTTTATTTATTTCTGTATTAGTATTTAAAATTGCTGGATTTAAAGCAATTTTAAAAATTTCTTCTCATTTTCATGATTTCTTTGAGTAGTAAGATAAAAAGTTATGTGAAAAATTTTCAATATTTTTTATTTCTCATTTTATATTTTTCAAAATTTCAATTTTTTTACTATTTTTTCATTGATATATAAAATTATTGAAAAAAATTAAAAGTTTTTCTAAATCATACTTTAAATATCTAATAGTTTTTAAAATATTGCTTAATTTTTCTAAATCTTCCAAAGCTCTTTCAGAGTGTTTTTTTAGAAAATAAATATTTTTTTGGAAATTTTTATATATTTCTTCATACTTTTGATAAATTTTATCATTCACAACTTCTTCTGAAACTCTTACTTGAGCTAATTTTTTTCTTTCAGAATAATAAAAAGACGACTCAAACTTTGGTTTAAAAAATTTTTCATATTTTAAAATATTTCAAAAATTAGAATCAATTTTATTAAATATTTCAATTATTTCAGATATTTTTTCTTTAGAAATATTTTTATTTTCTATATTTTCAAGAGATATTTTTAATCAAAAAATAGTGTATTCTCAATATTTGTTATTTATATTATTATAATCCTCTACAATTCATAAGTTAATGGTTTTATTTATTTTATATTTAAGCATAAAATCCTACATTAAAAATTAAACCCCCATAATATAGCACATATATATAAAAAGAAAAGTTAATTTTTAAAAATCACTTCACATCCCCTCAAAAAATGATATAATAAACTTTCTAATATATAACCAAAAATATTATGAAAAATATCCTGATACTTCTTTTCTTTCTTACCTCGTGCCAATCAGCACAGATTGAACCAAATACTACTCAAGAAATTCCTACCAAAGAACCAACTTCTATTGAAATACCTGAAATTCAACCAGAAACAGAATCTCCAATACCACAAACACCAGAACTCAATATCCAAAATCTCCAAACCCAAACTTGGATTGACTGACTTGATACGCCTTGGGGGCTTACATTTTTAGATAAAAATACAGCACTTGTTACGCAAAGAAACGGAATTATTTTGAAAATATCAAACTGACAAACTCAAAAAGAACCATATTTTCAAGTTTCT